>JAVBKC010000018.1:0-30522 GCA_031554255.1 Niveibacterium sp.
CGTCGAACAGGAACACCTCGGGTTTGCGCACGATTGCGCGGCCGATCGCCACGCGCTGGCGCTGGCCGCCCGAAAGCGCCTTCGGTTTGCGATCGAGCAACGGCTCGATCTGCAAAATTTTTGCCGCGCGATCGACCGCAGCCTTTTGCTCGGCGCGGCTCGCGTTCGCGAGCTTCAGCGCAAAAGCCATATTCTCTTCCACCGTCATGTGTGGATAGAGCGCATAGCTTTGAAAAACCATTGCGACGCCGCGCTTGGAAGGCGGTTCGTCATTGACGCGCTTGCCGCCGATGGAAAGATCCCCCGCAGAGATGTCCTCCAGGCCCGCAATACAGCGCAGAAGCGTCGACTTGCCACAACCGGAGGGGCCGACGAAGACCACGAACTCTCCGTCCTGGATCTCCAGGTCGACGCCGTGAATGGTTTGGATCTCGCCGTAAGACTTTTTGATCCCTTTTAGTACCAAACCAGCCATGAACCCTTGCCTCCACTCCTGTGATCGGATTCCGACGCACTCGCAGCCCAAGTCCGCCGTATCCATTCGATATGCCCACTGGGCATTTTTTTCGTTACATCACGTCCTACAAAACTCCCCCGGCGCGAAGCCGGAGGAGTTTCACACATTCAATCAAACCCGCGAAGGTTTAATCGAAGGTTTCTTACCACCACATTTCAGCCTGAGCACCGTAGGTCGAACCGCTGGTCGATGTCAGATATGCACTACCCCCGACATTGCTGCTCTGCCATTGCCGGTTATTATCAAAGTAACCGTTGTCACGCGCCGCGTCGTTCCATTTCGCATAGGTGTAGAACAAGCGCAGTTGCGGGCGGTTCCAGAAACCACGGCCCGCAGTCACAAGCCCTGCAACCGTGAACTTGTTCAGGCTCATTGTTTCCGTATTACCGTTTATCAGATTCGAGTTGTACGGCTTGACCTGGTCGTAACCATATTCCGCAGTGATCCCGTACAGATCGTTGAAGTGGTAGACCGGCCGTACGCCGAAGGAGAACCACTTGCTATCGTCCTTCTTGTCCTGATAAATGATGACTGCTTGGCCGTCGGTCGCCCCGTAGGACCAGACCAACGTATCAAGCAGGCGCCAGGATTCTTGCGATTTGTCGCCTTCTCGCTTGCCAGGATTGAACTGCGGGTTGGTCAGAACCAGATTGGCCGCCGAACCCTGCCCGTACTGAACGACGAACTTGTTGAAACCGCCGAGCACCGGAATGAAGTGTTCGCCAGTGAAGTTCCAGCCGTCGTCCTTGCTGTTGCCGGCTGCAAGCTTGGCTGCGTCACTGTAGTTGGTGGCCTGATAAGCCACGCCAAACGACAGTGCGCCGAGATCGTCGAGACTCACTTCCGTGCGAAGGTCGTGCGTATTGATCTTCTCGCCCGAATTATTCGTGTTTTGACGATAGGCGTAGGCCCACTTCGTCGGGCCGAAGACGACGTCTTCGATACCGGCGCCAGGACCGCTGTTGTCCCAGTAGTAGAAGTCGTTAATGTGGACGTCTTCACGCTTGTAGAAGCGCTTGCCGGCCCACAGCTTGGCGGTTGCCAGCGCACCCGAACCGATGTTGCCGAATTCGACCCAGTTCTCGCGCCAAGCCGGGGCACTCTGCTCCCAGTCTTGGCTCTGCGAAACCGAGTAGGCAAAACGCGTGTGAAGCTTGGCATAGGCGTCCGATGTGTTGGACTTCCAGCCTTCGACGTCGAACGCGAATTCGCCGTAGTTCTCGCACTCGTTACCGAGACGATACTTGCTGTAGGCGCCCGGAAGCTGGAAGCAAGCTTGCGAACCACCCTGGTCCGAGGTTCCAACGCCCGC
Source organism: Niveibacterium sp. (assembly GCA_031554255.1). Taxonomy (GTDB): domain Bacteria; phylum Pseudomonadota; class Gammaproteobacteria; order Burkholderiales; family Rhodocyclaceae; genus Niveibacterium. The sequence goes on from JAVBKC010000018.1 coordinate 1,830, forward strand.
ACGCATGTAGCCGTGGAATTCGATGGGATCGGCCGAAGCTACGGTCGACAGCGTGGCGGCCGCGACGGCGGCAGCGATAGCGCTGATTTTGAATTTCATGTCACCTCTCCTGTGGTCTATTACGCAGCGAACCTGCCGGTCCGCCAGTTCAGAAAACAATGCTCGTAATGCCTTCTCTGTTATTAACTTGGCGCGCCCTCATTACGCGATCCGGGGCGCATCCACCTCCTGCTACTACACCGCTTTCGACTCGCGCGGGAGGCTGGACGCCTCGCGCGCGAGTCTGACAATTGCGTCCCAGTCGCCGCGCTCCATCAAATCGGCCGGCGCGAGCCAGGAGCCACCGACGCACGCAACGTTCGGCAGTTCCAGATATTCCGCCGCCGACTCCACGGTGACGCCGCCCGTCGGGCAGAACAGCACATCGGGGAACGGGCCTGCCAAGGCCCGCAGCATCCCGATGCCGCCAGCTTCGCGAGCGGGGAAAAATTTGAGCGCATCGAAACCGTAGTCGCGCGCAAACATGAGTTCGGCCGGCGTCATCACACCGGGTAAAAGCGGCAGCGCCGGCGCGGTGGCCGATACGGCGAGTTCGCGCGTGAGGCCCGGCGTCACAGCGAACATCGCGCCAGCGGCGAGCGCGGCTTCGAGTTCGGCTGGCCGCGTGACCGTTCCCGCGCCGACGATCGCATCGGGCACGGCTTCGCGCATCAGCTCGATGGCCTTGAGCGCAACATCGGTCCGCAGCGTCACCTCGAACACGCGGATGCCGCCGCGCGCGAGCGCCTGGGCAAGCGGCGCCGCGTGATCCAGATCGCGGATCACGATCACCGGCATTACGGGCCCCATGCGCAGAACATCTTTCAGGTTCATCTCGTGCCTCAATCCTTGAAGTCGAAGACGCTGCCACCGGCCTCGGCGCCTGCGGCCACCTTGCGGAAAACGCCGAAGAATTCGCGCCCGAAACCGAATTCGTTGTCATCGAGAGCAGCCGTCGCGCTCTCGCGGGCGGCCCATTCGTCATCCGGTACACGCGCGCAAAGCACGCCGGCCGCAGCGTCCAGACGCACGATGTCGCCGTCGCGCAGGCGCGCGAGCGGGCCTTGATCCAAGGCTTCCGGCGTGACATGAATCGCGGCGGGCACCTTGCCCGATGCGCCCGACATACGCCCGTCGGTCACGAGCGCCACCTTGAAACCTTTGTCCTGAATGTTCGCGAGCGTCGGCGTCAGCTTGTGCAGCTCGGGCATGCCATTGGCACGCGGCCCCTGAAAGCGCACGACGACGACGACATCGCGGTCGAGCTCGCCGCGCGCGGCGGCCGCGAGCATGTCGCCCTGGCTCGCAAAAATACGCACCGGCGCTTCGACGAAGTGGTGTTCGGGCTTGACCGCCGAGACCTTGATCACCGCGCGCCCAAGATTGCCGCGCAATACGGCAAGCCCGCCGTCCTCGCTGAACGGCTGCGCGAGCGGGCGCAGGATCGCCTCGTCGCCCGTGGCGACGGCGACATCGCGCCAGACGAGATTGCCGCTTTGATCCAGAGCCGGCGCGCGCGTGTAGTGTTCTAGACCCGGCCCCGCGACGGTATCGACATCCGCATGGAGCAGGCCGCCCGCGAGCAGCTCGCGGATCAGGAAGGTCATGCCGCCAGCCTGATGGAATTGATTGACGTCCGCCGCGCCGTTCGGATAAATCCGCGCCAGCAGCGGTACCGCCTTCGACAAAGCGTCGAAATCGTCCCAGGAAATCGTTATCCCGGCGGCCTTCGCGATGGCCACGAGGTGCAGCGTATGGTTCGTCGAACCGCCGGTTGCGAGCAGGCCGACCAGGGCATTGACGATGCAACGCTCGTCGATCATTAGACCGACCGGCTTGTAATTGCCGCGCTCGGCGGTGTTCTGCAAGGCTTGCAGGGCAGCCGCACGCGTCAGCACATAGCGCAGGGGCGAGCCCGGCGCGACAAAGGCCGAGCCGGGCAGATGCAGTCCCATCACTTCCATCAGCATCTGGTTGCTGTTGGCCGTGCCGTAAAAGGTACAGGTCCCCGCCGCGTGATAGGCATGCGCTTCGGTTTCGAGCAGTACATCGCGCCCGACCTTGCCTGCGGCATGCAACTGACGAATCTGCGCTTTTTCGGAATTCGCGATGCCCGACGGCATCGGGCCGGCCGGCACGAACACGGCGGGCAAATGACCGAAACGCAGCGCGCCGATCAAGAGGCCAGGCACGATCTTGTCGCAAACGCCCAGATACAGCGCCGCGTCGAACATATTGTGCGAGAGCGCAACGGCCGTCGCCATCGCGATGACTTCGCGCGAGAACAGCGACAGCTCCATCCCGGGCTGGCCCTGAGTGACGCCATCGCACATCGCCGGCACGCCGCCGGCGACCTGCGCCGTCGCGCCAACTTCGCGCGCGGCTTCCTTGATCCACTCGGGATAATCGCGCAGCGGCTGATGCGCCGATAGCATGTCGTTATAGGCCGTAACGATGCCCAGATTCGGCTGACGCAGTTCGCGCAACTGAATCTTGTCGCGAGCCGGCGCAGCGGCGAATCCGTGCGCGAGATTCGTGCACGACAACTCCGAACGTTGCGTCGCGCGCGGCGCATTGCTTATCCTGGCGACATAACGCGCGCGGCCGTCGGCGCTGCGTCGACGGATGCTCATCGTTACGGTTTCGACCACGGGATGAAGCAACATGGATACGTTCTTCGATTTTGAGGATCGTTACAAAACGTTGCGGATTGTAGTAATGCTACAAACGCAAAACAAGAAAACCCCGCCTATACCACGCATGGACTTGATCCAGATTGCTACGTCCCTCGCAAACTTTCGTTTAAGTCCATGAATTTCAAGACTTGATGCGCTGCAACATGGGTTTTCTTATTGTTGCATCATTACAACGCATCCCTCCTGCGGCACGGCTTCCTCGAGCACCGAGAAACCAGACGCATACGCCCATTTGGACGAATGTAGTTTTGCTTCTTATACTTTGCGTCGTTTTGGATTTCTGCCGCGCAGGCGCGCGCAGGCTCCGCCGGCCCATGCTCTTATCATAAAATGCAGCCGGCTCGCGCTGTACGGCGCATCCGATAACCGATATCTCCAGGGAGTACGACAATGCCCCAGATTCCAGCGCTCGACATCGTGCTGTTCGGCGCGACAGGCGACCTTGTCATGCGCAAGCTATTGCCGGCGCTCTACCACCTTCACCAGGAAAGCCTGCTCGGGCCGGAGCTGCGGATCATCGGCGTCGCACGCAGTCCGCTCGGCCGCGAGGAATACATCGCGCGCGCGCGGGCAAATACGCAGGAGTTCCTCGGTAATGCCTACGCGGAAGAAACCTGGACGAACTTTGTCCGGCGCATCCACTACTGCTCGGCCGATGCGACGAAGCCCGAAAGCTTTACCGCATTGGCCGATCTCATCGGCAAAACGGATCGCGAGCGCGTCTATTACCTATCCACAGCGCCGGGCCTCTTCACCGCGACATGCCGCAGCCTAGCCTCGGTCGATCTGATCACGCCGCGCTGCCGCGTCATTCTGGAAAAACCGTTAGGCACCGATCTAGCCTCGAACCGTCAGATCAACGACGAAGTCGGGGCGCATTTTTCCGAGCCGCAGATCTTCCGTATCGACCACTATCTGGGTAAGGAGTCGGTTCAGAATCTGCTTGCGCTGCGTTTTGGCAACGTATTGCTCGAACCGCTCTGGCGCGGCCAGTGGGTGCGCGACGTACAGATCACGGTGGCCGAACAGCTCGGTGTGGAGGCACGCGGCGATTTCTACGACAAGACCGGCGCGATGCGCGACATGGTGCAGAACCACCTGCTCCAACTGCTTTGCATCGTCGCGATGGAACCTCCTTCTTCGCTCGAACCCACGGCGGTGCGCGACGAAAAGCTCAAGATCCTGCGCGCGCTCACGCCCATCACGGGCCCCGATGTCACGACCAACACGGTGCGCGGCCAGTACCGCGCTGGCGCGGTAGACGGCCAGCCGGTCAAGGGCTATCTCGACGAAGCCGGGATAGCCGCCGACAGCCGCACCGAAACTTTCGTCGCGATCAAAGCCGAAATCGGCTCCTGGCGCTGGGCCGGCGTACCGTTTTATCTACGCACCGGCAAGCGCATGCAGGAGAAGGTGGCAGAGATCGTCATCAACTTCCGCCCGGTGCCCCACTGCATTTTCGATTCCTGCGACATCGGCCGCCCCGCCAATCGTCTCGTGATCCGCATGCAGCCGGACGAGACGATGCATATGCATCTGCTGGCCAAGCAGCCCGGCGACGTGATGCGGCTAGAACCTGCGGCGCTCGATCTGGATTTTTCGACGACCTCCCACGGCCGCCGACTCGAAGCCTACGAACGTCTTCTCATGGATGCGATGCGCGGCAACCTGACGCTCTTCGTCCGTCGCGACGAACAGGAAGCCGCCTGGCGCTGGGTCGAGCCCATTCTCGACGCCTGGGCCGACAGCAGCGAGCGGCCCAAACCCTACACGGCTGGCACTTGGGGGCCGGCTTCTGCAAGCGCACTGATCGGTCGGGGCGGGCATCTCTGGCACGAGGAAATATGATGGCCTCGCCCGCCGCCGCACCGACGCATCTGTTCTTTCATCCAGAGGCCAGTCCGCAAGCGCTGGACCGCGAACTGGCCAACTGGGTGACGCAGCGCTTGCAGGCCGGACTCAACGCACGCAGCACGGCCTCCCTCGCGGTTTCGGGCGGGCGCACGCCAATCGGCTTCTTCGCCTTGTTGCACGACGCCGATCTCGACTGGTCGCGCATCGTCATCACGCTCGTCGACGAGCGCTGGGTCGCACCCGATCACGCGGACAGCAACGAACGCCTGCTGCGCGAACATCTATTGAAAGGCCGTGCGGCGGCCGCGCAGTTTGTCCCGCTCAAATTCGCCGCCGCCGATCCGGTCGCAGGCGCACAACTCGCAAGCCGCGCGTTGGCCGGTATCGGCGAATTCGACGCCGTGATCCTAGGCATGGGCGAGGACGGCCATACCGCCTCGCTCTTCCCGGATTCACCGCAGCTCGCGGCAGGCCTGATGGACGCCACGGGCGCGGCCTGTCTGGCGACCGAGAACGCGACAAAGGCGCCGCGCTGGCGCATCACGCTGACGGCCGCGCGTATCGTGCGCGCTCGCGCGCTCGCGCTGCACATCACCGGCGCGCAAAAATGGGCGTTGCTCGGCGAAATCCTCTCGGGCAGCAACGCCTATCGCTTCCCGATCCGAATCCTGTTCAACCAAACCGAGGTCGATCGTCATGTCTTCTGGTGTCGCTAACCCCTTTCCCCGCCTGCTTGGCGATATCGGCGGCACGAATGCCCGCTTTGCCCTGGTCCGCGAACCTGGCGGGCCGGTCGAAGACATCCGGACCCTGCCCGGTGCGAACTATCCGGGCCCGGCCGAGGCGATCGAAGCGTATCTCGCGCAAATCGGCGGCGTGCGGCCGCTTGTCGGCGCAATCGGCATCGCCAATCCGATCGACGGCGACCGCATCAAGATGACCAATCACACCTGGGCCTTCTCGATAGAAGCCGTGCGCGCACAGCTCGGGCTCCAGGCGCTCACCTTCATCAACGATTTCACGGCGCTGGCGCTCTCTCTGCCAAAGTTGCCTTCTGGCGAACTCGTCCAGATCGGCGGCGGCGCGCGCGAAGCCGATGCTGCCATCGGCGTGCTGGGCCCAGGCACCGGTCTCGGCGTTTCCGGCCTCATCCCGGTGGGCGAACGCTTCATCCCGCTTTCGGGCGAAGGCGGCCATGTGACGATGGCGGCAGCAACAGCCGAGGAAGCCGCCGTCATCAGAGAGGCCGGACGCGAATTCCCGCATGTTTCGGCCGAACGCCTGATTTCCGGCCCCGGTCTTATTACGTTGCATGAAGCGCTCGCCGCCGTGCGCAGTCTGCCGCCGCAAGGTAAGACAGCGCCAGAGATCGTCGACGGTGCGCTGAACGGAAAAGACGCGCTGGCCCGCGATTCGGTCAACATGTTCTGCGCAATGCTCGGCACAATTGCCGGCAACCTCGCGCTCACGCTCGGTGCCCGTGGCGGCGTTTTCATTGGCGGAGGTATCGTGCCGCGCTTGGGCGACATGTTCAAGGACTCGGCGTTCCGTCAACGCTTCGAAGCCAAGGGACGCTTTGCCGCCTACCTGCAAAGCATCCCCGTCTTCGTCATCCACTCGCCCTACCCCGCCCTGATCGGCGCGGCGGCTGCGCTCGAACAAGCGGCACCTTGAATCGCAAATAACGGAAAGGAAGCGTCGATGAACCCAACCCTCACCCGTGCCTGGAAAGAACTCGCGCAGCATGCGCGGGACTGGTCGGGCCGCCATTTGCGCGATGTCTTCGCAGCAGACCCGGACCGTGCCCAGCGCTATGTCGCTACCGCCTGCGGCATCGAACTCGATTACTCGAAGCACCGCATCAACGCCCAAACCTTGCAACTCTTGCTCGGACTCGCTGAGGAAACCGGCGTGCGCAGCCGCCGCGACGCGATGTTCGCCGGCGAAAAGATCAACAACACCGAAAAACGCGCGGTGCTGCATGTGGCGCTGCGCAACCGTGGCGGCGCGCCTATCCTCGTGGATGGCCAAGATGTGATGCCCGCCGTGCGTCAGGTGCTGGACCGCATGTTCGCCTTTAGCGAGCGTGTGCGCAGCGGCGAGTGGACCGGCCGCAGCGGTAAGCCAATTACAGATATCGTCAATATCGGCATCGGCGGCTCCGACCTCGGTCCGCTGATGGTCTGCGAAGCGCTCAAGCCCTACGGCCACGCGCGGCTTTCGATGCACTTCGTCTCCAATGTGGACGGCGCGCAGATTCACCAGACCCTGAAGAAGCTCGACCCGGACACGACGCTTTTCGTGATCGCCTCGAAGACCTTCACGACAATAGAAACCCTCACCAACGCGCACACGGCGCGCGCCTGGTTCCTCGCCGCAGGCTGTGCGGAATCCGACATTGCACGCCATTTCGTCGCGGTGTCGACGAATACGCCGGCCGTCACGAAGTTCGGTATCTCGCCCGACAACATGTTCGAATTCTGGGATTGGGTCGGCGGCCGCTATTCGCTGTGGTCAGCAATCGGCCTGCCCATCGTCCTGTTCCTCGGCCCCGTGCATTTCACCGCGCTGCTCGAAGGCGCGCATGCGATGGATCAGCATTTCCAGAGCGCGCCCATCGAACACAATCTGCCCGTGCTGATGGGGCTTATTGGCCTCTGGTACGAAAACTTCCTCGGCTCCACCTCGCTCGTAATCGCACCGTACAACCAGAATCTGCACCGGCTGCCCGCCTATTTGCAACAGCTCGACATGGAATCGAACGGCAAGGGCGTGCGCGCCGACGGCGCGAAGGTCGATTACCCGACCGGCCCCATCATCTGGGGCGAACCCGGCATCAACGGCCAGCACGCCTACTTCCAGTTGCTCCACCAGGGCACCCACCTGATCCCGCTCGATTTCATCCTCGCGCTCGATCAGCAGGATCTCGATACCAGGCACCACGCGATCCTGATCGCCTCCTGCTTCGCGCAGGCCGCGGCCCTCATGCGCGGCAAAACGACCGATGAAGCGCGCGCCGAACTCGAAAAATCCGGTATTACCGGCGAGCGCGCCGAAATGCTCGCCCGCCATAAAACCTTCGAGGGTAACCGCCCAAGCAATATGCTGCTGCTCGATGCGCTCGACCCCAGGCATCTGGGCTCGCTGATTGCACTCTATGAGCACAAGGTCTTCGTTCAGGGTGCCGTGTGGGGCATCAACTCCTATGACCAATGGGGCGTAGAACTTGGCAAGCAACTGGCTTCCGGAATTGAAAACGCGCTAAAAGGCGATGGCGGTGCGCTAGACTACGATGCTTCGACCCAGCGCCTGATTGCACTCGCAAAAGAACGGCTAAAGCGCGCGCGTTGAGTCGCGGAAGCGGCGCCCTCCGCCGGGCCCGCTTCGCACCCTGATTGGAGGACTCTCACCGATGTACCAGAAACACCTAAGCCGCCGATTTCTCGCCTCGCTGCTTGCCGCGGCGGCCATCGGCGGCACCGTACCGGCTCACGCAGGCTGGTTCGACAGCCCGCTATTCGGCGGTCCCGATTCGACTCGCCTGACCAAATGGTTGCAGCATCCGGATAGCGGCTACATGCGCTGGGGCGATTGGGACCGGATCAAGGTCGACGCGCGCGGCGGCGGTGAAGATGGCCCGCAGAACCAGCAACCGGTGCAGATCGCGCCCGAACAGATCGCCGCCGCGCTGCTCGCTATCCAGTGCCAGCCGTACAAGGAAGTACGCCAGCTTTTCTCCGAAGATGAAGTCAAGCGCTTCGCGCCAGCCATCGCCGGCGCCCTCCAGCGCGCGACTGCGAACGACGACGTGATCTTCGTCAGCACCGGTCAGCACGCCTGGTCGGGCCTACTCGCGCCCACGCTCGGCAATGCCGGCCGCATCTTCATCCAGGACGGTCGGCTCAACCTGATCATGGGTATGTTGCATTCGGACTTCGTCGCCGATTACATGCAAGGCTCGCGCCAGTATCCGACCTTCGATTACGGTTCGCGCAGCTTCCGCAACAAGGGCATCAAGCTCGTCGGCGTTTCCTCCGGCGAGGCAAAGCTGATCCGCGACGACTGGATCGCCGTCACGCTGCCGCAAGTGCAAACGATCGCGCAGCAACAACCCGGCGTCGCACCCCTCGCGGCTCCCGCTGCGGCTGGCGTAGCAACACCGGCCGGCGACCCGACGGCCGACACGTTCTACCGCAAGCAGGAAAGCCGTCTGCGCGCATTGCAACGTCTGCGCGATCAGGGTTTGATCACCGATGCGGAATTCCAGCAAAAACGCGCCGAGATCGTCAAGGATCTCTGAATCCGCTGCCGCACAAGAAAAGGCCCGAAAACCGGGCCTTTTCTTTTTTGCGCCAGTTCGAATAAAAAAAGGACCGCCGAAGCAGTCCTTTCCCATTTCATCCTAAAACAGCAATTTCGGTCAGCTCTGATTGAGCACGATCAACCAGAGGCTCGCTAGCGTCGCCGCGCCATCGTTCCCGGTAACGGATTTGAAAACCTGCACCGCACGGGCTTTCTTGCCGGCAATGTAGTAGGCGTAGCCAAGATGGAGCTTCGCATCCTCGGGGCGCTTGATACCGCCCTTCTTGATGCCGGCCTCCATCAGCGCAAGCCCCTTGTCGGCCTGGTCGTGCAAAACGTAGTTGTAGCCGATGTTCACGCTTGCAGTGCCATCTTTCGCCGCGTTGGCCGCCGCATCTTCGCTGCCGAGTTGTTTGTTGTCGTCGGCAATCGCCTTGTTCGCCATCTCGCCGAGGCGGCGGTGGCGATCGGCCTGGTTGCTCTGGCCCATGATCTTGGCGGCCATGCCTTCGTCGAAAACTTTCTTCGCCTCGATCGGGTAGCCCTGCTGCAAGGCCAGCGCGACCGCATCCTCGTATTCGGAAGCGGTGTGCAAGGTGCTGGTCGCGCGTTGCAGGCGCGCCAGATCGAGCGCGAGCCGGTCGGCCATCGCGCCGTTCCGCTTCGCGTCATAAATGACCGACTGCCAGTATTCTTTCTTCGGGTAATAAGCGAGCAACTTCTCGGTTGCCTTGGCGTAGCCGGCCTGATCTTTTTGCTTCAGATAGGCTTGTGTCAGCAGTTGCAATGTTTCTTCGCTCGGACGTCGCTTGGCCTGCTCCGTATCGCGCACTTCGGCCGCCAGCGCCTTGGCGGCGTTCGCATAGTCGCCGCTCAGGTAGAGCGATTGGACATAGATCGTACGCATCGAAGGATCTTGCCCGAAGCGTCCGGCGAGCGCGGCGGCCTTGGCATACTCGCGCGCGCTGTAGTACTGGCCTGCCGCCGCAGTCAGCAGCGTATTTTTTTCGGCCGCTGGCGCGCCGGGCAAGCCAGACGCGGTTTCGAACGATTTGGCCGCATTCATCGCATCGCCGCCCGTCATGTAAACCTGCGCCTTGACGCGCTCGGTCAGATAAGCCTCATACGGGGTTTTGTTGGCCACGGCTTCGGCGTCGCGGATTTTGGCGAGCGCTTCGCGGCTTTTCTTCGCCTTGAGCAGATCCAGCGCGGCCTGAACGGGTTTACCCACTTCGGGACGCACCGTATCGGCCACCGCTTGTTGCGCGGCGCCGACCAGTGCAAGCATCGAGGCTATCGCCAGATATTTTTTTATCATTACTAACCTTAGCTAAAAGAAAACGCGGCGGGAAGCCGCCGCGTTGGCAGTCTTACATGAACTGCTCGGCCCCGACGAGGCCGATCTTTTTCACGCCGATCCGCTGCGCGGACGCCATGACCCGCGCCACGCTATCGTATTTGACGAGTTTGTGCGGGCGCAGATGCACTTCGGGCTGATCGGCCTGCGCGGCGATCTGCTCGAAACGCCGCTCCAGCGTGGCCTGATCGGTGGCCGTGCCATCGACGAGCACCGTGCCGTCGAAGTCCACATCGATCCGCACGATCTGCGGCGGCGTGTTGTTCTGCGACGGCGGCGTGCTGACCGGCATATTGAGCTTGGTCGCATGCGTCTGGATCGGGATCGTGATGATCAACATGATCAAGAGAACCAGCATCACGTCGATCAGTGGCGTTGTGTTGATATCGACGACGACATCCGGATCGCCCGACCCATTCCCGCTGCCAACATTCATTCCCATGTCGCTCTCCTCCTGCCTTATTCGGCGACGACGCCCACGGGCGGTTCGGTGATGAAGCCGACCTTGACGATCCCTGCGCGCTGGCAGGCAACGACGACCTTGCCGACAAACTCGTAGCGCGCATTGGCGTCGCCGCGAATATGCACTTCAGGTTGCGGATCGAGCACCGAGACCTTCTTCAGCCGCTCGACGAGATCGTTGGTGTCGGCCACCGGCTTCTGGTTCCAGAAGACATCGCCATCCTTATTGACCGAGATGACGACGTTCTCCGGCTTGGTCAGCGTCGGGATATTCTTTTCCTTCGGCAGATCGAGCTGGATCGATTGCGTGACGACCGGGATCGTGATCAGGAAAATGATCAGCAGCACCAGCATCACATCGACCAACGGCGTCGTGTTGATCGCCGATACGACCTCGTCCTCGTCGCTCGACGAGGGAACGGACATGCCCATTTCTTAGCCCTTCTTGCCGCCGAGCAGCACCATGTGCAGCTCGCCGCTGAACTGGCGCACGTAGTCGGCGGCAGCCTTGTTGCGACGGACGAGCCAGTTGTAGCCGAGCACCGCGGGCACCGCGACAGCCAGACCAATGGCGGTCATGATCAGCGCCTCGCCAACCGGGCCGGCCACTTTGTCGATCGAAGCCTGGCCGGCCACGCCGATTGCGGTCAGCGCATGCAGGATCCCCCAAACGGTGCCGAAGAGGCCGACGAACGGGGCGGTCGAACCGACGGTCGCGAGGAAGGCAAGCCCGTTTTGCAGGCGCCCGCTGATCGTGTCGTTCGCGCGTTGCAGCGTCATGCCGACCCAGGAGTTGAGGTCGACATGCGAGGTCATCTGCGTGCCGTGGTGGTGCGCAGCCTTGTTGCCTTCTTCGGCGATGAAGCGAAAGGCGCTGTCTTCGTTCAATTGGGTGATGCCGTTCTCGACCGAGGGCGCGGCCCAGAACTTCTCGCGCGCTTCCTTGGCCTGCCTGAACAGCTTTCCCTGTTCGATCAGCTTGACGACGGCGATGTACCACGTACCCATCGACATGATCACGAGAATCACGAGCGTGCCGCGCGCAACGATGTCGCCCTGAGCCCACAGAGCGCCGAGGCCATACGGGTTTTCGACGACGATCTTGTCGGCCTGAGCGAACGCCGCGCCCGACAGGGCGAGCAGCGAAACGAGGCCAGCGGCAAGAACAGCAGCGGAACGGCGGAGGTTTTGCAGAAATTTCATGTCGTGTATTCCGGAATTGTTTAAACGATCAGTATCCCGAGCAGGCGAGCGCCTTACTCCTCGAGCTTCCATTCGAATTCGAGCCGACCCCAAGCCTGGACGGCCTGGCCGTTGACCATGGCGGGCTTGTAGTGGCAGTTCGCCAGCGCCTTGCGGGCAGCCTCGTCGAGTCGGCGATAGCCGCTGGATTTTTCGACCTTGCTTTCGAGCGTACGGCCATCGACGTCGATCAGGAAGAGCAGCCCGGTCGTGCCCGACTCTTCGCGGGCGAGCGATTCGCGCGGGTATTGCGGCACGCAGTCGCGCGTCTTGTCCATGACGGCGGCAAAGTTCGAGGGCGGCGCGACCGGCGCGGGCGCGACGGGTGCCGGCTTGGCGATCGGCACGGGTTCGCTCGGACGGGTCTGCGTGACCGTTGTGATCGTCTCGGCGGACGCCACCGGCGCGTTTTGCAGACGCACTTCCGGCGGAGGGATGAAAGCCGGCGGCGGCGGTGCAAGTTTAGGCGGGGGTGGGGGCGGGGGTTTGTCCTCGGGTTTCACCTCTTCGATGATCTTCGTCTCTAGCGGCGCCTTGATCACTTCCACAACCCTACGCGCCAGTCCGGAGACGAGCGCATAGACAAGTATTGCGTGGAAAACCAAAACGACGACGATCCCCACCGACCTGCGGCCAGCAGAGGCGGGCTGGATATAACTCATGTCAAGAACTCCCTGGACCTCTCGGAGATCTCGATAATGCAGTCAGGCATAGGACACCTACATTGAAACTCAGGCGCGGAGCCCGCGGGTTGGTTCAAGGAATGCGCCCGGCCGAAACCCGGTAGATTAGGGGAACTAATTGCCCGAGCGCGTTTGAGAACCAAGTATTGACGGGCGGGGGTTGAAGTTCTGTCGAAAACACGACTGCAAAATTCAAAAAATCGAGGGAAGGCGAACCTCCCTCGATTTTTTAACGATTCCGCTCAGTACGTGTAGCCGGCGGTCAGGTAGTAGGTACGGCCACGCGGATCGGCGATCTGCGTGTTGTACCCCACGGCCTGGCCGTAAGTGCCGGCGCCCGCGTTGAGCGTGAAGGGCGGATTGACGTTCGTGATGTTGTAGATACCGGCCGTCAGCTTCAAACCCTTGACCGGCGTGCGATAGCTCGTCTGCCAGTCGGCGGTGAAATACTGCTCGACGCGGCGCTGGACCGCTACGGGGTCCCCGGTCGTGGCGTCGATAAGGTCGCCCGTCACATCGCCATCGCGGCGCTCGTCATAACCGCTCGTGTAATTTAGCGTCAGCGTGTTGTCCCAGTCGCCGGTCGTCAGCGTCGACGTCCAGCTACCCTTCCAGCGCGCGGTCGCCAAGCCTAGCGTCTCGTCCCAGCGGCCGGCGGTCTGGTAGAACGGGCCTCCGGCTTCGAGCTGCTGTTTGTCCGAGAAGATCCAGGTCGCAGCGATTTGCGAGGTCAGGCGGCCAATCGGCGTGCGGAAGACGAACTTCGTGTCGATGTCCAGGCCCTCGGCAATGCGGTCGCCGAAGTTATCCTGCGGCAGCACGAAGGCCAGATAGGTCTTGCCCGTCAATTGGTCGGTGAAGGCCGGCTTGAGCCAACCCTTGTTCCAGGCCGCTTCCGGATCGCTCGCCACCTGCTGCTCGGTCACCGTGCCGAACTGGTCGCGGATATGCACATGCCAGTAGTCGGCGCCGGCCGAAACCCATGCCTCGGGCTCGAAACGGAAACCAAACGTGAATTGCGCCGATTTCTCGGGCTTCAGGTTCGGGTTGCCCGACACAAATATCTGGTACTGAATGGCGCCCTGATAACAGTAGGCCGAGCGCGGGTCGGACGACGGGAACGGGCAGTCGTAGTTACCAGCGGTCACGCCATAGAGCTGTGTGACATCGGCCAGTTGGGCCGGCTGCGGTGCATGGTAGCCACTATTGACCGAGCCGCGGAACAGCAGGCTTTTGACCGGCGCCCAGCGTGTCGACAGCTTGAAATTCGTCGTCGAACCGAAATCGGAGTAGTGGTCGTAGCGCACCGAGCCCGAAGTTTCAAGTCCCTTGAGCACCGGCACCAGCACTTCGCCGAACACACCCCAGACATTACGGTTCAGGTCATACGGAATATCGGCCGCCGCATCGCCCGCGATACCGCCGCGCGCCGTGCCCATCGCCAGGGCGCTCGGCGTATAGACATTCTTTTCGGTGTGGAAGTCGGCGCCCAGACCCAGACTGGCCATGCCGGCCGGCATCTGCCACAGATCGTGCGAAGCCTTCAGCTCGAACATGTCGAGCTGGGTCTTGCCGGACTTGAAGAGCCCAACGGCCTTCGCTGCATTAAGGTCGGCCATGCCTTGCGCCGTTTGATTGCCCGGCGAGACGAACGGATTGATCGTGCCCTTGGTGAGCGCCGCATTCAAGCCGTCGTTGGTAAGCCAGCCGTCGGTGTAGTACTCGTCCCACTTATTCTCGGAGTGCGTGTAGGCGGCGTTGTAGTCCCAGTTGAATAAGGTGCCCTTGGCGCCGACGACGAAGTGCAGCGCGCGGTCTACGTCCTCGGTCGTGCGCTTGCCCGCATCGAACGCGCGCCAATAGGCGGTGATGGGGTCGTCGGCACCGGCCGGCACGCCATACGGTGCAAGATAGGTGGACCACAGCGACGAGGCGGGATCGATCGGGAGTTCGACGGGCGCCGGTGCGATGCGCGAAGTCAGCACATGGCGGGACATCAAGCCTTGAGCGAAAAACGTATTGTTTTCGTCGATCTTGAAGTTGAAATTCACCGCGCCCGAATCGGTCTTCGATTCCGGGAAAATCTCAAGCGCCGTCGGGTAAATATAGCGGCACTGCGTGCCTTGCCGGACATGGTATTGGGGACAAGTCCCGTTGGCAGCCAAGTAAGGATTTACCAAGCCACCATCGTCGCCCTTGCTCCAGGCCGCATTCGCCGGCGCGCCGCGAATCGAGGTCGTCAATAGCCGCGCATTGCCAATTTCGTAATAACCCTTTGAAGGATAAGCAAAATCCGGACGGTCTGTCGCCAACAACGCCGAACGCTCGTTGTGCGCATAGGACGCCATGATATTGAAGCGATTCGTTTCGAGGTCGCCCCAACCCGCCGTCAGGCCGAATTTCTTTTCCTGCGCGCCGCCCGCTTCGGGCATGTAATAGCTCGCCTGAACATCGACGCCACGGTAATCCGATTTCAAAATGAAATTCACGACGCCGCCGATGGCATCGGTACCGTAGATCGACGAAGCTCCGTCGGTCAGGATTTCAACGCGTTCGATTGCCGCGATCGGCAGGATGTTCAAGTCGACACCCGAGGACGCGCCCGTCAGTGTCTGGCCGGCGAAGGTCGCCATGCGGCGGCCGTCGAGCAGCACCAGCGTACGCGTGTCGCCAAGGTTGTGGACCGAAGCGCTGGCATAGCCGGCGCCACCACCGCCAACGGACGTGGCATCGTTCGTGAAACCTTGCATACTCGGCAGACGCTGCAGCAGTTCGGTTACCGAGGTCGCGCCGGTTTTTGCGATTTCGGCCGAGGTGATCGATTGCACCGGCAGCGCGGATTCATTCTGAATCCGCTTGATTGCCGAGCCTGTCACCTGAATTTTCTCAGCCTTGGCCGAGGTTTCTTGAGCCAGCGCGGGCTGAATCAGCAGACCGAGCGCGACGGTACTGCCAAACGCCTGCAGCAGAGCCCGATAACCGGGTCTGAACGCGAGTGCCATTGATGCCTCTCCTGTATGTTCTTGAACTAATCCCGTCAGGATCGCCGACGAGGAAATTTAACCGGCCGCACGAGCCTGTCTCATGCAATTTCCGGATGGACTGCCTGCCCCTCACTAGACACTTCTTGTGTTTTTGTTTTTATTTTGTATTTATTTGTGAATCGCCCATTCGTAGGGCGGGCGCATTGTCGCGGCACGCCATTTAGGGTGTCAATCGTCCGTAAAGCCGCTTGGAGACAGGTATCCAAAGCTGTGCTAGAAGGCCGAAAAGGATCTTCGAGACCCTATTCGGCACCGTCGAAGGACCTTCATGAACATGTTTTGTGCTACACAAAACCCTTGCAAAACGCCCACGCACTAACACTTTCGACAAATTCATAGGGGGCGTAATGGCATACCGCACCGGTTTGGTGCGCCAGCAGAGGCCGATCCCTACATAGGTATTCCTTTGACGAACACGGAAATAGCGTGCCGCGTTCTAGGCAGAATCGGTCGCAGATCCGACATTTTAAGAAAAGTCTGCTTGAACTTTTTAACGGACCGATATATAGTTTTTGGCTTGGCCGCTTTAGCTCAGTTGGTAGAGCAACCGCTTCGTAAGCGGTAGGTCGTCTGTTCGAGTCAGACAAGCGGCACCAGATATTTAAAAAGCCGACCCGTGGGTCGGCTTTTTTGCGCTCACACCTCCATACGAAGCGCGGGCCCGCTTCAACAAAACGGGCCCGCGCTTACGACGCGAAAAGATCAGAACTTATAGGCGCCGCGAATGAAGTACGTACGACCGAACGGATCGGCGATCCGCGGGTCGTAGCCGACCTGGAAGCTTGCGACCTGATTGGAGAACGGCGGGGGCGTGTTGGCGATGTTCTTGATGCCACCCGTCAGGGTCAGGTTTTTCAATCCCCTGTAGGTCAGCACCGTATCGACGACCGAGTACGCCTTGACCTTGTTGTAATACGGATTGGTCGCTTCAAGTCCGCTATTCTGATCGGTGTAGCCAGACTTGAAGCGGTTGATCAAGCTGGTCGTGAATGAGGCATAGCTCCAGTCCAATGAGGCAACATGCTGCCAGCGCAGGATCGGTCCGGCATCGCTGTAGGCGCCGGCGTTCTGGACCCAGGGGCCGCCTTCTTCGCGCTGATACTCGTACTTGATGACGTAGCTGCCATCGAGCGAGAACGAGAAACGGCCAAGATCGGCGGTCGGCAACGCATAGTTGAACGACAGATCCAGGCCTTGGGTATTCGTGCCGCCCAGGTTGGCGAAGGCCGTATTGAGATAGGCAATCGGATCGTTGCCCGGACCCGCGCCGCTGCAGTGGCCCTGCAAATCGACGCTCCCCGCGATCTGAGCCGGCGCGAGCTGGCTGCAGCGCGTGATCCGCGACGCATACTTGAGCGGATCCGCAATGATCGCTTCCTCGGGGAAAGAACTGATCGAATCCTTCAGGCGAATATTCCAGTAGTCCAGGCTCGCGGTCATATTCTTGACCGGCTCGACGACAAAACCGAACGAGAATGCCTTCGATTTTTCGGGCTTCAGGTTCTGATTGCCCGCGAAACGATTAAGAACCTGCGAACCACAGGAGACGCTCGGATCGACGCCAGGAAGCGGTTTGCCGCCGGGACACAGTTTCGGGTCATCGAAAGAATTCGCCGAATTCGTCAGATAACCCGGCTGGTTGATTTCATACAAGGTCGGCGCACGGAAACCTGTGTTGGCCGAAGCGCGGAACAGAACCTGCCGGATAGGCTGATACCGCACACCGAGCTTCGGGTTCACGGTGCCGCCAACGCCCTCGTAGTGATCGTAGCGAAGCGCGAGCTGGGCTTCGAGCTTGTTCGTGATCGGCGCAATGAGTTCGGCGAAGACCGCTTCGACATTACGCTTGCCCGCAACGCTCTGCACGCCCGAAAGCCCGGAGCCGAAGGCTTGATCGGTCACGTCGTGATTGACGTCGGAGCTGTACTTCTCGTTGCGCAGCGAAGTGCCGAAAGCAAAGCCGACGGCCCCGCCCGAGAGTTCGAAGAGATCGCGCGTGGCCTTGAAATCCCATTCGGTCGTCTCACCGACAGCGGTCTGCGTCGTGCCCTTGATCTGAGCCGAATCGATATAGGCCTGCTCGCTGGCTGTCGGAGCGCCGAACGGATTCAGGTAGATATTGCGGCCGTTCTGAGCCGTGCCGAGCAGCCCGCGCTGAATCTTGTCGTAATTGAGATAGCCGGAGTAGAAGGCGGTATCGACCTTGCTCCGGTTATACGCAATGCCGGTGTTGTAATCCCAGTCGAACACCGAACCCTTCAATTCGAGCAGCATGCGCTGGGCCCGCGAATCGGACGCATTGCCGCGCACGCCGGCAGGTACGACTCGCCAACCCAGGGAAATATCGCTGGCATTCATGCCCTGAGCGCCGGGAACAATACCCTTGCCGGGGAAATACGGACTCGCATTGGTCATTTTCAGACCCGCCAGCGGCGACGGCGCGACCTCGCTCCACTGCTTGTTTTCCGCGAACGTGTACTCGCCCGTCAGCGTATGGCCGCCACCGAGCAGCGCACTGCCGCGCAGAATGCCATTGGTCTGTTCGGTGCGCGGAAACAGATCCACCACGCGAACGTAGTCGTAGCGGCAGGTCGGCGTCTTCGAACCGGGAACGGCAAACGAATTCGGTAGATTGCAGTTCGGATAGGTCGGGTTGGCCGCAATACCGGTTGCCGGCTGGGTATAGTTACTCGGGTACGTGGTGCCCGAGGATCTGTAGCCCAATTCCGGGCGATAGCCGGTGGCCGCGTAATCGCGGTTCTCGGCATGCAGCGTATCCTGCCGGCGAAAATTAACCACGCCGAAAATATTGAAACCGTTCTCGTTGAGACTGCCATACCCGGCCGTAACGGAACCCGCATAGTTACGGCCCGCACCGCCATCCGCTTCCGGCTGGTTGTATTCGGCGTCGAGCGCGAGCCCCTTGAAATTGCTCTTCGTGATGAAATTGATCACGCCGCCCACGGCGTCGGTCCCGTAGATCGCGGACGCACCGTCCTTGAGCACTTCGATCCGATCGATCGCCGCAAGCGGAATCGCGCTCAGGTCAACCGAGCCGCCATCGAGCGCAAAGTTTGCAACACGGCGTCCGTTCAGCAGCACCAGCGTCTTGTTCGAACCGATACCGCGCAAGTTGGCCGAAGCCTGGCCACCGGTCGTCGCACCGACCGCCGCCGAGGCGCCTAGCAGACTTTGGTTCGACGCCAGGCGGCCAATCGCCTCTTCGACCGTCGTGATGCCCTGGCTCTTGAGCGTCTCGACCTTGAGAATCTCGACCGGAAGCGCGCCTTCCGCGTTGATGCTCCGTTTGATGGAAGAACCGGTTACTTCGATTTTTTCGACCTTCCCCGAGCTTTCCTGCGCAAGCGCCGCCTGGGCGACGAAACCCATCGTCAGACTTACTCCAAACGCCTGCAGCAGCGCCCGATTTACGGGCCTCAGTACGAACGCCATAAGAGCCTCTCCTATATTTTTTGACTCAATCTCGTCGGGATCGCCGACGAGGAAATTGGCCACGCCCGGCAAGCGCACGCCCACACCGGCATCGGGGTCTTCGCCACTCGCGGGAATGTGTTTGTAATTTCCGGGCGGACCGCCCGTCCCTCACTTGACGTTTTTATTAATTATTGTTTTTTTGATTTTTTATTTTCCGTTTTTAGAGGCAGACGCATTGTCTAGGCATGCCAATTTTTGTGTCAATATGTTCATAAAATTCATGCTGAAACACATTAATTGGTGCATATAGATCGTAAAAATCATTTTTTACGGCCCTACGATGCTTTCATGAGGCAATTTTGTGCCATGCAAAATTCTACAAAAACAACAGAGCGCAAGCGTTTTTAGCAAATTCAAGCAGGCCAACGAATGTCGTGCAGCAAATCGACGCACATGCAGAAATGGCCCTGTCAAACACGCTCCGTTTGCAAACGCGATAAAAACACGCCGCGTTCTCGGCCAAATCCGTCGCGGATTCGACATTTCAAAACATGTTTGTTTGAATTTTTCGACCAGATTCATGCATAATTAGCGGTTGTGCCGCTTTAGCTCAGTTGGTAGAGCAACCGCTTCGTAAGCGGTAGGTCGTCTGTTCGAGTCAGACAAGCGGCACCAGATGGATTTGAAAAGCCGGCCCCTAGGCCGGCTTTTGCGTTTGTGCTCCGACACAAAGCGGACAAACTGCTTGCCGTCGACGCGCCTAGAATTGCGGCGAACCAGAATCCCGCGCCCGAGCATTCCGCTCCCGTCGCTTTGCACCGCCTTCCCAGGCCGCAAGGGAAACGTCCCTGAGCCGAATGTGGCGGGATTTTTCTCCCGGCAACGGGGGCTCCCTCAATGGATGCGTGCTGCCGATGCCCAGTTTTAGTCTTCCCAAACACCGCCTGCTCTGGCTTGTCATCGTGGCAAGCCTGGCCGCCGCCGGCGTCGTTTATGCGCTCAATAGCTCGCACGGCCGCGCTCAGGATTCGTCGAAGCAGGAGAACAAATCCGACGCTCCGGCGCTGATCGAACTCGGGTCGACCGATCTTGTCGTCGCAACGCTCGAAGCGCGCGCACGCACCGTCGTCATCACCGGCACGCTCAATCCGCTGAACCAGATCCAGATCGTCGCGCCCTACGAGGGCCGCGTCGCCGAAGTCACGGCGCGGCCGGGCGACAAGCTTGCCGCTGGCCAGGCGCTCGCCCGTTTCGACGAAACCGACCTGCGCTCGCGTTACGCCGAGCGCCGCGCGGCGCTCACGAGCGCGGAGGAACAGATGCGCGTGGCCGAACGCAACCGCGCGTCGAGCCGTACGCTGCTCGATCAGAACTTCATCTCCAAGAATGCTTTCGACAACACGCTGGGCGGCTATGCCGAAAAGCAGGCCGCGCTCGACGCGCAGCGCGCCCAGCTCGAAATCATCCAGCGCGCGATGCGCGATGCGCGGCTCGCCACGCCGCTCGCGGGCATGGTCGCCAGCCGCCAGGTCGAACCGGGTCAGTGGGTCGAAGCGAACCGCAAACTCTTTACGGTCATCGACTTAAAACACCTGGAAATCGAGGCGACCGTGCCGAGCCAGCATGTCGCGCTGTTGAAAACCGGTCAGAGCGTGCGCTTTCGCACCGAAGGCTTTGGCGACGAGAACTTTAACGGCAGGCTCACGCGGATCAATCCGACCACGCAGGCCGGCACGCGCAGCATGCTCGCCTATGTTCAGGTCGAAAATCCCGACGAGCGCCTGCGCAGCGGGCTTTATGTCAGCGGCGAAATCGAGGTCGGCGCACCCGAGCCCATCATCAAACTGCCGGCCACTGCGATCCAGGCGCGACCCGAGGGGCGCGGCGTCTGGCTTGTCGAAGGCGGCAAGCTCAAATGGCGCGCGCTCGAATTCGAGCGCCTGACGGTAGACGAAGTGCGGGTAACTAAGGGCCTCACAGGCGGCGAACAACTCGTCGCGATGCCGCTCAAGGGCGCCAGCGAAGGTCTTGCCGTGCGCGTTGCACGCAACGCCACCTGATCGCCGGAGCGAAGCTGCCATGTGGCTCACCCGAATCTCGATCCGTAACCCGGTCTTCGCTGCAATGTTGATGGCCGCGCTCGCGGTGCTCGGCCTCTTCTCGTACAAGCACCTGACCGTCGAGGCCATGCCGGACGTCAAATTCCCTGCTCTCGCGATCGAAACGCCCTACCCCGGCGCCTCGCCCGAAGTCGTCGAGACCGAGGTCTCGCGCAAGATCGAAGAGGCGATGAATACGCTGGCCGGCGTCAAGCACGTCACCTCGCGCTCCTACCAGAATCTTTCGCTCGTCTTCGTCGAATTCGAGCTTTCGGTCGATGCCGACAAAGCCATCGCCGATGTGCGCGACAAGCTCGGCCAGGTGCGACCCGCGCTGCGCGATGAGGTCAAAGCCTCATCGCTCTCGCGCTTCGGTCCCGACGACCAGCCGATCATGTCGATCAGCCTCACCTCCGACCGTCACTCGGCGCGCGAAATGACCGACCGCGCCGACCGGCTGATCCTCAAACGCCTGCAAACGGTGGCCGGCGTCGGCCGCGCCACGCTCGTCGGCAGCGTACGGCGCGAAGTGCAGATCCAGCTCGATCCATTCCGCATGCGCGCGCTGCATATCGGCGTCGAGCAGGTCACCGAGGCGCTGCGGCGCGAAAACCAGTTGCTGCCCGCCGGCGCGCTCAAAAACACACGTCAGGAAATGATGGTGCAGGTGCAAGGCCGCATGAGCGACCCGCGCGCCTTCGCCGATATCGTCATCGTCCAGCGCGGCGACGCCCCCGTGCGGCTGCGCGACGTGGCCAGCGTAATCGACGGCGAAGCCGAACCGACCTCGCTCGCGCTGATCGACGGCAAAGCAGCGCTCTCGATAGACATCTACAAGGTCTCGAACGCCAACACGGTGAAAACCGCCGACGGCATACGCCAGACGATTGCGGATTTAAATAAGGAAATCCCCGATGGCATGACGCTGGGCGTGATCCGCGACGATTCCGAGAGCATCCGCAATTCGCTCTCCGACGTAAAACACACCTTGTTCGAGGGCGCCGCGCTGACGATCCTGATCGTCTTCGTCTTTCTCGGCTCCTGGCGCAGCACGGTGATCACCGGCCTCACGCTGCCGCTCGCACTGCTCGGCTCGATCTTCATGATCCATCTGCTCGGCTTCTCGCTCAACATCATGACGCTGCTGGCGCTCTCGCTCTGCATCGGGCTTCTGATCGACGATGCCATTGTCGTGCGCGAGAACATCGTCCGCCACGCCTTGCGCGGTAAAAGCCCCTACGACGCAGCGCTCGACGGCACCAAGGAAATCGGCCTCGCGGTGCTCGCAACCACATTGACCATCGTCGCCGTCTTCCTGCCGGTCGGTTTCATGGGCGGCATCATCGGCCGCTACTTCTTCCAGTTCGGGCTGACCGTCGCCGCCGCCGTGCTGCTCTCGATGTTCGTCTCCTTCGTGCTCGATCCGATGCTCTCCTCGATCTGGTACGACCCGCACGCGCACGGTGGCACGCGCAGCGGCCTGCTCGGTCGCGCGCTCAATCGCTTCGAAACTTTTCAGGAAGCGCTCGCCGAGCGCTACGGCCACCTGATCGCCTGGTCGCTCGACCATCGCAAAACCACGCTCGCCACAGCCGTCGCACTCCTTGTCGGCAGCTTCTTCCTGGTGCCCTTCATCGGCTCCGAATTCGTACCCAAGGGCGATTTCGGCAATCTCGCCGGCCGCATGGTCACGCCAACCGGCGCCAGCCTTGCCTACACCGAAGGCAAGGCCAAACAGATAGACGCCGCGATCCGCGAATTCCCCGAGGTCGTGCGCACCTACATCACGATCAATTCCGGCTTCCAGCAAGGCACGGAGCAAATCGGTCTGAATATCAAACTGGTGCCGCGCAAGGCGCGCCATGCAAGCCAGGATGAAATGCTCGCAAAAATCCGCGCGCGGCTGCGCGAGATCGGCGGCGCGGAACTCAAGTCGCTACAGGTCGGCGACGATAGCGGCGGCGGCGGCAATGCCATTGCGCTATCGCTTCAGGGCGACGATCTAACGATACTCAATAAGCTCTCGCAGGATTTGGCCAGCCGCATCCGCAATATTCCCAACACCGTCGACGTGCAAACCACGGCCGACGATGCGCGGCCGACGCTGGAAATCGTTGTCGACCGCGCGGCGGCAGCCGATCTGGGCATTTCGGTCGAACGCGTCGGCAACACGCTGCGCCCATTCATCGAGGGTCTCGCCGCAACGGTCTGGCAAGCGCCCGATGGCGAAGCCTATGACGTACGCGTGCGCCTGCCAGCCGCACAACGCCGCAGCGGACACGATCTCGACCAACTCTGGATCGCCAGCGACCGCGCCGACCCGACCACCAACCTGCCCTACATGATCGCCCTCTCGCAGGTCGCCAAGGTCGTCCCCGGCACCCAGCCGACGCGGATCAACCGCAAAAGCCTCAAGCGCGACATCTGGGTCATGGCCGACGTGTCGGGCCGCTCGGCCGGCGATGTCGGCCGCGATGTGCAGAAGGTGCTGGCCGACTTCAAACTGCCGCCCGGCTACCGCATCGTCGAGGACGGCGACAACGCCTTCATGGCCGAATCCTTCGGCTACGCAATGGCCGCACTCGCGCTGGCGGTCATCTTCATCTACATGATCCTCGCCTCGCAGTTCGGCAGCCTCCTGCACCCGCTCGCGATCATGACCTCGCTGCCGCTCTCGTTGATCGGCGTCTTCGTCGGCCTATTGCTTGCGCGCAGCACGCTGAATATCTTCTCCATCATCGGCGTGATCATGCTGATGGGATTGGTGACGAAAAACGCGATTCTGCTCGTCGACTTCATCGAACAGGCGCAAAAGCGTGGCGAAACACAGCGCCGCGCGATCATCGACGCCGGCCGCACACGCCTGCGTCCAATCATGATGACAACATTCGCGATGGTATTCGGCATGCTGCCCGTCGCGCTCGGCCTCGGCGAAGGCGGCGAGCAGCGCGCCCCGATGGCGCACGCCGTGATCGGCGGCGTGACCGCTTCAACGCTGCTCACGCTCGTCGTCGTACCGGTCGTCTACAGCTATCTCGACGATCTTGGCGAATGGCTGCGCGCAAAGCGCAAGCGATATCAGGGCGCGACGGCGGCGCCTTGAGGGTTGTTTTAGCCTGCAAGGGGCAAAATATTTTCTACTCGATGGTCTAGCGGATCGCAAAACAACACACAGCGAGGCGTTGACCTGCATCAAATCGAAAACGACGACATATGCATAGTCTGTGAGGGAACGCAATGCCACCCTCATCGAAGGAGTAGACATGTCCGGCCCGTATATCGCTAAAGGTTTCGAGAATCAAAAAACACTCGTCGGAAATGGGCAGTGTGTCGCCTTGGTCAAGGCGTTTAGCAATGCCCCTCCCTCCTCGCTCTGGAGTGAGGGCGAGCGCATCACACCGGAGAGCGTAAAACTACTCCAATCGGGAACCGTGATCGCAACGTTCGAAAAAGGTCGTTATCAGAATCGGCTGCATGGCAACCATGCCGCAATTTTTATTCGCACCGTTCCCGGTGGCATTAGGGTATTTGACCAGTGGACAGGAAGTCCGCCTCGGGAGCGCACGATTCGGTTTGGCAAACCAGCAGGGACCCTTACTGCCCAAAGACCTGAGCTGTTTTCGGTCGTCAAATGAATCGACGTCTATTGGCGGCACTGCTGCCATTCATTGTCGTTAATACTGCAGCAGCCCATCAACTGAACTGCCCTGCACAATCCCCCGCTGATTGGGGTAATCCGCAAACACCATTGTCGGAAATCAGTGTGCTCGCCTATCCATCCGATCCACCACTTTCACCCGATGACGCGCCTCCTGCCCAGGCTCCCGTCGAGCGGGAACGGCGTGGCGTCATCTATCAGGTCTGGAACATGAACCTCTCCCCCGGCGACAACGATCAGGTTGATTGTCTGTACACATGGAACGGGAAAGACCGCGCACTACGCCTGGACGCCAATCATGTCAAACACTGCTGGGCTGAACTGCAATACAAGGACATCAAGACCATGAAAATCACCAAAATTACGTTCTATTGCGATTGAGTATCCAATGAGCTGGCCTCTGATTACCGCGCTGTTGTCGCTCGTTCTAGTCAATACCGCAGCAGCCCACCAACTGAGCTGTCCCACACAGTCCCCTGCCGAATGGGGCGCGCCGCGCATGCCGCTGGTCGAGGCCAACGTGCTCATCTATCCCGCCGACATGCCGTGGCCGACCGAGGAAGGCTTGCCCTTCGTGCTGCCCGACGAAGAGCACGAGCGCGGCGGCGTTGTCTATCAGGTCTGGAGCATGAACACCACGCCGAGCGAGAACGATCAGGTCGAGTGCTACTACGCGCGCAAAGGCCGCGCCCGCTCGCTGCGCCTGAACGCCGCGCACGTCAAACAATGCCGCGCCGAACTGCGGCACAACGAAACCCGGGTCACGTCGTTCTTCTGCGATTGAGCCAAGTCGGTAGCGAAAGACGCTATGCGGCCGGCTTCGCCCCGTCTTTCCCTTTACAGCGCCCCTAGCGGCATACGCGCGTCGTTCTCCGTCGCTTCGTCTTCGACTTCCTCGCCGAGAAAACCGCCGCTCTGATGTGCCCACAGCCGTGCGTACAAGCCGCCGCGCGCGAGCAGGCTGCGGTGGTCGCCTTCCTCGACGATGCGTCCGTGATCGAGCACGATGAGGCGGTCCATCGCGGCGATCGTTGATAGCCGGTGGGCGATTGCGACGACGGTTTTGCCTTCCATCAAACTGTAGAGGCTGCTCTGGATTGCCGCTTCGACCTCGGAATCGAGCGCGCTCGTGGCCTCGTCGAGCAGCAGGATGGGCGCATCCTTGAGCATGACGCGTGCAATCGCGACGCGCTGGCGCTGACCGCCCGAGAGCTTGACGCCGCGCTCGCCGACGTGGGCGTCATAGCCTCTGCGGCCCTTCGGGTCGGAGAGGTCGAGGATGAAATCGTGCGCTTCGGCGCGACGGGCGGCGGCGATCATCGCGGCGTCGGTGGCATCGGGGCGTCCGGAGAGAATGTTGTCGCGCACCGAGCGGTGCAACAGCGAGGTGTCCTGCGTGACCATGCCGACGTTGGCGCGCAGGCTTTCCTGTGTGACATGCGAGATGTCCTGGCCGTCCACCAGCACGCGCCCGCTTTCCACGTCGTAGAAACGCAGCAAGAGGTTCACGATCGTCGACTTGCCGGCGCCCGAGCGGCCGACGAGGCCGATCTTCTCGCCAGGGCGGATCGTCAGCGCGAGGCCGTCGATGACCTTGCGCTCGCCGCCGTAGCCAAAGCTCACGTCATCGAAACGCACTTCGCCGCGCGAAACGACGAGCGGCTTCGCATCGCTTTGATCGGTTACCGCATGCGGGCGGGCGAGCGTGTTGATGCCGTCCTGCACGGTGCCGATCTGTTCGAATAGCGAAGCCATTTCCCACATGACCCAATGCGAGATGCCGTTGAGCCGCAACGCCATCGCGGTGGCCGCCGCCACCGCGCCGACGCCGACGAGTCCGCGCGACCAGAGCCATAGCGTGCCGCCTGCCGTGAAGATGATCAGCACCATCGAGAGCGCGTGGTTGGAGATTTCGAAGCCGCTGACGAGGCGCATCTGCGCATAGGCGGTTTGCATGAATTCCTGCATGGCCGAGCGCGCGTAGCCGGCCTCGCGGCGACCGTGCGAGAAGAGTTTTACCGTTGCGATGTTGGTGTAGGCATCGGTGATACGACCGGTCATCAACGAGCGGGCGTCGGCCTGCGCCTTGGCCACGCGCCCCAGGCGCGGCACGAAGAACCAGAGCGAGACGAGATAGAGCGCGAGCCAGCCCATGAATGGCAGCAGCAGCCAGCTATTGAAGCTGCCGACGACGGCGACCATCGTGGCGAAGTAGATCACCACATAGACGAGGATGTCGGTAATGACCAGCACGGTGTCGCGCACGGCAAGCGCGGTCTGCATGACCTTGGCCGCAACGCGGCCGGCGAACTCGTCCTGATAGAAACTCATGCTCTGGCCAAGCATCTGGCGATGGAAGTTCCAGCGCAGCAGCATCGGAGAATTGGCCGCCAGCACCTGGTGCTTGATCATCGTTTGCAAGCCGACGAGCACGGTGCTGCCGAGCAAAACTGCGCCGAGCAGCACGAGATTGTGGCCTTGGTCGAGCCACAGCCGCGCCGGTTCGACGTGGGCGAGCCAGTCGACAATGCGCCCCATCATCGAGAACAGCAGCGCCTCGAAGGCGCCAATCGAGGCGGTCAACAGCGCCATCGCGAGTACGTAGCGACGAATGCCGTGCGTGGCGGCCCAGACGAAACCGAAGAACTGGCTGGGCGGCGGCGGCGGAATGGGTTCCGGGTAGGGGTCGACGAGCTTTTCGAACAGATGGAACACGCGGATTCTCCGGGGGGTTGATACGACCGCCGCGCCGGGCTGTGGCGATCCTGGCCGCTAGCTTAGACGATCGCGCGTGTTATCGTTTCCGCGCTCAACTCACCTTGTTGCGGTAGCCTGTCTCGAAGTTCACGCGCAACAAGCGGGCGAGTGCCTGCGGTTTGGCCACGAGGTCTTCCAGCGTGTAGCGGTCCAGCGATTCGTAAAGCGCGTCGAAAGCGCGCGCGAGGATGCCAGCCAGCTTGCATTGCGGGGTGATGCGGCACTGGTCGTTGTCGGAAAAGCATTCGACGATGGGCATCTCGCCCTCGGCTTCGCGCACGACGCGACCGACGCGGATTTCGCCCGCCGGAATCGCCAGCCGGATGCCACCGCCCTTGCCGCGAATCGATTCGACGACGCCGGTCTTGGCCAGGTGATGGACGACCTTCATCAGGTGGTTCTCGGAAATGTCATAGGCTTCGGCAACCTCCTGAATCGTCGCGAGCCGATCCCGATAAAGCGCCAGGAAGATGAGGACGCGCAGCGTGTAGTCGGTGAAACTTGTTAGTCGCATAAGATGTATTCTGGGGATTGCTTTATGAGAGTCCGCGCGATAGATTAAAGATGCATTTTTTGGAAAGATTATCATTATGATCGCGCAAGATGTGTTGCGTCAGGCTCTCAGCCAGGTTATCGACCCGGAACTCGGCATCAATGTAGTCGATCTGGGTTTGGTTTATCGTCTCGATGTCACCCCGGAGCGCGTCGAACTCGACCTGACGATGACCTCCCCGGCCTGCCCGATGGGCGAGATGATCCTCGACAACGCCGAGCAGGCGCTACGCGCGCAGCTTCCGGCTGGCGTGGCTGTCGATGTCGCGCTCGTATGGGAGCCGCCCTGGTCGCCCGAACGCATGAGTCCGGATGCGCGCCGCTGGCTCGGTTGGGACGAATAAACGGTGACGCACCAAGCTGTCGCGGAAACCGACCGCGCAAAACCGGTTCCGCGCGGTCGCGCATTGTTGATGCTGCCGGCCATTCTGGCGCTCGTCTGCGGCGTGCTCGCGGGCATAGGCCGTTTGGGTCTGCCGGTGCCGGATTTCGCCGCCGTGGGGGGGGGCCCGC
>JAVBKC010000092.1:0-13380 GCA_031554255.1 Niveibacterium sp.
TGAGAATGCCCATGCCCGAGCCGATCAGCGACGCGAGCGGCATGACGGCGACACAGCCGATGGCCTCCAGCTCTTTCGCGATGATCGGATCGTCCGACGTGTACACCATTACCTTGAAGCCGTCCGCCACGAGCGTCTTTGCGGCGGCGAGCGTTTCGACGACGTTGGGGTAAAGCGTGTGCGGGTCTCCCAGCACTTCGAGCTTGACCAGATCGTGACCGTCGAGCAGTTCGCGCGCGAGCCGCAGCGTGCGGACTGCATCCTCGGCCGAATAGCAGCCGGCGGTGTTCGGCAGATAGGTGAATTCGGACGGCGGCAAGGCATCGAGCAAGCTCGGCGCGTTGGCGTCTTGCCCGATATTGGTACGGCGTATCGCAACGGTCACGATCTCTGCGCCGGAAGCGAGCACGGCTTCGCGCGTCTCGCTGAAGTCCTTGTATTTGCCTGTGCCGACGAGCAGGCGGGAACGATATTGCGTGCCGGCGATGATGAGCGGGTCGTTCATGCGGGGTCCATTCCGGCAATGCCAAGAAAACGGAAGACGGTGCGGACTTTAGCCGCCGCCGACGGCGACGACGATCTCGATCCGGTCTCCGGCGGCAATCCGCGCTTCGGCGTGGCGGCCCTTGGGGACGATTTCGCCATTGCGTTCGACCGCCAGGCGCTTGCCCGTGAGGGAAAGGTGTTCCAGCAATTGGGCGATCGTGGATTCCGCAGGAACGGATTTAGCTGCGCCGTTGACGGTGATGGCTAACATGGCATCTTATGCGACGGGGTTGCGGATTTTAGCATGTGGCTAGCCCGCACCAGCCACTAAGCCTCACTCCCACAGCACCGGCTGGGACTCCTTCAGCGAGTATTCCATCAGTTCGACGAGCGGTGCGGCGCGCTGCCATAGCGCAACCGCGCCCTCCATGCCATGGGCGGCCTCGTCGTTGACGTCGTCGTCCTGCGCAGCCGGTTCGGCGCGTTTATCCTTGTCGGCGGCAATTGATGCGCGCAGGGCCGCAATTGCGCCGGGTAGTTGCTCGACGGTCACAATGCCTTGCGCATCGTGCTTGTCCTTGCCGATGATTTCGAGCATGCGCTGCGCCACGTTGCCGAACATGATCACGTCGCCCGCAGCGCGGGATTTGAATGTGACGATCATCGATCTACTCCTTAAAAGTACCCATTCGCGATTGTACGACCCGCCCGGTAAGATCCCATCTTTCGACGCCGGCGCGAGCCGCCAGGAGCCAGAAATCATGTCCAGCCTCGCACATTTGCTCGAACACAACCGGCATTGGGCCGAAAATATGGTGGCGAGCGATGCCGAATACTTCTCGCGCCTGGCCAAACAACAGGCGCCCGATTATCTCTGGATCGGTTGTTCGGACAGCCGCGTACCGGCCAACCAGATCGTCGATCTTGCGCCGGGCGAGGTCTTTGTCCATCGCAATGTCGCGAACCTCGTCGTGCATTCGGATCTGAATTGTCTGTCGGTATTGCACTACGCAATCGAAGCGCTGCGCGTGAAGCATGTGCTCGTCGTCGGCCATTACGGCTGCGGCGGGGTGAAAGCGGCGGCGCACGGCCTGCGTCTCGGTCTCGTCGATAACTGGCTGCGCCATGTGCAGGACGTGCGCGACCGGCACCGCGAGCAGTTGATCGGCATCGACGACGACGCCACGCGCACGAATCGACTCTGCGAACTTAACGTGATCGAGCAGGTGGTCAACGTCTGCGCCACGACTTCCGTGCGCGACGCCTGGGAGCGCGGCCAGGAGCTGGCAGTGCACGGCTGGGTCTACAGCCTGCAAAACGGTCTGGTGACCGATCTTGGCATAAGCATCGCACGGGCGAGCGACATCGAGCCGGCCTATCTCTCGGCGCTCGAAAAACGCATCGTTTAGGCTGTTCCGTTTGGCAGACATGGAACAACAACCGCACCTGCTTATCGTCGACGACGACCGCGAGATCCGCGCCTTGCTCGCCGAGTACTTGGGGCGCAATGGCTACCGCGTGAGCCTCGCGGGCGAAGGTTGCCAGATGCGCGAAGTGATCACCGCCTCGCGCATCGATCTGATCGTGCTCGACCTCATGATGCCCGGCGAGGACGGCCTCGCACTGTGCCGTAGCCTGCGCGCAGCCGGCGACCGTACGCCGGTGATTATGTTGACCGCGCGCGGCGAGCCGCTGGATCGCATTCTCGGGCTGGAAATGGGGGCGGACGACTACCTGCCCAAGCCTTTCGAACCACGCGAACTGTTGGCGCGCATCCGCAGCGTGCTGCGGCGCGCGCAAGCGCTACCGAACAATCTTTCGCTGCCGCCCGCCCGCGCGTTTTGCTTCGCCGGCTGGCGTCTGGCGGTGGAGACGCGGCAACTGACCTCGCCCGATGGCGTGCTGATCGCGCTTTCGGGCGCGGAGTTCAGGCTGCTGCAAGCCTTCCTGAGCCATCCGGGCCGCGTACTCACGCGCGATCAGTTGATGGACTTAACGCGCGGCCGCGACGCCGATCCCTACGACCGCTCGATCGACCTGCAAGTCAGTCGCCTGCGCACGCGACTCTTTGACGACGCGCGCTCGCCGCAACTGATCAAGACCGTGCGCAGCGAAGGCTACGTCTTCGCCGCGCCAGTCGAGGCGGAGCAGACACCATGAGCGCAGCGGCAGAGCCTCAAGCGTGGGGAGGAACACCCCGCCGCCGGAGCATCCAGCAAGCGCGGGGAACAACACCCGCTGGAGCAACCCGCCCGCCGCCAGGCCGCCCCAAGGCGGGCACGCCCCCTTGGGGGCAGCGAGGCTGCAAGCGTGGGGGACAGCACCCGCTGGAGCAACCCGCCCGCCGCCAGGCCGCCCCAAGGCGGGCGCGCCTCCTTGGGGGGCAGCAAGGCTGCAAGCGTGGGGGACAGCACCCGCTGGAGCAACCCGCCCGCCGCCAGGCCGCCCTAAGGCGGGCGCGCCCCCTTGGGGGGCAGTGAGCATCGCGAGCGTGGGGGCCCTCATAATCCCCCGCTCGCTCGCCGTCCGCATTTTCCTGATCATGGCCGGCGGCATCATCGCCTCGACCTTTCTGTCGCGCTGGCTGATCGAGGAAGTCTATAGCAACGAACTCGAACGCCTCGGCCGCAATGCCGCCGTCGAACGCATCAGCGACGTGATTCGCGTGCTCGATGCGCTACCGCGCGGGCTGCGTCCGGCCGCCGCGAAAGGTATCGCCTTCGAGCGACTGACGGTCGAATGGCCGGACCGGCTTGAGCCGGCGCATACGGTGGACGATTCGGTGCCGGCGCTCGTCGCCCAGGGCATCCGCCGCCAACCGGGGCCTTTACGGTTCGAGGCGCGCTCGCCCAAGCCTTGCGACCAGACGCGCGACGCCGAATGCAAGGCTTATGCAAAGCGCTTTGCGATCGAACTCGCGCTCGCCGACGGGCAGCCGGTGCGCATCGAATACACCACGCGCTGGATCAAGCTCGACGACATCGATTATGTATCATGGATAATCGGTATCTGTGCCGTCGTACTTGTCGTGTGGATCTCGATGCGGCTGACGATCCGGCCGCTGCGCGAACTTGCCGATCATGCCGATGGACTGGGCCGCGACGTGCGCCGCGCGCCGCTCGACGAAAATGGCCCGACCGAGGTCCGCCATGCCGCGCGCGCCTTCAACGCGATGCAGGCGCAGATCCGCCGCCAGATCGACGAACGCGCGCAGATGCTGGCTGCCATCGCGCACGACTTGAAAACACCCTTGACGCGGCTGCGGCTGCGCATCGAGCAGGTCGACGACGACGCCCTGCGCGCCAGGCTGGGCGGCGATCTCGATGCGATGCGCATGCTGATCGACGAAGGGCTCGAACTCGCACGCAGCCTGGAATCGACCGAATCGCCCCAGCGCATCGACGTCTCGGCAATGCTCGATTCGCTGTGCGAGGACACGCGCGAGGCCGGTGGCATTGCGCATTTTCTTGGCGAGGAAGGTTGTGTGCTCGAAGCGCGCGCCAATGCGCTACGCCGCATCGTGCTGAACCTGATCGATAACGCGGTCAAATATGGCGGCAATGCCGATGTCAGCATCGGGCGCGAGGGCTTTGAGGCAGTCGTGCGCGTCCGCGATCATGGTCCCGGCATCCCGCCCGCGCATCTCGATGACGTGCTCAAGCCTTATTTCCGGCTCGACGCCTCGCGCTCGCGCGAAACCGGTGGCACCGGCCTCGGGCTTGCGATCACCGCGAACCTTGTCGCGGTTCAGCGTGGCAGGCTGTCGCTTTCAAACCTGCCCGAAGGCGGCCTGCTTGCCGAAGTCCGCTTGCCGATCGCAGCGTGTTGATCAGGGTTTCTCGAAAAACCTTATTTTTCAAAAACAACCGCCAATTAAATCAATGAGTTATAACGGTTAATAGTGGTTTTTCGAGGAGCCCGTCAGGGTATCGGCGTTATGGGGGCGTTAGCCGCAGCCGGTTTTTTCGCCGCTTTCTTTTCTTCGAGCTTCCTGCGCTTTTCTGCGTAGCGTGCAGCGTCTTCGCGCGCCTGCTGCGCACGTTGCGCGGCAGCCTTGGCGTCGGCTTCGTGTTTCTTGACGAGCGCCGCATCCTTTGCGGCGCGCCCATTCAGATATTGCTCCGCCCGCTGCGGCCCTCCCGCGACGGCCTTGTCGTGATCGGCGCGCTTTTTGGCCTGCTCGCTGCGCTTTTCAGTCTGTTGGACCTCGTATTGCGCGCCCTGCTCGATCTGCTGCTGCGTACGCTCCGGCCGAGCGGCCTCGCGCTCGGCGTCCTTGGCCGCCACGCCGCGCGCCTTGACGCCGCGTTCGAGCTTGCCGGCCTCGATCTGTAGCGCGCGCGCCGCGCGTTCGCGCTTGTTCAGGCTGTCGCGCAACTGATCGAGACAGTGATTGACGAGAATTTTTTTCGCGCATGCGGCCTCGCCAGTTTTGCGCTCGCCGTCGATCCGACCGTAGTCCGCATCCGCCTGAGCGCGCAGTTCCTGCGCCCGCGTAAGATCGGCGGTATCGCGCGCAGCGTTGTCGTCGGCGAAGGCCTGGCTTGCGGCAAGCGCGAAAAAAAGTAGGAGAGCGCGGGACATACGAATAGAAGGCAGGCAGGAGTCGAGAAGATAGCCGATTTTGTTCGATGACGCCCCGTTACAATCATGGGTTTTGCATTTCAAGCCGATCATGATCCTGTTTCGCAATCTTGTCCTCGCCCGTGGCGCAAAACGGCTGATCGATGGCGCCAGCCTGCAAATCCACCCTGGCTGGCGGATCGGCCTCGTCGGTGCGAACGGCAGCGGCAAATCGACGCTGTTCGCCGCATTGCGCGGGCTGTTGCATGCGGATTCGGGCGATCTCGAAATTCCCGCCTCCTGGACGATTGCGCATGTCGCGCAAGAAACGCCCGCGCTCGACGTGCCGGCAATCGAATACGCGCTCGACGGCGATGCCGAACTGCGCAGGCTGGAAGCCGAACTGCGCGAAGCCGAGGCGCTGCACGACGGCCATAAGATCGGCGAATTGCACGCGCGCCTACAGGAAATCGACGGCTACGGTGCGCGTGCGCGCGCCGCCACGCTGCTCGACGGCCTCGGCTTTCTGCCGGGCGAAATCGAACGCCCGGTCGCTTCGTTTTCGGGCGGCTGGCGCATGCGGCTCAATCTCGCGCAGGCGCTGATGTGCCGCTCCGATCTGCTGTTGCTCGACGAACCCACGAATCACCTCGATCTGGATGCCGTCATCTGGCTCGAAAAATGGCTTACCGGCTATCGCGGCACGCTGATACTTATTTCGCATGATCGCGATTTTCTCGACGGCACCGTCGATCATGTGCTCTACCTCGCCGACCAACGGCTTACGCTCTACAGCGGCAACTACAGCGACTTCGAGGGCCAGAAAGCCGCCCAGCTCGCGCAGCAGCAAGCGATGTTCGAACGCCAGCAGCGCGCGATCGCGCACCTCGAAAGCTACATCGACCGCTTCCGTGCCAAGGCTACGAAAGCCCGCCAGGCGCAGAGCCGGATCAAGGCGCTGGACCGCATGGAGCGGATCGCCGCCGCGCATGTCGATACGCCGTTCGACTTTACGATTCCAGCCCCGCAGCGCGCGCCCGACCCGATGCTCGTGCTCGACGACGTTGCGGCGGGTTATGCCGACAAGCGTGTGCTCGAACGCATCAAGCTCACGCTACGGCCCGGTATGCGGATCGGTTTGCTCGGACCAAACGGCGCCGGCAAGTCGACACTGATCCGGCTACTTGCCGGCGAAGCCGCACCGCTCGCCGGCGAACGCATCGAAGCACGCGGGCTCGCGGTCGGCTATTTCGCGCAGCATCAGCTCGAACACCTGCGCAGCGACGAATCGCCGCTCGCCCACTTCGTCCGCCGCGAACCGCAGACCCGCGAACAAGATCTGCGCGACTACCTCGGCGGCTTCGACTTCCGTGGCGCGATGACGGACACCGCCATCGGTCCGTTCTCGGGCGGCGAGAAAGCGCGGCTCGCGCTGGCGCTACTCGTGCGCGGCCAACCCAACCTGATGCTGCTCGACGAACCGACCAACCACCTCGACCTCGAAATGCGCCACGCACTCACCAGTGCACTCGCCGAATACGAAGGCAGCATGGTGCTTGTTTCACACGACCGCGCACTGCTGCGCACTGTCTGCGACGCCTTCCTGCTCGTCGCCGACGGCAAGGTCGAGCCCTTCGACGGCGACCTCGACGACTACCTCGCCTGGCTCGACGCGCGCCGCGCGCGTAATGCCGAAGTCATGGCAGACGCCGGCGCCCAACAGGACAAGGCCGCCCGGCTGCAAGCGCGTGCAGACGAGAAAGCCGAGCGCCAGACCAAACTCAATCGCCGCCGTCCGCTGGCCAAGGAACTCGAACAGCTGGAACGCAAAATGGAAGGCTGGAACGGCGAGAAGAAACTACTCGACCAACGCCTCGCCGATCCTGATCTTTACGCCGGCAAGGCCAACAGCGTAGAACTCCAGGCCTTACTCAAGCGCCAGGCCGAACTTGCAACGATGATCGACGACGGCGAATTACGCTGGCTGGAGATTCACACGGAGTTGGAAGAGATCGGCGAGGTGTGAAAGGGCGGAGGCTACAAAGGCAAAGGCCGCCCAAAGGCGGCCTTCTCATTTTGTGCGCTTTCGCACTTGTTAGCGGGGAAGCGCGATTCCCAATCGGTTAGCGAGTTCACGATACCATTGTATGTGTATCGGGTCAATCGACTGGAGCTGTCAAACGTGAACGTCACAAAAACTCCTTTACGCTATCGTCTTGCACTGGATCTTGGCACTAACTCCATTGGCTGGTGCATATACCGCATCGACGAAAGCGATCATCTTCAGGCATTGCTCAGAACTGGTTCCCGTATCTTTGGCGAAGGGCGCGATCCCAAATCCCTTGCTTCGCTGGCAGCCGATCGTCGCCTGGCGCGCTCAATGCGACGGCGGCGCGACCGTTTTCTCGCACGCCAGGAGAAATTGGTCGAACGATTGATACGGCATGGTTTGTTACCATCCGATTACGAACAACGCGCAAGCGTTTTTAGGCTTGATCCATATCAAATTCGAAAGCATGCGCTCGACGCTCCGGTCGAATTGGCGCAATTGGGACGCGCATTGTTTCACCTGAACCGTCGTCGTGGTTTCAAAAGCAATCGTAAGCTCGATAAAAGCAATGTCGAAGGCGGCAAGATCAGCGATGCGATTCGTCGCACCCGCGAAGCGCTCGCAATGGCCGGAGCACGCACTTATGGCGAATGGCTTGCGCAGCGTCATGCCAAACGCGAATCGGTCAGAGCAAGATTGCGCGGCTCCGGCGCCAAGGCGGCATACGATATCTATCCAAGCCGCGACCTTTTGCACGAAGAGTTTCTCAAGCTTTGGGCAGTGCAGTCGGCCCATCATCCCGAATTGAGCGATGCGCTGCGGGATGAAATCGACGCGGCGATTTTCCGCCAGCGCCCACTCAAACCGGTCAGGCCCGGGAAATGTACGTTCTTTCCCGAGGAAGAGCGCGCACCGCTTGCGCTACCGTCGGTTCAGCGTGCCCGCATCCTGCAAGAACTCAACCATCTGCGCCTGACCGGAGAAAGCCTCGAATCGGTGCCGCTTACCCTTACCCAGCGCGATCAGTTGGCTCAACTGCTGGAACAGAAGGCGAGCTTAGGTTTCGATGCACTGTGCAAACAGCTTCGTTTGCCGCGCGATATTCGCTTCAATCTCGACGACGGAAAGCGCGACAAGCTACTGGGCAACAGCACGTCGGTAGAGCTCGCCAAGCCGGAACGTTTTGGCGCCCAATGGGCTAGCTTCGATGAAGCGCAACAAGACGAAATCGTCTTGCGCCTCCTGAACGAGGAAAGCGAAGAGGCGCTTTTGGCTTGGTTCGAAACCGCCTTCGGCCTCGACGCCGAAAAGGCGCGCGCCATAGCCAGCGCCAATCTGCGCGACGGCTATGGACGGCTCTCGCAAAAGGCTATCCGTCTGATTCTTCCGGCACTGCGCACTGCGGTGATCAACTACGACGAAGCGGTTTTGCGCGCACTCGGCGAAAGCCACAGCCAATTTCATACGGGCGAGTTGCTGCCATCCCTGCCCTATTACGGCGAGGTTCTGGGTCGACATACAGCCTTTGGTACGGGCGACCCAGCTCACGCGATAGAGCGTCGATTTGGAAAAATCGCCAACCCCACTGTCCATATCGCGCTCAACCAAGTACGCGTGCTTGTCAATAGCATGATTGCGCGCTGGGGGCAGCCTAGCGAAATCATCGTCGAGACGGCACGCGATTTGCCGCTTGGGGCCATCGGTCGCCAAAAGCGACAGACAGAGCAAAGCGATGCGCAGAAAGCAAACGACCGCATCCGAGAAAAACTGGCCGAGTTGGGCGTACGCGTATCGAGCGAAAATCTGATCCGCTACAAATTGTGGGAAGAACTCGATCCCGACACCGCGCTTCATAGACACTGCCCCTATACGGGCGAGCAGATCTGCGCGGCAATACTGTTCACCGATGCGGTCGAAATCGATCACATCCTGCCATTTTCAAGAACGCTCGACGATTCGTTGGCCAATCGCGTGCTCTGCATGCGCCGGGCGAATCGCGCCAAGAGCAATAGCACACCGTGGGAGGCTTTCGGCCCGCAAGGGCACAGCCGCGAAGGTTATGACTGGAACGCCATTGTCGACCGCGCCAAGCGCCTGAAGCGCGATCGCTACAAGCTGTTCGGTGAGGACGCCATCGAACAGCGCCTCAAGGGAGAGGATTTTCTTGCCCGCCAACTCAACGACACGCGCTACATCTCGCGCATCGTGCGCGAATATCTCGGCCACATCTGCAATCCCTATCGAATCGGAGTTACGCCGGGCCGGCTGACTGCGCTATTGCGTCATCAATGGGGCCTCAACAACATTTTGTCCAACGATGGGCGCAAGAACCGCGACGATCATCGTCACCATGCGATCGATGCCGTCGTTATCGGCGCAACCGATCGTCGGACCTTGCAGTTGTTGTCGACCGCCGCCGAGCGTAGCGGCGAATTGGGCCTGAGTCGATTGGTCGACAAGCTACCCGAACCGCTCGTCAACTTCCGCGAACGCGTACAGGCTTCAATCGGCCGGCTCGTCGTTTCCTACAAGCCCGACCACGGGGCCAATGGTGCGCTCCATAACGGCACTGCCTATGGGATCGCTGCGGGCCCGGACGAAAAGGGCGTGTATGAAGTCGTCCACCGTGTTCCGATCGACAGCATCAAAAAGCCCGCCGATATCGATAAGCTGGAAGACTCGGTGCTTGCGCAGCGTTTACGCGAAGCAACCGATGGCTGCGGTACAAAAGAATTCGTCGAGGCCGTGGCCCGTTTCGCGGCACGGAGCGGGCAGCGCCGCGTGCGCCTTGCCGAGCATATGTCGGTGATACAAATTGAAGACCCAAAAGCGCCGGGCCGCACTCTCAAGGCTTACAAAGGCGACAGCAATTACTGCATCGAAATCGTGCGAGGGGGAAACGGCAAATGGTCACCGGAAGTAATCTCCACGTTTAAAGCAATGCAGGTATCGCAACGAGATCCGCTGCGTCTACGTGATCCAAAATTCGCGCAGAGCGGGGCGGATCTGGTGATGCGGCTCTGCATCAACGATCTGGTGGCGGTCGAACGAGAAAAAGGCGTTCGCGAGATCATGCGGGTTGCCGGTATCAGCCAAGCCGGGCCGATAACCCTGGCGACACATTACGAAGCCAATACGGACAAGCGTAACCGAACAAAAGACGATGAAAGTTCGATGAACGCCTTTTCATATTGGTACCCATCTCCACCCGGGCTACTCAAAGCGAAAGCACGCAGGATCTTCGTCGATCCGCTCGGCTTCGTCCTCGATCCCGGCTTTCGCGCATGATCGGTCGCATCGTCGATATCGCCGAAGACCACCGCCACCTCGCGCGTGAGCGTGGTTTCCTCATCGTCAGTCGGCGCGGCGAGGAAATTGGTCGGGTAGCGCTCGACGACATCGCGGCCGTGATCGTGCATGCGCATGGCGTGACCTACACGAACAACCTGTTGGTCGAACTGGCAAGGCGGAATGCACCCTTCGTGCTATGCGACGAAACCCATAGTCCGGTAGGCATGCTGTGGCCCGTCGATGGGCATCATCTTCAGGCCGCCCGCATGGATGCTCAAATCGACGCCGGGCGCCCGCTGCGCAAACGGCTGTGGGCGCAACTGATACGCGAGAAACTCGCGCGCCAAGGCGCGGTACTCGCCGAGATGGGTATGCCGGATGCCCCGCTTGCCGCGTTGGTTGCAAGGGTCCGCTCGGGCGATCCGACGAACGTCGAGGCGCAAGGTGCCCGTCGTTACTGGCCTTTGCTGATGGGGTCGGACTTTCGTCGCGATCGCAATTTGCCCGGGGCCAACGCCCTGCTCAACTACGGCTACACGATTTTGCGCGCCGCAGTTGCGCGCGCCATCATCGGTGCAGGTCTGCACCCTGGCATCCCCCTGCACCACGCCAATCAGGGCAATCCGATGCGGCTAGCCGATGATCTGATGGAGCCCTACAGGCCCTTCGTTGATCGCCGCGTACGTGAGCTTCTTGCCGTTGGGCTGCACGAGGTCGATGCCGTGAGCAAACGCGAACTTGCACATCTGCTGTACCAGGATATCGAGGACGAAGACGTAACCCGCCCGCTCTGCGTTTGCATCGAGCGGACCGCAACCTCTCTGGCGCAGGTTTTCCTCGGAGAAAGGGAGACCTTGCTACTGCCCCCGACTCCAAGGTCACGCACATGCTCACAGGCTACCGGCTGATGTGGATGATGGTTCTGTTCGACCTTCCCGTCGGAACTGAGGCCGAGCGCAAGAGTGCCAATGATTTCCGCCATTTCCTGCTCGACCAGGGCTTCGAGCGCGCCCAGTATTCCGTGTATCTGCGCCTGTGCAGTAGCCGCGAACAGTGCAATACCTACGTTCGCCGCGTGCACGAGTGCTTGCCCGACGAAGGCAAGGTGGACATTCTGTTTTTCACCGACAAACAATACGAAAATCTCATCAGCTTCCATGCCGGCCGCAAGCGTCCCCCTCGAAAGAATCCTGATCAGTTTGTGCTTTTTTGAGTCTGAGACCGACAATTTTCAGCTGCCAGAAATGAACAAACCCCTGACGAATCAGGGGTTTGTGGAACTGCTAGTGTAGCCGATTGGGAATCGCGCTCCGGCCGTAACCGAAGAAGACCTGACCGACGCACAGCGCCTAGTGTAGCCGATTGGGAATCGCGCTCCGGCCGTAACTATTTCGTAGCAACATTTAAAGCACCGGTAAGTGTAGCCGATTGGGAATCGCGCTCCGGCCGTAACTCCAGGATGAAGGAGGCGAGGGGCCGAATAAGTGTAGCCGATTGGGAATCGCGCTCCGGCCGTAACGGTGGCAGACATCTACTTCAGCGAACTCGAAGTGTAGCCGATTGGGAATCGCGCCATCCCCAAACCGGGCATTTACCCATCGACAATAACCCGAGGGAAATGCCATCCCACCAAGGGCTCTGTCACCTTTCCCGGACAAGACATCACCTTGATTCCGGCAATCCGCCACCTGCAGGGACTCCAGATCGCTGCGAAGCACGGTGTCACAGGTTTGGCCGAGGCTGGCGCGGGTGGCACGCATCGTGCGAAGACTGTGCTGCAGGCGAGGAGGTCTGCCTTTATCCAATAGAGAAGGAGACAAAAGAATGCGGAAACTGTTTTCGACGACGGTGGCGAACGCGCGGCGCGGGATTGCGGGGCGGCAGGCCGCCATAGTGTTGATCACGCTTGTGGGTGGCGCGCTCGCTCTGCCGGCTGGCGCGCAGGAGGTGGTGCGACTCGGCAATCTGAAATTTGCGCACTATGGCGCCGTGTCTTATCTGAAGGAGCTAGGCCCCGAGTGTGGCATCAGGGTCGACGAACACGTCTTCGCCAAGGGCCCCGATGTCATGCAGGCGGTGCTGGCGGGCGAACTCGACGCCGGCGCGACGGCCTCCGAGGCGGCGATCTCGGGCCGCGCGGGCGGTGCGCCGATCTACGTGGTGGCAGGTTTCGCGCAGGGCGGCGCGCGCTTGCTCACGCGGTCGGATCTTTCCATCAAAAAAGTTACCGATCTCAAGGGCACAAAGGTTGGTGTCACGCGCGGCGGAATTCATGAAGTGCTGCTCGCGGCCGAACTGGCCAAGCACGGCCTTTCGTTTTCCGACCGTCCGGGCAAGGATGTGCTGATTGTCTATCTGGCCTTTGCCGATCTGAACCAGGCGCTGCTCGGCAAGAACCTCGACGCGATAATGCAGAGCGAGCCGCAGGCTTCGCAGGCGCTCAACAGGGGGTTCGCCGTCGAACTGCTCAAGCCCTACGACACGCCTATCGGCGAGCCGGTGCGCACACTCGTCGTGACCGAGAAGTTCTATAAAGAACGCCGTCCGGTGGCCGAGAAATTCCTGCGCTGCTTCGTTCTGGCGACCAAGCGCTTCATCGACGATAAGGCGCTGGCCGAGAGGTACGTGCGCGAGGCGATGTTCAAGGGTCTGCTCACGTCCGACGATTTCCAGAACGCGATGGGCAATTCGGCCTACACCTACAACATCACGGCCAAGCACATTCAGGTGACGACCGATACGATGGCGAAGCTGGGCATCGGCAAGATGACCAAGCCGCCAGTCGCGACCGATTGGGTCAAGCTCGATCTGCTCGAGCGGGCGAAGAAGGACGTCCTGAAATGAATCCGACGCACAGCGCTGCGCTTCCAATTCACGCCAAAGGCATAGCGCCGGCCGGGCATGGGGGGGGGCGGGGGGGGGGCGCGGCCCCCCGCGCGGGCCGGGCGGGGGGGGGGGTGGGGTGGGTGGGCGGGCGGGGGCAGAGGGGG
>JAVBKC010000033.1:0-13510 GCA_031554255.1 Niveibacterium sp.
ACATCAATCAGTACATCGTCGGGTTTTACAATTCTGTGCGCTTGCACTCCGCCTTGGGCTATCTGTCGCCCACCGCTTATGAGGCCAGGGTTGCACAACAACAACCGAGTTGAGTGTCCGAAATAACTTGACCACTACAAAAAGCACTCAAATGGCTCAAGAGAGAGGGTCCGCGGCCAGTCGGTAAAACAGAGGGGCCCCGGTTGACGAAAGCGCAGAAAAATAAAATGTTGAAGGACTGCTATGTCCCGTCGGATCTGGAAAAGAACGCAAAGGGCGAGTGAGTTGCCCGCGTCCTTGTTGAACGCCCTGGGCCGACGCCGTCATCCGCACAGGCCTTGATCGACACGTCCTAGGTGCAGAGGGATTGCCAGGCAATTAACTACCGCACCGCGCTACGACAACCCGGTGGGGCTGCCTGTCGTCCTGGAGCAGGATGTGACCGGTCTTCGATTCAGTTCCATCCACAATGACCTGAATTGGCGTGTCGGCGGATCCGGTATCGGCCTCGGTATGCTCCAGGACAATCGTGTAGCAGGTATCCCCAAATCGATAGGTCAGTGTGCAGCCGGGCCACGCTGCGGGAAGGCACGGGGCAAAGCTCAGGGTGTTGCCGGTGCGCCGGAGGCCGAGCAGGGATTCGACGATCAGTCGGTACATCCACCCGGCCGAGCCGGTGTACCAGGTCCAGCCGCCACGGCCGATGTGCGGGGCGCAGCCATAGACGTCGGCGGCCATGACGTAGGGTTCGACGCGGTAACGCTCGATTTCGGCTGCCGTACGGGTGTGATTGGCGGGGTGGATGATCTGCGTGAGCTCCCACGCCCGCTCGGCATCCCCCAGCGCGGCATAGGCCATCGCGGCCCAGATGGCGCCATGCGTGTATTGGCCGCCGTTTTCGCGTACGCCCGGCACGTAACCGCGGATGTAGCCGGGGTTCATCGGCGAGCGATCGAAGGGCGGATCGAGTAGTTGCACCAGACCGTCGTCCGGGCGGACCAGACGCCGATGCACGGCATTCATCGCACTGGCGGCGCGCGCAGGAGTGCTCGTGGCGGAAAGCACCGACCAGCTTTGTGCGATCGAGTCGATCTGGCATTCCTCGTTGCTCGCCGACCCCAGCGGCGTTCCGTCGTCGAAGTACGCTCGGCGGTACCAGTCGCCATCCCAGCCATGCAGTTCAAGCTGCACTTGCAGTCGCGCCCGCTCGGTCTCGAAACGGGCTGCGTTTGCCGCATCGCCGCGATCCTGCGCGATGCCGCCGAATTGGCGTAGCACCTCGCACAGGAAGAACCCCAGCCACACGCTTTCGCCTTCACCGTGGGCGCCGACCAGGTTCATGCCGTCGTTCCAATCGCCGGACCCGATCAGCGGCAAGCCGTGCACGCCGAAGCGCAGGCCGTGGTCGATCGCGCGAATGCAGCGCTGATAGAGCGAGGCCGTAGCAAGCGCACGGGTGGGCAGGTCGAAGTACGCCTCGTCGGACGGGCTGACCGGGCGGCCTTCGAGGCCTGCGACGCAGACATCCAGCACCGAGGTGTCGCCCGTGCATTCGACGTAACGGCTCACGGCCAGCGGCAGCCAGAGGTAGTCGTCCGAACAATGGGTGCGCACGCCGCGTCCTGACGGAGGATGCCACCAGTGCTGAACGTCGCCCTCGTCGAACTGCCGGCTCGCGCAAAGCAGCAGATGGGCGCGAACCAGATCCGGTTCGGCATGCACCAGGGCCATCCCGTCTTGCAGTTGGTCGCGGAAACCGAATGCACCGCCCGACTGGTAATAGCCGCTGCGTGCCCATAGGCGACAGGCAAGCGTCTGGTACAGCAGCCAGCCGTTGGCGAGGACGTTGATCGCCGGGTCGGGGGTGTCCACCTGTATGGCGCCAAGGCTGTGGCGCCATTGCCGATGCACGGCGTCGAGCGCTTCGAAAGCAGCGTTCGCGCCTCGGAAGCGTTTGATCAGCGCAGCGGCATCGTCCATGTCGCGACCGACACCGAGGCGGAACACGATCACGCGCTCTTCGTCTTCGGCCAGTTCGAAGCTCACCTGGATTGCCGCGCACGGGTCGAGCGCAGCGCCGACCTTGCCGGACAGGCGCACGCGCTCCATTGCCGCCGGGTGCTTGAGCGTACGGTTGCGGCCGATGAATTCGTTGCGATCGCCGGTGAGATTACGCGTCGGGTCGTCGACATCGAAGAACGCTATGCGCGAGCCAAATTCGGCGTTGTACGGATTGCGCGCGTAAAGGGCGCCACTTTGCGCCGCCACTTCGGTGCTGACGTGCATGGCGGACTTCGCGCGCAGGTCGCCAAGCACCCATTCAACATAGCCGGTGGCAGATAGTCGGCATGAGCGTCCGCTGCCGTTGCGTACGCGCAGTACCGAGAATTTGACCGGTGCATCGACGGCAACGAAGATGCTCAACTCCGATTCGATGCCGCCCGATTGCGTCTCGAACACGCTGTAGCCGAATCCGTGGCGTACCCGGCTTGACGTCGAGTCGTGGGCGGGCTGTGGCGTGGGCGACCAAACATGGCCACTTTCTTCGTCGCGCAGATAGATGATCTCGCCGCTGGTATCGCATACCGGG
Organism: Niveibacterium sp.; assembly: GCA_031554255.1. Taxonomy (GTDB): domain Bacteria; phylum Pseudomonadota; class Gammaproteobacteria; order Burkholderiales; family Rhodocyclaceae; genus Niveibacterium. Next base: position 2,591 of record JAVBKC010000033.1, read on the forward strand.
TCGTTGTGCCAGGGCGTGAGGCGCAATTCATGCGCGTTCTCGATCCAGGTGTAGGCGCCGCCGCTTTCCGAGATGACGGTACCGAAGTCCGGGTTGGCGATCACATTGACCCACGGCGCCGGCGTGGTCTGGCCCGGCGCGAGCGCAATGACGTACTCGCGACCGTCTTGCGTATAGCCGCCGCAGCCGTTGAACATGAGCAACCCGCGGTCTGGCGAATGCGCCACCGGCTGTGGCTCCGGGTAGTCATGCTGGATGCCCACAAAGCGCGGCGGACGCGGATCGCGCAGCGGACGGCGGTCGAGTTGTTCTTCGAGCGTACCGCGACTGTCGGCGAGGATGACGCGGGCGACCGACTGGAACAGCGTGCGATCTTCATTCGAGATCTGCTCGGCGGGCCGCACGAAAATGCCGCCAGGACGGTCGAGCACGTTGGCGCCGATGCCCGAGGCAATCAAGCCAATGATCTGTTCCTGCAGGCGCTGGCGGTAACCGGCGTGATCTTCGTTCCAGATGATCAGATCAACGATCAGGCCCTTGAGTCGCCAATAGGCGTGCGCCTGAAGCAGTTGCTGGACGAGGCCGATGTTGGCCGCATCTCCGATCTGCAACAACACGATCGGCAAATCGCCCGAGACGGCATAGCCCCAAAGCCCGGACTGCCCGCGTCGATTTTGTGCCAGCACCGAGGGGTCGGCGCGCAAGCGCGCATCGGCGTGGATCACCGCACCGGCAATGCGGGCATACATCTGCGCTTCCGCTTCGCTGGCGTTAAGTTGCCTGAGCACCACCTGGCTATGCGTCCAGGCCAGTTCGATGACGCGATCGGCGAGGTGACGGTCGCGATACTTCTCCACCAGGGTCAGTGCTGCGGCACGCGTTTCGGTCACGCCGGTCACGATATCGATGAGCGCCGTTTGATCGGGCTCCAGCACGATGCGGTAGCGCACCGCGACGATCGGGTCGAGCACGGAACCGTCGCTGCCGGAAAGCGCGCCCGTCTCGCTTAAGGCCAGCGGCGATGCAGTGCTGCGACAGCGGCCGATGAAGCGTGCACGGTCGGTTTCGCACGACACTGCGCCGATTTTGGCGCCATGCACCGTCATCGCATGGAGCATCCACGGCACGGCGTCGCCGTCCGCGCGCGGCCTCCGCGAGCAGAGGATCGCGCTGTGCCCCGGCAGAATCTCGGTCTGAACGAAGAGCTTGCTGAAGGCCGCATGCAAGGCGTCCGACGCGGCGCTCGCGATCACCACCTCGGCGTAGCTGGTGACCTCGATCTCGCGGGTGCGTCGGCCACGGTTGGTGACACGTATCCGGCGCAGCTCGATATCGTCCTCCGGCGATACGACAATTTCGGTTTGCGTGTCGAAACGCGCACGTTTGCCATCGAATTCATCGCGTCGGCGGAATTCGGCGCGTCCTTCCGAGAAATTGGCTTCGTAATGTTCCGGCACCTCAAGTGTTGGCTGATAGGTGTTCGACCAGAATTCACCGCTGGCGACATCGCGCAGATAACAGAAGCTGCCATGGTTGTCGCGGGTGCCGTCTTCCCGCCAGCGAGTGACCGCAATATCGCGCCAGAGGCTATAACCGCCGCCCGCATTGGTCACCATCACGTGGTAGCGACCGTTGGAGAGTAATTGCACTTCGGGGGCCGTGGTATGGACCCCGGTGTAAGTGCGCAGCGGCGCTTCCATTGGGGGGCCCGACCCGCGTGTGTCGAACGGCAACGTTCGCATCACGAAGCGCTCGGTCGGATTCGGGACGCGCTCTTGCAATAACGGCAAAACCGCCTGGAACAGCGGTTCTGCTTCGAAGCGGCGCTGCATCGGGCGGCCGAGCAGCAGGTAGGCGAGCGAGAGCAGGCTCATCCCCTGGTGGTGCGCCATGAAGGCCTTGATGGCCACCCGCGTCTGCCCACGGCGTTGCCGGACCGCGGTGTAGTCGATCGCCTCGAATAGTCCGAATTCGCCGACGAAGCCCTCGGCTGCCAGGCGTTGCAGATTGCGGCAGGCGGCGTCCGGCGCCACCATCAGCGCCATCACCGAAGCATAGGGGGCGACGACGAGATCGTCGGCGAGACCGCGCTTGAGCCCGAGCCCCGGCACGCCGAAGGCACGGTACTGGTAGTTGAGCTGAGCATCCACTGTGTTGTAGGCGGATTCCGAGATGCCCCATGGCACACCGCGCTGTTTGCCGTATTCGATCTGCCGCGCCACCGCCGCCTTGCAGGTCTGGTCGAGCAGGCAATTGTCGTAGGTCGGCATTACCAGCAGCGGCATGAGGTACTCGAACATCGATCCGCTCCACGACAGCAATACCGGCGCCGGCCCTACGCCGGTGAGCAGCCGGCCGAGCGAGAACCAGCTTTTCTGCGGAATCTGACCCTGCGCGATGGCGACGAAGCAACCCAGACGGGCCTCGGAGGCGAGGAGGTCGTAGTAACTTGCGTCCGCGCGCCGGTCGGCAATGGTGTAGCCAATGCTCAAAAGATGCCGGCTGGCGTCGTAGAGGAATTCATAGTCCATCGACGCCAGTGCTTCGGCCTCGTCGGCCAGGTCCGTTGCTCGCTTCTGCCATGCCTGGGCCCGCTGGCTGCCGAGCGCGATGCAGGCGGCCAGTTGCGCAAGCCATGCGCGCTCGTCGGCTTGGGTGACGCGCGCGAGCCACGCAGAGATCGCGGGGCCGGCGAGTGAATCGAGCTTTGCGATGTCGTTTATCGTTCGCGCATTGACGATGCTAGTGATGGCGAGCAGTGGCTCCTGTAGCCCGGCCGGGGCGGACGGCAACAGCAGCCAGGGCGCGAGTGCAGTCAGCTCCTGGATAAGTTCGCGATAGACGTTGGCCAGATTGTGCAATGCATCGCGGACAGGCACGTCATGCGCGTTTTCGGGAGCGTGGCTTGGGGTTTCGGGCGTGCTTGCGATCGATGCGCTTTCGACGAGCCGCTCGGCGTCCGCCGCGATTATCGAAAGCACTCCATAGAAGGGCGCGAGCGAATGGATCTGTGCCGCGATCGCAGCGGCGATCCGTTGATCCATCGCCGCGAGTTGTGTTGCCAGCTCGCCGCTCGCCACCTTGGCAGCCACGCCAAGCGTGTCGCGCAGCCCTTCAAGGCAGCGCGGCCCGAAAATCGGCTCGCCCCCCAGCGCGAGCAATCCCGCCCGAAGCACCAGCAGGTGCCCGGCGAGGTTGCCGCTATCTACCGTCGATACATAGCGCGGATTGAGCGGGAGCAGCGTTTGCGTGTCGTACCAGTTATAGAAGTGGCCGCGGTAGCGCTCCATTTGCGCCATCGTCGCCAGCGTGCTGGCGCATCGTTCGAGCACACGTCCGGCCTGAATGTAGCCAAAATCGAAGGCGCTCAGATTCGCCAGCAGTGCGAGCCCGATGTTGGTCGGAGAGGTGCGGTGCGCAATGGAGGCTCCGCGGTAGTGCTGGTAGTTGTCAGGCGGTAGCCAGTGGTCCTCCGGTCCGACGAAGCGGTCGAAGTAGGCCCATGTCTTGCAGGCGAGGATCCTCAGGAAGCGAGTCTGTTCGACTGACAGCGGCGGTGCGTATGCGCGCCTGGGCCGGCTGACCCACCACGCCATCAAGGGCGCGCATAGCCAGAGGAGGAGGATCGGCCCGGCAACGCGCAGCATCGTCGGTGCCGAGGTCGCAAGATAGACCGTGGTGGCGACTGCGAGCAGCGGCGCCGTCCACATCAGGCGCAACGTGGCGAGCAGGCCGTCTTGCTTGTGGATGGCGGCCTTATGCTCCACCTCGCTCGAAGTGTTCCATTCGAGCATTTTCCCGCGCCCGCGCATCAGGCGCCACGCCGTCCGCAGGGCCGCATCCAGCGAGTAGAAGGCTTCGTGCGGCAAACAGGCAAATTCGAAAAACACCAGTGCGACACGCTCTGCCAGCCCCCGCGCGGTGCTTGCAATGTGCTGGTGCGGCAAGACTTCGGTGGGTTTGCGCAGGAGCGCGACGAAAGCGGCGCACAACGGGAGCAATATCAGGAAGGCGAAGACCGCGAGGGTCCAGTTTCCCGGCCAGCCGAGCAGCGTCCAGTCGATCAGCAGCATTGCGATCAGCGCGGTCGGGACCAGGCTGCGCCTGAGGTTGTCGATCAGCTTCCACTGCGAGAGCGTAGAGAGCGGATTGCGTAGCTGCGCCGCACCCGACGTCGCACCGGGCGCACGCCGCAGCAGCCAGCCGCACAATTGCCAGTCGCCGCGGATCCAGCGATGGCGACGCTGCACGTCGGCCCGATAACTCGACGGATAGTCTTCGTACAGCACTACATCGCTCAGCAATCCTGCCCGCGCGTAACAGCCTTCGAGCAGGTCGTGGCTGAGGATACGGTTGGCGGGCATGGTGTCGCCCAACGCCTGCTCGAAGGCATCGAGGTCATAGATGCCCTTGCCGATGAAAGAGCCTTCGCCGAACAGATCCTGGTACACGTCCGAGACGGCGCGGGTATAGGGGTCCATGCCGGGCATGCCGCCTGCCATGCGGGCGTAGCGCGAGTGGTTGTAGCTAAGCAGGGTGTTGGCGATTCTCGGCTGCAGGATGCCGTAGCCCGATACCACGCGGCCTTGGGCGGCATCGAAATGTGGCCGGTTGAGCGGATGGTCCATTGCGCCGACCAACTGCCGGGCGGTATCGCGTGGCAACTGGGTGTCGGTGTCCAGTGTGATTACGTACTTCACGCTGGTGAGCGCGTCGGAGCGACCCACGATCAGCGAGAAGGCATCCTTTGCCGCGCCGCGCAGCAGCTTGTTCAGGTCTGCGAGCTTGCCGCGTTTGCGTTCGTAGCCCATCCAGATACTGTCGGCGGCATTCCATAGGCGAGGGCGATGGAACAAGAAAAAGCGATCTTCGCCTTGGACGCCGGTCGGGTACTTGCAATTGAGCGCATCGATGCAGCCTTCAGCGGCCTCCAGCAGGGGGGCATCGCCAGGCAGGTTTTCGCTCTGTGCGTCGCAGAAATCCGTCAGCAGTCCAAAGTACAGGTACGGGTCCTGATTGGCGAGGAAGCGGACCTCCAGCGCTTCGATCAAGGCGGCGAGCCCCGCCTTTGATGTCAGCATGGTCGGCACCACCACCAGGGTGCGCATGGCGGCAGGCAACCCTTCCGAGAAATCCATCCTGGGCAGCATGCGCGGCGTAACCAGCAGACTTGCCAGCCAGTTTCCCCATGTCACGCCGAACTGGCTGGCGGCGAGCAGCGATGCAATGCCGAATATCGCCAGCATCCACGGCGGCAGCACAGACGAGCGTGCTTGCACGAGCAGGGCGGCATTGAGGCCAAGGGTGATGGCGATAATCGTGCCGAGGTACAAGAGCTGCGGGAAGCGTGCTGCAGTGCGCGCAATGCGCGTCGATAGACGCGGCTTCACCTGTACGACGCGTTCAAGCTCGCCAAGTCCGTCGCCGATCAGGTAATACCCGACATGCCTTGCCGGGGTATCCACGGCGGCCGGTGCAGTGATGGCGCGGGCCTGGGCCAGCGTGATCGCCGCGCGCGCCACGTCTCCTTCGCTCAGCGGCCCGTGTTTGGCCAGATCCTCGGTGGCGTGGCGATAGCGGTCACGTGTGGCGAAGTCCATCCGGCCGTAGACGTCGCCCGGGTCTTCGCGCAGCGTCTTTTCGACGATGCTGTGGGTTTCGACGAACTCGCGCCACTCGATTGCACCGATCACCCGCAGGCTGCCGATACTGTTACTGATCGAAACCTGGTCCGCCGCCTGTTGCTGGTTCTCGATCTGGACCTGCTGCTCGATCGTCAGCGCAGCATCGGCAAGGTACTGCTCGATCCAGGTCAGCGGCAGCGCGAGCGACGGCCCCCGGCCCTGTAGGCGACGCGCGAGTTCGGCGACGAAAGCCGTGGTCATCGGCGGGTTCGATCGCGCCATGTCGGCAATCACGAGGATCAGGCTTTTGGGATCGGACGCTTCAGCTTCCATCATCCTGTCGGCCCAGGCGTTCGCCAGGTTCCACTCGGCCCAACTGCTGGCGATGTACATCGCCACCCGCCGCAGGTTTTCGATCACTGCAAGACGCAGCATGATCGGCGTGGCCCACAATTCCCCCAGCCGCAAGGGCGTCACCGTCTGATACGCGGAGATGAATTGGCTCAGCCCTTCGGGGTCGATCCGGCCATCACCGTGCGAAACGATTTCGAGCGCGATGTCGTAGACCCGTGGCAGGGGAGGGCCGTAGGCCGATTTCAAGCGTGGAAGACCGCGGCTGTACCCTTTGGGAAGATGCCGCTTGGCGTTCTGGATCTGTTCTTCGATGAGGTAGAAGTTGTCGAGCAGCCATTCGCCGGCCGGTGTGAAGTGTCGGCGTCCGATTTGGCTGTCGTTGAGGACGCGGCAGACATCCACGAGCACCGCCTCGTTGTCGGCCAGTCTGAGCAAAAGGTGATCCGCGTCGTGAGCGTGGATGACCGTATGTACCGCCGCCAGCCGCTTGCCGTGCTGCGCCATTTGTTTGGCGCTGAACAACTCGGCGCGAAGCGGCGGCTCGTCAGCGCGCTCGTCGCTGCGCCGGGTAGCGGCATGCAGCGACGAACTGAACTGTGTCCACAGGCGGTTGGCGATGGAACCCTTTTCCTTGGACATTCAGGTGGGTCGTCTTTGCGGGGCTGTCGGATGGATGTGCGACGAGTGGCTGCCGACTTTGCCGGCGAACGCGCTCAAAATCGCCCCGTAACGACCAGCACCACGAAGATGATCACCACCAACCCCAGCACGCCGCTGGGAGCATAGCCCCAACTACGGCTATGCGGCCATGCAGGAATCGCTCCGATCAATAGCAGGATCAATACGATAAGAAGCAGCGTTCCAAGACTCATGATGGCCTCCTGATCTGAAAATCCGCCCAACACGACCTGGACTCCGCACACGATTCCGGCGGAGCGCATCTATTCGTCGAGCGCCCCTGAGCAGGGCGCTACACTGCTTAACGCCGACCGATCAGGAGTCCGATGAGCAGCCCTGCAGCCGCCGCAGCCCCCACGGCTTTCCATGGGTTCGTCTTGACATACTCGTCGGTGCTGATCGCTGTGCTGCGGACCCTGCCGGCCAGCACGGCCTTTTCCCTCGTCGCATACGCTGCGGCATCTTCGACGGTACCTTTGGCCATCTCTTTGGCGTGCGCAAGGTTGCCGGCCGTCGACGCCGCAATCTCGCGGGCGAGGCCCGTTGCATCGGCGGCCACATGCTTGATGTCTGTCGCCAGGCGTTCCTTGCTGCCAAGGGGGGGCGGTAGATTTGGGTTCAGTTCGGGGTCCATGAGATCTCCTGGTCTTGTCGGTCATCCTGGGAAGCCGCCGTCGATTTCTCCGCGGCCATATTTGTATAGCATATACGTGAGAAGATGCTGGCAGAAAGCAGGATTCCGACTCTTCCGCTTGAATTCTGCGGGTACGGGTGTCGGGTGTCTGTTCGGCACCGCACATTGTGCGCGAACGAGAAATCAGTTGGCATTTTTCACACCGCACCGATGCGACTATGCTGAAACTTTGCCTGAATGGGATCGTCGTCCCTTCTTGCAGAACCAAGTGGTATCAAGGCTGGAGGGCCTGCATGCACAGCATTCATTCACCGTTACAGAATCATCTGCTGGCGACCCTGCCCAAGGATCAACGGGCGCGGATGACGCCTGCGCTCGAGTTGGTGACGATGCCGTTGGGGGAGGTGTTATATGAGCCCGGTATCGCGATGCGCTGCGTTTTTTTCCCGACGACATCGATTGTTTCATTGTTGTATGTAATGGAAGACGGAGCTTCCGCCGAGATCGCAGTGGTCGGGAACGATGGCATTGTTGGCGTCTCCCTGTTCATGGGTGGCGAGACCACCCCCAGCCGTGCTGTCGTGCAGAGCGCAGGGCATGCCTACCGGATGCAGGGGCAGGCGCTGAAGGACGAGTTCAATCGCGCGGACATGCTGCAACGGCTGTTGTTGCGCTATACCCAGTCCTTGCTCACCCAGACGGGACAGACCGCAGTCTGCAACCGGCACCACTCGCTGGACCAGCAGCTCTGCCGATGGTTGCTGCTGAGCCTCGACCGCCTGCCCAATAATCAACTGATCATGACGCAGGAACTGATCGCCAACATGCTTGGAGTACGCCGCGAAGGGGTGACGGAGGCCGCGGGCAACCTTCAGAAAGCCGGACTGATCGAATACCGCCGCGGGCATATCACCGTGCTGGACCGGGCCGCGCTGGAGGCGCGCGCCTGCGAGTGCTACGCGGTGGTGAGGCGTGAGAGCGATCGATTGCTACCGAACATGCATGTTCATTAACCTGACTGGCGAAGCGCGAACGCTGTTTGACCAAACGATCATCGGAAAGCGGGCAGGGCGGTTATTTGTCCTTGTCGAAGAGCTTCGCCGCACGGCTCTGGGCGACCGAGCCGGCGCGAAAATAACGCATCACGGTGGGCACGCTGCGGTGACCCGTCATTGCCATGGTTTCGCCGAGCGGAATCTGCTGGCGCGCGGCTTCTGTCACGAAGCCCGAGCGCAGCGAGTGCGCGCTGAAATCGCCGGCTAGCCCAGCGAGCAGGCTGCGCTCCTTGACGATTGCCCGCACAGCCGAAGCCGAAAGCGGGCCGCGCAATTTGCCGCCTTTGCCTATCGCCCTGAACACGGGGCCTGCCGTGAGCCCGCATGCCGCAAGCCAGGCGGCTAGCGCTTCGCCGGCCGCGCCGACGATGGGTTTTACGTCCTCGGCCTGAGCGATACCAGACTGGTTCGTCTTCGACGCACCCAGTTCGAACAGGTATTCGTTCGGCCCGATCCGGCGCAAATCTTCTATTTGTATACCGACGATCTCGGAGCGGCGACGGCCACCCGAAGCCCATCCCACGAGCAGGACTGCGCGGTCGCGCAGCCCTTTCAGCGAATCGTCGCAGGTCGCAACGAGTTGCTCCAAGGGTTCCAACGTCAAGGCCGCCTTGCCGCGCGGTCTGTCGCCACGCTTGGCATGGGCGCGGCGCGTGCGCGCGATGAGTTCGCGCACTTGCGGATCGCCGCACGGGTTTTCCATGCCCGGTGTTTTCCGATGCAGCGACGAGAGCACCGAAAGCCTGTGATTCAAGGTGGTCAGCGCCATCGGACCGGGTTTTGCCTTGTAGCCGCCGGCCACGAGCGCGGCGTCGATTTCTGGCGGTAACTCGCTGATCCGGGCGCCGGAGTTCGTCGTGCGGCGCGCATGGTCGACGATGAACTGAACGACTGCGGGCACCGGCACCGGCAATTTCATGGGTTGCCGGTAGCGCAAGGCGTACCAGGCCGCCCAGTAACGCAAGGCCGCGCGATAGCTCGCGTCGGTGTTTGCCGACGAACCTTCGCTGATGAGCTCCTCGACGGCCTGTTGCGCCATCGGCGCGAGCGCATCGGGGCTCAGTGCCGCGACATTCGAAACGACAAGCTCATGGACTTCGATTTGGCTGTTTTTTTTGCCCGACATAACGATATCCTGCAATATCCTGTATTGATACAGCGTATGTTGTAGTGTATATTATAAAAATGAATTTATCAATACGATAATGTTCTATTATCGTAGGTAAAATATTCGGAAGAAAAGGAAGAAATCATGGCGCTCGATATAGGCTCTCGCGGCGGAATTGGCGAACGCGATGTATGGGAAGCCGCCGATGCCTTGTTGCTTGCGGGCGCCAGGCCGACCGTCGAGCGCGTGCGGGCGCAAATCGGGCGTGGCTCGCCGAACACGGTCACGCCCTTGCTCGACGGTTGGTTCAAGGCGCTTGGCGGGCGGATTCAGAATCCGGCGGGATTCCGTGTCGAATCGCGTGTATCCGCCATGCCTCGACCGGTCGATGACGCCGCCACGCAGTTTTGGGAAGCCGCACTCGCTGCTGCGCGCACGGAAATCGAAGCCGGGCTGCGCACCGAGCGCGAAGCGCTCGCCCGCGAACACGACGAACTTGAGCAAACACGGGCTGAATTCGCCGCCGAACGCAGCCGTTTCGAAGGCGAAATGCGCGCCCAGCAGAGTTTGATCGAAAGCTTCAAGACGCAGATTCAGGATACGCGTGCGGCGCTCGATCTCGCCCAGGCCGAGCGTGCAGCCTTGATCTCCGGCCAGCACCGCATGCAAAGCCAGCACGAACATGCACGCACCGCTCTGGAAACCGAGTTGCTCGAAACAAGAAAAACCGTGCAGGCGTTGCGCGAGGAAATTTCGGCCGTACAGGCAGCCGCCGATCGGGAGATGAAGGATTCCTTGCTCAAAATCGATCGTGCACGTACCGAGGCCGTTACCGCACAAAAAGCCCTGACCGAGCTCAGGGAGCGCGCTTCGCGCCAGTCCGCCGAATTCGAAAAAGAGCGCGTCTCGCTACAGGCTACGACGCAAGCCGCCGATGAAGCCGCCAGAGCACATCTCGGCGAACTCGAACAGGCGCGCGCGCGCACGCAAAACCTCCAAGGCGCGCTGGATGCAGAAAGGCTGCGCAATCGCGAGCTTGTCGATCTCGCCGCCAAGAGCCAAAGCCAGATCGCCGAAGGATTGCGCGTCGTCGAGCGATTGAAACTGGCTCCGCGCGCCGGCATGCCGAAAATCCGCCGCTCGGCGCGGTTTGCGGCCTAACGGGGTTCGCTCCCCTGCCCTTTAAACCCATTGAGGAATCTTCATGGCAATCAATACCCTGGACCGCAAAACCGCCCTCATCCTTATCGATCTGCAAAAGGGCATCGTCGCCCTGCCGCTCGTGCACTCAGCCCAGGAAATTGTCGCGCGTTCGTGCGCGCTTGCGCGGGCATTCCGCAGATTTCGCCTGCCCGTGGTGTTGGTCAATGTGGCCGGCAGCGCGCCCGGCCGCACCGAACAAATGAGCAGCCGGCAGCGTCCGGCGGATTGGACAGATCTTGTGCCCGAACTCGAAGCGCAAGCCGA
>JAVBKC010000076.1:0-41353 GCA_031554255.1 Niveibacterium sp.
CCCTGGGCGATGACGTCTCGCTTGAGGCTTCAGCCGATCTGTAACAGGGTGCTTACGATTGCCGCATCGTCGGCGTCGTGCGCGACGTCGCGCACGAAGCTCTGGTCGATCTTGAGCCGGTCTACCGCAAGCCGCTTCAGATAGGACAGGCACGAATAGCCGATGCCGAAGTCGTCTATCGCCAGCCTCACGCCAAGCGCCTTGAGTTGGCGGATCGAGCTTAAAGCTTCTTCAGTGTTTTCCATCAGTAGCGATTCGGTCAGTTCGAGTTCGAGCAACTCGGGGGGCTGGCCGGTCTCGCGCAGGGCGTTACGCACCGTCGCAACGATGTCGTCGCGGAAGAACTGCAGCGCTGACAGATTGACCGCCATCATAATGGGCGGCAGACCTTCGGCGTCCCATACGCGTGCCTGACGGCAGGCTTCGCGGATGACCCAGGCGCCGATCGGCAAGATCATCCCCGACTCCTCGGCAATCGGAATGAAACGCGCCGGCGGCACGAGGCCGAGCAGCGGGTTGTTCCAGCGAATCAGGGCTTCGGCGCCGACGATGCTGCCGTCGGCAATCGAAACCTGGGGCTGGTAGTGGAGCACCAACTCGCCACGTTCGAGTGCGTGGCGGAGCTGATTTTCTAGCCGCAGCCTCTCGAGTGCGTTGGCATTCATCGCCTCGGTAAAGAAGCGGTAAGTGTTGCGACCGCATTCCTTGGCGTGATACATCGCAGTATCGGCGTTTTTGACCAGACTGTCGGCGTCGATGCCGTCGTTGGGATAGACCGCGATGCCGATCGAAAACGAGGTCGTGATCGACTGCCCATCGATCTCGAACGGTTCGGCTATCCGCTCTATGACCTTCTCCGCGACACGCGCGGGTGCTTCTGCTTCGTTCAGATCCTGCAAAACGATGATGAACTCATCGCCGCCTTGGCGGCAGACGGTGTCGGATTTACGCACACAGTGCTGGACCCTCTCCGCGATAACCCGCAGAAGCTGATCGCCGGCCGCATGGCCGAGCGAATCGTTGATCGTTTTGAAACGATCCAGATCGAGGCAGAGCAGGGCGACGCCGTTGCGCTCGCGTTCTGCGCGCACGAGCGCCTGGTGGAGCCTGTCGCGCAATAGTGCGCGGTTAGGCAGCCCGGTCAGCGAATCGTGATGCGCGAGATACGCAATCCGCGCCTCGTTCGCGCGGCTTTCGGTGATGTCGGCCGCCGTCGTGATGATGGCATAAATGCTGTCCTGCCCGTCGCGCCGCATCGGTTCGCTCTTGACCCACAGCGTACGGATCTCGTCGTTGCGCCGAAAGGAAACCAGGCCGTGCTGCGGCTTGCCGGTTTGCTGCGCCATGATTGCCGGCAACGTGTCCGATGCGCGCGGGCTGCCGTCGGCATGCACGAATTCGACGATGCCGGAATCAAAAGACAGACGCATGAAATCTTCGCGGCTCATGCCGAACATGCGGTGTATCGCGTCGTTGCAGTCGAGCAGGCTGCCGTCGGCGGCATGCATCACGATGCCTTCTTCGAGCGCCCCGAGGATCGTGCGCAGCCGCGATTCGCTCTCGCGCAGCACGGCTTCCGCATGGCGGCGCGCGCTGATGTCCTCGATCACTTCCATGAACTTGTTTGCGTGATGCGTCGAGCGCACGAGCGAGAGCGAGGCATTGACCCAGACATTGTCGCCGTCGCGGCGCAGGATGCGCTTTTCCATCGATGCGGCATCGTCGCCGTCCTCGAATAGGCCAGCGAGCAGGCGCTCGTTGTCGGTGCGGTCTGCCGGATGCGTCAGTTCGCTGACTTTGCGTTGCAGTAGTTCGCTTTCGCTGTAGCCGGTGATTTTCAGGAACTGAGGATTGGCGCGCAGATAGCGGCCTTCGCATGTGCCGAGCGCGATGCCGACCGCAGCCCGCTCGAAGCGCGCCTCGCTCTCCTGAAACGCGGCTTCGATGGCGTGCAGATATGTGGTTTCGCGTCGGTGCTTTCGCTGTTCGCGCAGCCAGAGCCCGCTGACAACGCCGAGCCCGGCTAGGGCTGCGCCTAGTTCCCAGTTCGCAAGGCTGCTGGAGACGGCCTGCGCGGATGCGAGCGGTGGCCATACGGTCATGCTGGCGAAAATGAGGCGCCGGAGGGCTACCGGAATGAACATGAGTAATGGCGGCCTAGTCTGAGTTTGTTGTCGCTCCTGCCGTATAACGACGACGCCACCATCTACTTGATAGAGAAAATTCTGACTTGTCGTGAACTTTGCCACGTTTTGCCAGCAGAACGGCGCGCGCAGCAGTCCGTTCTACCGAAACCATAATCAAAGTTCGCCGGCGTGGCTCGCCAAGTATTCGGCCACGCCCGAGGTCGACGCCTTCATACCGGCGCGGCCCTTGTTCCAGCCGGCCGGACAGACTTCGCCGTGGACCTCGGTGAATTGCAGCGCATCGACCATACGGATCATTTCGTCGATGTTGCGGCCCAGCGGCAAATCATTCACGACTTGATGGCGGACAAGCCCGGATTTGTCGATCAGGAATGAACCACGTAGCGCCACGCCGCCGCCCGCTTCGACATCGTATGCGCGGCAGATCTCATGTTTGATGTCGGCGACCAGCGGGTAGCCGACGTGGCCGATTCCGCCTTTCTCGACCGGCGTGTTCTTCCACGCAAGATGCGTGAATTGCGAATCGATCGAAACGCCGATCACTTCGACCTTGCGCTTCTTGAATTCTTCGAGACGGTGATCGAAAGCAATTAATTCGGACGGACAAACAAAAGTAAAATCGAGCGGATAAAAGAAGATGACTGCATATTTGCCGCGAATTGCATCCGACAGCTTGTAGTCTTCAATAATTTCGTTGTTGCCGAGCACGGCAGCGGCGACAAAATCGGGCGCTTGCTTACCAACCAGAACAGCCATAAGAACTCCTTGGGCAGATAGACGGGGAGACGGAAAAACGGAGGGTAGGGATACGGCTATTGGTGCTGCCAAATCGACCGCCAAGTAGCGTGCGTAGGCTTGCACTGCATGCTTGCCCTACAGAGTAGGAAGTTCCGAAAAGTCTGGCGGAATCGGATCGGCGGCGTCGACAGGAAGTTCTTCGACGGCATCGACGCGTGCGGCTGGCGGTCCGCGCCGCGCCCAGCGGACAAGCGCTGCAACATCGTTCGATACGCCTGCCACGAGTGCCTCGACCGAGCCATCGCGCCGGTTGCGCACCCAACCGACGAGGTTAAGGCGGCGCGCCTGGCTTGCCAGGCCCCAACGGAAGCCGACGCCCTGGACGATGCCGACGATACGCAGCCGCTGTACGCATGTTTCGCTCATGGTTTCGCCTCACTCGCCGCGTGGTCGGTTGTGCGCGTCGCCGTCCCACGGTAAAGCCCGAACACTTCGACGAGCATCTTGATCGCCGCGACGCAAACGAGGCCGAGCCCGAAGACCACGGTGGCCGCGGCTTCCAGCGTTGACGACGGGAAGCGCAGCCCGAAGCGTCCGGCATCCTGGGTCAGGTAGATCGCGCCGAGCACGAGCATCAAGACGCCGACGACATCCGCCGCCACCCACATCAGTAGCCTTGGTGTCGGGCGGATAGTGCGACGCAGCCGAATCGTCATTTCACGCGCATGCCTGGCGCGGCGCCGCTGTCGGGCGACAAGATGAAGAGGCCCGGCACGGCCCCGGAATCGTCGGAGGCCGCGAGCACCATGCCTTCGCTCATGCCGAACTTCATTTTGCGCGGCGCGAGATTGGCGACCATTACGGTGAGTCGGCCGACTAGCGTGGCCGGATCGTAGGCCGCTTTGATGCCGGCGAAAACCTGGCGCGGCGCGGCCTCGCCGATATCGAGCGAGAGCCGCAGCAATTTGGCCGCGCCTTCGACATGCTCGGCCGCAACGATGCGGGCGATACGCAGATCGACCTTGGTGAAGTCGTCGATGCCGATGTGCGCCGCCGCGTCTTCTTCTGCCGTCGTGGCTTCGGTCGTTTGAGATTTTGCAGCGGGTGCCACGGTTTCCGCTACCGGTTCGGGCTTGTCGAATAGCAAATCGAGCAGTTTCGGGTCCACGCGCGTCATCAGGTGCTGGTAGGGTTTGATCGATTCGATCAAGGCGCTGTCGTCCCAGCGCGAGAAATCGTGCTCGAACATCGCGGCGACTTTACTTGCCGTGGCCGGCATCACCGGCGCCAGCATGCGCGTGAGCTGCGCGAAGGCGTTGAGTGCGACCGAGCAGATGCGGTGCAGGTCGGCCTCGCGGCCAGCGAGCTTGGCAAGCTCCCACGGAGCGTTCGCGTTGACATATTCGTTCGTGCGGTCGGCCAGCGCCATGATTTCGCGGATCGCCTTCGAATATTCGCGTTCGTCGAAATAGTTGCCGACCGTATCGCGCGCGGCGGCAAGCCCAGCCAGCAGCGCATCGCCATCCGTGCCGAATTCGCGCACGAGGCGGCCCTCGAAGCGCTTGGTAATAAAGCCGGCGCAGCGGCTGGCGATATTGACGTATTTGCCAACGAGGTCCGAATTGACGCGCGCCACGAAGTCGTCCGGTGTGAAATCGACATCCTCGACATTCGCGTTGAGCTTGGCCGCGATGTAATAACGCAGCCATTCGGCGCTCATGCCGATTTCAAGGTAGCGCAGCGGATTGATACCAGTGCCGCGCGATTTCGACATCTTTTCGCCCGACACGGTCAAAAAGCCGTGCACGAAGATGTTGTTCGGCACGCGGTAGGGCGTGCCCGCGAAATGCAGCATTGCGGGCCAGAACAGGCAATGGAAATAAACGATGTCCTTGCCGATGAAATGGATCTGCTCGGTTGCCGGATCGGCCAGGAAGGCGCGCATGTCGCCGCCGAGCTTGGCAAAGTGGTTCGCCAGGCTCGCCAGATAGCCTACCGGCGCATCGAGCCAGACATAGAAATACTTGCCTGGCGCATCCGGAATCGGAATGCCGAAATAAGGCGCGTCGCGCGAAATGTCCCAGTCGGCCAGGCCCTCATTTTTGTCCGACGCGCCTTCCAACCATTCCTTGGCTTTGTTCGCGATCTGCGGCTGCAGTCGGCCGTCCTGCGTCCAGCCGCGCAAAAATTCCACGCAACGCGGATCGGACAGGCGGAAGAAATAGTGCTCGGATTCGCGCATCACCGGCGTTGCGCCCGATAGCGCCGAGTACGGATTGACGAGTTCGGTCGGCGCATAGACCGCGCCGCAGACTTCGCAGTTGTCGCCGTATTGATCCTTCGCCGCGCATTTCGGGCATTCACCTTTGATGTAGCGATCCGGCAGGAACATTTGCTTTAGCGGGTCGAAGAATTGCTCGATCGTGCGGCGATCGATGAAGCCCGCGTCGCGCAGCTTGCGATAGATGTCCTGCGAAAGCTCGGTGTTTTCGGGCGATTCGGTCGAATGCCAGTTGTCGAAACGAATATGGAAGCCATCGAGGTACGCCGGCCGTTCGGCCGCGATTTGCGCCACGAGTTGCTGCGGCGTGATGCCCTCGGCTTCGGCCTTGAGCATGATGGGTGCGCCATGCGCATCGTCCGCGCAGACGAAATGCACTTCGTGGCCGCGCATGCGCTGATAGCGGACCCAGATGTCGGCCTGGGTGTATTCCATGATGTGGCCGACGTGGAAGGACGCGTTAGCGTAAGGCAGGGCGGTGGTGACGAAGAGCTTGCGCGTGGACATGTTGGATTAAGATCAAGACCAAAGCGGCGATTTTAGCAAGCCGCGCGCACTTGGCCTCGAATACGTGCCTGGCATGTTAGCCTTGGACTTAAATTCGTGAATACGCGGCATGCCCGGGCGGGTAGCGAGCCGAAATTCTTGGGAGGCAGAACGTAATGAGCAGTACAGAGCAGCAGATCTCGGAATGGGTGGGCGCGCTGATCGACCCGAACACGCGTAAACCGTACTCGGCGGAAAAAGCCGTCAAGTCGGTCAAGCTCGCCGGCGATTCGGTCGAAGTCGCGATCGAACTCGGCTACCCGGCCGCGAGCCAGTTTGCCGCGATCGTGGCGCAGGTCGAGGCCGAGCTGTGGGCCAAGGGCGTGGTGGGCGCGAAGGTCGGCGTGAATTCGCGCATCGTGTCGCACACGGTCCAGGGTAATGTAAAGTTGCTGCCGGGGGTGAAGAACATCGTCGCGGTGTCCTCGGGCAAGGGCGGCGTGGGCAAGAGCACGACGGCGGTCAACCTCGCGCTCGCGCTGGTCCAGGAAGGCGCGCGCGTGGGCATTCTCGACGCCGACATCTATGGTCCGAGCCAGCCCCAGATGCTGGGTCTTGCGGGCCAGCGGCCCGAATCCGAAGACGGCAAGATGATGACCCCGCTCGTGGCGTACGGCGTGCAGGCGAACTCGGTCGGATTCCTTGTCGATGTGGAGCAACCGATGGTGTGGCGCGGCCCTATCGCCACGCAGGCGCTGCGCCAGTTGCTCGGAGAAACGCGCTGGGACGATCTGGATTACTTGATCGTCGACATGCCGCCGGGTACCGGCGACATCCAGCTCACGCTTGCCCAGGGCGTGCCGGTGACCGGCGCGGTCATCGTTACGACGCCGCAGGACATCGCTTTGCTCGATGCGCGCAAGGGGCTCAAGATGTTCGAGAAGGTCGGCATCCCGATTCTCGGCATCGTTGAGAACATGAGCATTCACATCTGCTCGAATTGCGGCCATGCGGAACATATTTTTGGCGCCGGCGGCGGCGAGACGATGTGTGCCGATTACGGTGTGCCCTTCCTCGGCTCCCTGCCGCTCGACATCCGAATTCGCGAACAAACCGATTCGGGCGCGCCGACCGTCGTGGCCGAACCCGATAGCGTGCTGGCAGACTCCTATCGCGCAATTGCCCGTCAGGTTGCAATCGCGATTGCCGAGAAAGCGCGCGACATGCGTTTCAAGTTCCCCAACATCGTGGTGCAGAACACCTGAGCGCAGCGAAAAGCAGGCAAAAATGCCGGAGAGTGAATAAAGGAAATCTCTCATAGTTTTTTAAGTAGATTGTGTTGATAATCATTCTCATCGGCGCCGCTTGCGGCGCCGATGTCTTTCATCAGCACTCACTACTCCGGGAGGTTTTCGATGCTGCAACGTTTGCGTCCAGCCGGCCACGTCGCTCGCGTTTGCCGCGCGCTAAGTCTGCCGGTGCTTGTAGCTTGCGCGGCAGGTGCCACATCCGTGCAGGCGGCCCAGGAATTGACGCTCTACACCACGCGCGAACCGGGTCTCATCCAACCCTTGATCGCCGCCTTTTCGGCCAGGAGCGGCATCCGGGTCAACACCGTCTTCATCAAGGATGGTCTGCTCGAACGCGTGAAAGCCGAAGGCGCGCGCTCGCCAGCCGATCTTTTGATGACGGTGGACATCGGCAACCTGATCGACCTTGTCGACGGCGGCGTGACCCAGCCGGTCAAATCTGCCGCGCTAGCATCCTCGATTCCGGCCAATCTGCGCGGTGCGGACGATCAATGGTTCGCGCTTTCGCTGCGCGCGCGCGTGCTCTACGCCGACAAGAATCTGCCACTACGGAATTTCCGTTATGAGGATCTCGCCGATCCCAAGTGGAAGGGCAAGGTCTGCATCCGCGCGGGTCAGCATCCGTACAATACGGCGCTGATCGCGGCAATGATCGCCCACGACGGCGAGGCCAGTACCGAGCAATGGTTGCGCGGTGTCAAAGCCAATCTCGCACGCAAGCCGACCGGCGGCGATCGCGACGTGGCGCGCGACATTCTCGGCGGCATCTGCGACATCGGCCTGGCCAACTCCTACTACATCGGTCAGATGAAATCGGCGAAACCCGATAGCGATGCGCGCAAGTGGGGCGATGCGATCAAGGTCATCCGCCCGGTTTTCGCCAAGAGCGGCGGTACGCACGTCAATATCAGCGGCGCAGCTGTCGCCCGCCATGCGCCCAATCGCGACAATGCAGTCCGCTTGCTTGAATTCCTGGTGTCTGAGCCGGCACAGGCGCTCTATGCGCAGGCCAACCACGAGTACCCGGTGCGCAAGGGCGTCGCTCTCGATCCCGTCATTGCCGCCAGCATCGGCGAACTGAAAGCCGACGCCTTGCCGGCGGCCCAGATTGCCAAATATCGCAAGCAGGCCAGCATATTGGTCGACAAGCTTGGTTTCGATAACTGAGTGGTCCAAACGCAGTCCCCGATCTGGCTTGCACGCCGTCGGGCCGCTGTGGCGTGCGATCTCGCTGCTGCTCGCGCTCGGCGTGCTCGCGCCGGTAGCGAGTGTGATTTGGATCGCGGCCGGGGCGGATGCCTCGCATTGGGCGCATCTTGTGCGCACCGTCCTGCCGCAAGCGGTGCTCAACACCGTCTTGCTACTTGCTGGCGTCGGCAGCCTCGTAGTGATCATCGGCACCGGCTGCGCCTGGCTTGTCAGCGCTTGCGATTTCCCCGGCCGCAGCGTGCTGCATTGGGCGCTGTTGCTGCCGCTGGCGATGCCGACCTATATCGTCGCCTTCGCCTATCTCGATTTGCTGCATCCGATCGGACCGGTACAAGGCTATATCCGCTGGCTGCTCGGTTACACGAGTCCGCGCGAATTCCGTTTGCCCGATCTGCGCTCACTCGCCGGCGCAATCTTTGTGCTCAGCAGCGTGCTCTACCCCTATGTTTATATGACGACGCGCGCAATGTTCATGACCCAGCCAGCGCACTTGCTCGAAGCTGCGCGCACGCTCGGCGAAGGGCCTTGGGGCACGTTCCGCCGCGTGGCGCTGCCACAGGCGCGGCCGGCACTCGCGGTAGGCGCAAGCTTGGCCTTGCTGGAAACGCTCAACGACATCGGCGCGTCCGAATTCCTCGGCGTGCGTACGCTTACCGTGACGATATATACCACCTGGATTACGCGTTCCGATCTACCCGGTGCGGCGCAGATCGCCTGCGCCATGCTGTTTGCGGTGGTCGCGCTCGTGCTGCTCGAACGCCATGGAAGGCGGCGTCAGCGCTTCGGCAGCGCGCAGCGTATGCGTCCGCTTCAGCCGCACCGGCTCGCGGGTGTGCGCGCCTGGGCCGTAACGTGCATCGTCGCCTTGCCGGTGCTGGTCGGTTTCGTGGCGCCGGTGCTCTACCTTGTGTGGGAAAGCATTAAGCGTCTGCAAATCAGCGGCGGTATTTCGGCGGATCTGGCGGCCAGCCTCGGCAATACACTAGCCATGGCGTTCGGCGTCACGCTGATTACTGTCGCTGCCGGTTTGGTTATTGCATGGGCGACGCGCCAGAGCAGCGGCATTCCCAACCCCATCCGCTGGCACGCGCGCGTGGCCACGCTTGGCTATACCTTGCCGGGAACCGTGCTGGCGATTGGCCTGCTCGAACCGGCGCTGGCCTTCGATGCCGCCGTCGGTCGCCTCATCGGCTATGACGGTCTGCCCCTGATGGCGCTCGGCGTGGTGCTGGTGACGGCCTGTTCGATCCGTTTTCTCGCGATGTCGGTAGGCGGTGTGGAGGCCGGCCTGGCGCGGATTCCGCCGGCGCTCGAACAGGCTGCGCGGCTACTGGGCGAGCGCCCTCTCGGCGCTCTGCGCCGCGTGCACTTGCCATTGCTGCGCCCGGCCTTGGCCGCGAGTGCGCTGTTAGTGTTTGTGGACGCGATGAAAGAACTGCCGCTCACTTTGCTGCTACGGCCGGTCAATTTCGACACGCTTGCCACCTGGCTCTACGCCGAAGCCGCGCGCGGCACCTACGAGGACGGTGCGCTCGCGGCGTTGGCAATCGTGCTCGCCGGGCTACTGCCGGTGCTGCTGCTCGCGCGGACTTCTTTAAATAGCGAGGCGCCTGCATGAGCGCTGCGCTACACATCGATGCGCTCAGGTTAGCTTATGCAGTGCCACATGGACGTAGCGGTTTTCACGCCGTGGTCGACGCTTTTTCGCTTGCGCTCGAAGCCGGGAGCATCGGCTGCCTGTTTGGCCCTTCGGGCTGCGGCAAGACCACGGTGCTGCGCGCGATTGCCGGCTTTGAGCCGGTACGCGCGGGTAGCATCCGGCTTGGCGATGTGCTGCTGTCGTCGCTTGAGGTGCATCTGCCGCCCGAGCGTCGCCGCGTCGGCATGATGTTCCAGGAGTACGCGCTTTTCCCGCATCTCACTGTCGCGCAGAACGTTGCTTTCGGGCTGCGTCGGCTCGGTCGCGAGACACGTCGCGTACGCGTGGCGGAAATGCTCGAACTCGTCGGTCTGACCAGCACGGCGGGGCGTTACCCGCATGAACTATCGGGGGGGCAGCAGCAGCGCATCGCATTGGCGCGCGCGCTCGCGCCTTCTCCGGCACTCTTGTTGCTCGACGAGCCTTTTTCCAATCTCGATGCCGCCACGCGCGAACGGCTTGCGGTCGAGATTCGCGCGATCTTGCGCGCGGCAGGGCAGACGGCGCTGCTGGTTACGCATAGCGAAACCGAAGCGCAAGCGATGGCCGACCATATCGGGATCATGCGCGAAGGGCGGCTTGCAGAGTGGGAATCTGTGCGCTGAATAGTTCAGGAGGATCGTGTCAGCGGTGGATTTTTGAGATCTCCATAAAGACAAAGGCCGGAACCTTCGCAGGGTCCGACCTTCAAAACGGCCAAGTTACGACTCGATACCGTTTATCGCCGCTGCCTCCTGCGGCTAGTTCTTCTGGTTTGTCTCCATCCTCTGGTGCAATTTTCGGACTGGCGCATGGCTCAGCGGAATTTGCATTTTACTTATCCCGTCATTTACCAAATTTAACGAGTGGCCGCAGTGTAGTCACGAAAACCACCAAGGTCGACACCTACTTGGTCAACAAGCAAGTAGGTGTGGTTTTTTTGCACTCGAATGTTTTCCGTCAGTTTCAAACCTATCAATTTCACCGGGAACGTCAAAAAACAAGCTCCTGATGCGTTTTCCGTAGTTCTTGTGGCGACGCGTTCAGGCTACCGCCAGTCGCGCAAGAACTGTTTCGGCCGGTAGCGGCGGGCTTAACAAATGGCCTTGGAGCGCCTGGCAACCGAGCGCAGCGAGCGCGACGCGCTGCCACTCGTCCTCGACTCCCTCGGCGACGACATTCATGCCGAGTCCGCGTCCGAGCGAGATGATTGCACCGACGACGGCCGCCGCGCGCGGATTGCGTCCCATGTCGCTGACGAGGCTGCGGTCGAGTTTGAGGATGTCCAACGGCAGGCGTGCGAGTTGGGCGAGGTTCGAATACCCCATGCCGAAATCGTCGAGCGCAATCCGCATACCGGCCGCCTTCAGGCGCGCGAGCAGGGTCGTCACGCCGTCCGGGTCCTCGATCAGCAGGCTTTCGGTGATCTCGATTTCGAGCGCGTCGGCTGGGAGACGGGCATGGGCGAGTGCGCTCAGGATATGGTCGAGCAATTCCGGATCGCGCAACTGGCGCGCCGATACGTTGACCGCAACGCGCAGCGCCGGATGGCCTTCGTTGCGCCATCTTGCCAAGCAACGACACGCCTCGGCGAGAACCCAGCGGCCGATCGCGACAATCTCGCCGGTTTCCTCTGCAATATGAATGAAGCGCACCGGCGGCACGCGGCCGAGCTTGGGATGCTCCCAGCGCACCAGCGCTTCCAGCCCCGAGACATGGCCGCGCGCGCAGTCGAAGCGCGGTTCGAATTCGAGCGCGAGTTCGCCACGCTCGGCCGCGTGGCGCAAGGATTTTTCCAGGGCAAGCCGTTCGTGCGCGGCTTCGGTAAGCGTATCGTCGTAAAGCGGTAGCTCCCGCCCGCCCGAGCGCTTGCTTGCATACATCGCCAGATCGGCCCGCTCTATCAGTTGTTCCGGATCGCGGCCATGGGATGGATAGAGGCTCGCGCCCAGGCTACATTCGAGATAGAACTCGTCTTCCTCGATCCGGAACGGCGCGTCGAAGCTGCGTTGCAGACTCTGTGCCTCGATGCCCAGTTCCGCGGCCGCCGCGCCAGGCACACCCTGGGTGCTCGCCAGCGGCAGCACGACGACGAATTCGTCGCCGCCATAGCGCGCGAGCAGCGCGCCCTCGTGCAGCAGTGCGAGGAGCCGCCGCACGATCTCGCGCAAAACCGTATCGCCTGCCGCATGACCGAGCGAATCGTTGATCTGCTTGAAGCGATCCACGTCGAGAAAGAGCACGCCGACGCAGCCGTCCTCGCCGGCCGCCGCGAGCAAATCCCGCAGATGCGAGATCAAGGCGCGGCGGTTCGGGCAGCGCGTCAGCGGATCGTGCTCGGCCAAGTAGCGGACCTGGCGCTCGGAGTCCTCGCGTCGCGCGACTTCGCGTTCGAGATGCGCGACGGTTTCGCGAAGCTCGCGCGTGCGTTCGGCCACGCGCGCTTCGAGTTCGCGGTTGTCGGCCTGCGCTTGTTCGAGTACCTGCACCGTGAGCAGGTAGCGCAGATTGTGCGAACCCGATTCTTCGAGCATTTGTAGTTTGGCCGCGTGGAAAGCGCGGTACGTTGCGAGCGCCTGCGTTGGATCGCCGACGGAAAGATAGTGGTCGGAGAGCCGCGACAAGGCTTCGGCCTCGCAGTCGAGCAGGTTGAATTTGTGCGACAGCGCAAGCGCGAGCTTCAGCCGCGCATGCGTATCCTCATGTGCGCCACGCGCTGTGGCAACCGCCGCGAGATGCAGTTGGCCCCACGAAAGCGCAACGGGATCGCCGACTTCCTCGGCCATGCGTAGCGCGTCCGTAAGGCTGATTTCGGCCGCTTCGCAGGCCCCCGCGCGAAGCTGGATCACCCCGATCTGCGCCAGTGAGATCGCGGTCAGACGGCTGCGGCCGGGTTTGCCCGCGAGTTCCAGCGCTTCGCCGAGCGCGGCGGCGGCCTTTTCGTCGTGACCGACTGCCAGCAGCAGCTTGGCGCGGTGATACAGGGTATAGCCGAGCGCGATATCGCGCCCGGGCAACTCCTCGCGGAAGATGCGCTCGGCCGCATCCACCAGCGCGAGTCCGTCGTCGGCGCGCGCTGCGCGCAGATGCGTTACTGCGGCGCGTGTCAGGCAGCTTGCGACGCCGAAGCGTTCGCCGAGTCCTTCAAAAAGTTTGCGCGCATGGGCGATATGCGTATGGGCCGCTTCGAGCAGGTTCGCCTGGCTGCAATTGGCGCCGAGCTGGTAGTGCGTCCAGGCCTGGCTAGCCAGATCGCCTTGCTGCTCGAACCAGGCCAGCGCTTGTTGCAGTACGCGCGTGCCGGCGTGGACGCGGCCGATGATCCGGTAAAGCTCGCCGAGCCGCAGCGATGCGTGAGCCGCCAAGCGATCCGCGCCCACAGCCTGAGCCCGTGCAAGCACGGCCTCGGCCTGCTTGGCCGCGCGCAGCGGGGCGCTTTCGCGCAAGCTATCTACCTCGTCGAGCAGGACGAGAAAATCAGGATCGCAGTCCGCGCTTTCGCTCGGTTTGCCCATAGCGCCTCCTCGGGTCGGCTTTGCCGTACACGCATTAAGAAGGATCGCTGGCAGTGTGCCATGCTGCGCCCGCGCGCAAGGGGTTCAGACAGGCGGCAGGGCAGGTTCTCAAAACCTGTAATCCGGCGCCTGCGCCTGCAACCATTGCTCCAGCATCATGCATATCCAGACCATCTCGCCGTAGTAACCTGGATGCGCCGGCAGATGCTCGTCAAGCAGGCGGGCGACGAATTCGCCACGCAGGATGCCGCGCGCGACAAGACCGTGCAGCGAATCCGTTGCAAGTTTCTTCAGCGCCGGATTGGCGAGCGCCCACTGGCCAAAGGGCAGGCCGAAACCGTGTTTTTGTTTCGCGATGATGGCGTCGGGCAGAAAGCCGCGCAGCGCTTCTTTGAAGAACCAGCGCAGCTTGAGGCCCCGCAGCTTGAGTTCGGGCGCGAGCCGCAGCGAGAAGTCGACAAGCGGATCGGCGAGCAAAGGGAAGCCGACCGCGAGGCCTGCCAGCGCGGTGGTCCCGACCACCTTCGGCAGATCGTTGTCGGCCAGCGTAAAACGCCAGTCGAAGGCAAGCTGGCGTTCGAGATCGGTTGTGGCCTGCACCGCGTCCCAGACGCTTTTTTGCAGACGCATCGGCGCAGTGGTGTCTATTTTCTCGCGTAGCGAAGCGCCCAGCAGGTTCGAAACACCGAGCCGGAACAGCAGATTGTATTGCTCGGTGCGCTCGGGCAAAGGCGTACGCGCCTGCTCGACATAGCTCTTGGCTTTTTTGAGCAGCGGTACGCTGCCGGCCCAGGCTTTGGCTATCAGCGGCTCGACGAGCGCGCCGCGCATGAGGGCGGGCAATTGGTAATAGGCGGCGAAAACGCGCTGCTTGGCATAGCGCGTATTGCCGCCGAACAGTTCGTCGCCGCCGTCGCCAGCGAGCAGTTTGCGATAGCCGTCGGCGGCCGCAAGCTCGGCCAGACAATATGCAGGCAGGGCTGAGGAATTGCCGAAAGGCTGATCGTAGTGAGCCGCGACTTGCGGGATGTTCGCGACCAGATCGGCCGCGCTGATGTAGTACTCGCGATGCTCGGCGCCGAAAGCCTTGGCAGCGATGCGCGCATAGGCCATCTCGTCGTAGCCGGCCGCGTTAAAACCAATGGAATAGCAGCGCGGTGCGGTGCCCGTGACCTCGCGCAACATGCCGACGACGGTCGAACTGTCGGTGCCGCCCGAAAGATAAGCCGCGACGCCATTGCCGCGCGCTTCGTCGGCGACCGCCGCGCGGATATGTTCGCGGAATTCATGCTGCAAGTGGTCGAACTTCGCTGGCCGAGGCGCGAAGCACGGCTGCCACCAAGCCTGGCATGCGGGCATCTCGCCAGCCTGCCAGGACAGCCGGCAGCCGGGAGCCAGCCGCGCGACGCCCTCGAAGATCGTGCGTGGCGCAGGGATGACGTGAAAGTACAAATAGTCCAGCACCGCTTGCGCATCGATTGCGCGCGAATTGCGTGGCAATGCGTCGGCTCGGTTCGCGAATGTCAGTACATCGTCATCGAGCGCCCAGCAGAAGCCGAGCGTATTGAAGCGATCGCTTGCCAATTGCAAGCGCGCCTTCGCAAAGTCGAGCCAGAGCAGCGCGAAGCGCCCCTGGAACTGATTGAGCAGGGTGTCTGCGTCGTGCGCCAGCGATGGCCACAGCACGGCGAGCCCACCTGCCGCGAAATCCGCTGCAAGCGCGCTGTCGCGAAGTGTCGGCAGGCCCTGCAACAGAAGAATGCCCTCTGGCAAGACGGCGTGCGAAAAAGCGGGGCCTTGCGCTTCGAGCAACAGGCCCGGCTGATCGATCTGCAGTGCACTGGCGGCGGCGCTCGTCGAAACAGCATGCTTGCCGAAGCGCGCTGCGTCGAATCGCGTTGGCTCGAAGCGGCCGCGCAGCAGCGCGTGCGCGCTCACACCAACACCTCCAGCGGTTGCGGATGGGACAGGAAGTCGCGTGGACTCGCGGAAAAACCGTAAGCGCCCGATTGCAGGACCGCGATCAGATCGCCCGGCTCGGCATGCGGCAGGTCCATTTTGTCGGCGAGCAGATCGAGCGGGGTGCACAAGGGGCCTACGACCGACACGTTTTCCTCGGCGGCATTCAGCCGGTTTGCGACGACGACCGGATAGTTTTTACGGATGACCTGACCGAAGTTGCCCGAAGCCGACAGATGATGGTGCAGACCGCCGTCGGTCACGAGATAAACCTGGCCACGCGAGACTTTGCGGTCGACGACGCGGCATACGTAGACGCCAGCCTCGCCGACGATATAGCGGCCCAGTTCGATGACGAGCTGTGCGCTCGGCAGCACGCTGGCCGCAGCATCGACGAGCGCGGCGAGATTCGCGGCTATCGGCGCGAGATCCAGCCTTTGTTCGCCGGGGAAGTACGGAATTCCGAAGCCGCCGCCGAGATTGAGATGCAGGATCGGCGCAGGCGCATATTGCGCGAGCCGCAGGCACAGCTCGAAGCTTTTTTGCTGGGCTTCGACAATAGCTTCGGCGCGCAGATTCTGCGAACCGGCGAAGACATGGAAACCTTCAAAGCCCAGTTCCAGGCTTTTGATTTCGCCCAGCAGCGCAGGTACGCATTCGGCATCGATACCGAACTGGCGCGGTCCGCCGCCCATTTTCATGCCCGAACTCTTGAGATCGAAGTCTGGATTGATGCGCAGCGCGACACGCGCACGCCAGCCTGTGTGCGCCTGGATGTCGGCGAGCAGCCGCGCTTCGCGCGCCGATTCGACATTCACGAGCACGCCCGCGGCGACGGCCTGTTCGAGTTCCGCGTGGCTTTTGCCGGGGCCGGCAAAACTGATTTCGGCAGGCGTCATGCCCGTGTCGAGTGCGACGCGTAGTTCGCGACCGGAAGCGACATCGAGCCCATCGACAATACCGGCGAGCGTGCCGACGAGCGCGGGCATCGGGTTCGCCTTCATTGCATAGTGAAGGCGCAGCGCAGCTGGCAATGCGGCGCGCAATTCCGCGACGCGCGTGTCAAGCGCCGCGCGGTCGTAGGCGTAAAACGGCGTTTGACCGACGCGTGCGGCGAGCTGGCTGACGGGTAGGCCGCCGATCAAAAGTTCGCCGCCCGCTTGTGGAAAGTAAGCGCGCGCACAATGTTTGGGTGCAGTCATGGGTTCAACCGTATGAAGACAATGGCATGAGTTCTGGGTCAGCCCGCTGCATGCAGATCGGCGAGCGCGCGGCGGTCGATCTTGCCGTTCGGATTGCGCGGCAGCGGCCCTGTGTGCGCGATGACCGTGCTCGGCACCTGCCAGGCTGCGAGATGACTCCTGCAGGCCGCGAGCAGCGCCGGCACATCGAGTTCCGCGCCGGCAGGCGGCGTAGCGACGAGCGCGATGGCCTGGCCGAGCGTGGCATGCTCGACGCCGAAGGCTGCGCATTCGCCGACCAGGCGTGTGGCATAAACAGCTTCTTCGACCTCGGTCGGGCTCACGCGATAGCCCGAAGTCTTGATCATCTCGTCGCGGCGGCCGATGAAGTAGAGAAAGCCGTCGGCATCGCGCCGCACCGTGTCGCCCGAGAACACGGCGATCTCGGGCAGCACGAGTCCGGCTTCGCGCACGCTCGCGGGCAGCGGGCGGAAGCGCTCTGCCGTCTTTTCCGCATCGTTCCAGTAGCCCATGGCGACGAGCGCGCCGCGCTGGACAAGTTCGCCAGGCTCGTCATCGGCGCAAGGCGTGCCATCCTCGCGCAGCACGAGCACTTCGGAATTCGGGATCGATTTGCCGATCGAGTCGGGTCTGCGGTCGACTTCTGCGGGCGGCAGGAAGGTCGCGCGAAAGGCTTCGGTGAGGCCGTACATCAGATAAGGTTGGGTTCGTGGCAGCCGTGCACGCAAGGCCTTGAGCGTTTCCTGCGGCATGCGTCCGCCCGTGTTGGCGATGTAGCGTAAATGCTCGGCAATCGAATCGGGCCATTCGATCTGGGTAAGCTGAATCCACAACGGCGGCACCGCGGTGAGCCCAGTCACACGTTCGCGCGCAAGCGCCTTCACGACATCGCGCGGCAGCAAGTAATTGAGCAGGACGACGCTCGCGCCGGCATGAAAGGCCGTTGTCAGCTGCGAGAAACCTGCGTCGAACGACAGAGGCAGCGCGGCAAGTAGTGTGTCCTCGCGCGTGTTGCCAAGATAGCCCGCGACACTTTTTGCGCCGCTCACCATATTCCGATGCGATAACACGACGCCCTTGGGCCGGCCGGTACTGCCCGAGGTGTAGAGGATTGCGGCCATGTCGCCGTCTATTACGCGATGGCCAGGCTTGGCATGGGCTTCCATGCACTGAGCCCAATTGCATATCGCGTAGGGCTGCGCTACATGCTCGACAGGGTCCGTCAGGATCAGATGTCGAAGATCGGCACAGCCTGTGAGCGCATCGCCGAGCAAGGCATGCCGTTCGGGCGAGGTCAGCAGCGCGCGCACATTGCAGTCGCGCAGGATGTAGGCCACCTGCTCGGGTTTGAGTAACGGATTGATCGGCACAAAAATGCAGCCGGCTGCGACTGCGCCGAAACAGCCGGCGACGGTCTCGCTGCGTTTGTCGAGCCAGACCGCAACGCGTTCGCTTCGCATGAGGCCAAGTTCGCGCAGCGCCGATGCGAAGGACTCGATGTCGCGCGCAAGCGCGCCATAACTCATACGCAATGAACCGGCGACGAGCGCGGTTTGGTTGGGCAAGGCCATAGCCTGGGCCAGCGGCAGATGGTGAAGCAGCGTCGTAGCGTTCATGCCGCGATGATATGCCGGGCGGTGGCGCGACCGCGTGAATTGCGCGGCAGGGTGACGCGAAAAACCTGCCTAGTTTTCGATCTTGGGATCACGCGCCATGAGTTGATCGACGGCCGTACGGGGTTCGAGCCCCTCGTGCAGGACGGCGTCGACTGCGGCTGTGATCGGCATCTCGACGCCCAGGCTTTGGGCGCGCCGGGCGATTTCGCGCGCGCTCGTCACGCCTTCGGCTACATGGCCGAGGGCGGCGAGGATTTCCGGCAATTTGCGGCCCTCGGCGAGGGCCAGACCGACGCGCCGGTTGCGCGACAGATCGCCGGTGCAGGTCAGGATCAAATCGCCGACGCCAGCAAGGCCCATGAAAGTTTCGCGCCGGCCGCCGAGCGCGAGCCCGAAGCGCGTGATCTCGGCCAGACCGCGCGTGATCAGCGCGGCGCGCGCGTTAAGACCCGCGCCAAGGCCGTCGCAAATACCGGTCGCGATCGCGAGTACGTTTTTGACCGCGCCACTGACTTCGGCGCCGATAAGATCGTCGGTGGCATAAAGACGCAGCCGCGAATGATGCAGCTCGCCGACCCAATGGCGGGCAAAGGCGAGCGAGCAGCCGGCCAGTGTGACGGCGCCCGGCAAGCCCGCCGCGATTTCCTGCGCGAAGCTCGGTCCGGTCAGTACGCCGTATTCGGTATGCGTGACGAATTCTTCGCGCGCGATATCGTGCGGCAAACGCCCGCTGCCTGTTTCCAGGCCCTTGCAGGCCCAGATTACGGCAAGTCCTGGCGCGTGAGCCGCGATGGCGCGCAGCGCCTGTCGCAGGCCGGCAACCGGCGTGGCGACGAGCGCGAGCGAGGCGTCGGCCAGCGCTGAAGCGGCCTCGTCGTGAATGACAATCGAATCGGCAAGGCGAACGCCGGGTAAAAGCCGCCGGTTCTCGCGCTGCTCGCGAAGCTCGGCCTGCAAGGTCAGGTCGCGCCCCCACAGTGCAATCGAATGGCGTCGCGAGAAAGTCACTGCGAGCGCCGTGCCCCAGGCGCCGGCGCCGAGTATGGCGATACGGCTCATCGGTTTGCGTTTTTTATCTGTCCAGATCGATCAGCCCGCGCGCTGTCGACAATGGAGAGGCCAAGGCGATTTATTTGCCCCAAACGTCGGTCGCGCGGATATAGCCCTGCGTGCCGTCGCGGTGCTTGACCTTGATCCAGCTTGCCGTCGAAGTTTTGTCGGCAAGATCGAGCACGACATCCTTGGCGGCCGTGAAGGCGAGCGGGCTTGCTGGGTCGGGCTGTTGACGGACTTCCGCCGTGGCGGCGGTGACGATCAGCGTGCGCTGGGCGGCGAGCGATTTGCGCTCGATCCAGGTAATTGCGCCGCTCGCATCGCGGACCTTGGTCCATTTGTCGATCGTAATGATGACCTCGACCGGCGTGCCGCGCTGAACGACCCAGAGCTTCTTGCCCTTGATCGACGGTGCGTCGTAGAGGACCGCAACCTCGCTGACCGAGCGGTAATCGAGCGCACTCGCCGCGCAGGGCAGGGCAGCGAGCGCGGCGAGCAGGAATCCGTATGGACGCATGCCGGACCAGTACTTATTGCAGCACGATGCTGCTGGCCGGCTGCTGTTCCTGCGTCTGGGCCAGACGCGCCTGATAGAGTGCTTCGAAATTGACCGGGGCTAGCATGACGGGCTGGAAACCGGCGCGCGTGATCGCGTCGGAGACGGCTTCGCGAGCATACGGGAACAGGATGTTTGCGCAACCGATCATCTGAACCGGCTCGATGTCGCCTTCGGGGAAATCGCGGATCTGGAACACGCCGGCCTGGGCGACTTCGACGAGGAACATCGCACGGTCTTTCACCGTTGCGTTGACGGTGACGGTGACGGTGACGTTGTAATAGCCCTCGTCCACCTTTTCTGCGCTCGTGTTCAGTTCGACGTTGACCTGGGGCGTCTCACGGTCGAGGAAGATCGAGGGGGCGTTCGGAACCTCGATCGACAGATCCTTCACATACAGCTTCTCGATCGAAAACGTCGGTTGTACTTGTTCGCTCATTTGGGTATCGCCTGGTGTGGTGAATAAATGGGGCGGAGACGTGCGCCTGCCGCGTGAAAATACTTAATTTCGATATATTACGCCGAGCCGGCCGCGAGTAGCGGGGCTAGTCCGCCCGCGCGGTCGAGTGCGTACAGATCGTCGCAGCCGCCGACGTGCTGGTCGCCGATGAAGATCTGCGGCACCGTGCGACGGCCGGTCAGTTGCATCATGCGATCGCGCTCGGCGGGTTCGAGATCGACGCGGAGTTTTTCGATTTCGGTCACGCCCTTGCTGCGCAGCAACTGCTCGGCGCGCACGCAGTAGGGGCAGGTGCCCGAGGTATACATCAGGATCCTAGGCATCGCGGCCTCAGTTCTTCACCAGCGGATGGCCGTCCTTCTGCCACAGCGCCAGACCGCCGCCGAGGCTATTTGCATTGCCGAAGCCGGCCTTGGCGAGCGTGGCGATCGCTTTGCCCGAGCGGGCGCCCGACTGGCAGACGATTACGATGGGCTTGTTTTTGTACTTAGCGAGTTCGTCGATGCGCTTGTCCAGATCGGCGAGCGGGATGTTGCGCGCGTTCGCGATGTGGCCGGCGGCGAATTCCGCCGCGTCGCGCACATCGAGCACGATCGCGTTTTCGCGATTGATTAAAAGCGTGGCTTCGACCGGGCTCAAGCCGCCGCGTCCGCGTCCGCGCAGTATTTCGACGAGTAGCATGGCGCCGCTGGCGGCGGCGAGCACGACGAGAAAAACGTTTTGTTTGATGAACTCCATGACCCAACTCAGATAGCGGCCCGACAAAAACGCGGAAATGCGCGGGCCCGATCCGATAAAATACCATCTTCTGATGTTTGGCGTCGGCAGGCTCGCTAGCCTGGCCACGCGGGACAGCTCCCCCCACTTTCTGTCTCATCATTGCAAGGAGTGTTCATGTACAAGCTCGTTCTGCTCCGTCACGGCGAATCCGTCTGGAACCTTGAAAACCGCTTCACCGGCTGGACCGATGTCGACCTGACCCCCAAGGGCGTCGAGGAAGCCGTTGCGGCCGGCAAACTGCTGCGCGAAAAGGGCTTCGCCTTCGATCTCGCCTTCACCTCGATGCTCACACGCGCGAACAAAACGCTCAATATGGTGCTCGAGCAACTCGACCAGCTCTGGCTGCCGGTCGAGCACTCCTGGCGCTTGAACGAACGCCACTACGGCGCGCTACAGGGCCTCGACAAGGGCGAAACTGCGGCCAAGTTCGGCGACGATCAGGTCAAGGTCTGGCGCCGTTCCTACGACGTGCCGCCGCCCGCGCTCGAAGAAGGCGATGCGCGTCTGAACACCGGCGATCCGCGCTACGCCGATTTACCCGCCGCGCAATTCCCGCGCACCGAGTGCCTCAAGGACACGGTTGCCCGCTTCGTGCCGTACTGGCTCGAAACCATCGCGCCGGAAGTCAAGTCCGGTAAGCGCGTGGTCATCGCCGCCCACGGCAACAGCCTGCGCGCCTTGATCAAATATCTCGACGACATGAGCGAGGCCGCGATTCTCGAACTGAACATTCCGACGGCGCAACCGCTCGTGTACGAACTCGATGCCGATCTGAAGCCGATCAAGCATTACTATCTGGACGACCCCGAGAAAATCGCTGCGGCGATGAACGCGGTGGCGAGCCAGGGCAAGGCCAAGAAGTAAGTTTGGTGCTCCGTCTTTCGCGAAGCGGGGCGGGGAGCGCTGCGACGTTCCTCGCCCTTTTGTTGTGCGCCATGCCGAGCGCGGCAGCGGTGCGCGAGCCCGCGACAGTCGAGATCGCCGCGCGGCGCGCCGATCTCGACGAACTGCACCAAAAGATTCGTGCGCTGCAGGGCGAAATCGATAGCGGCGAGAACACGCGCCACGAAGCGGCCGACGATTTGGCCGAAATCGAGAAAACGATCTCGGTTTCGCAGCGAAAACTGCGCGAGATCGCCGCCGAACGGCGCAATGTTACGGTCGAACAAATCAAGCTCGAAGCCGAACGCGCCGGGGTCGAAGCGGCCCTTGCCACGCAGCGCCGAGCGCTTGGCGAAACGCTCTACCGCTATTACGTGTTCGGCCGCAAGGCCGGCGCGCGTAGTCTCATCGGCGGCAAGGACCCGAACCAACTGGCGCGCGACGCCTATTACCTCGAAAAAATCGCCGAGGCGCGCCGCGACGAAATCGACACCGCCCGCCGCACCTTGCTCCAGCGCGAGGCATTGATCAGCGCGGTGCGAGCCCAAAAGGCACGCATCGCGGCGCTCGAAAGCGATCAGGCAAAAACCAATTCGGATTTGCTCGAAGAGCAGAAGCGGCGCGGCCTCGTGCTGGCGCAGATCCAGGGCAAACTGCGCGCCCAGCGCAAGGAAGTCGCCACGCTGCGGCAGAACGAGGGCCGCCTCGCGAAGCTTGTCGATGGGCTGGCGAAGCTGCCCAAACCTCCGCCGAAAAAACCGCGCTCCGATACCGCGCAAACCGCCAAGCGGCCGCCTGGCGGCAGTGAAAACACCGGACGCGAAGCCGTCAGCGGCATGGCCGATAAAGTTGCCGACGACAGCATTCCCGATGCCGATTTCGCCAATCTGCGCGGTCGTTTGCACTGGCCCGTGCGCGGCGAACTTCTGGGCCGTTTCGGTGCTCCAAGGGGCGATGGCGCGACGCAGTGGAAGGGCGTGTTCATCCGCGCCAATGGCGGGGACGTTCGCGCGGTAGCCTCGGGGCGGGTCGTTTTTGCCGACTGGCTGCGCGGTTTTGGCAATCTGATCATCCTCGACCACGGCGACGGGTTCATGACGATTTACGGCAACAACGAAAGCCTGTTCAAATCGTTGGGAGAAAACGCCCGCGCCGGCGAAGCGATTGCCGCCGTGGGCAGCAGCGGGGGCGGGGAAGAATCGGGTTTATACTTTGAGATCCGCCGTCACGGCCAGCCTCAAGACCCTGTGAAATGGGTGGCGCGATGATCATCCGAACGGTGAAGCCCCCGGCATGAATGCCGGGGGCTTACTACGAGTTAGAGCGAACGCCCGCTGGGCGTTCTGGGTTCTGTCTTGTTGCGGCATAAGCTGCAACGCGTGGTCGATACCCAATATAGAAGGATCAAGCAGGACATCATGGGACAAGAACCGAAGATACGCGGCAAGCTGCAGCAAGCGGGGCTCGTGCTGGTGGGCGTGTGCGCCGGCGTAGCGATCAGCCTGAATTACTCCGCCAGCGCCAACAAGGATGCGGCTGCGCCACTACCTATCGAGGAACTGCGCACCTTCGCCGAAGTGTTCAACGCGATCAAGCAGGGCTACGTTGAACCGGTAGACGACAAAAAGCTGATCACGAGCGCGATCAGCGGCATGTTGTCCGGCCTCGACCCGCATTCGTCCTATCTCGATCCGGAAGCCTTCAAGGAACTCCAGGTCGGCACGCAAGGCGAATTCGGCGGCCTCGGCATCGAGGTCGGCATGGAGGACGGCTTCATCAAGGTGATCTCACCGATCGAGGACACGCCCGCGTTTCGCGCCGGCGTGCGACCTGGCGATCTGATCATCAAGCTCGACGATACTTCGATCAAAGGTTTGTCGCTCAATGACGCCGTCAAAAAGATGCGCGGCAAACCCAAAACGCAGGTCAAGCTGACGATCGCACGCAAGGGCGAACTCAAGCCGATCGAACTGACCTTGATGCGCGAAGTCATCCAGGTACAGAGCGTAAAAGCGCGCATTCTCGAACCCGGTATTGGCTATCTGCGCGTTTCGCAATTCCAGGAAAACACTGCGCCCACGCTCGCCAAGGAACTCGGACGGCTCGAAAAGGCCGGCATGAAGAGCATCGTGCTCGATCTGCGCAACGATCCGGGCGGCCTGCTGCATGCGGCCGTCGGCGTGTCCGGCGCCTTTCTGCCGCCCAAGGCGCTCGTCGTGTCGACCGATGGCCGCACCGACGATTCGCGCCACAAGTTCTTCGCTTCGCCCGAGGACTACCTGCGCAGCAGCCGCGACGATTTTCTTAAACTTGTGCCAGACGACGTGAAGAGCATGCCGATGATCGTGCTGGTCAACGGGGCTTCTGCTTCGGCCTCGGAAATCGTGGCCGGTGCGTTGCAGGACCACAAGCGCGCGGTCGTCGTCGGCACCCAGACCTTCGGCAAGGGCTCGGTTCAGAGCATTCTGCCGCTGGCGAGCAGCACGGCCATCAAGCTGACGACGGCGCGTTATTACACGCCGAGCGGCCGTTCGATCCAGGCCAAGGGCATCGTGCCAGACATCGTTGTCGACGACACGCCCAACGGCTCGTTCAACCGCCTCCACGAAGCCGACCTCGAACGTCACCTCGAAAACAATACGCAAGCTGCGGCTGAAGGCAAGCCGGGTGCGCAGGCCGAGCCGATCAAGGCGAAGGACGACAAGAACCTCAAGGATCAAAAGGATCCGAAGCGGGGCGATAAGGCCGACGAGGCTAGCCCCACGCCCTTCGAACTGGGCGGCAAGAACGACCACCAGTTGGCGCAGGCAGTCAATGTTCTGAAGGGCATGCAGATCGTCCAGCAGAGCCATTGAACCCGCGCCGGCCCTGCATAAAGGCTGGAGGCGGCGATGTTGGAACGCGAAACGACCTATGCGCTCGCAGGCAGGAAGCACTGCGAGCATGAGCCGGACGACGCGGTTTTGCGCAAGCGCCGCGAATTGCGTTTCCACGTCCCGCCGCCCGGTCAGGCCCAGCTTGCGCGCATACGTCTTGCCGTGCTGCCGGGCGTTGTTGTCGAGGCGGGGCTAAGAGCCGACGAAATCCGTGTCGGCTACTCGCTTGCCGAACACAGCTTCGAAGAAATCGAAACGATCCTCGTCGAACTCGGTTTTCACCTGGACGGCAGCCTTTATGCGCGGCTACGGTGCGCGCTGATCGCTACGTCGAGGAAACGCAAACCCGCAACCTGCACTCGCCGGAACGTCTGATCAAAAAATCCAGCGAAATCTATGTGAGAGCCTGGGAGCACCACCCACATGGCGATCATGACGATACACCCCCCGAGTTGCGTAATCTCTCCTGACTCATGAACGACGAACAGCTCCTGCGCTACTCGCGCCACATTCTGCTACCCGAAATCGGTATCGAAGGCCAGCAGGCCATCCTTTATGCGCGCGCACTTATCGTGGGCGCCGGCGGGCTCGGCTCGCCGGCCGCGATGTATCTTGCATCGGCTGGCGTAGGAACCTTGGTGCTCGCCGATGGCGACAGTGTCGACCTGACCAATCTCCAGCGCCAGATCCTGCATACGCACGCATCGGTCGGCGCGGCCAAGGCGCTGTCGGGCAAAAGAACCCTGCAGGCATTAAACCCCGAGATCGAAATCCTCGCGCTCGAACAAAGGCTCGAAGCCGAGCAGCTTGCCGAGCAAATCCGCCATGCCGACATCGTGCTCGACTGCTGCGACAACTTCGCTACGCGCCATGCGGTCAATCGCGCCTGCGTTGCGGCGAGAAAACCGCTGGTCTCGGGTGCCGCGATTCGTTTTGACGGCCAGATCAGCGTTTTCGATATGCGCCAGGATGGCGCGCCGTGCTACCACTGCTTGTTTCCGGAGGGTGGCGAACTCGAAGAATTGCGCTGCGCGGTGACGGGAGTGTTCGCGCCCTTGACCGGCATCGTCGGGGCGACCCAGGCGGCTGAGGCGCTCAAACTACTTGCAGGCTGCGGCGAACCGCTCGTGGGCCGTCTGCTGCTACTCGATGCGCTGGCGATGCGCTGGCGCGAAGTCCGTTATCCGCGCGATCCGGAATGCCCGGTCTGCGCGGGATAGGGTTCTTGCGGACGCAGCGTCAGGCGTAGATCGTCGCCGACACGGCGGATGTCGTGCCAACGGTAGCGAGGCACATCCGCCATTCGCGCAAGGCCGGTCAAATCGATGAGGCCGCGCGCATCCCTGCCCATCAATGCTGGCGCCATATAAAGCAGGATTTCGTCGACTGCGCCGGTAGCGAGCAGTGCGCCGGCCAGTGTTGGGCCCGCTTCCACCATGAGTTCATTGATTCCGCGTCGACCAAGTTCGGCAAGCAGCGCGGGCAGATCGACGCGGCCATCCGCGCCTGGGCATGGCAGCAGTTCGGCGCCGGCGGCGCGTAGCGCAGCGGCGTTCGGACTGTTGCTATCGGCGCATGCAATCAGGGTTGCGCCGCCTTGCAGAATGCGGGCGCCTGCCGGTGTTGCGAGCGCGCTATCGGCGATTATGCGCAGCGGTTGGCGCGGCGTGGCGAGCTCGCGCACGTTCATCTGCGGATTGTCGGCGAGCACGCTGCCGACACCTGTCAGGATCGCACAGGCGCGCGCGCGCTGACGCTGCACGTCCTGGCGCGCCAGCGCGCCGGTGATCCATTTGCTCTGGCCGTTGGCAAGCGCGGTGCGTCCGTCGAGACTCGCGGCGAGCTTGAGCTGGGTCCACGGCAAGCCATATTCCATACGCTTGACGAAACCGCGATTGAGTTCGCGTGCCTGCTCGGCAAGGAGGCCGCAGGCTGTGGCGATACCCTGTTCGGCAAGCCGGGCGAGTCCAGCGCCGGCAACTCGTGGATTCGGGTCCTGTATCGCGGCGACGACGCGCGCGATACCGGCGCGGATCAGCGCATCCGAGCAAGGCGGCGTGCGGCCGAAATGGCTACAGGGTTCGAGCGTTACGTAGGCGGTTGCGCCGCGCGCAAGTTCGCCAGCGGCCTGCAGAGCATGAACTTCGGCATGCGCTTCGCCGGCGCGTGCATGCCAGCCCTCGCCAACGATCTTGCCGCCCTGCACGATGACGCAACCGACGCGCGGGTTCGGCGTCGTGCTCCACAGCCCGTGCGCCGCAAGTTGCAAGGCGCGCGCCATGTGGGCGTGATCGTCGGCGCCAAACGGCATATTCAGCGACTGCGCGGAGCCGGGCGCTCGCGTTTCGAGACTTCGCGGATGACTTCTGAGAATGCCTCCGCATCCTCGAAATTGCGATAGACCGATGCAAAGCGGATATACGCGATCTTGTCGAGCCGTTTGAGTTCGCGCATCACGAGTTCGCCAATTCTGTCGCTCGCGACCTCGCGTTCGACGAGCGAGAGCAGTTTTTCCTCGATCCGCGCGGCGGCCGCTTCGACGCTCTCGGAACTTACGGGCCGTTTGCGCAATGCGAGCTTCATGCTACCAAGTAGC
Source organism: Niveibacterium sp. (assembly GCA_031554255.1). Taxonomy (GTDB): domain Bacteria; phylum Pseudomonadota; class Gammaproteobacteria; order Burkholderiales; family Rhodocyclaceae; genus Niveibacterium. The sequence goes on from JAVBKC010000076.1 coordinate 27,345, forward strand.
TTCTCGCTGGCATATTCGACGCGGTTGCCGTTCTTCTTCACGACTTGCGGCATTTTCAGCTCGATGCGCTCGTAGGTCGTGAAGCGTTTGTCGCAATGAAGGCAGCGGCGGCGGCGGCGAACGGTATCGCCTTCGTCGTTCTCGCGCGTGTCGGTGACTTGCGTCGAGGGGGTGCCGCAGAACGGACATTTCATGGTGTCGGGATCTTGGATGTAATAGGGGCGCCGCATGGCGGCGCCCCCAGTCTAATGTAATTATTTTGGGTTAAGCGCCGTACACCGGGAACTTGCGGCAGAGCGTGGCGACTTCCTCGCGCACGCGAGCCAGAACGGCTTCGTCGTGCGGCGCTTCGAGCACGTCGGCGATCAGGTGCGCAACACGTTCGGCCTCGATTTCGGTAAAACCGCGCGTCGTCATTGCCGGGCTACCGATGCGGATCCCGGAGGTGACGAAGGGCTTTTCGGGATCGTGCGGGATCGCGTTCTTGTTGACCGTGATATGGGCGCGTCCGAGCGCGGCTTCGGCTTCCTTGCCGGTGATTTTCTTGGCGCGCAGATCGAGCAGGAAGACATGACTTTCGGTGCGGCCGGAGACGATGCGCAAGCCGCGCGCCTCGGTCAGCACGCGCGCCATCACGCGGGCGTTCGCGATGACCTGTTCTTGATAGTTGCGGAAGTCGGGCGATTGCGCTTCCTTGAAGGCCACGGCCTTGGCCGCGATGACGTGCATCAGCGGGCCGCCTTGCAGGCCGGGAAAGATCGCGGAGTTGATTGCCTTTTCGTGTTCGGCGCGCATCAGGATAATGCCGCCGCGCGGGCCGCGCAGCGTCTTGTGCGTCGTCGAAGTCACGACATCGGCATGGGGAACCGGGTTCGGATAAAAGCCTGCGGCGATGAGGCCAGCATAATGTGCCATGTCGACCATGAAGATCGCGCCGACGTCCTTGGCGACCTTGGCAAAGCGCGCGAAGTCGATCCGTAGCGCATAGGCCGAAGCGCCTGCGATGATCAGGCGCGGCTTGTGCTCGTGGGCAAGCCGCTCCATCGCGTCGTAATCGATCTCTTCTTTTTCGGTCAAACCGTAGGCGACGACCTTGAACCATTTACCGCTCATATTCAGCGGCATGCCGTGCGTCAGATGACCGCCTTCGGCAAGGCTCATGCCCATGATCGTGTCGCCGGGTTTTAAAAAGGCCATCAAGACAGCCTGATTGGCCTGCGAGCCGGAATTCGGCTGCACGTTGGCAGCATCCGCGCCGAAGAGCTTTTTCAGGCGATCGATCGCCAACTGCTCGACGACATCGACATGCTCGCAACCGCCGTAATAGCGCTTGCCCGGATAACCCTCGGCGTACTTGTTCGTGAGCTGGGAGCCCTGCGCTTCCATAACCGCGCGGCTAACGTAGTTTTCCGAGGCAATCAGTTCGATGTGATCTTCCTGACGACGGTTTTCCGCTGCTACGGCGGCCCACAACTCGGCGTCGGCTTGGGCGAGGGTCTGCTTTGGGAACATGGTTTCCACTTAAGGCTCAAGATCGAAAGGGAATTTTATCATGCACCGCAAGGCGGGCCTGAAGCGCTTTTTGCGCCGCAATGTGTGGTCGATAGCCGCTAACCCGGCAACTCATCAAGAAAGCAGTCAAGATGGGTGCGTTCATCCCAGGCCAGGATCTCCCACGTACCCTCGTCGCATCGCAGCCAGTTAACCGTGGCATTGCCGACGGGAAAATCGCGTTTATGCGAAAGCGGTAGTGCAACGGCCATCCGGTGCGCCATGTCGAGAACCCCGCCGTGGCAGACGACGAGCACGTCGGCATCCGGATGGCGCTTGGCGATCCGCGTCAGCGCAAGCATGACACGGTTGAAAAAGGCCGTGAGGCTCTCGCCCCCGCCGGGCAGTGCGGCATCCGGCTCGCGCCATTCGAAGCGCGCATAGGCATCCGGATAGCGTGCGGCCAATTCGTCATAGGTCAGGCCCTGAAAATCGCCGAAATTGCGCTCGCGCAGGCTGGGTTCGAAGTGGACATGCAGCGCTGTGCGCTGTGCAACCGCTTCAGCGGTCTGGCGTGCGCGGGCGAGATCGCTCGAATAGATCGCCGCGAAGCGCGCGTCGGCGAGGCTCGCGGCAAGCGCCTGCGCCTGTTCGCGACCGGTCGCGTTGAGCGGAATGTTGGTGTGCCCCTGAATCCGGCGCGCGCGGTTCCAGTCGGTTTCGCCGTGACGTATCAGGCAGATGCGGGTGCTCACAGTGCGTTCGCCTGCGCAAACGCGCCGCGATATGCCGCGACGATCCTGTCCATCGTCGCATCGGCCTTCGCATCAACGACGCGGGCCTCGGGATGCGCGTCGTACCAGGCGACGATTTCGCGTGCGCCGCGTGCGAATGGGATAGTGCAGTGGTAGTCGGGCACCATGCGGCGGATCTTGGCGTTGTCGAAGATCATGCTGTGCGATTTGTCGCCGAGCAGGCCCGCGCCCCATTCGGGATCGAAGGCGGCGATCAGTTCCGATGGCACGTGCACAAAGTCGGGCGTGCAAGCAGCAGCCTGGGCGACCTGGCCGTAAATCTGGTTCCAGGAAAGCCACTCGTCCGAGGTGATCTGGAACACGTCGCCGACGGCGCGCGGATTACCGAGCAGGCCGACGAGGCCAACTGCGAAATCGCGATGATGGGTCAGCGTCCACAGCGAAGTGCCGTCGCCGTGGATGATGACCGGCTTGCCACGGCGCATGCGGTCCAGCACCGTATAGCCATAGTCGAACGGCAACAGCGTGGCGTCGTAGGTATGCGAAGGTCGTACGATGGTGGCGGGAAACGCCTCGTTGCGCATTGCCGCGACGAGCCTGTCTTCGCAGGCGATCTTGTTGCGCGAATATTCCCAGAACGGATTGCACAGCGGCGTGGATTCGGTAATCGGCAGCGCCTGCGGTGGCGTCTGGTAGGCCGAGGCCGAACTGATGAAAATGTACTGTCCGGTACGGCCCTTAAACAGATCGATACCGGTTTCAATATGCTCAGGCGTGAAGGCGACCCAGTCGACAACCGCGTCGAAGCAATGCTCGCCGAGCGCGCGCCGCGTCGCTTCCCTGTCGCGAATATCGGCCTGTATGACGGGCACATTCGCCGGCAACGGCCGCGCGCCGGACTGGCCGCGATTCAAGATCGTAAGCCTGACGCCACATTCGAGCGCGCGGCGCGCGCAGGCCGAACTGATGATGCCCGTGCCGCCGATGAACAAGACATTCATGTCGAACCCCTTTGCGCGAATTTAGATTTCTTCCGTCGGCGGCGTCTCGCCCCAACGCGACGCCAAATTATTCTCTATGCCAATTTGATCGAGTATGCGGGCCACGACGAAGTCCACCAGATCCTGCACACTCTGCGGATGCGTGTAAAACCCCGGCGCGGGCGGCAGCATCACGACGCCCATACGCGAGAGTCGCAGCATGTTCTCCAGATGCAGCGTAGATAACGGCGTCTCGCGCGGCACGAGCACGAGCGTCCGACGCTCCTTGAGGCAGACATCGGCCGCGCGCTCGATCAAGGTAGACGACAGCCCGGCCGCAATCGCGGCGAGCGTACCCATCGTGCAAGGGCAGATGACCATCGCATCGGGCGGGTTCGAGCCCGAGGCGAGCGGCGCGAACCACTCCTCACGGCCATAGACCGAGAGCTGCCCTGGCGCGGCACAGAAGCGCTCGGTGAAAACGGCCGCAACCTCGGCTGCGCGCGAAGGCAACTCCAGCCCCATCTCCTGCCGTGCGACGATCTGCGCGACCTGCGAATAGAGCAATTCCACGCGCGCGCCAGCCGCCAGCAGGCATTCGAGCAGGCGGATGCCGTAAGGCATGCCGGAGGCGCCGGTGAAGGCTAGGGCGATGCGGCGGGGCGTGACGACTGCTTTCAAAGATCCGCCTCCACCAGATTCCCCTTCGCCTCCATCCAGGCCCGCCGCCCCGAGGCTTCGCCCTTGCCCATCAGCAAATCGAAGAGTTCGCGCGTGGCGCCGATGGCGATGTCGTCCAGCGTCACAGGCAGCACGCGTCGCGTCGCGGGGTCCATCGCGGTTTCCCGAAGCTGTTCGGGGTTCATTTCGCCCAGGCCCTTGAAGCGGCCGATTTCCAGCGATTCCGCTTTGATGCCTTCCTTGACGAGCCGGTCGCGCGTGGCGGCAAGTTCGCGTTCGTCTAGGCAATAAAGCCGGCGCGCCGGGCGCTTCTTGCCCGAGGCGGGTACGTCTACGCGGTACAGCGGCGGTAGCGCGATAAAGAGATGGCCGCTTGCCACGAGTACCGGAAAATGACGCAGAAATAGCGTGAGCAGCAGCGTCTGAATGTGCGAGCCGTCGACATCGGCGTCGGCCATGATCACGAGCTTGCCGTAGCGCAGGTTCGCGAGCACCGAGTCGGGCGCATTCGGCGGATGTGGGTCGACGCCGAGCGCAACTGCGATGTCATGAATTTCGGCGTTGGCGAACAAGCGGTCCGGATCGACTTCCCAGGCGTTCAGCACTTTGCCGCGCAGCGGTAGGATAGCCTGGGTTTCGCGCGAGCGCGCGAGCTTGGCCGAGCCGCCGGCCGAATCGCCCTCGACGAGATAAAGCTCGTTGTCATTGATGTCCTCGCTCTCGCAGTCGGCAAGCTTGCCCGGTAGCACGGCGACGCCAGAGGTTTTTTTCTTTTCGACCTTCTGCGCATTTTTGAGCCGGCTTTGCGCCTGTTTTATTGCAAGCTCCGCGATTGCGCGGCCCTGTTCGACATTTTGGTTGAGCCAGGCTTCAAACAGCGGCATCACCATCGTCGAGACAAGTTTCACGGCTTCGCGCGAGTTGAGTTTTTCCTTCACCTGGCCCTGGAACTGCGGGTCTAGCAGGCGGGCGGAGAGCAAAAAACTCATCTTTCCGCACACATCCTCCTGCTGCAGCTTGACGCCGCGCGGCAGTAAGGCGTGGTGTTCGACGAAGGATTTGACTGCCTCGAACACGCCGCCGCGCAGGCCGGATTCATGCGTGCCGCCATTGACCGTCGGAATCAAGTTCACATAACTCTCGCCGCCCGCAAAACCGTCGAACCACGCAAAGGCCCAGGCCGCGCCTTCGCCGGGTGCGAAATCCTCGTCTTGTCCGGCATATTTTTCGCTTGCGAAAATTGGCGCCAGCGCTGCCGCGCCGCCAGCCATCTCGCGCAAATAGCCGGTGAGGCCGTCGGTGTAGCGCCATTCCGTCTTCGTAAAACGGCCATCGGTTTGCTCGATTTCCAGCGTCACCGTCACGCCGGGCAATAGCACCGCTTTGGAACGCAGCAGACGCTCGACTTCGGCGAGCGGCGCGCGCGGCGCGTCGAAGTATTTTGGATCGGGCCAGATGCGCACGCGCGTACCGCTTAGCTTGCCGCAAGGGCCGATTTGTGTAAGGTCGCCGATCTCGCGGCCACCGTCGGAGAACGCGATGCTCCAGGCCATGCCTTCGCGTTTAACCTCGACCTCGACACGCGCGGACAATGCCGTTGTCACCGCGACGCCGACGCCATGCAGGCCGCCCGAGAACGCATAGGCCGAGGCGCCCGAGGTCTTGTCGAACTTGCCGCCGGCATGCAATACCGTATAGGCGAGCACCACGACCGGTACGCCCTCTACCGGGTGCAGGCCGACCGGAATCCCGCGCCCGTCATCGGATACCGCGACCGAGCCGTCGCGGAACGCGGCCACATGCAGTCGTTTCGCATGGCCCGCGAGCGCCTCGTCGGCCGCGTTGTCGATGACTTCCTGAATTATGTGCGCCGGCGAATCGGTACGGGTGTACATGCCGGGCCGGCTGCGCACCGGCTCCAGGCCCTTGAGGACACGGAAGGAGGATTCGTTGTAAGTCATGCCGATGGCACCGGAAGCTTAAGTTGCGGCGATGGTAACAAATGCATCGTAAATACCGCCTAGCCCGCCGCGCGGGCCACCGACAGCCCGGCGAAGCTTTGTGCCACCGGCATCATTTCCAGCATATTGATGTTCACATGCGGCGGCAGGCTGGCGACCCAATAGACAGCTTCGGCGATGTCGTCCGGCATCAGCGCATCGACATCCGCATAAAGTTTGGCGACGCGCGCGTCGTCGCCCTTGAAGCGGACATTCGAAAACTCGGAACCGCCGACGAGGCCCGGCGCGATGTCGGTCACGCGGACCTTCGTGCCCGCAAGATCGGCGCGCAGGTTGAGCGAAAACTGATGCACGAATGCCTTGGTCGCGCCATAGACGTTGCCGCCAGCATAAGGCCAGCTCGCGGCCGTGGAGCCGAGATTGATCACATGCCCGCGATTGCGTTCGACCATCCCTGGCAGCAATGCGCGCGTCATGTACATCAGACCCTTGACATTGGTATCGACCATCGCATCCCAATCGGCCGGATCGGCGCGCCAGGCCGGGTCGAGGCCGAGCCCGAGGCCGGCGTTGTTGATGAGTACATCGACTTCGGCAAATGCCGGCGGCAACCCGGCAATTATTGCTTCGACCTGCGCCCGATCGCGCACGTCGAGCGGAACGGCATGGACGCGTGCCGCGCCGAGTTCCTCGCGCAGCGCTTCAAGGCGCTCCACGCGCCGGCCGCTGATTATCACGCTATGCCCTTCGGCCACGAAGCGCCGCGCGAAAGCGGCGCCAAAACCGGCGGAGGCGCCGGTGATGAAGACGATCATGAATCACTCCTGAAAGAGAGCGCCGACAAATCGGAGACGCCCGAACCCTTCGCGGTATACATGATTTCGAGCGGACGTCCCACTGGCACGTCCGCGAAGCTCAACGCGAAACGCGCGCCCTGCAGTGGGTCTAGCGTTTCGATGTGCGGCCCGTCCAGGCGTTCGGCGGCATGCTCGATCAACCCAAGTCTGGCGGGTAGCTCTGCCGGCAGCTCGACCGAGGTCGTCAGGAGCAGCTTCACCGTGGGCCGGCCAAAGGTTTCGCAGAGCGCCGAGAAGAATGGACCTTCGAGAAAGTCGCGCGCGCCGTCCGGATCGCGCCAGAGGTAGAAGGTTGCGTAGGCTGGATCAAGCGTATCGAGCAGGAAAAACTTGACGGCCAATCCGGGCAGCCCATTGCAGAGCGGCCCTTTCTCGGTGGCACGGTGGTGGATGGCGGGGATGGCATCGTGGTTCGGCAATAGGATGCGGTAGTGCATGGCAAGCATGGCGGTTTCCTTTCGTTCGTGAGTTGACCGCGCCTTGTGGTCCGAGCCCCGGCTGTTATGCCAGCGGCGTCGTGCGCTCAATCTACGGTGCGGATATCATTCCAACAATCGGAAATTTTCAAACCAATCATTCTGAAATTCAGAACGTTATGAACAGTCCGAACCTCGATATGGATGCGCTGCGCACGCTCGCGACCGGGCTGGCACTCGGCAGCTTCGCCAAGGCGGCCGAACGCCTCTGCCGTTCGCCGTCTGCAATCAGTGCCCAATTGCGCAAGCTTGAAGAACAGCTCGGCGAGCCGCTCGTGCGCAAATCGGGCCGCGGACTGGTTCCGACCGAGGCTGGCGAAGTACTGCTTGGCTACGCACGCCGTATCCTCGAACTCAACGACGAAGCGGTAGGCGCAGTACGCGGCGCACAAATGGAAGGCTGGGTCCGCGTCGGCCTGCCGCAGGATTTCGCCGATGCCTGGCTGCCGCAGATGCTCGGTCGCTTCGCCCGCGCGCATCCGCGTATTCGCGTCGAAGCCTGCGCCGAGCGCAATGCCGTGCTGCGCGACAGACTTGCCGCAGGCACGCTGGATTTCGCGCTCGTGTGGGGGGATGCGTCCGATCTGCCGCACGGCGCGCCGCTGATCCGCTTGCCAATCGCATGGATCGGCCCGGCCAGCGCGGCCCTTCCCCTGCGCGACGTCGATGGCGCGCTGCCGCTCGTACTCTTCGAGTCGCCCTGCCTGTTCCGCAAGCTCGGCCTCGCCGCGCTCGATGCTGCCGGTATAAGCTGGCGCATCGCATTCACGAGTTCCAGCCTCTCCGGCATATGGGCCGCGACGGCGGCGGGATTGGGGCTGACTGTCCGCACGGCGGCCAAGCTTTCGACCCGACTACGCGTGTACGACGAGGGTATGCCCGCGCTGCCCGAGATCGCATTGACGCTTGCCTTCGCCGAGGCGAATCCGAGCCCTGCCGTTGCGCTGCTCGCGGACATTTTGAAAGAAACACTCGTCGATGCGACCCACGGGCTGGTCCGAAGCAATCAGATGGCATTACGACTTATCGATGCTTGAATGCCGTGCAATGAATGGCTTGCACGAAACAACAGCGCAAGAGAGCGTTCTTTCACCCCGGCCCGCAGGGCCAATCGGCTGGCGCGCGACGACAAAAGGATTGCCAGGGTTTCCCCTAGGATGTGCTCCACGGTCACGAACCTACGCGCCATGCGCTTTTGTGGCTGCAATATCCCAGGAGAACAGATATGAAATCGAAGCTTTTCATCATTGCCGCTGCCACCGCTCTTTCCGGTGCCGCTTTCGCAGCGGAGCCAGGTTTCTACATTGGCGCCGATATTGGCGCTTCTGAGCAGAGCATCGACAGCGCCAGCCAGAACGCGACGCATCCATCTGTGGGTGGCATCTACGGGGGCTACAACTTCGATAAGTATTTCGGTATCGAGGCAAACTACTACAACCTTGGCAAGGCCAAGATCGACGGCTTCTCCGAATCCAAAACTCGCGCGGGCGGCGTTGATCTCGTCGGTCGTTACCCGGTGACCGACAAATTCGACCTCTACGGCAAGTTCGGCGTGGCCTATGTGGACCGCGAGATCGATTTTGCCGGCGGTGGCGACGCCTCCGATAGCGGTGTGGCCGGCAAGTTTGGTCTTGGTGCAGAATACAAGGTGGCCAAAAATATCGGCGTGCGCGCCGAAGTCGCGCACTATATGGGCGCACCGAAGTTCGAGGGGCCGGGGTATGCGTACAAGGATAATTTCACGACCTTCACGGTCGGCGCGAATTATCATTTCTGATTGACGGAAGAGACGACGTTCTTGGGTCGTGTAGTGACTCGCATGCGGCCTTAGCGGCCGCTTTTTTTGAGGATTCGCTTACAGACGTATCCTCCGGGCACGCATTCGGGCACCTAGAATGAAGAGCATTCCAACACTCCCGGAACGCTCGCGATGCACGACTCCTGGCTTTCCAGCGTGATGTTGCTGGTCCACACAACGCTTGTCGCGCGCGGCCTCGATGCCGACGCTATCGTGCAGGCAGCCGGCGTGGACCCCGCGCAACTGCGCGACCCCGAGCTGCGGATTCCGCTTCATGCCGCTAAGCGGCTCTGGATCGCGGCGGCGCACGCGGCAGACGACGATCCGTGTTTCGGTCTCGACATAGCCCGCAACATCAAGCCCACGACACTGCATGCAGTAGGTTTTGCATGGATGGCGAGCGCGAATCTGCGCGAGGCAATCGCGCGGCTGATCCGCTATATGCGCATCATCAACTCGGTCGATGACATTGTGCTGCGCGAGGACGCACGGGCGGCGTGGCTCGTCTGGAAGATCGACGGCGAGCCGACGCTGCCGAGCACTTATGACGCACGACTGACCACGTTAATGCGGCTGTGCCGCGCAATCGCGGGCAGCGGCTTTGTGCCCCTCGCCGTGCGCCTGATGCAGGCGCCGCCGCCTGCGGGTTGCATGCGGCAAATGCGCGAGTTCTTCGGCGTCGAGCCGGCGTATGGCGCTGACGAATACGCGCTGGCGCTGCCGATCGAAGCGCTCGACGGCGCCTTGCCCGCAGGCAATGCAAGCTTGGCGCTCGCGGCGGAGAAGATCGCCGCCGATTACCTCGATCGCCACGCCAAGAGCGACATCGTTGCTCGCGTACGACGTTGCCTGATCGAATTTCTGCCCTCGGGGGGCCTCAGCCGCGCGAAGGTCGCGCGCCGGCTGGCAATGAGCGAACGCACCTTGCAGCGCCGGCTTGGCGATGCCGGCGAAACCTTCGCGGGGCTGGCCGAAAACCTACGTCACGAGCTCGCGAAGGACTATCTGCGCGCAAGCCAGCATTCGATCAACGAGATCGCTTATCTGCTCGGTTTTGCCGAGGTCGCAAGCTTCACGCGCGCCTTCCGCCGCTGGACGGGGCAGGCGCCGAGCAATTGGCGCGAGCACGAACTTACCGCGCGGCCCGCAGCCTGATCGCGGATTATTTGAGCCGCCTCATTTCCGCTACCGCAAAGCCACGGCAGGATGCCGCCTTTTCCCGCAGCGATTGCTTCGATGAATGAACCTGACGGCGCCCACGCGCAAATCTTCCATGACCGCCGCTATCACGCCTATAACGACTGGGTTCGTCAGGCGCATGGCGGACGCATCCAGAAAGTCTCGCTCGATGCGGGCATGACCTGCCCGAACCGCGATGGCGCCAAGGGTCTTGGCGGCTGCACCTTTTGCAATAATTTGGGCTTTACGCCCGGTTACCTTGAGGGCATGAGCGACTTGCTGCGCCAGCTCGATACCGGCTTGGCCTTCGTCAAGCGCCGTTACCCCGGCACACAAAAATTCCTCGCTTATTTTCAAACCTACTCGAACACCTATGGCGAACTCGCGCAACTGCGCGAATGCTACGAGCGCGTGCTATCTCATCCGGATATCTGCGGGATTGCCATCGGCACGCGTCCGGATTGCCTGGCGGACGAAGTGCTGGATTATCTTGGCGAGCTATCGCAGCAGCATATCGTCGAGCTGGAGATCGGTATCGAATCTTGCAATGACGATGTCTTGGCCCTGTGCAACCGAGGCCACGACTTCGCGGCGACGGAGGACGCGCTAAAACGCGCCGCGCGGCGCCAACTGTTCGTCACCGGTCATCTGTTGTTCGGCCTGCCGGGCGAGACGCGCGCGAGCATCAATGCCGGCGCCTGCAAGCTCGCTGCGCTGCCGCTGTCGGCGCTCAAGTTCCATCAGTTGCAGGTCGTCAAGGGCACGCAGCTTGCAAACCAATGGCGTAGCGATCCCGCCAGCGTGCCGCTGCTCGATCTGGATACTTACCTGGAATGGGTCATAGACACGCTCGAACGCCTGCCGGCCGAGGTTCGTATTCAGCGCCTCGGTAGTGAAGTTCCGGAACGCTTGCGTTTGTCGGCCGGATGGAACAAGCGCATCGGCGATCTGCCCGCCTTGCTGGACGCCGCGCTAGTGGCGCGGGATACCTGGCAGGGGCGGCGCTTTTCCAGCGAAGTCGAGTAAAAGCCGCCGGGTGTAGACTCCGTCGCTCGTTCTTTCGCGGGACTCTCACTCATGCAACATAGCGAATTCGCCAGCGATAACACGGCGGGCGTTTGCCCCGAGGCAATGGAGGCGCTGATCGCCGCCAGCCGTGGCACGATGGCCTCCTACGGCAACGACGAATGGACGCGCCGCGCCTGCGATGCGATCCGGGCAGTTTTCGAAACCGACTGCGAGGTCTTTTTCGTTTTCAACGGCACGGCGGCCAATTCGCTCGCGCTGGCCTCGCTTTGCCAGAGTTATCACAGCATCGTTTGTCATAAGCTCGCACATGTCGAAACCGACGAATGCGGCGGACCCGAATTCTTCTCCAACGGCACCAAGCTGCTGTTGGCCGGCGGCGCCGACGGCAAACTCGATCCGCGCGGCGTCGCCAAGCTCGTTTCGGCGCGCACCGATATTCACTATCCGAAACCGCGCGCGCTGACGATCACGCAGTCGACCGAGGTCGGCACCACCTATTCGCTGGCCGAGGTAGAGGCCTTAGGCGAAGCCTGCCGCGAGATGGATCTTGCCTTCCACATGGACGGGGCGCGCTTCGCGAACGCGGTATCCAGCCTGGCCGTGCAGCCGGCCGAGCTTACGTGGCGGGCCGGCGTAGACGTGCTCTCGTTCGGTGGCACGAAAATGGGTATGCCGGTTGGCGAAGCGGTCGTTTTTTTCAACCGCGAACTCGGGCGCGATTTTGCCTACCGCTGCAAACAGGCGGGCCAGCTTGCGTCGAAAATGCGTTTTCTCGCCGCGCCCTGGGTCGGCATGCTGGCCAACGACGCCTGGCTGACCCGTGCAGCCCATGCCAATGCGATGGCGCGCCGGCTGGGCATGGCGCTGTCCCGGCTACCCGGCGTCGAACTGCTGTTCCCGGTCCAGTCGAACGCCGTCTTCGTGAGCCTGCCGCAACAGGCCGCCGAAACATTGCGCGCGCGCGGCTGGTCGTTCTACAGCTTCATCGGCGCGGGCGGCGCGCGCTTCGTCTGCTCGTGGGATACGCAGGTGGCGCGCGTCGATGCGCTGATCGCCGATGTCGCAGCCTGCCTCGTCGATGCAAATGGCGTAGCGGCGAAGCCGGTTTAGGGAAAATGAAAATTACCAGCCGACTGGCATCCAGAAAGCCCCGGTATGCCATGCCGAATGAGTGGCATGAAAGATTGCGTTGAGTCAAAAGTTCGCACTAATGGCTGTACAACTGCTTAGACTCAAACTTCAAGTGCAACACGGCGGGCTCAAGAACCAAGTACAACAACACCCAGGACAGGCCCGGTGAATCTCGCATATCCCACGTTCAGCACCTGTCCATGAGGGCGTCAAGGACAGGCAGGCAAGCTGTGGCTTCGCCATCCGTGACACCCTCATGGACAGGCAACCCATTGTCTACATGCAAGATTCGCTCAAACTCAAGTGTTGCACTTGGTTCTTGAGACCGCCCTATCCCCAATGCACGTGCTGCCGCCGCAATGCTCTGACCGCCTTCGACTAATCGCACCGCTTCCTGTTTGAACTCGAGCGTGTAGCGCGCTCTGGCTGTCTTCGTCATGTTCCTTCTCCTTGCTCGTATTAAAACACTCAGCAAGGGATTCGGTTTTCGAGGGCAAGGTCACAGAAGTCTTGACCTTAAAAAATGATTCCAACAGGCCAAAAAAACGCCGCAAGACGCGGCGTTTTCCCGTTTGCGCCTTAGCCGAGCCGCCCGAACTGCTCTCCGAGCTTTTCCAGCGTCGCGCCGAAATCGGCGAGGCGTTTTTTTTCCTGTTCGACGACGGCAGCCGGCGCGCGGGCGACGAAGCTTTCGTTGGCAAGCTTGGCTGTCGCCTTGGCGATTTCGCCTTCGATGCGTGCGATCTCCTTCGTCAGTCGCTCGCGTTCGGCGGCAATGTCGATCTCGATCTGGAGCATCAGGCGGAAGTCGCCGACGATCTGGACCGGGGCGGGTGAAGGCGGCAGCACATCGCCCGTAGCCGTCACGCTTTCGAGCTTGGCGAGCGCGGTGAGATAGGGCGCGAAGGCTTGAACGTCGGTTATTGGGCCGGCGACAATGAGCGGCGCCTTTTGCGCGGGCGACAAGCCCATTTCGCCGCGCAGGCTGCGCACCGCGCCGATCAGCGTCTTGAGCAGATCGATGCGCGCCTCGGCTGCCGTGTCGATGCGTTGGGGTTCGGCGCGCGGGTAAGCTGCAAGGCAGATGCTGTCGGCATTCTTGCGCGCGGCAAGCGGTGCTACGGTCTGCCAGAGTTCTTCGGTGATGAACGGAATCACCGGATGCGCGAGCCGCAGAATCGTTTCCAGCACGCGCAACAATGTGCGCCGTGTCGCGCGTTGTTGGGCTTCGCCGCCAGTACCCATCTGGACCTTGGCGAGTTCGAGATACCAGTCGCAGTATTCGTCCCAGACGAGCGAATAAATTTCGCCCGCGAGCAGATCGAGACGGTAGTCGGCGAAGTGTTGGGCCACCGCGATTTCGGCGCGCTGCAGGCGCGAGACGATCCAGCGGTCGGCAGGCGAGAAGTCGAGGTAGTCGCCGTCGCATTCGGCTTTCGTGTGCTGCGCAAGGCCGCAATCTTTGCCCTCGGTGTTCATGAGGACGAAGCGCGTCGCGTTCCAGAGCTTGTTGCAGAAGTTGCGATAGCCCTCGCAGCGGCTCATGTCGAACTTGATGTCGCGGCCGAGCGTGGCCAGGCTTGCGAACGTGAAGCGCAGCGCGTCGGTGCCGAAAGCGGGTATGCCTTCAGGATACTCGCGGCGGGTTTTTTTCTCGATCTGCGCGGCCTG
>JAVBKC010000020.1:0-74324 GCA_031554255.1 Niveibacterium sp.
AAGGCCGCCAAGCAAGCCGCCGAAATCGCCGAAGCGAACATCGCCGCCGCGACCGACGCAACGGTCAAGGCCGTCGGCGCCGCTACTGCGGTCAAGCCCAAGAAAGTCGCCTAAGTTAAAGATTTCCCGCGCGGCGCAAGCTGCCGCCGCGTGTTCTGTCCGACCTCCATCGGCCCTCCCGTATTCGCGGGGAGGCGCTTTAAAGCCGCGAATCGTTTCGCGGCTTTTTTCTTGTCTGCTCTCAAGCAATCGCTTGCGTCAAAACGTTGGCATGAATGCAGGGGCTTCCACACGACCGAATCTCATGGCCTATGATGCGCACGCCGATTGCCATTAGAACTCCAGTTTTCTGTCCGCATCACAGCCAAAACATGCCTCCAAATTCCCCCGCTCGCCACGCCGACGCACTGCATGCCGCCGGCCTGACCGGCGCCAGCCTCGTCTGCGCTGATGGATTGATCTGGTTGCCTTTTGACGCTGCACGCGAAGCCCGCCTGCCCAGTGGCCTTATGCCACTGGCCGAACACCGGCCGCTGCATTGTGCGGCGAACACGTCTTTCGATTTCGACTGGGCGAGGGCGCGCGACGTCCACATCCTGAATGCGTCCGGCGTTGCGCTCGGCGATGCGATCGTCGCCTTCAGCGTGCTCGCTGCCCTCCGGGCGCGTCACCCCCGCCTTAACCTGATCATCCACCAGGCGCGCCATGCGCCGCACGCGGTTCGCCAACTCGCCGAACTGGCCGCACCGCTGCTCGGCAGCGTGCGTCTGCTGCCTTGTCCGCTCGCGAGCATCCCCAGTGAGGCCGCGTTGATCGACATGGGCGACTTCGCTTACTGGCCGACCTTCGATACCTTACCGATGTTCGATTTCTTCGCGCGGGCGCTCGGTGTGCGCGCCGACACCCTGGCGCAAGATGCACGTCGCAACGCATGGCTACAGCGGCTCGCGCTGCCAAGCCCGCCCGAGCCTTGGTCCGATGCGCCCTATGCGCTGTTCGCACCGCTTTCGAGTTCGCCCTTGCGCGAGATCGCACCCGCGCTGCGCGAAGCATTCGTGAACCTGATCGCCGAAGCCTACGCGCTGCCGGTGCTAGGCTGCGCCGAGATCGCGGCACCCCGTTACCATTGCGTCGCAGCGCATTCGCGCGACACAGCGGCGTTTCTCGGCTGGATTCGCGGCGCACGTGTGCTCGTCACGACCGACACCGCGGCGTTGCATGCGGCAGCCGGCTTCGATGTGCCGACGCTGGCCGGCTTCGTCAGCATAGCCCCAGCCCTGCGCGCCGCCGACTATCCGCTGTGCGCATCGCTCGATCTGCGCCGGCCGACGCTATGCGGATTGCATCACAGCGCAGACCCCGAACTCATTGCGCAGGCCCATGCGGCGTGGCGCGAAGCGCTCGCGCACCCGCTGCCCTGGCCGGCTGCACGCGCCGCTTAAAACCCGAGTTCGGCCCACATCGCATCGACGCGCTGCTTGACCGCCGCATCCATCGCGATAGGCCGGCCCCATTCGCGCTGCGTCTCGCCAGGCCATTTGTTCGTCGCGTCTATCCCCATCTTGCTGCCCAGTCCCGCGACCGGCGAGGCAAAGTCGAGATAATCGATCGGCGTATTCTCGACGAGCAGGGTATCGCGCGTCGCATCGACGCGCGTCGTCAACGCCCAGATCACTTCCTGCCAACTACGTGTATCGACATCCTCATCGACCACGATGATGAACTTCGTATACATGAACTGGCGCAGGAAACTCCATATCCCGAACATCACTCGCTTGGCATGACCCGGATATTGTTTACGCATGCTGACGACGGCGAGCCGATACGAGCAGCCCTCGGGCGGCAGATAGAAGTCGACGATCTCCGGAAACTGCTTTTGCAGCAGCGGCACGAAGACTTCGTTGAGCGCCAGCCCGAGCATCGCCGGCTCGTCGGGCGGCTTGCCTGTATAGGTGCTGTGATAGATGGGGTCGCGCCGCATCGTGATCCGTTCGATCGTGAAGACCGGAAATTGCGCGACTTCGTTGTAGTAGCCGGTGTGATCGCCATAGGGGCCTTCCGCCGCGGTATCGTCCGGATGGATCACGCCTTCGAGCACGATTTCGGCTGTCGCCGGCACTTGCAGCGTCGAACCTAAGCATTTGACGAGTTCGGTCTTCGCGCCGCGCAAAAGCCCCGCAAACTGGTATTCGGACAAACTATCCGGCACCGGCGTCACGGCCGCAAGGATCGTCGCCGGATCGCAGCCGAGCACCACGGCGAGCGGGAAAGGCTCGCCCGGAAAGCGCTGCTGATGCTCGCGAAAATCCAGCGCCCCGCCGCGATGCGCCAACCAGCGCATGATCACGCGGTTCGGCGCCAGCACCTGCTGGCGGTAGATACCGAGGTTCTGGCGCGGCTTGTCCGGACCGCGCGTCACGACGAGCCCCCAGGTAATCAGCGGCGCCACATCGCCCGGCCAGCAATGCTGGATCGGCAAGCGCGCAAGATCGACATCCGGCCCCTCCCACACGATCTCCTGGCATGGAGCCGAGCCGACTTCCTTCGGGCTCATGTTCATGACCTGGCGGAAGACCGGCAGCTTCTCCCAAGCATCCCTAAGACCGCGCGGCGGCTCGGGTTCCTTGAGAAAAGCGAGCAACTTGCCGATTTCGCGCAAAGCAGGCTTCCAGTCACCCTCCTCGCCCATGCCGAGCGCGACGCGGCGCGGCGTGCCAAAGAGGTTCGCAAGCACCGGCATGCTGTGCGCGCCAAACTCGCCCTGCGGATTTTCGAATAGCAAGGCCGGCCCGCCCGCCCGCAGCACGCGGTCGGCGATTTCGGTCATCTCAAGCCGCGTGCTGACCGGCAGCGTGATGCGCTTGAGTTCGCCAAGCGCTTCGAGTTGGGCGAGGAATTCGCGCAGATCCTTATATTTCATCGTATCGAAACCATTTTAAAATGCCGCCCACGCGCGCCGGGGCACACAACTCAACCGCCAGACGCACCCATCGGATACAGCCAGTAATCGATTGCCAGGCCCGCAAAAATCGCGCCGCCCAACCAATTGTTATGCATAAAGGCGCGAAAACAGCGCGTGCGGTCGCGTTCACGGATCAACGTGAAGTGGTAAAGCGCGCAAGCGCCGGCTACCGCTATTCCAAAGTAGAAAACCCAGCCACGGCCAAAATGGTGTCCGACCCAGGCAAAGAGCGCGAGCGCCACGGCATAGCAGATCATGATGGCCGCAACATCGAAGCGGCCAAAGGTGATCGCCGAGGTCTTGATACCGATTTTCAGATCGTCGGGCCGGTCTACCATTGCGTACTCGGTGTCGTAGGCCACCGCCCAGACGACGTTGCCGAGCAGCAATAGCCATGCGGCAAGCGGCACCTCGTACCAAATCGCGGCAAAAGCCATGGGTATACCGAAACCGAAGGCAATCCCGAGATATGCCTGTGGAATCGCGAGGAAACGCTTGGTGAAGGGATAGCTCGCAGCGAGAAACGCCGCCGGAATCGAGAGCCACAGCACGAGCCGGTTCAGCGGCAAAATCAGCAGAAGGGCACACAGCGCGAGCACGGTAGCTAGCAGCAGCGCCTCGCGCGTCGAGACGACGCCGGTGGCGAGCGGCCGATTGCGCGTACGCTCGACCTTGCCGTCGAAATCGCGATCGGCATAATCGTTTACGACGCAGCCGGCCGAACGCATCAACACCGTGCCAAGCACGAAGATCCAGACTAAGAAAGGGCTGGGGCGTCCATCGCCAGCGAACCAGAGCGCCCATAGCGTCGGCCAGAGCAGCAGCAAGATGCCGATCGGCTTATCGAGCCGCATCAGTTTTTCGTATTGGCTAAGTTTTTCTGTGATTTTGCTATTTTTTGTCACGATCACTCACGCCAGGGCGTGCGGGTAGGCACCATCGGGAAGCGGGGAGACTACCAGACCGGCAATACGGTGGCGGAAATCCTGGAATCGGTTCGCAAAACGCCACGGCGTCTTCGCGGATGAACATCGAATCCTACGACCGACGCCGCCTTCCGCGTTCCGGGCATTCTGCGGCAAGGTCATCGAGCTCAAGCAGCGCCGGCAGCAGGACTTCGGTGACGAGCAAGGGCCGACCGCGCCGCAAGAACACCGAGCGACGCGCCCACAGCCTCGCAGGCGGCGTGGCGGGAATTGCCCGCGCAGCGAGCCGCCAGCGCGGGTCGCCGGCTTTCAGTTGGCGAAAGTGCAGCCGGCCGCGCGTGACGGCCGGGTCGGCGAAGAGCACGCTGCCCAGAGGCCGCGTGCCGAGGCCTGCGACGAGGTGCCAGGCGCCGCGCACATGGCGCGGCAGAACGATCGAGTGGCCGAGGACGACGGGCACGCCGTCGGCCACGAGCAGCACTTCGCGGATCAGCGCGACCGAATGCGCGCGCAGGCCGAGCACGGCGAGTTCGTCGCTTTGCGCGCGCGCCACGCGCTGACGCAGCACGCGCACTTCGAACGTTTTGCAACGGGCGCGGATTCTCGCAGTCAGCGAAGCGCGATTTTCGAGCCAGTCGCGCAAGGGATCGTTCGCGGCAAGCGGAACGGTCCCGCGCCAGCGCTCGCATGGCGGTTGGTAGGGTTTGCGGATTCTCATGACTGGGCACGGATGATACCGGAGCGCAGCACGGCACCAGGAGCCCAAATCCATGCATGCTAAACTGCGGCGCCCCCGACCCGGATGGCTGTGGAATACCTCCAGCGCGTTGCGCCTAAGATAAGTTGCGGCTTGCCTGGAACAACCCGGCACATACTGACATGGACCTGATTGCCCATATTTCACAACAGTTCGAAGAGAGCGCGCAGGCCAAACTTGCCGCAATCGAACTCCTCGCGCCGCCGCTTGCGATGGCGGTCGAAACCCTGACTCAGAGCCTGCTCGCCAACGGCAAGATCCTCGCATGCGGCAACGGCGGCTCGGCCGCCGCCGCGCAGCATTTCGCCGCCGGAATGGTAGGCCGCTTCGAGCGCGAGCGCCCAGAGCTTGCCGCAATCGCGCTCACGACAGATTGCTCGACGCTAACCGCAATCGCCAACGATTACGCCTTCGAACAGGTCTATGCCAAACAGGTTCGCGTACTGGGCCAGCCGCACGACGTGCTGCTCGCGTTGTCAAGCTCCGGCAACTCACCCAATATCGTCGCCGCAATCGAAGCCGCGCATCAGCGCGAAATGCGCGTGGTGGCGCTGACTGGCAGGGGCGGCGGGCGCGTCGGCGAAATACTGCGCGAGGCCGACATCCACCTTTGCGTGCCGCACGAGCGGACCGCGCGCATTCACGAAATCCATATTCTCGCCATTCATTGTCTGTGCGATGGCATCGACAACCTTTTGCTGGGGGACGCATGAAGTTCAAGACGATTCTCACCGCCGCGCTGCTCGCGGTTTCGCTGCCTGGCTGCATTCCGCTCGTCGCCACGGGCGCCGCCGTCGGCGTAACCTCGACGATAGACCGCCGCTCCTATGGCACGCAGATCGAGGACAGCACAATAGAGACGCGGCTCTCGAACCAGATCTCGGCCAATCTGATTGGCGCAGCCCGCGCCTCGGTCACGAGTTATAACCGCATCGTGCTGCTCACGGGCCAGGTGCCCAACGAAGACTCAAAGACGCGCGCCGGCCAACTCATTAGCGCGATCCAGAATCCCGTACGCGGCGTTCACAACGAAATCGTCGTCGGCCCGAATGTTTCGGTCGCCACGCAGACGAGCGACACTTATCTGACCTCGGCAGTCAAGACACGACTGCTCGGCGCCAATGGCGTAAGCGGCAATCAACTCAAGGTCGTCACCGAAAACAGCGTCGTTTATTTGATGGGCATCCTCACGCAGAGCGAGGCCAATATCGCTTCGAATATCGCGGCCACGACGAGCGGCGTCGTGCGCGTCGTAATGCTTGCGGAAATTATTTCGCCCGCACAGGCCAAACAACTCGACGCCCCCCAGCAGAACGCGCAACCCACGCAGCAGCAACCCTGACGAATTAATGCCTACCCAAGCATGGGGCTCCGTTCGCGGGGCCCTTTTTGTTTTGTTGCGGACTGACCGGAAAACCTTGTAGAACAAGGTTTTCCTAGTCTCGCCGCGAAGTGAACATGGGAGGATTCTGACGCGCTTGATCTTTTTTTGGATGAGGATCAAAATGCGAACCGTTATCATTTCAAATCGTTTCTTGGTCCGCAGAGTGAGAACGCTCGCTTGTGGGTCGAGGGCCGAATCACTAGGCTATGTACGTCTGTGTCTGTAAAGCCGTGACCGAGCGTCAGATCGCCCAGGCTGCCCAGGATGGGGTTCGTCACCTGCGCGATCTGCGTCGTACTCTGGGAGTCGCTTCCGAGTGCGGGCGTTGTGCGCGTTGCGCGCTCGACTGCCTGCGGAGCTGTCACGGCGAAGACACACAACCCAGCCCTAGTATTCGGAGAAGCAATAATGAAAGGCGACACGAAAGTCCTGCAATTCCTGAACAGACAGCTTACGCATGAACTAAGCGCGATCAACCAGTACTTCCTGCATGCCAGGATGTACAAAAACTGGGGCCTGGAGCGGATCGGCAAACACGAGTTCGACGAGTCGATCGAGGAAATGCAGCATGCCGACAAGCTGATCGAGCGCATCCTCTTCCTCGAAGGTCTGCCTAACGTTCAGAATCTCGACAAGCTCCTGATCGGCGAGAACCTCGTCGAATGCATACAGGGCGACCTCAAGATCGAACTCATCGTCCACACCGACCTCAAGGAAGCCATCGCCCACTGCGAATCGGTGCGCGACTACGTTTCGCGCGAAATCCTCGACGACATCCTCGAAGATACCGAAGGGCATATCGACTACCTCGAAACCCAGCTCGGCCTTATCGACCAAGTCGGACTCCAGAACTACATGCAGTCGCAGATGAAGCCGACCGACGTTTCCTAACAGCGCAACGTCCCGCAAAACGCCCCGGCGCTGTCCGGGGCGTTTTGTTTTAGGCGCTGCGCGCGACCCTATAATCGCGGCTTTGCACCCATGTTCAGGATCGCCGCCTCGGCGTCCGGCCCTGACACCACCGACAGCACGGCAGACACCACTTGGCCCAGAACAAGCAAACACCGCGTGCGGCAGCCGCCGATAGCACCCCAATGATGCAGCAATATCTGGCGCTCAAAGCGCAGCATCCGGACACGCTGCTCTTCTACCGGATGGGCGACTTCTACGAGCTGTTCTTCGAGGATGCCGAGCGCGCGGCGAAGCTGCTGGATATCACGCTGACGGCGCGCGGCAAGTCGGGCGGGCAGCCGATTGCGATGGCCGGCGTGCCTTATCACGCGCTCGAACCCTATCTTGCAAAGCTCGTCAAGATCGGCGAATCGGCCGTTATCGCAGAACAGATCGGCGATCCGGCCACCAGCAAGGGGCCGGTGGAGCGCGCCGTGAGCCGCATCGTCACGCCGGGCACACTGACCGATTCGGCCCTGCTCGACGACAAAGTCGACGCGCCGCTGCTCGCGGCAAACCTGATCCGTGGCCGTCTCGGGCTTGCCTGGCTCAATCTTGCCAACGGCGATTTCCGCCTGCTCGAATGTGCGCCGGAGCAACTTGGCTCCCAGCTCGAACGCCTGCGTCCGGCCGAAGCCCTCGTGCCGGACGGACTCCTCCTCGCGCAAATGGATGCCCGCGTCGCCGCAGTACGCCGGCTGCCCGATTGGCAGTTCGATGCCGATACCGCGCGCCGCGTGCTGCCCGAACACTTCGGCACGCGCGATCTCGCAGGCTTCGGCGCCGAGGCCATGCCTGTCGCGCTTAGCGCCGCCGCCGCGCTCTTCGATTACGCGCGCGCCACGCAGCGCCAAAGCCTCGCGCACATCAGCGGCCTTACCGTCGAACAGGAAACCGAATACCTGCGCATGGATGCGGCCACGCGACGCAATCTCGAACTGACCGAGACGCTACGCGGCGAACCCGCGCCAACACTGTTCTCGCTACTCGATCTATGCGAGACGCCGATGGGCTCGCGCTGGTTGCGCCACGCGCTGCACCATCCGCTGACCGACCGCGAACGCGCCGCGCAGCGCCACGCGGCCGTCGAAGCATTGCTCGCCGAGCAGGGCACGGCGGCCGAAGCGCTCGCGCGCATGCTGCGCGGCATTGCCGACGTCGAACGGATTGCCGCGCGCGTCTCGCTGCGCAGCGCGCGCCCACGCGATCTGGCCGCCCTACGCGACACGCTGGCCAAGCTTTCGGCCTTGCAAGAGGCGGTTCCATGCCTTGACGCGCCACTACTCGCGCAGCTCGCGCAAGATCTGGCGACACCTGCGGCCGCGACCGAATTGCTCGCGCGCGCCATCGCCAGCGAGCCGGCCACCCATATCCGCGACGGCGGCGTGATCGCCACGGGTTTCGACGCCGAACTCGACGAACTGCGCGACATCCAGGCCAACTGCGGCGCTTATCTGCTGGAACTGGAGGCGCGCGAGCGCGAGCGCAGCGGCATCGCGAGTCTCAAAGTCGAATATAACCGCGTGCACGGCTTCTACATCGAGGTCAGCCACGCCAACACGAGCAAGATTCCGGACGACTATCGGCGTCGCCAGACGCTCAAGAACGCCGAGCGCTACATCACGCCCGAATTGAAAGCCTTCGAGGATAAGGCGCTGTCGGCGCAGGACCGCGCGCTGGCGCGCGAAAAGAGTCTGTGGGAATCGATTCTCGAACAGCTCGCCGGCGACATCCCCGCCTTGCAGCGCATCGCGCGCGCACTGGCGCTGCTCGACGGGCTCACCGCCTTCGCGCGGATTGCGGCGCGTCACGATTACCGTCGTCCCCATTTCCGCCGCGAAGCCGGACTCCATATCGAGGGCGGACGCCATCCGGTCGTCGAGCGCCAGGTGGACGATTTCATCGCCAACGACTGCGATTTATCGCCGACGCGCCGCATGCTGCTCGTCACCGGCCCCAATATGGGCGGCAAATCGACCTATATGCGCCAGATCGCGCTGATCGTGCTGCTCGCGCACTGCGGCGCCTTCGTACCCGCACGGCATGCCGAAATTGGCCCTATCGACGGCATCTTCACGCGTATCGGCGCTTCCGACGATCTGGCCTCGGGCCGTTCGACCTTCATGGTCGAGATGACCGAAGCCGCCGCCATCCTCAACGGCGCGACCGACAAGAGCCTCGTGCTGATGGACGAGATCGGCCGTGGCACATCGACCTTCGATGGCATGGCGCTGGCATTCGCAATCGCGCGTCATTTGCTCGACAAGAACCGCTCGCAGGCGCTCTTCTCGACGCATTACTTCGAACTCACACGGCTGTCGCTCGAACACCCCGAATGCGCAAACGTGCACCTGGGTGCGGTCGAACATGGGCATCGCATTGTTTTCCTGCACGCGGTCGAGGACGGCCCGGCAAGCCAGAGCTACGGCATCGAGGTCGCCGCGCTCGCCGGCATCCCCGCGCCTGTCGTGCGCGAAGCGCGGCGCCGCCTGCGCGCACTCGAAAACCGCGAAGCCTCGGGCGGACCGCAGGCGGATCTTTTCTGCGCACTGCCGCCCGAGGACGAGCCGGCCCCGCCGCATCCGGTGCTCGAAAAGCTCGCGAACATACTCCCCGACACCTTGAGCCCGCGCGAGGCGCTCGAACATCTGTACGCCTTGAAGGCGCTCGCCGGATGAAGCGCTGGCCCGCGCTCGGCGCGCTCCTCATCTCCCTTGGCGCACTCCTGATCTCGCGTAGTCTGCATGCCGAGCCCTATTCTTTCGCGGTGTTCGGCGACATGCCCTATGACGCAGAGGAGCGCGCCGAGATCCCCGGCATGCTGCGCGAAATGGGCACCCTCGGCGCACGCTTCGCGGTCCATGTCGGCGACATCAAGAGCGGCAGCGAGCCATGCTCCGACGAGCTTTATGCCGATCGCAAACAACTCTTCGGGCAGGCGCTGCTGCCGGTGATTCTCGTCCCAGGCGAAAACGACTGGCTCGCGTGCCAGCGCAGAACCACTGGCAAGCACGATCCCGCCGAGCGCCTGCAAACGCTGCGCGATATTTTTTTCAGTAAATCGGTTATCGCGGCAACCACCGGTCTCGTGGTCGAACAGCAGGGCCAGGTCGACTTCGCTTTCGGCGCCAATATGGAGCATCTGCGCTGGCGTCAGGGTCCGGTGCTCTATTTCACGCTCAACGTGCCGGGCAACAACAATAACTGGGGCAACGGCGCAATCGGCAGCCAGGAATATCAAACGCGCATGGCCGCCGCGCGCGACTGGATAGAAAAAAGCTTCATGCTCGCCGAACGCGAAGCGCTGCGTGGCGTCGTGATCCTCGCCCATGCCGACCCGGATTTCGAAGCCTGGGCCGAGGACAAGCCGGCGCGCGGTTTTAGCGAATTGCTCGGCGCGCGGCGCCGCGCGCTCGACACCTACAAAGGCGAAATCCTGTATATCCACGGCGATACGCATGTCATGCGCTCCGACCGACCGCTGATCGGTGCCGACGGCCAACCGATACAGCGCTTTCGCCGCGTCGAAGTCTATGGCTCGCCAATCCTGGGCTGGGTCGAATTGAAGGTCGATCCTGACGGCGAACGCCTGTTCCGCCTCGCCATCCATCCGCTACGCCCGGAAGGCGGCCAGGTCGAACAACTCACACCCATGATGCAATGACGCCCCCAAATCATCCCCTCGAAATCAGCGAACAAGCCGGACTACGCTATCTGCATTTCGGCTCCGAATGGGTGCAAAGCGCAATGCGCGTACGCCGCCCGTTCGCGCTCGAACTCGAATACACGCGGCATATGGCGGCGGGCCTTTTGTTGCGACCCGCGCCGTGGCCGCGCCGCGTGTTGATGATCGGCCTGGGCGCAGGCTCTCTGGCGAAGTTCTTCTACCGCAATGTGCCCGGCTGCAAGATCACCGTGGTCGAGATCGACCCGCGCGTCGTAGCGGTCGCCCACGCGCATTTCCGTCTGCCCGAAGAAGACGCGCGGCTCGCCATCGTGATCGGCGACGGCGCCGAGTACATCGCGCGGCGCAGCGGCCATTGGGACGCAATCCTCGTCGACGGCTTCGATCACAAGGCCAGCGCCGGCCCCTTCGTCACTGCACCATTCCACGCTGCCTGCCGCGCCGCGCTGACGCCGCAGGGGCTTGCTGCCTTCAATCTCTTCGGCAGGCAACGCGGCTACAAGGCGCAATTCCAGCGTCTCGCGCAGAGCTTCGACGGCCGTATCCTCGCGCTGCCCGAGTGCGCGGCCGGCAATATCGTCGCCTTCGCACGCGGCGACGCGGAAGTCTCGCTCGCTCACGACGCATTGCGGATGCGCGAAGCGCAAATCCGCGCCGCAACCGGCCTCGATCTGCGCAAGATGGTTGCGCAGATCGCCGACATCCGTTTCTAGCCAGCATGCCGATTTCATTGTCGGCTTCGCATCGGTAGGACATTTGGGCATTTCACTGACTAAGATGCAGGCAGAGCCTATGCAAACGGACTGCCGGCGGCAGGACCGCGCGCGCCGCTGACCTGGAACGCTCCGGGCCGCGATCCGGGCTCCTGAACGGGGGTTCCCGTGGATGCTCCGGAACAGAAGAACGACAGGCCGCCCTTCCAATTGCCGGCCCTGATCGCGGCCCTGCTGGCGGCGGCGCTGGCGGCGGTCAGCCTCAATCGCGCGCCAATACCCGACAGCAATCGGCCGCCACCTGACAAACCGGCGATCAGTGAGAGCCTGCTTGTCGATGCGCGGCTCTGGGAAGATCCGCTCGAAAGCCTGCCGCGGCGCGACGAAGCCGGCAAATTTAATAGCGCCTGCAAGCCGACGGATCTCGCCTGGCCCTCGAACGAGGCCGACGACGATTCGCGCCAAGTCGCGCTGGTCGTGATTGCCGACGAAGGGCGTTCGAGCGAGGACCGCGAACGCCGAATCCGCGCGCGCGCCGCGGTGCTCG
This sequence comes from Niveibacterium sp., assembly GCA_031554255.1. Classification (GTDB taxonomy): domain Bacteria; phylum Pseudomonadota; class Gammaproteobacteria; order Burkholderiales; family Rhodocyclaceae; genus Niveibacterium. The sequence goes on from JAVBKC010000020.1 coordinate 11,926, forward strand.
CCGCGCTCAATCGCTGGGGCTACGAGCCCGACGATCCCGAACATCTGGCAATCCGCTGCCTGTCGGACACGGCGTCCGCTAACCCTGCCGAGGTAATCCAGGCTGCCACCGTCGAGCAATACAAGCTCGTCAAGGACAAGGAAGATCAACAACGCGCCTCCCGCCTCGGCGGCAGCGACCCTTACGCCGGGCGTGCAGCGCGGGCGCGGATTTACTGGATCGGCGACAGCCCGCTGCGCAGCCAGCCTTCGTCGCAAGGCGTCTTTACCGCCTATGCGCGCCAACTCAGGAGCATCGTGCAGGATGCAGGTCCCGACGTTCCGCTGCTCGTCTTGGGTCCGCTCAATCGCGATGTCGCCGATGCGCTCTCGCGCGGCGCGCGCTGCAATCCCGCTGCCGCGAGCAAACCGCTGCCGGATTGCAGCGACGACTTCGTGCCGGCGCATCGGGCATTCCGCGCGTTCCATACCCATCCGGGTTCGCCAACGCAACACGGGCAACCCGCTTTCACCAGCTTCGAGCTTGGCCACACCGACGGCGAACTCGCCCACGCATTGATCACCGAACTCGAACTGCGCGGGCTCAACGTGACGCGCCCAAACGACGACTACGCGATGCTGCCGGCTGCGACAGGCACCGAAATACAGCGTTACGCCTGCCTCTTCAACGACCACGTGGCGCTGCTCAACGAGTGGGATACCCAGTACGCACGCGATTTCCGCCGAGCCTTCGCGAGCGAGCTCGGCAACACGGCATCCGGCCTCAAGGCCGAAATAAAGCGCTGGGAAACACCCAACCTGCATGGCTTCGCCTTCACGCGCGGCCTCGACGGAAAGTCGCTGCGACAGGAAAAATCCGCCACAAATAAGGACGCCCGCCAGACGAAGGACGGCGACGCTGCAAAAGCGCCCCAGGCCGACGATTACGAGCAGTCGAACGGCACCAGCCAGCGCGACTACGTACGCCGACTGGCCGAAGAGATCGCCGCGCGCGACGCTGCGCTCAAAGCCTCGTGCCGGCGCGACGCTATCGGCATCCATGCAATAGGCATTTTAGGGTCGGATTTTTACGACAAACTGATGCTCTTGCAGACCTTGCGTGCGCGCTTTCCGAACACCTTGTTTTTCACAACCGGCCTCGATGCGCGCCTGCTCGACCGGCAGAACACCGCATTCACGCGCAATCTGATCATCGCATCGCAATTCGACACGGCGCTCGCGCCGGCGATCCAGCGCTACATCATCCCGTTCCGCGATTCGGGCCAGAGCGCACTTTTCCTCGCCAGTTCGCTCGCGCTGCTCAATGCCAACGTTGCCGATCGGCCCGAGTCCACACGCGAACTGGACCGCCTGATCGGCCGCTGGAGCAAACCCGGCCCGCGCGTTTTCGAAATCGGACTTGCTCAAACGCATCCGCTCAATCCGTTCAGCGCTGCCGACCAATGCAGGATGGCAGCCAGTTCAGAAAGCGCCGATAACCTCTTCGGATGCCTCGACGTGCACCCACCCCGCACGCCGCTCCGAGGCGGCGCGCTCAAAAGCGCGGTGGCGCTGATTTTCGTCCTGATCGCGGTCTATCTGCTCGGCGCGACCGTTTGGGCACCGGCACAGCGCGGCGCTTTCTTCGTCATTCTCGGCGCGGGCATGCTGCTCTTGATCCTGCCGCTCGCGATCTTCGGCATCCTCAGCCAACTCGCCAGCTTCTGGCGCGAAGAGCCGCTGGCCTGGCTCGATGGCGTCAGCATCTGGCCCGGCCTCTGGCTGCGTTGGGTCGCGCTGATACTCGGCCTGTGCATGCTCGCGCTCGTCGGCCGCCTGATCATGCGCTCGGTGATCGAAACCGGCCGCCAATTCGATCTCACCTCGCTGCCGCCAGCCCCTCTGCCCACCTGGCGCCACCGCTGCTGGCGCACATTGCAACTGACGCGCGAGATCCTGCAACGGCGCCTGCGCGCGGCCCTGCTTGGCGGCCAGGCCGGCGCCCCGCTCCGCCCCGCGCAGGAAGCCTGGGTACTCTTCAAAATCGGCATCGCGCCAGGCCCGCAAAGCCTCATCGGCTGCATTTGGGCGGTGCTCGTGCAACTTGTCATTTTCCGGGTCTGGTACAGCCACCCTTCGTTGGTCCCGATTCGCGGCCCGCTGTCGACAACGCTATTCACGATCGTGGCGACGGCAAACGGCTTTTTCTTCCTGCTTCTGCTCTTCCTCTCGTTATCGACTGCCCTGCGCCTGAAGGTGCTCGCGCGCGATCTGTCGCGCATAACGTCCAACTGGCCCAGCGCCGTCGTCGCAGCGGCGAAACGGCATCTCCAGGGCGGATTTTGCCGCGCAGCGACAATCGAAAAAGCGCGCTGGGAAGCCCTCAACGCACAACGCGAGAGCGACTTCTGGACACACGACACCACGCTGCGCACGAATTACGACAGCGCGATGGACATCTACATCGACATCTCGCTGCTGGCGAGCGTATCGCGCGGCAACGAATGGGTGCTCTATATGCCGGGCGCGCTGCTCTCGCTGATCCTCGCCAGCCGCTGGAGCTATTTCGACGCCTGGACGCTCGATCCCGTGGTGCTCGTCATCCTCACACTGTTCGCGGCCAGCGCACTTCTGACCGTCATGATCGCAAGCTCGGCAGGACGCCGCGCGCGCAGCGCGGCACTGCAAGAACTCGACAGCATTTCGGCCGGTATCCGCACACAGCAAGAAAACCTCGCCGAACTCATCCGCCATATCCGCGCCTATGTCGGCACAGTGAATGACGGCATTTTCCGCGCCGGTCAGTGGAACCTGCTGCGCGCGCTGATCCTGCCGATCGCGAGCGCAACGGGGCTGCGCGGGATCGAGGTGATGATGAACTTGTTCCAGTAGGCGAGAACTCCGTGCCGGATTTCATCCCGGAACGCGGTCCACACGGTATGGGACAGTATCCGATCCTGGTGATATCGCGACGAAAACGGGCGTTTTTCGAGAAACCCTTGAGTCATCGACGGGATTTGGCGTGCGATTTTTCCCATTTCGCGAGCTGCCCCGTTAAGCTCGCGTCTTTGCTCGAAACGCTGCCATGCACCGCCTGCTCTCCTTTTGTTTCATCGCCTTGGCCTGTCTTTTCGGCGCGGCGCACGCGCGCGCCGATAGTTTCATTACGCGCCTGCTCGACAAGCGCGTGCCCGGCGGCATTGCCGTGCTTGCGCTCGGCAACGCAGCAACGCCGCCCAGTGCGTTCTACCTCGAAAAACCCGTCATGGTGGTACGCGAGGAGGGTCGCGATTGGATCGCAATCGTCGGTATTCCGCTCGCGGCCCAGGGCGCGCAACAGATCGAGGTACGCGACGCCGACGGTGCGCGCCAACTGACTTTCGCTCTTGGCACCAAACGCTATGCCGAGCAGCACATTCAGCTCAAGGACAAGCGCATGGTCACGCCGCCGCCCGAGGAAGCGGTACGCATCGAACGCGAGATGGCCGAACAGGCGCGCGCCTATCGGAGCTTCAGCCCAAACACGCCGAGCAATCTGAAACTCGATAAACCGGTGGCCGGTCCGCTATCGAGCGCCTTCGGGCTGCGGCGTTTCTTCAACGGCGAAGCGCGCAATCCGCATTCCGGGCTGGATTTCGCCGTGCCTGCCGGCACGCCGATCAAAGCACCCGCTGCAGGCAAGGTGATCCTGGCCGACAAGCTTTACTTCAATGGTAATGCGGTGTTTATCGATCACGGACAGGGCTTGATCAGCATGATCTGCCATATGTCGCGCATCGATGTCAAAGTCGGCGATGAAGTCCCGCGCGGCGGCATCATCGGCGCCGTCGGCGCCACCGGCCGTGCAACCGGGCCGCATATGCACTGGAATGTGAGCCTGAACGATGTTCGCGTCGATCCGGCGATTTTCATCGGCGCGTTCAAGCCCTGAATTTTTACTTATTTTTTGGTCGCAGCCGTTTTACTTTGCGGTTGCGTAGCCGTTATTAGACTTAGCGGCTAGACATGGCACGGCGATCGGCGGTCCGTGCGGTGCAACTCGCCTCGGACGCTGACAAAAAATCGCAATCGCTTCATGCCGATCGATATGAATTTGCAGAACTTAACATCGTGAATGTCAAAATACCGTCGCGGCCAGTACAAGCATTTGAAGAGATAAAACTCGGGGCTTGCGGTGCAAGAGATGCATTCGAATATAAAAATATCCGTTAACACCATGAATCAAGCAGCCGGCACGATCACACACATCACAGGCAGGGCCTGGGTCCGCCACGCCGACGGCAGCATGCACGCGCTACGCCTCGGCGACCGCATCCTTGAGGCGATGGTTATCGTCACCGAGGCTAACAGCGGCGTCGAACTACTCGGCGCGCATGGCCATGCGCTGACGATAGGCGCAGGGCGCGAAGTGCTTGCCGACATCAACCTGCTGGCGCAGGATGTGCCGGCTCCGCACGAGGCAGCCGTACGGCAGCTCGACGACAACTTCGATCGCACCCCGTTCGACGCGGTCAACGCGCCGTCCGCCGATCTCGATCCAAACTCGGTCAACTATGCCAACGGCGAATACAGCGAATCGCATGGCCTGGTTCAGATGCTACTGCAGCGACTCGGCGGAACCGAGGCCGCGCCAGGGGTTTTGGCAGCAAGTGGGCAGGCCCATGCCGCACACGGACTCGACAATGCGCCGGTTCCGTTCGCGCTGCTCGATCCTCCGTCCGGCAGCAGCGCGCAGCATGCGACCGCCATTCCGATCCGCCTCGACGATAACCCTGTCGACACAAGCAAGGTTTTGATCGATGGCCCTGGCAACGAAACGCTAACCGGTGGCTCCGGTGCCAGCACCTTTGTCTGGCGACTTGAGAGCGTCAGCGTGAAGGACCACGCCCCGGTCGATACGATCACCGACTTCGGCCACAACGGCAAACACGATGTGCTCGATCTGAGCGATCTGCTCCAGGGCGAGAGTCACAATGGCAATTCGAGCGGTAATTTGACGAATTATCTGCATATCGAGCAGTCCGGCGGCGATGCGGTAATCCATATCAGTAGCCAGGGCGGCTTTTCCACCGGTTACTCGTCGCGGGCCGAGGACCAGACAATCGTGTTGCGTAATGTCGACCTGACGCAGGGCGGCGCGCTGCATTCCGACCAGCAAATCATCACGGATCTGTTCAAGAGCGGAAAGCTGCACACCGACTAAGCTTGACGTGCGTGTTGCGGAAGGTTTATCCGTCCGTCTTCGCACCGGCGACCGCTTCGGCCAGCCAAAGGCAACGGCTCTTGTTGGCCTTGGCAATGCCCGCGAGCACTGCGGCATGAGCCGCGAGTTCCTCGGCGCTCGCACGTAGGACCTTCAAAGGCTTGCGTTCGCGCAACAACGCTTGCGCCGCTTCTCCAGAGGCAGGAGGCGGATCGATTTCGAAATCCATGATCAGGCTGTCCTGACCGCGCGTCATCGCAATAAAGACATCGGCCAAGAGTTCCGAGTCGAGCAGGGCGCCGTGCAGCGTGCGATGACCGTTATCGATTTCGTAGCGCTGACAAAGCGCGTCGAGCGAGGCTTTCTTGCCTGGGTTCAGCTCCTTGGCCATCTTCAGCGTATCGGTCACGCTGCTGCTGAGTGCAGAGAGATTCGGCAGGCCGAGTTTGTCGAACTCCATATCGAGAAAGCCGACGTCGAACGGCGCGTTATGAATGATAAGCTCGGCGTCAGCAATAAAATCCGCGAAATCTGCCGCAATTTCGCGGAATTTCGGCTTATCTTCCAAAAATTCGTCGCTGATGCCGTGTACCGCCATCGCACCGGGGTCAACCGGCCGTTCCGGGTTGATGTAGGCGTGATAGTGGCGGCCCGAGAGCTTGCGGTTGAGCAGCTCGACGCAGCCGATTTCGATCACGCGATCGCCGTTGCGCCATTCGAGGCCAGTGGTTTCGGTATCGAGCACGACCTGCCGCATCACTTCGCCCTCACTTGTTCGACGCCGCGCCGCGCCAGCGCGTCGGCGCGTTCGTTCTCGACATGGCCGGCGTGGCCGCGAACCCAGATCCATTCGACTTTGTGCTGAGCGGCGAGCCGGTCGAGTTCGCGCCAGAGGTCTTCGTTCTTGACGGGTTTATTGTCGGATGTCTTCCAGCCGCGTCGCTTCCAGCCGTGAATCCATTCCGAGATGCCCTTCTGCACATATTGCGAGTCGGTATGGACGCGCGCCGCGACCGGCCGCGTGAGGCTGGCGAGCGCCTGAATAACGGCGGTCATTTCCATGCGGTTATTGGTCGTTGCGGGTTCACCGCCGAAAAGTTCCTTTTCGTGCGCGCCACAGCGCAGGATCGCACCCCAGCCGCCAGGACCAGGGTTTCCGCTGCAAGCGCCATCGGTGAATATGTCTATTGCCGATTCGTTCATCATGGTTCCATCGTTTTTTGGGTGGGAGCCGGCCGCTTCTGCGCCACCGCAGCCAGAGCCTTGGAATTTTTGCGGCCATTGCGCCAGGCGGGCGCGATCAAGCGCATGCCTGGCACGCGCTTGATCGCCTTGACGCTGTAGGCGCCGCCGGCAAATGGCCACCAGCGCTTGCCGGCGCGGTCCATGAAACCATAGCGCTCGATCCACCGCTGTTGCATCACCGGCGGAATATAAGCGCCCAAGTTACCGCACTCGATCTCGAAACCGAGCAATTGCAACCAGTCCTTGAGTCGCAAAGGGCTCAGGAACTGGCCTTGCCACGGGAACACGCCGTCGCGCCGCGCAAGCAACCGGCGCGCACCCCAGAGACTCACCGGGTTGAGGCCCGTAATCACGAGCCGCCCCTCAGGCACGAGCACGCGCTCGACTTCGCGCAGCACCTGGTGCGGATGCGGCGAGAATTCGAGCACATGCGGCAGCACGACCAGATCCACGCTCTGGTTTTCGAGCGGCAGCGCGTAGGGCACGGCACAAAGGTAGCCGCAGCCATGTTCGTCGCAGCAGAAACGAAAACCGATCCGGTTTTCGCGCAGGTAGTCGCGTTCGGGCAGGCCGACCTGGACAGCGCGAAAGCCGAAGACATCGGCGACGAGGGCGTCGACCCGGCCCAGTTCCCACTCGATCAGGTACTGGCCGAGCGGGGTTTCCAGCCAGGCGGCAAATTCGGGAATTGACATCGGTACGGGGAAGCCGAAAATTGCCAGAATGCAGATTGTTCCGCTTTCCGCCTTTTCGGACAACTATATCTGGGCGCTCGTGGCAGGCGGCGATTGTATCGTCGTAGACCCGGGCGATGCTGCGCCGGTCGAAGCATTTCTTGCCGAGCGCGGTCTTGCGCTGCGCGCGATCCTCGTCACGCATCATCATGCCGACCATATCGGCGGCCTGGCCGAACTGGCCGCGCGCCACGCGCCGCGCATCGTGGGGCCGCAAGACGCGCGCATCGCCGGGCTTACCCAGAGCGTGGCCGACGGCCAACGCGTCCGACTGATGCTGGATGGCCGCGAATACGCGTTCGAGGTCATCGGCGTCCCCGGCCATACGCTCACCCATATCGCCTACCACGGCGAGGGCCTGCTGTTCTGCGGCGACACCTTGTTTTCGGCTGGCTGCGGCCGGCTCTTCGAGGGCAGTCCAAAAGAAATGCACAGCTCGCTCGCGCGACTCGCGGCACTGCCCGCCGATACGCGCGTTTGCTGCGCGCACGAATACACCTTGTCCAACCTGCGCTTCGCGCTGGGTATCGAGCCTGCGAACCCGGCGCTGCGCGCGCGCGCGCAACAGTGCGAAGCCTTGCGCGCCGAAGGCCGGCCGACGCTACCCTCGACAATCGCAATCGAGCTGGCCACGAACCCGTTTCTGCGCGCCAGCGAGCCTACCGTCGCAGCGGCGGCGGCCAAACACGCAGGCCACGCTATGGCCGACGCAAGCGAAACCTTCGCAACCCTGCGCGAATGGAAGAACGGCGTCTGATTTGCGAGCGTTTACGGGGCCGGCAGCGCCACCCTGTTGCGGCCCGCGCGCTTGGCGAGATAAAGCGCAGCGTCGGCGCGCGCAATCAGGCGCGCCGGCAACGCATCGTTGCGCGTGGGTACCAACGCGGTAACGCCCAAACTCAGCGTCACGGCGTCGCAATCGCTATCGACTTCCGGCGCATGCGGAATTTTTAATGCGAGAACGGCAATGCGCAGATTCTCCGCCACCTGCTGCCCGCCGGCCTCATCGGTGTCGGGCAGGATGACCGCGAACTCCTCGCCGCCGTAGCGTGCGACCAGATCGCCGGGGCGCCGCACATTCGCAGCCAGGCAGAGCGCGACCTGGCGCAGACATTCGTCGCCGGCCAGATGCCCGTAATGGTCGTTGTAGCGCTTGAACCAATCGATATCGCAGAGAATCAGGGCTAGCGTCGCGCCACGCCGCTGGGCGCGACGCCATTCGCGCTCAAGGGCTTCGTCGAAACGGCGCCGGTTCGCGATGCCGGTCAGGCCATCGCTGGCGGAAAGATGCAGGAGTTCGCGGTTTGCATCGTCGAGACGGCGCGTGAGTACGACAAGCGAGGAACGCATCTGGGCGAAGCGCTGCATCGCGCGCACCTTGGCCGCCAGCACGACGCGGCTGACCGGCCTGAACAGATAGTCGTCGCCGCCCGCCGCGATGCCGCGTTCGAGATCCTCGTCCGTGCTGGGCTCGGCCAAGAAAACAATCGGCGTCCATTCGCCGCGCAGTTCGATCTGGCGAATCCGCCGAGCCAGCCCGAAACCATCGAGGTCCGCTCGGCTCGCGTCGAGCAGCACAATAGCGGGCCGTTGTTCGCGAAAGCATTGCAAGCCCTCTTCGGCTTCGTACGCAATCAGCGCCTCGATGCCGAGAGACCACAAGTGTTCCGAGATCAGCGTCGCGTCCGCGACCGATGCTTCGAGAACAAGTGCTTTGAGCGCCTCTTTCATGTTTCACGCGGGAAAATCGCGCCACCTCTTGACTAAGTCGTTCAAATTACGGACTTTTTTGGGTTCTGTTCGGTTTGACCCTGTACCCGATAGGCGAATAAAATCCGGCCTTCAACAGGTTTGGGCAACGCTATGAAGTCTATCGTGCGTCGCGCTGTTTTGCTGCTGTCGGCGACGATGGTATCGATCTTCTGCGCATCCGGCGCCAACGCCGACGACCGCTCCGGCGTCGCGGCCGACGCGCCTTCCGCAAGCGGCCCGGCCAATACCCGCGCCACAACGTCCAATTCGGCGGGGCTCTCCGCTGTCGCGTCCACCGCCGCCGTCTCGCGGCTCGATCTTTCGGTACGTGACGCAGGCTCGATCTCGACGCTCGATCTGACGAACGAACCGCAGGATCTTTGGGAGCGCATGCGTCAGGGGTTCGCCATGCCGAACCTGAACTCCGAATTCGTGACCGATCGCCAGGCTTGGTATCTGGCGCGGCCGGGCGCGCTGAAAACGATGCTCGAACGCGGCCGCAAGTATCTTTACCACATCGTCGAAGAACTCGAAAAACGCGGCATGCCGACCGAACTGGCTCTGTTGCCGCTCGTCGAGAGCGCCTTCAATCCGATGGCTTATTCGCCCGCCAAGGCCTCGGGCCTGTGGCAATTCGTGCCCTCCACCGGCAAGGATTTCAACCTTACGCAAAATTGGTGGGTGGACCAACGGCGCGACGTCCTCGCCTCGACCGACGCGGCGCTGACCTACCTGCAAGCGCTGTATGAAATGCATGGCGACTGGCAACTCGCGCTCGCCTCTTACAACTGGGGCGAGAACGCAGTGATGCGGGCGGTCAATCGCAACAAGGCGGCCGGCCTGCCGACCGATTTTTCCAGCCTCTCCATGCCCACCGAAACGCGTTACTACGTACCGAAGTTGCAGGCGCTCAAGAACATCATCGCCAACCCCCGGCTCTTCGGCATCACGCTGCCGGACATTCCCAACACCGCGTATTTCGCAGCGGTCGAAGCACAGGCGAGCATGGATCTGACCGCCGCCGCGAGGCTGGCCGAGATGCCGGTCAAAGAATTTCTCGAACTGAACCCGTCGTTCAACCGCCCGGTGATTCCGGGTCAGGGCGAACGCATGCTGATCCTGCCGAAGGACAAGGTGCCGACCTTTCTTGCCAATCTCGAAACCGGCGAACAACCGCTGCTCTCGTGGCGCACCTATAGCGTCGAACAGCACGAGCGCGTCGAGCAGATCGCCGCACGTTTCGGCATCGGCGCGGCGAAACTACGCGAAGTCAACGGATTGCCGCCGCGCGGCCAACTCGCTGCGGGCTACACGCTGCTGGTGCCGGCCGTCGAAAGCATGGCAATGTCCGAACCTCTGCCGGTGCTCGCGCCACAACTTGCGAACGCGACAATCCCGGCTGCGCGCGTGCGCCTGACGTCGGACACGCACAGCAGAAGCCACGCTCATTCGAACAGCCGCCGACACACCGGACACAAGGCCGAAAAAGCCCCCGCCGCCAAGAAGGCCAAACCTTCGAGCAAGCCCGCTTCCGCGCATAAGCGCCATCACTGACGTCGCCGCACGCGACCCCACAGAAAACCGATACCAAAGCACGATTACGTCACGCCAGCATCTGCCCGAGCCGCGTAAGATCGCTCGATCCGCAGGGCGCGCATCGCTGCCGACTTCGCCAGACTCGATATCGCGGCCCAGTCAGTCTACGCTCCATGTATGGGCATCACGCGGTAAAAAAGAACGTGCGTAGGCGGCGCTCTCGGCAGCCGCCTCGCGCTTTGAGTAATCGAAGGAATCCGATTTAAGGAGAGGACTCCGATGGCGAATGAAATCGCAGGTACGCCGCTATTCTCCGCAGAAAATTACCGCGTGGAGGAAGGTTTCGGCTTTTTGGTCAATGCCTTACGCGCCCGCATGATGGCGGTAATGGATCGCGAGCTGGCCGAACTGGCCATCACGAGCGCCCAATGGGCAATACTCGTACAGATCGCCGACACGCCGGGCTGCACGGCGGCAACGCTTTGTCGACGCGTGCACTACGACACCGGTTCGATGACCCGGATGCTCGACCGGCTCGAAGAAAAAAGCCTGATCCGTCGCGCCCGTAGCGACCACGACCGGCGCGCAGCCTATCTATATTTGACCGAAACCGGCCAGGACATCCATACCCGCCTGCCCGTCCATGCCGCACGCGTGCTCAACGCACACTTCGAAGGTTTTTCGCCGGACGAAGTGAAAACGCTGCAGGTGTTAATGAAGCGCATGCTGTACAACGCGGAACGACTTTTGAACGGGCATTGAAAACCGACAAAAAAAGGCGCTCCAGAGCGCCTTCTTTTTTCCGGCTGAGAGCGGTCAACGCTTCGCGAAAGTCGTCGCCGCCGCGTTGAAGATGCCGACGAACTCCTCGACGATCAGCGCAGCGCCGCCGACAAGGCCGCCGTCGATGTCCGGCATCGCGAAAAGCCCCTCGGCATTGCTCGCCTTGACGCTGCCGCCATAGAGAATTGCCGTCTGCGCAGCAAAGGCGGCACCGCTCTTTTCGATGTGTTTGCGGATGAAGGCGTGAGTTTCCTGCGCCATCTCCGGCGTGGCGGTCTTGCCAGTGCCGATTGCCCATACAGGCTCGTAGGCGATCACGATGCTGCCCGCAACCGGTGCGGGGATCGCGGCGAGCACGGCGTCGAGCTGCCGCGCGAGCACTTTCTCGGTCAGGCCGCCTTCGCGCTCCGCTTCAAGTTCGCCGATGCAGACGACCGGCACGAGGCCGCCGGCCAGCGCTGCGACAGTTTTCTTCGCGACCCATTCGTCGCTTTCGCCAAACAGCGAGCGGCGCTCGGAATGACCGATGATCGCGTAAGTCGCGCCGACTTCCTTGAGCATCGAAACCGGCACTTCGCCGGTGTAGGCGCCTTTTTCGTATTCGGAGACATCCTGCGAACCCACGGCTATCGGCGAACCGGCCAGCGCGGCGGCCACCGAATCGAGGTAGACGAAAGGCGGGCAGACTGCGATTTCGACACCGCCCTTCTTCGCAGGCACGCCGGCCTTGAGACCATTTAGCAGCGCCGCGTTCGCAACACGCGAGCCGTTCATCTTCCAGTTGCCGATCACATAGGTCTTACGCATGGGAACTCCTTCTTTTCGGGATAAGCCCGGCGGGGGCGGCCGGTGCAGGAAAACGCTTATTTTACGAGCACGGCGAAGCAGCGCGCACCCGCTCGATCAAATTCGACGAGCGGGATCAGGCCTCCAGCTCGCGCGCCTTGGAAATCGCCTGCTCGATGCGGTCCACGCCAATGGTTTCGAGTCCGGCGATGGCGTGTTTGGGCAGATTGGCCTTGGGCACCAAGGCGATCTTGAAGCCGAGTTTCGCAGCTTCCTTCAAGCGCTCCTGACCGCGCGGCGCCGGTCGGATTTCGCCGGCGAGTCCGACTTCGCCGAAGACGACGAAATCGCGCCGCAGCGGTTTATTGCGCAGCGACGAGACGATGGCCAGGCACACGGCAAGGTCGGCCGCCGGTTCGCCGATGCGCACGCCGCCGACGGCGTTGACGAATACGTCCTGATCGGCGCAGACCAGGCCCGCGTGCCGGTGCAGCACGGCAAGCAGCATCGCGAGCCGGTTCTGTTCGAGGCCGACCGAGAGCCGGCGCGGATTCGGCGCGTGCGCAGGATCGACGAGCGCCTGGACTTCGACAAGCAGCGGCCGCGTGCCTTCCTGGGTGACGAGCACGCAGGCGCCGGAGACATCCCTGTCGTGTTGCGAGAGAAAGATCGCGGAGGGGTTGGAGACGCCGCGCAAGCCGCGCTCGGTCATCGCGAAGACACCGAGTTCATTGACCGCGCCGAAGCGGTTCTTGATCGCGCGCACGAGGCGAAAACTCGATTGCGTATCGCCTTCGAAATAGAGCACTGTGTCGACGATGTGTTCGAGCACGCGCGGACCGGCAAGGCTGCCGTCCTTCGTGACGTGGCCGACCAGCACGAGCGCACAGCCGTTCTGTTTGGCAAAGCGCGTGAGCTGCGCCGCGCATTCGCGAACCTGCGCGACCGAGCCGGGCGCAGAGTTCAGCGCCTCGGAAAATACCGTCTGGATCGAGTCCACGACGGCAAGCGCGGGCTTCTGGCCGCGCAGTGTTTCGAGAATGCGTTCGAGGTTGATTTCCGGCAGCAGTTCGAGTTCGCCACAGTCGAGCTGCAAACGCTGGGCGCGCATCGCGACTTGTTCGGCCGATTCCTCGCCGCTGATGTAGATTGCGCGGCTTTTTTGGGCCATGCCGGCAAGCGCCTGCAAGAGCAGCGTCGATTTGCCGATACCAGGATCGCCGCCGATCAGCACGACGCCGCCCGTCACCAGGCCGCCGCCGAGTACACGGTCGAATTCATCGACACCAGTGCTCATGCGCACATGCTCGCTCGGCGCAATCGTCGCGAGTTTTTGCAGCTTACCGGTTTCGCCAGCCAACGCGGCAAAGCGACTCGTTGCGGGCAAGCTGGCCGTCGCAATGGTTTCAACGAGCGTGTTCCACTGTCCGCAGGCCGGGCACTGGCCCTGCCAGCGCATCGCGTTGCCGCCGCATTCGCTGCACTGGTAAACCGTTTTGCTCTTGGCCACTTTTATTTTGGCTTTCAGGCGAGAGCGCCGATGCCGCGCGGCACCCGTTGCGCCAGCGCGCAGAACAATTCATAACTGATCGTGCCGGCCGCCGCCGCGACTTCATCGGCCGACAAGCCTTGGCCCCACAGCACGACGCGCGCGCCGACGCCTGCCTCGGGCAGTGCGGAGAGATCGCAGGCCAGCATGTCCATCGATACCGTGCCAAGCGTGCGCGTACGCACGCCTTCGACAAGAATCGGCGTACCTGTGGTTGCATGGCGCGGATAACCATCGGCGTAGCCGCAAGCGACAACGCCGACGCGCATGGGCCGCTCGGCGGTAAAGCGCGCGCCGTAGCCGACAGACTCGCCGGCCGCAACGTTCTGGACCGCGATGATGCGGCTCTCCACTTGCATGACCGGCCGTAAATCCAGGCTTGCGGCCGTTGCGCGCGCCGGCATCGGCGAGGCGCCATAGAGCATGATGCCGGGCCGTACCCAATCGCGCGCGGCTGCCGGAAAACGCATCAGTGCGGCCGAATTCGCCACGCTCTGCGGCAGATCCAGGCCGGCCACGCCGGCATCGAAGCGGGCCAACGCGTCAGCGATACCGGCCTCTTCGTCGGCGCGCGCGAAATGCGTCATCAGCGTAATGCACTTGGCGGCCCCGCTCTCGCGCAGGCGCGCGACGAGCGCAGGCGCGGCGGACGGAGGGAAACCGAGCCGATTCATGCCGGTGTTGAATTTGAGACAGAGGTCGAGCGGTGCCGTGGGCCGCGCGAGTTCCAGCATGCGCAGTTGCTCGGCGTCATGTACGACGAGCGAGAGCCCTAGCCGTGCGGCATCCTTGATGTCGGCCGGATCGAACGCGCCTTCGAGCAGCAGGATGGGCTGCCCGAAGGCGGCCTCGCGCAACGCTACGGCCTCGGCGAAATCGAGCATCGCGTAGCCGTCGGCGATGTCGCGCACCGCGTTGGCGCAAGCAAAGAGGCCGTGACCATAGGCGTTGGCCTTGACGACGACCCACGCGCGCGCCACGCCGGCGCGATGCTTCGCGAGCATGTAATTGTGGCGGAAAGCGGCCGGATCGATTGTGGCGTGGATCGGCCTAGGCATGCTTCTGCGCCTCGGACATCGCGCGAATATGCTCGGTCGCGAAGTCCGCGAAGATGCTGACGACACGCGGCATGAATTTATCTTTTTGTAGCACGACGCTGATGGTTTCGAAGACCGGTGGATCGAACGGAATCGCGACGAGCGTCGCCGCGCGAATATCGCGCTGGATCGAGGCGCGCGCGGCAGCAGAAAAACCGTGGCCTTGCAGCACCAGATGCTTGATCGTCGTGAGGCTGCCGAGTTCGGCTGCGATATTGAGGTTCTCGGGCGGATAACCGGCGTCGCGGAAGAATTCTTCGATAAGCTCGCAGATCGCCGCACCCGGATCGCGGTTGATGAACGCATGATCGCCGACGTCCTCGGCGCGCAGGCGTACATTACGGCTCAAGGGATGGCCCGGCGGCATGATCGCAAGCAACTCGTCGCGCGAGACTTCGCGGCATTCGAGCGCCGGATCGTTCGGACGCGATTCGATCAAGCCGATGTCGAGTTCCTTTTCGGCCACGCGGCGCTCGACCCACTCCGAATTACCCTGAAACACGCGCGGAATCACTTTCGGGTATTCGCGCTTGAAGGCGTCGAGCAGCGAGGGCAACCAGTACGAGGCAATCGTCGGCGACAGCCCGATCGAGACGACGCCGTTGGGCTCCTGCGTCAGACCGGCAACCTCGTCCTCCATTTCGGCGCTGACGCCGAGAATTTTCTCGGCATATTCGAGCACGATGCTGCCGGCTGGCGTCAGCGTGACCTTGCCGTAGCCGCGATCGAGCAGGCGCGTATTGAAATGCTCTTCGAGCTGCTTGATCTGGAAGGTGACGGCCGGCTGCGTCATATACAAAGCCTCCGCAGCACGGGTGAATGACCGGTGCTTGGCGACGGCAAGAAATACTTGAAGCCGACGATCGGCCATGGTTGCCATGATGAACTCCCGATGCGCGCCCGGCCGCTCCGCTTCTACGGAATCGAGGCAAAACGCCGCGCGCGTGGATTTTTATTGCAGCGCGGCAATTGCAACACAAATGCGGCGGCCTCGCCAGCGAGCAAGGCTTGCCGCCATATGCCCGAGCAAGGCGTCATCCGATACTTCGTGTTATAAAGCCGCGATCCCTTCGGGGCCACTCGATACGAACGGATGACCCCAGGCTTCTACATCATCATGGCGGCGCAGTTCTTTTCGGCGCTTGCCGACAGCGCGCTGCTGATCGCCGCCATCGCCATCCTGCGCGACATGCACGCCGCGACGGCGGTCGAGCCATTACTCAAGCTCTTCTTCACCGTGTCCTATGTCGTGCTCGCGGCCTTCGTCGGCGCCTTCGCCGATTCGATGCCGAAGTGGCGCGTCATGTTCATCAGCAACGGCATCAAGATCATTGGCTGCGCGACGATGTTCCTCGGCGTGCATCCGCTCGCGGCTTATGCCATCGTGGGTCTTGGCGCAGCGGCCTATTCGCCGGCCAAGTACGGCATCCTGACTGAACTCTTGCCGCACCGCCTGCTCGTCGTCGCCAACGGCTGGATAGAGGGCCTGACGGTCGGCGCAATCGTGCTCGGCACGCTGATCGGCGGCGCGCTGATCGAACCTGTCGTCGTAAAACATGTGCTCGCGCTTGGCATTCCGGGTGTGGGTACGCGCGGCGAAGTCGCGATCACGGTCGTCGGCGTGCTCTACGTAATCGCCGCGCTCTTGAATCTGCGGATTCCCGACACCGGCGTCGACCACAAGCCGCTACATAACAACCCGCTCTACCTGCTGCACGAATTCAGGCACTGCGTGAGCCTGCTCTGGCGCGACAAGCTCGGCCAGATTTCACTCGCAGTAACGACGCTGTTCTGGGGCGCCGGCGCCACGTTGCAGTTCATCGTGATCAAGTGGGCCGAGATGAACCTCAATCTCAACCTGTCGAAAGCCTCGATGGTTCAGGGCGTTGTCGCAATCGGCGTCGCTGTCGGTTCCATCCTTGCCGCACGGCTGATCTCGATGCGGCGCGCGGCCTCGGTCGTACCGCTGGGCATCGCGATGGGCATCGTCGTCATGGTGATGATCTTCGTCTACGACATCAAGCTGGCGCTCTTCCTGATGATCGCAATCGGCGCACTCGCAGGTTTTTTCGTCGTACCGATGAATGCCTTGCTGCAACACCGCGGCCACATCCTGATGGGCGCAGGCCATTCGATCGCAGTGCAAAACTTCAACGAAAACCTCGCCATCCTCTTGATGACCGGTTTTTATTCGATCCTGATCGGCTACGGACTCCCGGTCCACACCGTGATCGTGCTCTTCGGCTGCTTCGTCGCCGGTACGATGCTGCTGGTGCAAATACGCCACAGGATGAACCAGCGCGAGTTCGATTCGGTTTCCCAGCTTGAGGATGTGCGTCACTGATATTGTTGTTAAGGGAGAAGTGTCCCAATGGACTTGGATTTCTTCAGCATCCAATTTGCGCACGGTAACGACGAAGCCGTATACAAGTACGCTATTGATCAATTGCGCGTCCAGACCATCATTCTCGGCACCCACTTCTCTCTGGACGGCAAAACCCGGCAAGCCTATGCCTTCAACATTTCCCGCCTGGATAGCGAATTCCGCATGAAAGTCCTCGCAGGACACCTGAGCTGGAAGGAAGCCGCCAAGCAGGCCAATGCCTTGCGCAACCTCATGCTTGAAATTCAACGTGGGCAGAGCAGCACGTTAGGGCGAGCCATTGCCGTGGCCATGAAGGAGAGTGGCATAAGCTTCAATGCACTGATTGCCCACAATACCCTGAAGCTATACGGCCAAAACGCCGATTTCACACTGCTTAGCGTGGCCGAGAAAAATGCCGTCTATGGCGCAATCATTGAATCCTCGGCAAGATCCAGTCCGAGAGTCACAGCATTGATGCGCATACTCGGTCCTGTCGGCAAAGGGCTTATGGTCCTCAGTCTGGGAATTGCCGTCTATAACGTCATGACGGCCGACAACAAAACCACGGCAATCCTGCATGAAGCCGGCATCACCGCCGCAGGTGCAGCCGGTGGTTGGGCCGGCGCTGCGGTGGCGGGCCTAGCCTGTGGCCCCGGCGCGCCGGTTTGCGTGGGCCTCTATGTTTTCGTCGTCGGCGCGGCCGCCGCACTGGGCGTCAGCCTGCTCATGTAAGCGCACCTGAAATTCGAGCAGATATGCGACTCGCGCCCGAAATCACGGCGAAACTGATCTTTGAGGCAACCGACAAGGAAGACCCTTACAGCGCAATTCTGTTGAACGGCATGCCAATCGGGGTGTTCGTATTGGGCGAATACTTGGAAGCGGCCCTTGCCTGGCACGATTGTTTCGTTGTGCTATTAAGCGACAATTGCTTCGCAGAAGCTATCTATATTCACCTATTAGATGCAAAGGGCAATCTGATTGATTCGGCGGTTATTGGTACGATCTTGTCATTGGGGAACTTTAGGTCATTTCAGATAACAGGATCTGATCAGTTTTCATTTAGCTTCTTTGCCGACGATCAGTTTCAGGTAACCCTGCTTTCCAGACCGCGCTTCCGCGGATTCTGGCCCGCAGCTTTTGGCCTGCTACGGGGATTCATGTATCTTAGGGTGGGCTGGTGGCGCCATTTCAGCATCCGCCGACAGGTATTCGTTGCCGAGAAAACCAAGGACGGTATGCGCTTGGCGCCCGAGATCACGGCCGAACTACTCGTCAAAGGACGCGCCGGGAAAGCTTCTTATAGCGCAATTCTTTTGAACGGCAGTGCAATCGGAGCGTCCGTGAAAGGCGAGCGTCTGGTGACGGCCCTTGCCTGGGGCGATTTTTTTGTTGTGCTTTTCGCTGACACTTGTGCCTTCGCCACCCGCATCTACGTCCATTTTCTGGATTCTAAAGGACGACTACTGGATTCTGCGATTATTGGAGCCTTCTCTTCAGAGGGAAATTTTAGATCGTTGCAGATAACCGGATTAAATCAGTTTTCGTTCCGCTTTCATGCCGAAGATATATGGCATATTGAGCTATTCTCAGAATTACGCTTACGTTGGCCATTGCCTTGGTCAAAATCTCGGCTCGCTTGGAGGGGTTTTAGGCTGTGGCACCATTTCGATGTCCGCCAACAAACTCGCTGACGGGGAACTCGACGACTACGCGGGGTCGCCCGTCTGCGAAGTATATCGGCGGGCGTGCCCCGCAGGCCGCTACGAACTACATTATATGAATGTATTGCCGTCCTACGCCGAGAGACCGATAAGCATTGCAATATTGCAGGTCTGGGATATACGACAAGACTGGTGAGCCTTTCAAGGACGCTCCGCCGCCAAGCTCGAACCACCATGCACGGAATTTGAACCGAGTCTTGCCTGCCTTGCGCAGCGGCGCGCTGCGGCATCGAATCGTCGGCAGCGCGGAAGGCTTCTTCGCCCGCAAACTCTCATGCAATAACGCCCACGCGGCAACGAAACACCAATGAATCAGCCTAGCCAAAATCCCTCCGACATTGCCCGCGAAGCATTGCTCCGGATCGCGGTCAACCGCGTCCCGCCAACTCCGGACAATTTCCGCAAGTTCTACGAAGAGATCGCAGGAACAAGCGAAGAAGAGAGCTTTCCCAAGCGCGAACTGCGTTCTCTGTGGACCGCGCTGGCGCGCAAAACCGCCAAGCAGAAACAGATTGCGCAACGTTTTGAACGTGCAATCGGCGATGCGGATTGGACGAATTTCCGTGCGCAAATGAAGCAGCTCCTGCAGGAGGCCGCCGAGACGAGTCCGCCCTGGGGCATTTTGATCCACGATCTGCTCGCGCAGCTCGAACGCCCCCATGCGGAGATTTCAAACGAGCAGAAACGCAAGGCCATCGAACAGGTGCTCGCCGTGAGCCCCGACGACGAGCTGCAACTATTCCAGCAGATCCGGGGCGTCATCCGGAGCTGGCGTACCGAGCCTCCGGCAGACCCTGCCGCGCGAATCGAAGCGCCGCCGGAAATCAAAGCCACGATAAAACAGGAGCCAGAGCCGCAGGCGCCTGCCGAAGAAATCGATCCGCGCGAATTCGACATGCGCCCGCTTGTCGCGCATATCCTCGAAGAAGCCGTCGCAGGCTTGCTCGTCGAAGCGCCCGAACTGGCCGAATCGGCAAAGGCGCTCGCGGCCGAATTGCGCCAGCCCGAGGACGAATTCGATGCCAAGGAATTTCTCAGCCGGCTGCGCAGCTTCTCGTACTCGGTCGAATGGAATGCGCAGGATCAGGCCGGCGTTCGCAATGGCCTCGTCAAGCTGCTACGGCTCGTCTTCGAAAATATCAACGATATCGTGCTCGGCGATAGCCGGATGCAGGGGAAAATCGCCGACGCGCTCACGATCACCGAGGGTCCGCTCGATCGCAAAGCGATCGATAACCTGAGTCAGCGCCTGCAAGATCTGATCCTGAAACAAAGCGCGCTCAAGAAGAGTCTTGTCGAAACGCAGGAGCGGCTCAAGACGCTGCTTACCCGCTTCGTCGAGCATCTCGCAACGCTTTTCGATTCGACCGAAGACTACCGCGAACGCATCAAACGCTGCGCAATACAGGTCGCAAACGCTGCATCGATCAACGATCTTTCCACCGTCATAGAGGATCTGGCGCGCGAAACGCGCAGCGTACAGATGTACGCGGAGGCGTCGCGCAGTAATTTCTCGGGATTGCGCGACGAGGTCGATAGCGCCAACGAGGAAATCGCGCGACTGCAAAACGAACTCACGACGACAAGCCTGCTCGTGCGTCACGACCCCTTGACCGGCGCGCTCAACCGCCAGGGCATGGACGAGATGCTCGCGCGCGAAATCGACCTGGCTCGGCGCCAGAACAAATCGCTTTGCCTCACGCTGATCGATGTCGACGATTTCAAACAAATCGGCGAGCGTCTCGGCCAAAAGGCCGGCGACGATGCACTTGTCCACCTGGCGCGGGCGCTCGGCGATCTCGTGCGGCCGCAGGATTCCATCGCGCGTTACGGCAGCGAAGAGTTCGTCATCATCCTGCCCGACACCGACATCGACGAGGCCGCCATGATCATTCGTCGCCTCCAGCGCGAAGCCACGCGCCGCTTCTTCATGCATGAAAAACGCAAGCAGCTCGTCACGTTCTCGGCTGGCGTTTGCGAACTGGCCACGGACGAAACGCCGGAACAAGCCTTGGATCGCGCCGCCGCAGCAATGCAGGAAGCCAGGCGCTCGGGGAAAAACCGCGTCGAGATCGCCCTCGGACCCGACATGCCAGAGGCGTAATCGGGCGTTCCTCGCCTCGCGTATTGCGCGCCTCAATCCTCGCCTTGTTTTTCCATCAGATCGCGCGCAAAACAAAGATCTTCCCAGCTCTTGCGCTTGTCGGCCGGGTTGCGCAGCAGATAGGCAGGGTGATAGGTCACAGTGACGGGAATCCCGCCAAATCGATAGGCGCGGCCACGCGCACCGGCGATCCGCACTTCCTGATCGAGCAAGATCTGCGCGGCAGGACGGCCGAGCGCGACGATGAGCCTGGGCCGCACGAGCGCGATCTGGCGTTCAAGATACGGAAAACACGCGGCGGTTTCTTCGGCCTCCGGCGTGCGGTTGTTAGGCGGCCGGCATTTGACCGTATTGGCGATATAAACGCCGCGCCCGCGCGCCAGCCCGATTGCCGCGAGCATCGCATCGAGCAAACGTCCGGCCTGGCCGACGAACGGCTCGCCGCGCTCGTCCTCCTCGGCCCCTGGACCTTCGCCGACGAACATCCAATCGGCATCGCGGTCGCCGACGCCGAGCACCGCCTGCTTACGCCGTTCGCACAGCCGGCATTTGCGACAGCCGGCGACGATCTCGCCAAGTTCGTCCCATGTCCATTCGGGCGCCGATCCGCCCATGACAGGCGACTGAACGATTTGCACCGGCGTCTTGTCGCGCGCAAAATCGACGCGCGCAAGTACATCGCCGAGCGGCGCGGGGAGATCCTGCGCGCGGGGCGCCTCCACCGGCACGTCGGCAACATCTTCCGCAGCAGACGCCCGCAGGCGCCAAACCGGGCCAAGCCCCATGCGCGCGAGCGTCTTGCCGGAAACCATCAAAGCCCCCTCATCATTACGATTGCATCCTCGCGCCCGTCGGCCGCCGGATAGTAGGCCCTGCGACGCCCGACGACCACGAAACCCTCGCGCTCGTAAAGACGAGCGGCAGCCAGGTTGGAGGGCCGCACCTCAAGGAAGATCGACACCGCGCCCAGCGCCGCCGCCCGCGCGTAGAGATGGTGCAGCATCCGCGTGGCGACGCCGCGTCGCTGAAAGTCGCGCGCAACACCGATATCGAGTAGATGCGCCTCGTCGATCGCGTGCATCAGAACCGCGAACGCGAGCGGGCGTCCACCGCTCTCGACAACCCATACGTCATGGCCTCCCGCGAGCGAGTCGCAAAAATTCCTCTCGCTCCAGGGGAAGCCCTGCAACTGATGCTCAAGTTCGACGATCCAGGGTAGATCGCCTTCCACGCCGGCCCGGATCGATAATGTTTTTGTCATTTCCTGAGCAAAAGGCGCTCGCGCGTGGTCAGCGCAACCTTGTCGCGCACATATAGCGGCGCGGCTGCAGCCGCGTCGCCGCGCACACCAGCCGCATAGCGTTGCAGCGCCAGTTCGCAAATTGCGAGCGCCGCTGGCCGAATATCGTCGAACACAGCGGAAAACTCGCCGGGATTCGCGGCCGCGAGCGCGCCGTCCTTCACGGCAAAACCGGTTCCGACGCCGACCCAGGGACCATCCGCAAGGCGGAACGCCGTCGGATCGACACATTCCATTGCGCCATCGAGCCGCAACACGCCCGCATCTTTACGAAAACGGGCGATGTAGACCTCGCCCATGCGGGCGTCCAGCGCGCAACAGACGCGATCGGCCGCCGCCTGCGTGTGCGCCAGCGCTTCGAGCGAGGGGATGCCGATCAACGGAATGTCATTGGCAAGCGCGAGCGCCTGCGCCACGGCGCAACCGCAGCGGATGCTCGTAAACGCACCGGGACCGCAGTCGTAGGCCAAGGCGTCGAGCATCCCGACCGACACGCCCTGCGCGGCAAGCAGGCTCCCGATTTTAGCCACTAGGGCTTCCGAGGCGCGCGGCGAATCGTCGGCCAATTCACGAACGAAAATCCGGCCCCCATAACTTAAGGCCAGAGAAATTCTGTCCGTCGAGGATTCGATTGCAAGCAAAATCATTCGGGTATTTTACGTGAAGACGAAGCATAGGCCCGCCACCCGCGCCCGCTTCGATTGCGGTCGCCACCGCTTGTCGCACGAAACCCTGCCAAATACGTCACAAGGCCGCGCCGCGCGACCCGCTTATTTCGCTATTCACCCCTTCATCATATCCAGCCGTGAAGACCCCGCTATAAAGGCCGAGGCTTCCCGCAAATTTTTGCGGCGACGGGGAAAGGGGGAGATTCCGACGTGGTATCCGACAAACCCGGAAACCGTGGTTTTACGCTCATCGAGCTGTTAGTCACGCTATCGATTGCGGCAATCCTGGCCGCAATCGCGCTGCCAAGTTTCGATGCAACCATCCAGCGCAATCGCATCAGCATAACCGCCAGCAATCTGCAGGCGGATCTGGCCTATGCAAGAAGCGAAGCGGTGCGCCGCGGCCGTTCCGTTGCACTATGCCCGGCAACACTTGGCGCAAGCGCGTCCTGCAACGGCGGCACCGACTGGGCCACGGGCTGGATCGTCTTTGTCGATCAGAACGGCAACGGCGCGCTCGACGCGGACGAGAGCGTGCTGCGCCAGCGCAGTCCGGAAAGGAACTTGTCCGTGTCGCCGTTGAGCGGTTCGCTGGCTTCGGCCAGCGCAATTCGCGCGCTACCGGTCGGAGAGTTTTCCCAGGACGGCGTGATCCGCGTCTGCAAGCCCGCATACATCGGCGTAGACCTTGCCATTCAACGCGGCGGCGGCATACGGACCCAGCCCAGCGGTACGGTGTGCGCATGATGACATCGAAGTATCTCCAGCGCGGCCTGACGCTGATCGAAAACCTTATCGCCCTGCTGCTTCTGTCGTTCTCGCTGCTCGGCCTGGCGGGGCTGATCGCCAAGACGCTGGTCCGCGAGAAGGATGCCGTTTCCCACTCGCTCGCCGCCCTGCAAGCGCAGGACATTGCCGAGCGCATGCGCGCCAATCGCAAGGCTTATGACGCGGGCATTTACTTCGTCTATCTGAGCGCAGCTGACACACTCGCCAACGCGCAAAACTGTAGTGCTGGCGGCTTTGCTGCGACGCCCTCCCCCGCCGTTTGTTCGCCGGTCCAGATGGCGCAGGACGATGCCTTCGACTGGCGCCAATGGGT
Organism: Niveibacterium sp.; assembly: GCA_031554255.1. Taxonomy (GTDB): domain Bacteria; phylum Pseudomonadota; class Gammaproteobacteria; order Burkholderiales; family Rhodocyclaceae; genus Niveibacterium. Next base: position 35,852 of record JAVBKC010000020.1, read on the forward strand.
CGCCAAATCCCTGCCGGGCGGCGTCGCCGTCGTCTGCCGCGACGACACGCCCGACGACGGCAGCGACACCGACGTCGCCTGCGACAACGGCAGCCGCATCGCGATCAAAATCTTCTGGCGCGTGGCGCGTGGCGGCGGCCGGGCAAGCGATCGCAGCGACATACAACGCTTCACGATGGTGTACCAGCCATGAAGCCGAATTTCGCCCACCCGCGCGGTTTCACGCTCGTCGAATTGTTGGTCGCGATGACCGTTGGCTTGCTGATTTCGGGCGTGGCCGCCGCAGTCTTCATCACAAGCAAGACGACCGCCCGGTTCGGGGATGCGCTGGCGCGCTATCAGGAAGGCTTCCGCTATGCCTCCCACATACTCGGGCGCGATATGCGGATGGCTGGCTTCTTCGGCTGCAATTCCGGCCGCACGCCGCTTACAGTCGCTTCCGGCATGCCCGCCGAACTTGCCTACGACACGCCGGTGCGCGGCTACGACGACGCTTCCGCCGCAATCGCGGGGCGCATCGCCGGCACCGACGTGATCAAGCTGCAGTTCGGCGCAGGTGGCGGCTACCGTCTTTCCTCCGACATGGCCACGGCCGACGCGGCGATCAACATCAATGCCTTGGCGGGCGATTTCGTCGCCGGCGACTACGCCGTCATAGCCGATTGCAGCAACTCGACGCTTTTCAAGGTGACGGGCGTCACCGGCTCCGGCGCTCCGCTCGCATTGAGCCACGGCGCGGCAGGCAACAGTTCCGCCAGTGTTGCGTCGCCCTATGCGCGCACTGCCGAAGTATTCGATTTCATTACGAGCTATTACTACGCGGCAACCAGCGCGGATAAGCGGCATGTGCTGATGCGCAGAACGTTGCGCGGCGGCAGCGCAAGCGACGAGGAAATCGCCGAAGGCATCGACGATCTCCGTTTCCTGTATGGCATAGACACCGATGGCGACACGACCGCCAACAAGTATGTCAGGGCGGCGGACGTCGGCGACTGGAGCCGCGTGTTGAGCGTGCGCGTGTGCCTGCTCACGAGCAGTCTCGACGACGGGCTCGCGACGGCACCGCAAATCTATTACGACTGCGACGGCGGCGCAGTCACTGCAAGAGATCGTCGCCTGCATGCGCCGGCGTTTTTCACGGTATCCCTGCGTAACCGCACAGGCTGATCGTGACCAGATCATCGCAAAACGGTTTTTCGCTCGTCATCGTGCTCGTTTTCATGCTCGTGCTGCTCATGATCGGCATCACCGGCATGCAAGCCTCGGGCATGCAGGAACGCATGGCCGGACACAGCCGCGACCGCTCCGTCGCCTTGCAGGCGGCCGAGGCGAGCTTGCGTGCGGCCGAAAACAGGACGCTTTCGCTCGGCGCCTTCGATGGCGACACAGCCTGCACGAACGGCATTTGCGCCACCGGCTCGGCGCCGGATTCGTTGGGTTACGACTGGAGCGACGGCCGCTCGGCCGCGCTCGATCCGGCCACGGACGCTTCGCTGCAGCTCTCCTCCGCGCTTGCCGGCAAACCGCGTTATTACCTCGAATTTGCCGGCTTGAAACCGACGCCGGGCGCCAGCGAGGGCGCGAGCTTCGTGTTCCGCGCGAGTGTCCATGCTGTCGGGCAAAACGCCCGAACCGCCGTCGGATTGCAAAGCACCTATGCTCACTGAGCAGAAAAACGGCCGAATGCCTTTTCCCGTTAAATCCTTACGTCATGGCGTGAAACTTACGCTGCTGGCGCAAATCGCATGGCTCCTGCCCCAAGCCGTGCAGGCGACGCCGCTTGCAATTCCGGACATTCCGCTCTTCGTCTCGCGTCCGGTCGCGCCCATCGTCATGCTGGACGCTTCCCGCGATCATCAGCTTTTCTACAAGGCTTATAACGACTACACCGACCTTGACCCCGAGAAGAACGACGGCATCGAGACGACCTACAGGCATTCGTTCGACTATTACGGCTACTTCGATCCCTACAAATGCTACAGCTACAACGTCGGCGCGAGCCGCTTCGAGCCTGCCGCCACGACCGGCGACAAATATTGCGCGGGTAACTGGAGCGGTAATTTTCTCAACTGGCTTGCCATGACGCGTGCCGATGTCATGCGCAAGGTGCTTTTCGGCGGTGCGCGGAGTACCGACACGGCGGGCGAAACCGTGCTCGAACGCGCGAACCTGCCGTCCGACGCGCATTCCTGGGTCAAGTTCTACGACGGCTCCGATCTCGCCCGTCTGACGCCGTTCGCAAATGCGAGCGCGAGCGCCAAATCCTTTGCGACGCAATCGAACCAGGCCGGGACTACGCTTTCGCTGCCGCTTGCCAGCGGTTTCGGCTATATCGGCGATCAAGTCGTCATTACGCTGTCGGCCACGAGCAAACTCTACGGCGTCATCTCCGCCACAAGTTCGGACAGCGTGACGCTCGATATGCGCGACAACGTCACGCTTGCGCAAGGCGCTTACGCTGCCCTGAATCTGTCGCGCAACGGCATTTCCTTTTGCAATACCACGGCGGCCGATAGCGGCCATTCGGAAAACACGACAGCACCGCCCGTGATTCGCATCGCACAGGGCAATTACGCGCTTTGGTCGGCCAGCGAAAGGCGCCAATGCCAGTGGTCGGAAAAGTACAACGCTACGCAGAACGGTTTTGCGGGCGGCATATTGTCGAACGGCAACCGCTACGGCGCGGGCAACAGCGTGTTGTCGGAGCTTGCCGCCTCCGCCGAGAATCCCGTCCAGACGAGCGTCGGGCTCAAGCTGGCCGGCATGACGGACCCCGATTACGTTGTCCGCGTCAAGGTCTGCGACAGTGCCTTGCTCGGCAGCGAGCGCTGCAAGCTTTACGACGCAGCTTATAAACCTATCGGCCTCCTGCAAAAGTACGGAGAGGGCGCCAACCCGCGCATTTTCTTCGGCCTGACCACGGGCAGCTTCAAGAAGAATATATCCGGCGGCGTGGTCCGCAAGAACGCGAATTCGTCGTTGTCTGGAAATACGAGCACGGCAAATGACGAAATCGATCCTGCTACGGGCATCTTCAAATCCGGCTACAACGGCATCATCGGAACGCTTTCCGCGCTGCGGATTTACGGCTGGGATTACGCCAGTTCGGACTATATCGGCGGGGACAGTTGCAATTATCAGCAGATCGGCATAACGACCAGCGGTGGCTCCAATGCGCAAGGCCAGCCGGCGCAGGAAGGCAATTGTTCGAGCTGGGGCAATCCGATGTCAGAAATTTATGTCGAATCCCTGCGTTATCTTGCGGGACGCGCCAGCACATCCGCATTCGGCTATACCCATTCCGGATCGAAGGACGCCGCCGTCGGACTCGCCGCTCCGGTAAGCTGGGCCGATCCTCTCGATAGTTCGAACTACTGCGCGCCGCTGAACGTACTCGTCTTCAACGCCAGCGTTTCGTCCTACGACGACGATCAGGCCGCCAGCGCATTTTCATCGGGCACCTCCTGGGGCGCACTGAACGACTGGACGAACAAGGTCGGCGTCGGCGAGGGCATCAGCGGCGGCGCGAACTACTTCGTCGGCGCCAACGGCGCCGGCTCGGACGGCGTTTGCACCGCCAAGGCGGTCGGCAATCTTTCCGATGTCTCCGGCATTTGTCCCGAAGCGCCAAGCCTGAAGGGCACCTATGGCATGGCCGGCGCAGCCTATTTCGCGCATACGAACCCGATTCGCAGCGCGCTAGGGCCGGCGGGCGACGCCACGTCTTACACGGTGAACACATACGGCGTGTCGCTCGCGACGAGCGTACCGCGTATCAACGTCAAGGTCGGAAACCGCAACGTGGTGATTCAGCCGGCATACCGGCTCGATCTGGGCAACGGCAAATATGGCACCGGCACGATCGTCGACTTCAAGATCATCAAGCAGGACGCCACCTCGGGCAAGTTCTATGTAAATTGGGAAGACAGCAACCAGGGCGGCGACTACGACCAGGACGTGCTGGGCCTGATCAGCTACTCCGTCACGGGCTCCGACATCACGGTGACGACCCAGGTTACGTCGGCGTCGACGAACAACCCGCAGGGCCTAGGCTTCATCATTTCCGGCACGAACAGGGACGGGCCGCACTTCTATTCGGGGATTTACGACTTTTCGTACACCGACCCCACGCCGCTCGTGGTCACGCCGGCCGGGAAACTCAATGCCTCCGGCGGCTGCAACGCCTGCACCGACCAGACCGACCGCACGGCGCGTTCGGCCACCTTCAACGCAACGGGCGCAGCAACGGCCGTGGCGCTGCAGGACCCGCTCTACTACGCCGCGAAATGGGGCGGCTTCGTGGATCTCCATAAAACCGGAAGCCCCGATACGACCGATACCTGGGACGCCAAAAAGGTAGATGGCGCGCCAGGCGGCGACGGGCAACCCGATAACTACTTTTTCGTCACCAATCCTGGCGCGCTCGAACAAGCGCTCGACACGGCCTTCACCGCGATCGTGAGCGCTTCGGCGGCATCGGCAGTCGGCGCCAATGCCGCATCGCTGACCAACGGCACCACGATTTACCAGGCGCGGTTCAATCCGCTCAATTGGACCGGCGATCTCGTCGCTTACGCGGTGGCCCCGGCAAGCGGCACGCTGACCCAGAAATGGAATGCCCAGACAACCCTTGCTGCGCCCAACCCGGATGCACGCGTCATCCTCACCGCGCGCGACGACACGCGCGCAGCGACGGCCTTCCGCTGGGCCGATATTTCGGCCGCCCAGCAGGCGAGAATCCGTGGCGGCGACAGCGTTGCGCTCGGACAAAACCGGCTGGAGTACCTGCGCGGCAGCAGCGCGAACGAGGGCGGCAGCCCGACTCAATTCCGCCAGCGGCCGATTACGAAACTCGGCGACATCGTGGATTCCGGCCCGATCTATGTCGGCACGCCACGAGCGCAATATTCGTCGCCGAACCGTTTTCTGTCCGCCTATCTGAACCCGGAGTATTCGAACTGGCGTGCGAGCTTGAGCGGGCGCACGCCGATGGTCTACGTCGGCGCCAATGACGGCATGCTGCATGGTTTCGATGCAACCAGCGGGGTTGAAAAGCTGGCCTACGTCCCATCGCAGGTCTATCCGAATCTGATCAATCTCGCCAGCCAGGCTTACAACGCCAATCATCGTTATTACGTCAATGGCTCGCCGGAAGTGGCCGACGCGAAATTTTCCAGCGGTTGGAAGTCCGTGCTCGTAAGTGGCCTGCGCAAAGGCGGAGCGGGCGTGTTCGCGCTCGACGTGTCGCAACCCGCAAACTTTTCCGAGAGCCGTGCCGCCTCGGTCGGACTCTGGGAATTCACGTCTTCCGACGATCCGGACATCGGTTATGTCTATGGCACGCCGCTGATCGCACGGATGGCCAACGGCAAATGGGCCGCGATTGTCGGCAATGGCTACAACAGTGCTGGCGAAAAGGCCGCGCTTTTCATCCTCTTTCTGGAAAAGAGCGGCGCAGCCTGGACTGCCACCGACTACAAAAAAATCGTAGTCGACAGCAAGGGCGCGAACGGCCTTGCCGGCGTGGCCAGCTTCGACGCGAATCTCGATGGCACGCCGGAGGCGCTCTATGCTGGCGACCTTAAAGGCAATCTATGGAAATTCGACATCTCCGATGCGGACCCGGCGAACTGGAAAGTCGCGCTATCGGGCAACCCGCTCGCAGTCGCCTGTATCGATACGACAAACCCCTGCCCGAGCGCGAAACGGCAGGCAATCACGGCCACGCCGTCGATCACGCGCCATCCAATCGACATTAATAGCGCAATTGTCTATTTCGGGTCCGGCAAGTACATCGAGAACAGCGACGCGGTGCTTGCCGCAGGAAGCCAGGTTCAATCGATGTACGGCGTCTGGGATAAGGACGTGGCGACGCGGCGCGCCGATTATCTCGTGCAGACGATAACGGCTAGCGGCGCCGAGCGGACGCTCGCGAATATACCGATCGACTGGAGCGTGAACACCGGCTGGGTCGAAGACCTGCCGGCCACGGGCGAGCGCGTCGTCGGCACGCCCACCGTTCTGAGCGGCATCGTGTTCTACAACACCTTCATCCCCTCGCCCTCGTCGTGCGATTTCGGCGGCACCGGCTATCTGATGGCGGCGCGTTACGACTATGGCGGTTTACTGCCCGAGGTGTTCGTGGGCAAGGATTCGACGGTCGCGGGCGTGCCCGTGGGCGGCGCCCTCAACGGCAGCACGATTCTGGCTGCCGGTACCGGCGCCACGACCGCGATTGCCATCTCGAACATCACCAAGCTCGACCCGGCAGATCCCGCGCCGCCCGCAACGCGCCTGCCACCCGGCGTGCTCTCCGGAACGCGGATCAGTTGGCGCGAAGTGATTCTGCGCTGAGGTGCACTCCATGCAACGCGGATTCACATTGATCGAACTGATGATCGTGGTCGCGATCATTGGCATCCTGATCGCAATCGCCTATCCGAGCTATCAGGATCACATCAAATCGGGCCACCGTGGCGAGGCCAAGGCCGATCTGGCCGAACTCGCGCAATTCATGGAGCGCTATTACACCGAGAACAACCGGTACGACAGCGCAACGCTGCCTTTCGCCCAATCGCCACGAAGCGGCGCGGCGCTGTATGCATTGACGCAAACTGCATCCGGCGATCTCTACACGCTGACTGCGACACCGACGGGCAAGATGAGCGACGACCGCTGCGGCGCGCTCACGCTGGACCAGGCCGGCGTCAAAGGCGCAGCGCTAACGAGCGGCTGCTGGTGATGCACGGCGTTTTCCCGCCGCAGGATCAGCGGCTGACATTGGCCTTCGTTCTGTCGGTTGCGGCCCATCTGCTGCTTGTTTTCGCCGGGCCAAGCAGTATGCCGTTCAAGACACCGGACACGCAGGTCGATACGCTTCGCGTAAGTATTTCGACTATCGAGCAGCCGTTACCCGAGGCGGCCAAAATCCCGCTGCCGCAGAAGGATGGCGCGCAATCGTCGGCCGTCGCCGCCAGCAATCGCCCATTGGCCCTCCCCGGCCTTGCCGCGCCTTACATCGAAGCGAGCGCGCTGGATCAGCGCCCGCGCTTTGCTGCGCCGCTTCCCGACGAGCTTCCTTTCGGGCTCGCGGGCGAAGCGACGGGGGCTATACGTTTCGTACTCTATGTTTCAGAACGAGGCGCAATCGACCGCACGGAGACCTCCGCGCCGGCCGGGCTCGAATACGCGGCGCGCTATGTCGAACAGATCATCCGCGCCAGCCAAATCGTGCCGGGTTCACACAAGGGCATGCCGGCCCGCGCACGCTGGACGCTGGAATTCGCGTTCGGCCCAGGCACGGGCAGCGCAGTCGAGGATGCACCGCGATAAAGACGCCCACTATATGCGGGCGGCTTCGCTATGGCCCGCGTCCAGCGGCGTCGCGGCGAAAGCCTGCTTGAAGCCATCCACCAGGAGCCGCACGCGCAGGGGAAGCTGACGCCGCTGAGGGAAAACCGCATACACACCGATAGGCGGCGCAGCGAAGTCTTCGAGAACGGCCTTGAGCCGGCCGGCCTTGATGTCTTCGCCGACCTCCCAGAACGAGCGCCAGGCAAGCCCCAACCCCGCGAGCGCCCATTCGTGCAGCACCGCACCATCGTTGCAAACGAGCCGGCCGCCGACCTTCGCGCTGCGCACGCCACCCGGGTATGCAGAATCGGCGAACAGCCAGCCGCGCTGCTGGCCCAGCGTCAAACAATTGTGCTGCGCAAGCGCCTCGATGCTTGTCGGCTCGCCCAAGCGCGCGAGATAAGCCGGACTCGCAACGACTAGACGGCGGTTCTGGCCGAGCTTGACTGAAACGAGGCTGGAATCCGCAAGCTCGCCAAAACGAATGCCGCAATCGAAACCTTCATTGACCAGATCGACGATCCGGTCGGAGAGATCGAGATCGACCGTAACCTCCGGATGCTCATCGAGAAAACGCTGCACCAGCGGCGCAATATGCCGACGTCCGAAGCCGGCCGGCGCGGTCAACCGGACGTGCCCGCTCGCCTTGATACCGCCTAAGCTCACGGCGGCTTCGGCGTTCGCCAGCTCGTCGAGGATGCGCAGGCTGTCTTCGAGGAAAGCCGCGCCTTCGTAAGTCAGCGACAGCCGCCGCGTCGTACGCACCAGCAGACGCACGCCGAGGCGCGCTTCGAGCGCATCGAGCCGCCGACTGATCACGGCGACCGATACTCCCTCGGCGCGCGCCGCAGCGGAAAGGCTGCCGCGCGAAGCCGCCACGGCAAAACTTTCGATCTCCTTGAAGCGGTCCATATTTGCGATTTAGTCAAAAATAAATTGATTTTCGAGAGGATTCTAATCTCGCAACACATCGAATACAGTGCAAACGTACAACGATGTGTTTAAAAAACTCTTCATCTCGGGCAACACAGCACGAAGAATGGCGAAACGCTCCAAGATTATCGTCATGCTCACGGGGGATTATGATTTCGGCGCTCTGCAATAACAGCAATTCAGTCGCGTTCATTTATCAATACCGAAGTGCTTGCGCGCAGGTTGCCGCATCACTCGATGTGCCGATGGAAAACATTTTGGGTTTGGCTGCACAAGAAAGTCAGTACGGCACCGGACGCATCGCTCGCGAACTCAACAACTATTTTTCCCTACACGCACCCGCTCCGATGCAGATTGGCGCGGAGTCTCCAAAGGGGAACACGAAAATAAAGGTCGCAAAATTTTCTTCATTTCTGCAGTGCGCCCAGTCGTTTGCCGTGCGATATGGAAGCGCGGTACGGGGTAAAAAAGATCCTCTCGATTTCGCTCGGGCGCTGGTTCGCGCTGGTTTCAATTCTGGCAACGCATCTAATGGCGGGCGAGCGGGTTTCGACCACTATCTTGCCGGAATCATCAATGCAGTAAAGGCGCGCGCGACATGCCCCGCGAAATGAATCGTTCGTTTGCATTGCTGTTGATGTTTTTCGCCCACGCTGCATTTGCCGCATCATTTTCGCTTGCCGGCCAGCCGATCGATTCCGCTGGATTGACCCAGACGCAAGCCAGACAGGTGCTAGTGATGGTGCTCAAACACGAGAAATTCAAGATTTCCAGACCCGGGGTGTTCATCGACGGTGATTTGACTACCCCGGACGGCAAACCACCACACCCGGGATATTACGATTTCAGTGTTGGTTCTGACTCTCCGTCAGCAGGCGCAACGGAATACCTGGGCCTGTTTTCGGTAAGCGCCGCAACGGGGGATGTCTGGGAAATAAATCTATGCAGGCGCTACATATTTCCTGATTTGAGCGTTGCACAGAAAGCAATCATGAAACGGACAGGTAAAACGTTTGAGAGCGAGAAACCCGAACGCCGAGGACTTGGGTGTACCGATGAGTAATTCTAGGGGCGACGTGCCGTTGCCCATCTGCTATTGAAGGAGCCGCATGAAACGCCAGAATCAGAAGCCGAACAACTAGGTTTTTTTGCTCACGGCCCTGCTCGAAACAAATACATAGACATTTATTGGCCACAAACTTTCAATAGAGGAAAACAACATGGCCCTGAATCTGCCCGCCGGCATACGGATCGATGCCGCGATCACGCCCGAATTCGAACGCATCCTGACGCCCGCGGCGCTCGCCTTCGTCGCCAAGCTGCACCGCGCCTTCGACAGCCGCCGCGCAGCCTTGCTGGCCGAGCGCGTCGTGCGCGCGCAGCGGCTCGATGCCGGCGAGCGGCCGGATTTCCTCGTCGAAACAGCGCATATCCGCAACGGCAACTGGCGGATCGCGCCGATTCCGCCGGCGCTCGAATGTCGTCGCGTCGAGATCACCGGGCCGGTCGAGCGCAAGATGATCATCAACGCGCTGAACTCGGGTGCGGACAGCTACATGAGCGATTTCGAGGACTCGAATACGCCCAACTGGAGCAATCTGATTCAAGGCCAGATCAATCTGTACGACGCGATTCGCCGCCAGATCGATTTCGAAGCCGGCGGCAAGGCATACAAGCTCGCCGACAAACTCGCCACGCTCGTCGTGCGGCCACGCGGATGGCATCTCGACGAAAAGCACGTGAGCATAGACGGCCAACGCATTTCGGGCGGCATCTTCGATTTCGCGCTGTTCCTGTTCCACAACGCTCACGAACTGCTCGCGCGCGGCGCCGGCCCGTACTTCTATCTCCCGAAAATGGAATCGCACCTCGAAGCGCGGCTCTGGAACGACATCTTCTGCTTAGCCCAGGACGAACTCGGCCTGCCGCGCGGCACGATCAAGGCTACGGTGCTGATCGAAACGATCCTGGCCGCCTTCGAGATGGACGAAATCCTTTATGAATTGCGCGAGCACTCGGCCGGCCTCAACGCGGGCCGCTGGGACTATATTTTCTCGTGCATCAAGAAGTTCAAGGTCGAGCGCAATTTCTGCCTCGCCGACCGCGCCAAGATCACGATGACCGTGCCCTTCATGCGCGCCTATGCGCTGCTCTTGCTCAAGACCTGCCACAGGCGCAATGCGCCGGCGATCGGCGGCATGTCGGCGCTGATTCCGATCAAGAACGATCCGGAGAAAAATGCCGTCGCCATGCAAGGCATCATCAACGACAAGAAGCGCGACGCGGGCGACGGCTACGACGGCGGCTGGATCGCGCACCCCGGCCTCGTCGATGCCGCGATGGCCGAGTTCAAGGCCGTGCTCGGCGACAAGCCGAACCAAATCGACAGGCAGCGCGACGACATCGTCGTGGCCGCCGCCGATCTGCTGAACTTCCAGCCCGAAGCGCCGATCACCGAAGCGGGTCTGCGCAACAACATCAACGTCGGCATTCACTACCTCGGCTCGTGGCTGGCCGGTAACGGCTGTGTGCCCATCCACAATCTGATGGAAGACGCGGCCACAGCCGAAATCTCGCGCTCGCAAGTCTGGCAATGGATTCGCTCGCCCAAGGGCGTGCTCGACGACGGCCGCAAGATCACGGCCGAACTCGTGCGCGAACTGATCCCGCAGGAACTCGACAAGGTGCATGGCGTGGTCGGCCCGCACAGCACTAGCTACGCGCGGGCAGCGAAAATCTTCGAAGACATGAGCACGCGCGCGGACTTCACCGAGTTCCTGACCTTGCCGCTGTACGAAGAACTCGAATAAGCATCGCGCGGGCTTGTTCCGGGCAGGATCAAAACTTAGCCTGGAACAAGCCGACTTCCTTGATCCGACGGGGGTTTCGCGCGGCAGCCGGATGGTAGAATTCTGCGCTTGATTTTCCTTGGCGCATTGCCGCGCCGATGCCCCGTCCGACTCTGGAGTTACGATGACAGCCTCGCTTTTCGCCGCGGTGGAGATGGCCCCGCGCGACCCGATTCTCGGTCTTAACGAAGCCTTCAACGCCGATACGCGCACGACCAAGGTCAACCTCGGCGTCGGCGTTTATTTCGATGACAACGGCAAGATTCCGCTGCTCGCCGCCGTCAAGGCTGCCGAGAAAGCGCGGCTCGAAGCGATGCCGCCGCGCGGCTATCAGCCGATCGAAGGTCTTGCTGCCTATAACAATGCGGTCCAGACGCTACTGCTCGGCAAGGATTCCGCCCTGATCGCCAACGGCCAGGTCGTCACGATCGAGGCCCTGGGCGGCACCGGCGCGCTCAGAGTCGGCGCCGATTTCCTCAAGCGCGTCGTGCCGCAGGCCACGGTTTACATCTCCGACCCAAGCTGGGAAAACCATCGCGCGCTGTTCGAGGCCGCCGGCTTCCCGGTCGAAACCTATCCGTACTACGACGCCGCGACGGGTGGCGTGAACTTCGCCGGCATGCAGGCCAAACTCGCGAGCCTGCCGTCCGGCGCCATCGTCGTGCTGCACGCCTGCTGTCACAACCCGACCGGCGCGGATCTGTCCGACGCGCAGTGGAACGAAGTCGTCGCGACCTGCCAGGCGCGCGGCCTCGTGCCCTTCCTCGACATGGCCTACCAGGGTTTTGCCGACGGCATTGCCGCCGATGCGGTTGCGGTACGCGCGTTCTCGCAAAGCGGTCTGCAATTCTTCATTTCGAGTTCGTTCTCGAAGTCGTTCTCGCTTTACGGCGAGCGCGTCGGCGCGCTGTCCATCGTCGCGTCGAGCAAGGACGAAGCCGGCCGCGTGCTCTCGCAAGTCAAGCGCGTGATCCGCACCAACTACTCGAACCCGCCGACGCATGGCGGGGCCATCGTCGCAGCCGTGCTCGCCAATCCGGAACTGCGCCAGATGTGGGAAGACGAACTGGCCGGCATGCGCGAGCGCATTCGCCAGATGCGCGCCGGCCTCGCCGAGCGGCTCGCCGCGCGCGGCGTCGCACGCGATCTGTCGTTCGTCACGCGCCAGCGCGGCATGTTCTCTTACACGGGGCTCTTAGCCACGCAAGTCGAACAGATCAGGACCGAAGCCGGCATCTATGCGGTATCTACCGGCCGCATCTGCGTTGCGGCGCTCAACAACAAGAACCTCGACTACGTGGCCGACGCACTGGCCAAGGCAATGAAGGGCTGAATTTGCCTCGCCGCATGAAAAAACCGGCCTTGCGCCGGTTTTTTCAAATATCGGTGCCATTTTGTTTGTCACCGAGGTTTGTGAGTTGGACGGCCCGCACTGGATCGTTAATTTTCCAACCAAGCAGCACTGGCGTGGCGATTGGAAATTCTCCAGTGGTTTTTCCGCTGTAACACTTTACGGCGGACATTTTTTATAGCTTAGACGCGCTTTTGGAAAAAAGCGCCAACGCCTCTCTCCCGAAAGCCCGCAGCGCCAGTGCTACACTCGCCGCAGCCCGCGCCGTCAGTGGCCCGAAGCCCGGAGAGAGAAGATGCGCATCCTGCTTGCCGAAGATGACGAGATCATTGCGGACGCCCTCGTACGCGCGCTCAAGCGTGGCGGTTTCGCGGTCGATCATGTTGCAACCGGAACCGATGCCGACGCAGCGCTGGCAAGCCAGGGTTTCGATCTCGTGTTGCTCGATCTGGGCCTGCCCAAGCTCAATGGCATCGATGTGCTCAAGCGCCTGCGCGCACGCAAATCGACCACGCCGGTGCTGATCCTGACCGCACAGGATGCAATCGAGGATCGCGTACGCGGCCTCGACGCGGGGGCCGACGATTACCTGACCAAGCCCTTCGCGCTGCCCGAACTCGAAGCCCGCGTCCGCGCGCTGACGCGGCGCGGCACCGGCCAGGGACGCTGCATCGCAATTGGCAATCTGACTTACGACCAAGCCGACCGCGTGGTGACGATGGGCGGGCAGATCGTCGAACTGTCTGCGCGCGAGATCGGCGTGCTCGAAACGCTTTTGCTGCGCGCCGGCCGGCTCGTCAGCAAGGAGCAACTCGTCGATCACCTGTGCGGCTGGGGCGAAGAGGTTTCGCACAACGCAATCGAGGTTTATGTGCATCGGTTGCGCAAGAAGCTCGAACCTTCGGGCCTGCGCATCGCAACGGTCAGAGGGCTCGGCTACTGCCTGGAAAAACCGGATGCGACTACGGCGCTGGCGTGAAGCGAAAGGCGGCCCCGGCGGCGCGCGTACGCCGTACTCGCTGTTCGGCGAGATCCTCGACTGGATGCTCGCGCCCCTGCTGTTCCTGTGGCCGATCTCGATTGTCGCGACCCACCATGTCGCGCAGAACATCTCGAACCAGCCGTACGATCGCGCGCTCGCCGAGAATGTCGCCGCGATTGCGCGACTCCTGAGCATAGACGCAAAAGGCCGCATCGTTGCCGGCGTGCCGGCACAAACGCGTGTGCTCTTGCACGCGGACGAGGACGACGCGGTTTATTTCCAGGTGCTAGGCCCGGCCGGCGAACTCATTGCGGGCGACACCGAGTTGCCGCGGGGCGGCGGTACATCCCTGCAAAAACCGGGCGATGCAGTGCAGTTTCGCGACGCCGAACTCGGCGGCGAGGACGTTCGCATCGCCAGCCGCCGGTTTTTGCTCGGCGGCCGGCGCGTGATCGTCCAGGTTGCCGAAACGCGCAACAAGCGCGAGCAGCTGACTTCGCGCATCGTCACCGGCGTGCTGCTGCCGCAATTCCTTGTGATTCCGGCCACCGTCCTGCTCGTCTGGCTCGGGCTCACGCGCGGCATCGCGCCGCTCAACCGACTGCAAGCGCTGATTCGACGCCGCCGGCCGGCGGACCTCTCGCCCATCGATCCGGGCGGGGTGCCGGAGGAAGTGCGGCCCGTGATCGTCGCTTTCAACGACATGATGCTGCGGCTCGACGAAAACCTCCAGGCGCAGCGGCGCTTTGTCGCCGACGCGGCGCACCAGATGCGCACGCCGCTCGCCGGGCTGCGCGCACAAACCGAACTCGCGCTGACCGAAAGCGATCCGGCCGCGCTGCGCGCCTCGCTCGAAGGCATCCTGACCGGCACGCAGCGCGCTGCGCGCCTGATCAACCAATTGCTCGCGCTGGCGCGCGCCGAGGCCAGCTCTTCGGCTTCGCACGGCTTCGAGCCGGTCGAACTCGAAGTGCTGGTGCGCGAGGTCGCCGCCGAGTTCGTTCCGCGCGCAATCGAAAAAGGCTTGGATCTGGGCGCCGAGACGAGCGGCTGGCCGCTCCTCATCGACGGCAATCCTGTGCTGTTGCGTGAATTACTGCGCAACCTCGTCGACAACGCCATCAAATACACGCCGCGCGACGGCCGCATCACGGTTTTCAGCGCTTTTGACGCCGAACGTCCGCGCGTGGCCATGATCGGTATTCAAGACGACGGCCCCGGCATCGCGGAAAGCGAGCGCGAGCGCGTGTTCGAACGTTTCTACCGCGTGCTCGGAAGCGGCGTCGAGGGCAGCGGACTGGGCCTGCCTATCGTGCGCGAAATCGCCGAATTGCACGGCGGCAAAGCCTATTTAGGCGTATCGCACGAAGCCTTCGGCGCGCACTTCTGCGTCGAATTCCCGCGCAGCGGCGAACATTCGCTTGACATCACGCCTCCAGGCTGAACGACTACTGCCAAGTCACTGTTTTATCTCGCTTTTATGTGCACCGCAGTGTAAGCGGGGCGTAAGCCTCTCTGCCTAGCCTCAAGCGACCGGATGCGTCATTGCGGCGGATTTCGATCGAGACTCGGGTAGCGGCGAGGCTTACGCGGTAAGCCGGTCTCGCAAGGAAACCGGGTTTCCTTGGCACCCCAAACCACAACGGAGAGACCCATGGCAGAGAGCGGCAGCATGACTGCGGGCACGGCCCCAAATCGCGGCATGACGAAGGAGGAGCGGCGCGTCATCTTCGCTTCCTCGCTCGGCACCGTATTCGAATGGTATGACTTCTATCTATACGGCTCGCTCGCGGCGATCATCGCCAAGCATTTCTTCGCCGGCGTCAACGAGACGACATCGTTCATCTTCGCCCTGCTCGCTTTCGCCGCCGGCTTTGCCGTGCGGCCCTTCGGCGCCATCGTGTTCGGCCGGCTCGGCGACATGATAGGGCGCAAGCACACCTTCCTGATCACGATTCTGATCATGGGTTTGTCTACCGCCATCGTCGGTATGCTGCCGGACTATTCGAGCATCGGCGTCGCTGCGCCGGTGATCCTGATCGCCCTGCGTCTCTTGCAAGGCCTGGCGCTCGGCGGCGAATATGGCGGCGCGGCCACCTATGTGGCTGAACACGCTCCCAAGGGTAAACGCGGTCTCTTCACTTCGTGGATTCAAACCACGGCCACGCTCGGCCTCTTCCTCTCCCTGCTCGTGATCCTCGCCTGCCGCACCGTGCTCGGCAAGGATGCGTTCGAAGACTGGGGCTGGCGCATTCCGTTCCTGATCTCGGTGCTGCTCTTGATCGTATCGGTCTACATCCGCCTGCAACTCAACGAATCGCCGGTCTTCCTGAAGATGAAGCAAGAGGGCAAGGCGTCCAAGGCGCCGCTGACCGAATCCTTCGCGCGCTGGGACAACCTGAAGGTCGTCATCATGTCGCTGCTCGGCGGCACGGCCGGCCAGGCGGTGGTCTGGTACACCGGCCAGTTCTATGCGCTGTTCTTCCTCTTGCAAACGCTCAAGATCGAAGCGCAGACCGCCAACCTGCTGATCGCAGGCTCCCTTTTGCTCGGTACGCCGTTCTTCATCATCTTCGGCAGCCTCTCGGACCGCATCGGGCGCAAACCTATCGTCATGCTCGGCTGTGTACTGGCGGCACTGACCTATTTCCCGATTTTCAAGGGGCTGACCGAGTTCGGCAATCCGGACGTATTCGCCGCGCAAGCCGCTAACCCGGTCACCGTGGTGGCCGATCCGGCCCGTTGCGCGTTCCAGTTCGATCCGGTCGGCAAGGCCAAATTCGTCAGTTCCTGCGACATCGCGAAAAGCCAACTTGCACGCAAGGCGATCCCCTACACCAATGAGGCCGCCGAACCCGGTACGCTGGCCCACATCAAGATCGGTAGCAAAACGCTAGCAAGCTTCGAGGGCACCAGTCTGCCGAAGGAAGATTTCAGCGCCAACTTGGGGGCCTTCACGATGACGCTCAGTGCGGCCCTGAAAGAAGCCGGCTATCCCGAGAAGGCCGACCCGGCCAAGACGAATTACCTGGCTGTGCTGGCGCTGCTGACGTTGCTCGTGATCTACGTGACGATGGTCTACGGTCCGATTGCCGCCTGGCTCGTCGAATTGTTTCCGGCGCGTATCCGCTACACCTCGATGTCGCTGCCATATCACATCGGCAATGGCTGGTTCGGCGGCTTCCTGCCCACGGTGGCCTTCGCCATGGTGGCCGCCACCGGCGATATCTACTACGGGCTGTGGTACCCGATCGTGATTGCGGTCATGACGGCGGTTCTCGGCACGCTGTTCTTGCCCGAGACGAAGGACCGCGACATTCATCATTCATAACCGGACGACACGATGCCCCGGCGCGAATGCCGGGGCATCGTTGCGGACAGCCCGACTTCGCGCGGGCTGTTTTTTTGGGAGCGCGAATGCAGAACGGGAAAGCGTTCAGGATCGCGGTGCTCGCATCCACGGCAATGCCATCGGCTTACGGTGCAATGGCGATCCAGGGCAGCGCCGATTCGGCAAGCGCCGGCTGGATGATACTGGCGGGTCTGGCGATAATCGGCCTTGCCTTGTGGCAGACCCTCCGACTACTCGACAAATGAAATCCTGGGCGCAACTTTGCCGCGCGGTCTTGCCGCGCCGCGCTGGAGCGCTTAAGGTAAAGACCCCTGTAAGTCCGTGCATCCCACGGATTTGCATAATCGCCCCCGCAAACCCCGCCGCACATGAAAATCGCCCTGCTGGCCGACATCCACAGCAATATCGAAGCGCTCGACGCCTGCCTCGACGACGCTTTCGCACGCGAAGCCGATTGCGTCGTGGCGCTGGGCGACCTTGTCGGCTACGGGCCTGATCCGCAAGCCGTCATCGAACGAATCCTTGGCCTGGGTAACCAGTTGCGCTGCGCCATCATGGGCAATCACGATGCGGCCGTGGTCTACGGCTATACCGATATGCACGACGAAGCGCTCGCGGCAATCGACTGGACGCGCGCGCGCCTATCCAAATCGCATCGGGCATTTCTCGAATCCTTACCGCTGGTCATCGCCGATGGCGACACGACCTGGGTACATGGCAGCGCCGAAGCTCCCGCGGCCTTTTCCTACGTCACCGATGGCGCACAGGCGCGCGCGAGTCTCAATGCCGCGCGAACGCACTATGTATTCTGCGGTCATGTGCATGACCCGGCGCTTTATTTCACCGGCGCCGACGGGCGTTTCGCGCCGTTCGCACCGACGCAGGGCGTGACGATCCCGGTTCCGCCGCACCGGCGCTGGCTCGCCATCGTCGGCTCCTGCGGCCAGCCGCGCGATGGCCTGCCCGGCGCCTGGTACGCGATCTTCGACAATCGCCAGGCGCAACTCACCTGGCACCGCGTGCAGTACGACACCGCTGCGACCGCGCGCAAGATCCGCGCGGCGGGTCTGCCCGAGCGCTTCGCCAGGCTCGTGGAGGGCGTCTATTGATGCTGGCTGCCGAGCTTGAGACAGGCGTCGAACTGGATGGATTTTGCATCGCGTCGCGCCTTTACTCGGGCGGCATGGCGGTCGTTTATCGCGTCGCGCACCAGGACTTCCCACAACCTCTTGTCATGAAGGTGCCGCGCCTCGGACACGGCGAACCGGCGGCTACGATCGTCGGTTTCGAAGTTGAACAAATGGTTTTGCAAGCGCTGGATGGCGGCCCGGTGCCCAAGCTCTTCGCGGTCGGCGACCTCGCGCGCAATCCCTATCTCGTAATGGAATTCATCGAGGGGGCGACACTCTTGGCAGCGCTGGAACAGGCGCCGCTACCGCTCGCGGAAGTCTGCCGGCTAGGCACGGCGAGCGCGCTGGCCGTGCAGGCGCTGCATCAGCGCGACGCGATCCATCTCGACCTTACGCCTTCGAACATCATGCTGCGCCCCGATGGTCGCGCGGTATTGATAGACCTCGGACTCGCACATCACGCGCATCTACCGGATCTCCTGGCCGAAGAGTTCCGCCGTCCGCTCGGCTCCGCACCCTATATGTCGCCCGAGCAAGTGCTCGGCATCCGCGACGACGCACGCAGCGACATCTTCGCGCTCGGCGTGATTCTTTATCAGCTCGCCACCGGGCAATTGCCGTTCGGCTCACCCTCTTCGCCAGCCGGGCTGCGCAAGCGGCTCACGCACCATCCCGTGCCACCACGCGCGCGCATGCCCGATTTGCCGCCTGCATTGCAGGAAGTGATCTACCGCTGCCTCGAAGTCGCCGCCGACAAACGCTATTCGAGCGCCGGCCAACTCGCCTTCGATCTGCAACATCTCGATAAAGTGGAATTGGGCCGGCGCGCGCACTGGCGTCATCGGCCCGGGCTCCTGCGCCGCTTGCGCGACGGATTACGCGGCCTCGGCTACGAACCCCGCGCCGCGGCAACGCCCGCCGCGCGCAGCGATTCGGCGCCCATCATCATGGTGGCCGTCGCGCTTGCGCACACCAACGAACTTCAGCAGCAGGCCATCCGCAAGATCGTCGCGCGGCTTGCGCAAGCCATGCCTGCCGCGCGCATTGCCTGCGTAAGCGTTGGGCGTCCGGCCCCCGCGTTCGGCACCTCCGACGAGGCCACGAGCGCACCGCGCGCGCATCTGCAACAACTGCTGCAACTGCGCGCCTGGGCAAGCCCTATCGCCTTGCCGGGCGCACGCACGAGCTTTCATGTGCTCGAAGGCAGCGACCCCGCTGCCACGCTGCTCGAATACGCGCGCGCGAACGCGGTCGATCACATCGTCATGGGCGCCGCACCAGCGAATCTGATTGGCCGCAATCTGATGCCCGCCGTCGCTACGCGCGTCGTCGCGGAGGCGCCGTGCAGCGTGACGCTCGTGCGGACGCAGGATTAGTAAGCATTCCGTCAGTCCCCCGTAAGAGCCAAGTCAGTCATCAGGCCTAGTCTCTATGGATGCCGCGAAGTCGGCACACACCAAGGAGGGGGCAATATGAACACCAAGTCGATTAACTGGACGGCAATCGATGCCGATCCACGATTCCAGCGGTTGCATGCGAAGAAAACGAGCTTCCTGATGGGACTGATGTTTTTCTCGCTTGCCTATTACTTCATGCTGCCGCTCGGCGCTGCGTATTTCCACGACCTCTTCGCGATCAAGGTTTTCGGGCCGCTGAATCTCGGCCTGCTGTTCGCGCTGTCGGAATTCATCGTCGCCTGGGGCATCGCTTTTTATTACTCGAAGAAGGCCAATACCGAGTTCGATGCAATGGCCGACGAACTCGTTCGCGATGCCGAACGGATTGGAGCATAAAGATGTCACTACAAAAGAAACTCCTGCCCGGCGCGCTGGCGCTCGCGGCCATCCTGGCGGCTGGGCCCGTGCTCGCCCAGGGCGCAGTCAAACCCGAATGGCGCTGGCTCACGTTCAGCGTATTCGCAGTGATTATCGCGGTGACGATGTTCGTCACCTACGTGGCTTCCAAACGCGTGCATTCGGCAGCCGACTTCTATACGGCAGGCGGCGGCGTTTCCGGCCTGCAAAACGGTTGGGCAATCGCGGGCGACTATCTGTCGGCCGCGTCCTTCCTTGGTATCGCGGGCCTGATCAGCCTCTATGGCTATGACGGATTCATGTACTCGGTCGGCTGGCTCGTCGCCTACATCACGGTACTGCTGGTGATCGCCGAACCGTGCCGCAACATCGGCAAATACACGCTCTCCGACATTCTGGCCTACCGCAACGATCCGAAGAAAACGCGCATCGTCGGTGCGCTCTCGGTCATCACGGTTTCGACCTTCTATCTGACCGCGCAGATGGTCGGCGGCGGCGTACTCGTGAAAACGCTGATCGGCATCGACTACGAGATCTCTGTCATCGCAGTCGGCATCCTGATGCTCGCCTACGTGCTCTTTGGCGGCATGGTCGCGACGACCTATGTGCAGATCATCAAGGCCGTGCTACTCGTGATCGCCTCGCTCGTGCTCGTCGTCCTCGTCTGGGCGCCGTACGGCTTTAGCCTGCCGGCCTTCCTCGATGGCGTCGTGGCCGATCCCAAGGTTCAGGCCCAAGTCGCAGCGCTACTCGGCGATCCGGCCAAGAACATGAGCGCCACCGAACTGGGCCAGCGCTTTCTCGAACCCGGTCTCTACTTCAAGGCGCCTATCGACCAGATTTCGCTCGGCTTGGCGCTCGTTTTCGGCACGGCCGGCCTGCCGCACATCCTGATGCGCTTCTTCACCGTGCCGACCGCCAAGGAAGCGCGTAAGTCCGTGATCTGGGCAATGGCGATCATCGGGGGCTTCTACGTGCTGACGATCTTCCTCGGCATGGGTAGCGCAATCAAGGTCGGCCCCACGGCGATCAAGGAAGTCGATGCCGGCGGCAATATGGCCGCTCCGCTGCTTGCGCAATTCCTCGGCGGCGGCGGGGACAGCTTCTTCGGCAATTTCATGCTGGCCTTCGTGGCGGCCGTAGCTTTCGCGACGATTGTCGCGGTCGTCGCCGGCCTGGTGCTGGCCTCGGCCTCGGCGGTGGCGCACGATCTTTATGTCGGCGTCGTCAAGGGCGGCCACGCGAGCAATGCCGAACAGGTGCGCGCGGCACGCATCGCAACCGTGGGCGTCGGCGCAATCGCCATCGTGATCGGTATCGCAGCCAAGGGGCAGAACGTCGCCCACCTCGTCGCGCTAGCCTTCGCGGTGGCCTCCTCGGCGAACTTCCCCTGCGTGCTTATGACGCTGTACTGGAAGCGCTGCAATACGGGCGGTATTGTCGCGGGCATGGTGATCGGTACATTCACCGCAATCACGCTGGTGCTCGTTTCGCCGAACATGACCTATCCGAAACAGATCAAGGCCGCGGCGCAAAAAGCGCTCGATGGCGAAGTCGCGAAGCGCGAGGCAATCGCCCAGGTCGTTGCAACCGGCGATACGGCAAAGGCTGCAAAACAACAGCTTGCGCTCGACAAGGTCATCACCAAGGCGAAGGACGATCTGAAGAAGTTCGAGGGCCAAGAAACCTCGTTCGTCGGTCTCGAAAAACCCTTGTTCGAACTGAAGAATCCGGGCCTGTTCTCGATTCCGATCGGTTTCCTTGCGGTGATCATCGGCTCGCTGCTCTATCGCGACAAACGCGCGGAAGACATGTGGGACGAACTCTATGTTCGCCAGAACACTGGCATCCTGGCGGCAAAGGCGGCCGCGCACTGATACACGTTGTCGTGGCTAAAGAAACGCCTCCCCGCACGGGAGGCGTTTTCCTTTCCCGTTAGTCTCGCGAAATTAAATTTTGACTTGTAGGGAATCGTTGCTATACTGATGGACTCGTTGGCCAGATAGCTCAGTTGGTAGAGCAGCGGATTGAAAATCCGCGTGTCGGTGGTTCGATTCCGCCTCTGGCCACCAGAATTCGAAGCCGGTTTGCGCATAAGCGCGAACCGGCTTCTCCATTTCTGGCATCTGCTCGGTAGCCATTTATGGCAGCAGCGCTTGCTACGCCGCATCAAGGTCTGCAAACGACTCGACAGGAAATCGCCGACCGCTGCGATCTTCAATCGTAGTCGGGCTGACGTGTCCGAACGCCTACAGAATGCTCCCACAGCACGACGATTGAGCTTACCCGAACAGACGGCGCGAGCGCCAACGCGCATCGCGACACCGACACTTCAACCGGGTTTGATGCCTGCGGTACAGGCGAACAATACGCGATGGCCCATGCAGGGATTCACGCTTTACCATTGCGTACGCGCGCCTCGGCGGTACACTGGACGGCGCGAAAGCCTTGAGGGCGGCGAGAGCCGTCGTCGAAGTAGCGGCTGGGCCAGATTTCCTTCGGATGTAGACCGAGGGCATCGGCGATGCGTTTCTCGCCTGCCGGATAACTGCGTACGAGCGCTACCGACAAGGTGGAGGTGCTGGTCAGACCGTGGGCTTTCGCGATGCCGGCGAGAGTGATGCCTGCCTTGTGAAGGGTCGCCTTGACGTCAGCCGGGTGCCAGTCTTCCTGACTGGCTTTTTTTGCTGCACGCTTTGCCATCTATCGCTTCTTTTTTTCGGATTGCGATAGGTGACATTAGATACCGCATTTGGAATGTCGTCAACCAAGTCGGCGCCCGTTTTTGGTTATACGCCTTTTGGCCAGGCAAAAAAACCTGCCTGATATGGGATTTTTGTTTTGACTCAATCAGATAGTGACGTGCGAGGCACGAGCGCACCACGCCCTTCCGTGTTCGCGCTTTCCAGTGGAGAAGTGCGAAATGAATATCCCTGAGCGGATCAAGTCTGCAAGAGCTGCGCTTACCCTAAAGCAGGAAGAGGTAGTATCCATATCCGGCATCCCCTTGAGTACTTATCGAAAGTACGAAGGAGGCACCAGCGAACCTGGCGCACAAGCCATCGCAGGGCTCGTGCGCGCCGGCATCAATGCAAACTGGCTGCTAACCGGCGAAGGGCCGATGCTCTTGAAGGATCTAACGCCACCGGTGCCTTCGGCGCCACCCATCAACGTGCCGGCCCTCAAGGCGATTTTCTCGGGCGTCATGCACGTTCATGGCGGCCGGGCTTCGCCGGAACAAATCGCCGATATGGTCGTGGAGTTTTATAACCGGGCCATCAGCGAACAACTGATTACCTCAACCGGCGTGGGAGAAGGGGGTTCAAAAGCCGCATAGCCGAGGTAGCTAGCACTTTTTTCTTTTTTATGCACGGAAAAACTGTGATAGTTCGTTCGTGTCAGACAGGCGTCAACAGTTTTCCTGGCTGGAAGGACTCTCCATGTTTTGGGCGGTCCGCACGGACTTCGACTCTGTCCGTATTCAGCACAAAGCGCATCTACAGGCCATCGTCGGTACTGTAGTTGGCCTAGCTCGCTCGGAAACCGAAGCAGCCAACGACCCGCAAGTACCCCAAACGAACGAAAACCCACACGTCCACTGGCGTCCGGATTTTTGCCGGCGCTGTATGCTCGACGCCAAACCGCATGCGGAGTAATGGGCGCCTCGAAAAACCCCGGTTTCCAAGCGAAACAAGGCGCGAGCAAAAATTGCGACACAACATATGTTTGATATGTAAGGAGTAATTTTTTGCGAGCAGCACAGTATCGCGACGAAAGCGGACGTTTTTCGAGATACCCTAATGTTGTTCCAGTGCCCCCTCGCAAGCGCTCACAAGACAGCGTATGGACACCCTGATCCATCTTTCAGGCTATTTCGCGCTCATCGCGCACGCGGCGATCTTTATCGGGCTTTGCCTGCGCGTATTGATGCAACGCCATCCACCGGGCACTTCGCTTGCATGGATGCTGCTCGCGCTCGCTCTGCCTTATGTCGGCGCCGGCTTGTATCTTTTGATCGGCGAACGGCCGCTCGGCCGCCGCCGCGGCAAACGCGCGCGGGAGCTTTTGCCGCTGCTCGACGATTGGGTCCGCCGGTTGCCAAGGCAAAGCGACGCAGCCGACGCCAGTGCGCATCGCTGGCGTCCGATCCAGCGGACATCGATGGCCGCTACCGGCCTGCCTTCGCAGATCGGCAACCGGCTTGCGCTGGCCTCCGACAGCGGTGCGATCCTGCGGCAAATCGGCGACGACATTCAGGCCGCCACGCATACGGTGCTGATGGAGTTTTACATCTGGTATCCGGGCGGCGCGGCCGACGTAGTGGCCGAGGCTTTGATAGCCGCCGCGCAACGCGGCGTGAGCTGCTGCGTGCTACTCGACGCCACGGGCAGCCGGGAGTTTTTCAAGAGCCGCTGGCCCGCGCGCATGCGCACGGCTGGCGTCAGGCTCGTATCCGCCCTGCCCGTCGGTCTTTTGCGCGCGGCTTTCGTCAGATTCGACCTGCGCCTGCATCGCAAGCTCGTAATCGTCGACGGACGCATCGCCTGGACTGGCAGCCTCAACCTCGTCGATCCGCGTTTTTTCAAACAGCATGCCGGTGTCGGCGAATGGGTGGACGCGATGAGCCGAATCGAAGGCCCTGTCGTCGCGACGCTGGCAGGCGTTTTTCTGTGGGATTGGTGCGTCGAAACCGGCATGCGGCCGGAGAGCATCGCGCCCGGACTGCTAGCCGCGATGAGTCCGCCGCTGACCGATGCAGGCGAAATTCAGGTGCTGCCGTCCGGCCCCGGTTTCGAAGGCGATGGCGCACACCGGCTGCTGCTCGCCGCCTTTTATGTCGCGCAACAGGAAATCGTGCTGACTACGCCCTACTTCGTCCCCGACGAGCCGCTGGCGCTCGCCATCGAAGCCGCCGCGCTACGCGGCGTGAAAGTCGTCGTCGTTCTGCCGGAGCGCGTCGACTCCATGCTCGTGCGTTATGCCAGTCGCTCGCTCTTCGACCGCCTGCTTGCCGCCGGCGTATGCATCGAACAATTTAGCGGCGGCCTGCTGCACACCAAGAGCGTCGTCGTCGATCGCAGCCTCGCGCTATTTGGCACGACGAATCTCGACATCCGCAGCCTGCGGCTCAACTTCGAACTCACGCTCGTCGTCTACGACATTGCCTTCGCCGAACAACTGCACGCACTGCAAGAACAATACCGGCTCAGTGCGCAACCGCTGGACGCCGCGCGATGGAGCCGCCGTGGGCGCGCGACGCGTCTGGCGGAAAACCTGGCCCGGCTCGTGAGCCCCTTGCTCTGATCAATCGCCGGCAATATCGATCAGGATCCGAAACGCATTACTGTGACATCGTTAGGGAACGAAGTCGGCCGCGTGCCAAAGGAGCCAAGATGTCCCGCAAGAATTTTGTCAGCATTTTCCCGCGCCTGATCCCGCTCGCACTAGTCGCCGCGCTCGCCTCTTGCGGCGGCGGTGGTGGTAGCGCCCCCGTCAGCCCACCGCCGGATTCGACGCTCAAAATCACGAGCCTTGCCGGCACAACCGAAAACCGGCTCGCCTGTAACAAAGGCGCGCCGGCCACTGCGTGCGGCCTGCGGATCTACCAGATCATGACCGAAGCGTTCATCGACGGCGACGCGAGCGAAAACTACAACACCGGTTACGGCACCAGCCATCACAGGGGCGATCTACCGGGCATCATTGCATCGCTCGACTATATCAAGGGCCTCGGCGTTAATGCGATCTGGCTGACGCCGGTATTCGCCTCGAATGCAATCACCGGCCAGGATCAATGGACCGACCGGCTCGATGCAACCGGCTACTACGCGACCGACTATTTCAAGATCGATCCGAAATTCGGCACGCTCGCCCAGGCGAAAACGCTCGTCGATGAAGCGCACAAACGCGGCCTTTATGTATTTTTCGACGGCGTGTTCGGCCATCACAAGAGCAATCTCGTCGCCTCGCCAAGCGGCAAGTTGCCCAAGACACTGGGGAGCTGTTCGGGCAACACCTACCAAATCTGCGACGACTACAGCAACGCAGCCACGCTCGCCTTCTACCAGGAGGTCGCGAGCTACTGGACTCATACGCTTGGCATCGACGGCTGGCGTCTCGATCAGGCCTACCAAGTCCCGCCCTCGGCCTGGGCGGCGCTGCGCAATACGATAGAGGGCGCATCGGCGGCGGTCAGTTACACCGACGCAAACGGCGCCAGCGTGCATCCGCTCGGTTACATGGTGGCTGAAGTCTGGAGCGACGAAAACACGATTGCGAGCGCCGCCTACGGCAGCAGCGCAGCGCCGGCGCTCGCCTCGGCTTTCGATTTTCCGGGCCGCTACCGACTCGTGCAAACCTTGGCGGTCGAGGAAAGCGGCGTCGGCAACAAGCCCGCAACGACGCTCAAGGAAGTATTCAGCACGCATGACGCCTACCCGGATCATGCAATGCCGAACCTGATGCTCGGCAATCATGACCTCGTGCGTTTCGGCGATCTCATTCAGCGCGGTCATTTCGCCAACCCGGAGCAGACCGACTACTGGAACCGCCATAAGGCCGCCTTCGCTTTCATGGCCGCATACAGCGGGCCGATCACGATCTATTACGGCGACGAAACCGGCCAGGAAGTACCGGGCTTCGCGGCTCAGGTCGCATCGAACACCTGCGCCGCGCAGGGCCTCTGCGACGATCATGTCGCGCGCACGAGCGGTGTCGTGGAAGGCGTGCCGACGACTGTGGGCGCTACGCCCAGCGTGCTGAACGCGCAGCAGGCAGAACTGAAAAACTACCTTGCCACGTTGATGAAGCTGCGCGACGCGCATCCGGCGCTTGCGAGCGGCAGCCGCACGCATGTCTATTCGGATGCGACGCTCTATCTCGACAAAAAGGAGGCCGGCAGCGATCACGTGCTGCTCGTGCTGAACACCGGCGGCAGCGAGGCCAAGCTCGCCATCGCGACCAGCGTACTCGGCAGCGCGGGCGGCCTTGTCGATCTGGTTTCCAGCGCGGCAATCGCCGCGGCGGATAACCAATACAGCCTAAGCGTACCGGCCCGTTCGGCCCGCTTGCTGCAATACTGAGAGCGTTGCGCGCCATGTCCAAATAGCGCGCAACGCGACTAACGACGAGGCTTACTTCTTGTCGAAAAACTGCTCGTTTTCGGTCGAACCCTTCAGCGCGGCCGTCGACGCTTCGCGTTCGATTGTCGTCGTCACCGCGTCGAAGTAGCCGGTGCCGACTTCGCGCTGGTGCTTCACGGCCGTGAAGCCCTTGTCGGCGGCGGCGAACTCGGCTTGCTGCAGTTCGACGAAGGCCGTCATCTGCTCACGCGCATAGCCGTAAGCCAGGTTGAACATCGAATAATTCAGGCTGTGGAAGCCGGCCAGCGTGATGAACTGGAACTTGTAGCCCATCGCGCCAAGTTCCTTCTGAAATTTAGCGATCGTCGCGTCGTCGAGATTCTTCTTCCAGTTGAACGACGGCGAGCAGTTATAGGCCAGCATCTTGCCGGGGTATTTGGCATGGATCGCATCGGCGAAAGCCCTGGCGAAGGCCAGATCCGGCTTGCCGGTTTCGCACCAGACGAGATCGACATAGGGCGCATAGGCCAACCCGCGCGAAATCGCTTGTTCGATGCCCGGCCTGGTGCGGTAGAAGCCTTCGACCGTGCGCTCGCCGGTGCAATACGGCTTGTCGTTGTCGTCGACATCGCTTGTGACCAGATCGGCCGCTTCGGCATCGGTACGCGCGACGAGCAGCGTCGGCACGCCCATCACGTCGGCAGCGAGCCGCGCAGCGACGAGCTTGGCAACCGCTTCGCGCGTCGGCACGAGCACCTTGCCGCCCATGTGGCCGCATTTCTTGACCGAGGCGAGCTGATCCTCGAAGTGGACGCCGGCCGCGCCGGCTTCGATCATCGCTTTCATGAGTTCGAAGGCGTTCAGCACGCCGCCAAAACCGGCTTCGGCATCGGCCACGATGGGCGCGAAGAAATCGACATAGCCATCGTCGCCGGGACTCTTGCCTTCCGCCCATTGAATCTGGTCGGCACGCGTAAAGGTATTGTTGATCCGTTTGACAACCGCTGGCACCGAGTCGGCCGGATAGAGCGACTGGTCCGGATACATCTGACCCGCAAGATTCGCATCCCCTGCGACTTGCCAGCCGGACAGGTAAATTGCCTTGAGGCCAGCCTTGACCTGTTGCATCGCCTGATTGCCGGTCAGCGCGCCAAGCGCGTTGACGAAGGGTTCGTTGTTGATCAACGTCCATAGCTTTTCGGCACCGCGCCGGGCGAGCGTCTGTTCGGTCTGGAGCGAACCGCGCAGGCGAACAACGTCCGGTGCGGAGTAACTACGCAAGACGCCCTTCCAGCGCGGGTTCTGTGCCCAATCCTGCTTCAACTGCTCAATCTGCATCTCGCGGTTCATATGGATTCTCCCGGTGCATCGGATCGAAAACCGTCGCAGCCCACTGCCGTGGCGGTCAAGGTGTGGGAGAAGTATAGGGAAGCGCTCAATCAGTAGCAATATATCTTATATAAGATATAAGAAATTTATTAAACTTATAAATCAATAGCTTGCAGATTTATTTTTGCACTATGAAATGAAGTTTCGGGCAAAGGAAGCCTGAAGCTGCGACTGCGCTGCCGCAAGGGGTGGCCAGCCCTCAGGCGCGCCCGACGAAAGCGAGTTTTTGCAGCACGGCGAGGCGCTGAACGCCCTCGGTGACATGACGACAGGACAATGTGGCGCCGGAGATATTCTTGATCGCTTCGCCAAAGCGCATCTGTTCCGCGCCCTTGCGGCCGATAAATTGCTTGCGCCAGGCCGGGAAACGGATTTCCTGGCCGTGCGATTCGCGGTAGGCGAGCACTTCGACAGCGAGGATTTCGCCGCCCGGTGCAAAACCGACCGCGTAGGTGATCAGCTCGTATTTGCCTATCGTTTCGTCGAGCATGACCTGACCGAGCAGCTTGCCGCCCGCATCCTTCGCCAGCCAGGCGCGCACCGGCCGCGCGCGCTGGGCGCTGCCTAGCGCCTGCTCGACGGCCTGGTTCTGCGCAGCATCGGGCGCAAAGCTTGCGTCCTCGAAGCTTGCGGCCTGCGAAAATAGCGCTTTCTGCGCCTCCTCGATCGAAAGGTAGGTCGAAGCAGCTGCCGGCAGCACGATGGCTGCCGGCGTCAGCGCAAGCGCAACAAGTACCCAGCGGCGCTTCATTAGTAGGCAAAACCCATGCCGAGGTTGATTGCGTTGCGATTGCTGTCCTCGCGGAACCACTGATAGTCGGCCTTGAGCACGACCTGCGGATGGAGCTTGAACGAGACACCGGTCGTGACGACCTTTTCAGTCGGCAGGCCGCTGTAGCCATAAGGAATCAGCACATCGTCATAGGAGCGCGCGGTGTTGTATTCCTCGTAGCGAGCAAACGGATACAGTGAGTAATTGCCCGACTCCCACAGCTTATAAGCCGCCTGCATATACCAGCCACTGAAACGCTTGGGCACCGGGTACGGGTTGCCGACAAGCGTCAGGTTGAGCGCTTCGGTATTCGAGAAGCGTCCCTCGGCATAAAGCGCAGAAAGATCCCAGTTGCCAGGCATCCAGCGCGTATGGACTTCAGCGAGCATCATTCTGGCATCGGGCGAGGGAGCGTCAGGCTGTTTCTGGCCCACCTTACTGGCGAAGATACCGCCGCCGATGTTCAGGCCAGGAATGCCATTCCAGTTCAATGCGCCGTAGAGCGCGAGATTCGCAGCCTTGGCGTCCGCGCCCTCCTGGTGGGTCGCGCCTAGCGGCGATTCGATCGCTTCCGTGCTGGTTGCGTCCCACTTGGAAAGAGCGAAGCTCGTTGTGACGCCGGCGTCCCAACGCAGGCCGAACTCGGTGTTGCCGGTCAGGCCGATGCCGATTTCGCGCCAGGTCGTCGGGATGATTGCGGTTTCGACGAAGTTACGGTTTACGCCGTAGTAATTCACCGGCTCGTGATTTTCGTTGAGCAGCCCCAGCGGCATCAGATACAGGCCGACCTTGGCAGCAAGGTTGTCGCTCAAGCGATGCTCGATATACATCTGCTCGACTTCGACCTCGCCTGGATCGTCGGCCGAGGAAACGGCGCGCTCGACTTCGAGTTCGGTCACGACCTTGGTTTTGTCGGAGAAGGCGTAACCGGCGCCGAGCACGAAACGGCCGACGGTCGCGGTCGCCTGACTGGCAGCCTGGGGCCGGCTATAGCTGGCCTCGCCATAGCCGAACAGACTCAGGCCATTGCCGCGCTCCTGCGTGGCAGCTGCCGTAGCGACGGGAGCCTGCTGTGTCGTGGCCGCCGGCGTACCGGCAATGGCGACAGCGCCCGGTGTAGCCGCAGGCGCCGCCGGCGCGGCGACGACGGCCGGTGCTACGACGCCTTGTTTCTTCAAAGCTGCAACTTCATCGCGCAAGCGCTGGATTTCAGCCTTCATGGCCTGCATTTCGGCACGCCAGTCGTCCTGCGCATAGGCCGGAGCGGTGGCGAAAGCGGCAGCGATCGCTGCCGCGATAACGGTGCGTTTGATCATTTTCCTCTCCCTTTGGGGCGAATTCGTTGGCCGCCCCAGATTGCTTTATTTCGTCGTGTAGCCGTCGGTCAGCGTATTCAGGAAAACAACCACATCGTCGATTTCGCTTGTCGACAGCGCGGGCAAATCGCCGGGCTTGCGGTTGTACGGAACTTCCAGCGTGTTGACGTTGCCGTGATAGGCAAGCGGCAGATCGTCGAACTTGTTCACCGTGCCGTCGGGCCGCAGCGGGTAGTACTTCTCGGGGTTCGTGTCGCGCTGGACGTAGAACTCGACCGCTTCACGCAGCGTCGCAAAACGACCGTTGTGGAAGTAAGGCCCGCCAATCGCCACGTTGCGCAGCGTTGGCACCTTGAAAGCCCCGCAAAGATCGGTGCGCGCGAGCATATCGGTACGGAACGGGCCGCAGATACCCAGATCGTAATAGGCCGGATCGGCATTCGCCTTGATCGCCGGATTGCGCGGCACGCCGATGTTGTCGTACGAGTAGTCGGTGAACAGCGGCGGCGTGCCGTCGGCCGTGCGCGCGCTCGGGTGACAGGCGAGGCAATTGCCCTTCTGCGGATTGTTGAACAGCGCGAGTCCGCGCATTTCTGCGTCGGAAAGCAGCGACTTACCCGCGAGGAAGGCGTCGTACTTGCTCGAAAAAGGCGCGAACTCCGGGTCTTCCTTCTGGTACTGCTGGAGTGCGTAGCGCATCTGCGCAAAGGCTTTGTCGGCATCGCTGAAGATGGCGTCGCCGAACTGCTTGCGGAAGTCACCCGCCCAGCTTGCGACTTGGGCGCGCGCGACCAGCGCCGCAGCCGTTCCGTTGCCCATTTCGTGGGCTTTCAGGAAGGGCTCGACGGCCTGATCGGCAAAGCTCTGGGCTCGGCCATCGCGCGCCAGACCGCCGTTCGCCGCGCCCTCCGCATCGAAATTAAACGCTGGCGCAAAGCGCAGATAGCGCAAGGACGGCGTTTTGCGGAAACCCTGCGTGGCGAGCAGCGGCCCGCCGTCGGGCGTACCGATGGCGCCCGTACCGGCGCCGGGCGCCATATGGGCGGTGTCTGGCGCATGGCAGGTCGCACAGGCCATTTTGCCCGAGGACGATAGGCTGACGTCCTGAAAGATCCGTTCGCCGAGCGAGGCAACCGGCGATAAGGTCGCCGACACCTGGCCCGGCAGCTTCGGGGAATTTCCGTTGTCCGAGCCGCCGCCACAGGCACTCAGAGCAAGACAGATGAAACTGGTGAATACAATGCGCCGCACGATAGCGTGCCTCCTCCCAAGGTTTTTTATAGTTAATACGAACTGTTCGTATTATTACATGCAGATGCAAATGATGTATCTTCGACTTTGCTCTTGACTTGTCGTCGATCAAACAAAGCTGTAGCCGCCAGAGTTTTGAAACACTTGATGAATTCGTCTCCCGTTTTTGCTATTGGACAAACGCGTCGCTTGCGCCCGGCGCTCGGCACGCTCGTCGAAATCGCGGCCGAAGGCGAGGCCGCCGAAGCCGCGTTGAATGCAGCGTACGCAGCAATCGAAGCGGTCGAAGCCGCAGCGAGTTTTTTCCGCGCGGACAGTGCGCTTGTGCGGCTCAACCACGCGGCGCCCGGCGCGGAAATCGCGCTTGACGAACATCTGGCCGCCTTGCTCGAATTGGCTGCCATGCTCGAAATCCGCTCGGCCGGCGCCTTTAACGCCAACCTCGGCGCACGGCGCACCGCGCCCGCAATGAACGCTGCGCCGGCAAGGATGGGCGAGAGCCTGGAATTGCTGCCCGACAGGCGCGCGCGCGTGCGGCAGCGCGTGAATCTTGATCTGGGCGGACTGGCGAAGGGCTATGCGGTCGATTGCGCGCTCGCCGCGCTAGTGCGGGCAGGCGCTGTAAGCGGCAGTGTCAATGCGGGCGGCGATATTGCGGTGTTCGGGCGCGCCGTGCGGATCTCGGTCCGCTCGCCCGCCGACTGGCGACAGCCCGCGCAGTTAATCGAATTGCGCGACGCGGCACTTGCAACGAGCGCGGCCTATGCGGTCGAGGGACCGTTTCACGGTTGCAAGGGTCTGGCGATTTTCGATCGGGACGGACACGCGCTCGGACAGAGTGCGAGCGTGACAGTCATGGCGCCGCGCTGCGCCCTCGCCGACGGGCTGACCAAGGTGCTGTGGGTAGAGCGGGCCCGCATGGGCGCGACATGCGATCATCCGCTGCTTACGCAATTTGGCGCAATGGCCTGGTGGGTGGAAAAGGAAATGCTTGGCAAAACCCGAGGTGACGCGTGAAGCGCGGAACAAACGATGCGCCAGGGCTGCGCGGCGCGCACTGGTGGCTGGCGATTGCCTTGATCGTATGTATGCTGTGGGCCAGCGGCATCGTACTCTTCGAGCCTGCCGCAAAGTGGCTGCCCGAACCTTGGCTGATGACTTGGCGCCATGCCTGCGCGAGCCTGCATGGCGTGCTCGCGGGCTGGGCCATTTTGATGTTTGGCTGGATCGCGGCGCGCCATGCGGCACCGATGGTCTGGCTGCGTCCACTGCGCTGGAGCGGGATCGCCTTCGCGCTTATCTGGCTCGTACTTGCCGCCAGCGGCCAGGTTGTGCAATACGGCAGCGATGGCGGCTTGCGCGATGGCGTATCTGCCCTGCACGCCTGGCTCGGGATTGCGATGCCCGTTGTCGGCGGCCTCCACCTGCTGCGACGCAAGCTAAGTCGCACGCGCGCTTTGTCGAGTTTTCAGTAGGACAGTGCGAAGGCACGCGTATCGATACGCACGAAGTTGCGGCCGAGCATCTTGAGCGTGGCGCACGCAAAGACGGAAGTCCAGTTGTTGCCGCCGTGCATGAATGCGTTTTCGCCCGCGTACTTCGCAACGTTAAGGATCTGATCGACGATCAAAAGCTTGCCCACCGGATTGCTCGGCGTGCATTCGAGCACGACGAATTCATGCTCGAACCACTGCCGCGCAGCATCTGCGTCCTGCGCGGCGAGATCTGCTTGCGTAACGCGAAATTCGTATTCACGCCCCTCTCCGAAACTGACGACCACGTTGTTCATTACCACCTCGATTGGAACCGCTTGTCCGGCTGGACATTGTGGTCCGGGAAACCGGCCCGGCACTGTCGGGCTGCAGACACTCTTTATGCAAAAAAACTAATTGCCAGATTGGGGTCGGGGGCGCGTTTTTAGTGTTATTAACCGATGCGCACGACGACGCGGCCGTGCGCCTGGCCTGCGATATAGCGCTCGAACTCCGCCGGCAGCGCGTCGAAGGCGACTTCGCGCGCAATGCGATCGAGATGGCCGGGCGCAAGATCGTTCGCCAGGCGCGACCAGACATGCTCGCGAATCGCGGCGCCGACATAGCCCGAATCGACGCCGAGCAGACTCACGCCGCGCAGGATGAACGGCATCACGGTCGTCTTGAGTTCAGGGCTCGCGGCAAGCCCGATGCTGGCAATCGTACCCCAGGGTTTCATCGTGCTCGCCATCCAGGCCAGCACGTCGCCACCGAGGTTGTCCACCGCGCCAGCCCACAACCCTTTGTCGAGCGGCCGCGTGTTGGCAAAATCGATCTCGCTGCGCAGCATCACGCGCGCGGCGCCTATCGACTTGAGCCAGTCGGTCTGATCGGCCTTGCCGGTCAATGCCACGACTTCGTAACCGCGACGCGCCAGCATATCGACCGCAAGACTACCGACACCGCCGGTCGCGCCGCTGACGATAACCGGGCCGTACTCGGGCTTTAAACCGTTCTCTTCCATACGCTGCACGCCGAGCGCAGCCGTAAAACCTGCCGTGCCGAGCACCATGGAATCGCGCAGGCTCATGCCTTCCGGCAGCGGCAACACCCAGCCGCCGGGCACAAGCGCATATTCCGCATAGCCGCCATGATGCGCCACACCGATGTCATA
The DNA here is from genome assembly GCA_031554255.1 of Niveibacterium sp. GTDB lineage: Bacteria > Pseudomonadota > Gammaproteobacteria > Burkholderiales > Rhodocyclaceae > Niveibacterium. The sequence continues at coordinate 70,072 of JAVBKC010000020.1, forward strand.
GCTTGTGGCGATAACCGCGTCGCCCGGTTTGAAGCGCGGCGCGGCGGAGCGTTCGACGATGCCGGCCATGTCGATGCCGCCAACACAGGGGAAACGCCGAACGATGCGGCCCTTGCCGGTCGCCGCCAGGGCGTCTTTATAGTTGAGGCTGGACCATTGCACGCGGATCAGCACGTCGCCTGCATCGAGCTGGCCTTCGTCGAGCGTGACGAAGCCGGCCTTGTGCTGACGCTGCGCATTCTGCTCGATCAAGTACGCCTTGAACTTATGCATTTTTCTCTCCCTATGAGCTTCGCAATTTGCCGGCAAATTATAGGCTCGCAACTGTTCGCGCATTCGTGCGGCATGTGCGCTACCGTGCACTGCGCTCTATGCGTGGATAAGTTAAAACAACAACATTCGCAGCACTCCAATGCCGAGAATGACATGCCTCAAGCTTTGACTCTTGCTACCGTTAAGAGTGGATGCGCCCACCTCTCTTATTCTGGACACCATGCTGCATCAAGCTTTCACAGATCTGAGCGACTACGTATCTTTTTTTCGCGAAGTCGAATTTCCCGTCCTGCGGAGGACTGAGCGCGCAATCGATGAATTTCGACTCGATGAAGACCGCGTCTCGGGACGGATGATTGCGGCAGCCGTGCTGGACGACCCGTTGATGGCGCTCAAGCTCCTGATCTATCAACAGGCCAGTCGCAGCAAAAAGCAGAACCGCGACATCACGACGATAGACCGGGCCATCATGATGCTAGGCGTCAGGCCCTTTCTTGCCCGCTTCGGTGAGTTGAAAACGGCGGAGGAACAGCTCGCCGCTCATCCGCAGGCGCTGATCGCCGTGCTCAGGGTCATCACGCGCGCGCGCCGCGCCGCGCACTATGCGCGCGACTTCGCGATGGTCCGGCACGACACCGATGTCGAGGAAATCACGCTCGCCGCGCTATTGCACGAAGTGGCCGAAATTCTTTGCGGCTGCTTTGCACCAACGTTGTTCGAGCAGATCGGCGCGATGCAGCGCGAACGCCCCGGTCTGCGCAGCCTGGTGGCGCAAAGAATCGTCTTCAACCATTCGTTTGCCGATTTACAGTTTGCGCTCGTCAAGGAGTTCGATCTACCCGAATTGCTCGTCACCTTGCTCGATCCGCAACAGGCCGATTCGCCGCGCGTGCGCACGGTGACGCTCGCCTGCGATCTGGCGCGCCATGCGGCCAACGGCTGGAACAATCCGGCGCTGCCCCATGACATTCTGGCGATATCCGAATTGCTGAAGATGCCAATCGATTTGCTGTTCGCGCGCATCCGCGTGCCGCCCGGCGCTTTCTCCAAGCTCCGCCCGACGACCGACCCGACCGACAAAACCGATAGCGCCGATTCCTGATCGGCAAGCAGCCAGCTCCGTTCAGCTGGCTTTCTTTTCCAGCGCCTCCCATCGCTCCAGGAGTTCGAGCAACGCCGTCTCGATCGTTTCGAGCCGCTGGTTCATGCGCGGCACCTCCTGCGGTCGTTCGCGATAGATCGCGGGGTCGGCGAGTTGCTGCTGGAACCCGGCTTGCTCGGCTTCCAGCGCCGCGATTTTGGCGGGCAGTTGTTCAAGCTCGCGCTTCTCGTTGAAATTAAGCTTGGCGGCGCGCGTAGCCGGTCGGCGCTCCGGTTCGCCTGTGCGGATTGCAAGCGTCGGTTTGGCGGCCTGATCGCCCGCTGCCGCGTCGCGCACGCGTTTCCAGTCCTGATAACCGCCGGCATATTCGCCCCAACGGCCCTCGCCCTCGGCCGCAATCGTCTGCGTCACGACATTGTCGAGAAAGGTCCTGTCGTGGCTGACGAGGAAAATCGTGCCTGCATAGTCGGAGAGCAGTTGTTCGAGCAGTTCCAGGGTTTCGACGTCCAGATCGTTGGTCGGCTCGTCGAGCACGAGAATGTTGGCGGGCTGCGCGAAGAGCCGCGCCAGCAGCAGGCGGTTGCGCTCGCCGCCCGAGAGCGAGCGCACCGGCGAGCGCGCACGTTGCGGCGAAAACAGGAAATCTTCGAGATAGCCGATGACGTGTTTTCGCGTCTTGCCGATCTCGACCCAATCGCTGCCCGGGCTGATCACGTCGCGGATCGGCACCTCGGGGTCGAGCTGGACGCGGAACTGGTCGAAATAGGCGATCTGCTGCTTCGTTCCGCGCCGGATCTGGCCCGCGTCGGCTTCGAGTTCGCCAAGAATCAATTTCAGCAGCGTCGTCTTGCCGGCACCGTTGGGACCGATCAGGCCGATTCGGTCGCCGCGCATCAGCCGCGTCGAAAAATCGGCTATCACGGTTTTGTCGCCAAAACACTTCGTCACATGCGCAAGTTCGGCGATCAACTGGCCGCTCGCGTCTCCCCTGTCGAGCTGAAGATTTACATTGCCGACGCGCTCGCGTCGCGCCGCGCGCGCGCCGCGCAGGTCTTCGAGGCGCTTGACGCGGCCTTCGTTGCGCGTGCGCCGCGCCTCCACGCCCGTGCGAATCCAGACTTCCTCCTGGGCGAGAAACTTGTCGAAATCCGCGTTTGCTTTCGCTTCGACATCCAGCATCTCGGCCTTGCGCCGCTGGTATTCAGTAAAGCTGCCGGGGAAACTTGCGAGCCTGCCACGGTCAAGTTCCACAATACGCGTCGCCACCGCGTCCATGAAGGCGCGGTCATGCGTGATCACGACGACGCTGCCGCGAAACGTGCGGATCAGCTCTTCGAGCCAGGCAATTGCATCGATGTCGAGATGGTTCGTTGGCTCGTCGAGTAGCAGCAGATCGGGTTCGCCGGCCAAGGCACGCGCGAGCGCCACGCGCTTGATGCCGCCGCCCGACAGGCTCGCCACGTTCGCCGCGCCGTCGAGCCGGAGGCGGTCGATAACCTGCTCGACTTTGTGATGCAGCGTCCAGCCACGGCTCGCTTCGAGCTGATGCTGCAAGTCTTCGAGCCGCGCGAGCGCCGCCGCGTCGCCATGCGCCACGTCCTGCGCGCAGGCGTGGTAGTCGGCGATCAGGCGCGCCGCTTCGCCGACGCCTTCGGCCACGCTGGCGAACACATCGCAATCGAGCGCGAAATCCGGTTCCTGCGACACATAGGCCACCCGCAGTCCCGGCTGGCGCCAGAGCGTGCCATCGTCGAGCCCCGCCGCAGGATCGCCGGGCAACCTGTTGCCCGCGAGCACGCGCAGCAGGCTGGATTTACCCGCGCCATTGCGGCCGATCAAGGCCACCCGCTCGCCCGGCTCAATAACGAGTTCGGCACGGTCGAGCAAGGCCACGTCACCGAAGGCAAGGCAGGCTGAAGCGAGGGTCAGGAGAGGCATGGCGGGCGCGGGGAAACCTGGGAAGGGCGCAATTCTACCCGTTTGCGCTAGAGCGCCCGACGGCGCCAAGGCTCGGCTCTTGCGCGCTGCAGGGAGTACTCCTTTCGGAGTGCATTGCTGCTATAGTGCCTGCCCTGGCAGATTATCCAATTTGGCTTGAACGTCGAGTACGTTCCGCCGATACCGATGTACTTGCCGGAAATTCATGCCGACGAACGGGAGCTGTTGGGAAAATGGGGCGAATAGCGAGCCCATTCAATCCAACATGCTTGAATCCAGGCGTTTGGCTGATGCCCTTCTGCCCCAGCGGCAGCAATACTTTAATTCATTTGGAATAAGCCTGTGTTTGATCTAACCCCGAAAATCCGTCGGCTGGTGCCGCTATTTGCCATTGGTGTGATGACATTCGCTTTGAGCGCCTGTGGCGGAAAACAGAGCGCTGCGTCGGCCTGTACGCTCATCAACTCGGCCGCTGCGAAGCTGTTGCCCGAAATGCATAGCTCGATCATGAACGCATCAGCCGATCCGAGCGGAACGCAGAAAAAGTTTCAAACGCTGGCAGACGATTTCCGTGCCTCAATGAAAGCCGTCACCAATCCCGAGGCCAAGGCGGCAGCCGAGGTTGTAGCGCAGGATTTGGACAAGATGCTCGTCACGATGGGTCAGATCGCAACTGCCGGTAAAGCCGGCAAATCGCAGGACGATCTCCATGAAATGGTCGTCGAGCAACTGCAGCCGCTGGCAAATACGTTCCAGAACGACTGGAACACCAAGCTAGGCGCTGTCTGCGGCGGCTAACACCATCTCGTTATACAGAAGTCCCCCCGCCCCGATGAGCACCCAGCGCTCGCAGCAGAAGACATGGTTGAGCAGAAGAGTGTACAAGCCTGCCCGACACGGCGTTCAATTCTGAAATTTTGAGCCCCATGGACAACCCGAT
>JAVBKC010000047.1:0-4670 GCA_031554255.1 Niveibacterium sp.
AGCTGCGTGCGAAGCTCGTCCAAGCTAGACCGATCGATTCTAGCCAGTGTTCGACGCGTTCGATCTTGCCTGCCTGAAAGGCCGGCGTGCCACGTAGCTGTCCGGTGAAGCGTCCTTCGTGCTGGGCCGGCACGGTGGCCAAAAGGTGCGGCACGCCGAGCCAACGCGCGATGGGGCCGGTGATGAAGGCGTTGGTCGCGGTCACGATGGCGCACAGATCGCCTGCGGCACGGTGGGAATCGATGAGCTCCTGCGCGGCGGGCAGCCAGAGGCCGTGAATATGCTCGCGCATGAAGTCCTCGTGCAGCGCATCGAGTTCGGCGCGCGACAGCGAAAGCAAGGGTTTGAGCGAAAACGACAGATAGTCGAAGATATTTAACGTGCCAGCCTTGTATTGTTCGTAAAACCAAGTGTTGCGCGCCGCGTATTCGGTAGCGTCCACAAGGCCGCGCGCGGTCATGAAGCGGCCCCACTCGTAGTCGCTGTCACCGGCGATCAGGGTTTGGTCGAGATCGAAGAGTGCGAGATTCATGCTTCATCCTGGAAAAAAAACCCACGCTCGCGCGGCATGGCTTGCATGATTTCGCGCAATAGCGGAAGGGTCGGGGGGCGATGCCGCGCAAGCGAATCTTCGTCGAGCGCATCGACGACCGCCAGCAGCCAGGGCAGATCGCGCTGGCCGTGACGCAACAGATGGCGGATCATATCCGGTTCGAGGAATACGCCGCGCGCAAGCCCGTAGAGCGCGAGCACGTCTTCCTTCTGCTGGTCGTCCAGCGCATGCAGCTCGAAGACCAGGCATTGACCGAGGCGCGTGCGTACATCCTCGCGCAAGCTCAGGCGCGCGGGTGGCGCTGCGCCGCTGAGCAGCAGGGCAGTGCGCCGTTCGCGCGCGCGAATGAAGGCGCGAAACAAGGCGGCCTGACCGGCGTCGTCGAGCTGGTCTGCCGCTTCAACGACAAGCATGCCGTCGGTCGGCAGAGCAAAATCCTCGTCGGGAGCGACTGGCGTGGCCAGCGCGGCAGGCCGGCCGCTCGCCAAGCACGCGTTGAGCGCGCTTTTGAGCAAATGACGGCGTCCGCAGCCCAGCTCGCCCCACAAATAGACGGCCGGCGGTTGGCCGAAAGCTGCCGCCAGCCGGACGGCAGCGACGGCTTCGCCGTTGCTGCCGACGACAAAGTTGTCGAAGTGCTGCGTGCGTTGCGGGCGCAGGTTCAGAGTCAGTTGTCGCACTTTGCTAGGGTTCGGGATCGCTGCGTTTGGCCAAACATGCAAATGAAAGCATGTCCTGCCAAGGGATGCCCGTTCGGAAAACCTTTTACTCTAACGGGCCGGCACACTAGGCTCAAGTTACAAGTTATGTTGCGCAGCCAGCCATGCCGAGCTGCGTAGCAGAAAGCCATCTACTTTGAGAAATATCAACCTTCCCGACTACAGCTTCGATGCCCGGAGCCGTTAATCTGGAATCTCGTTCTATCTTACAGTTCGGTTGCTTTCATCCCGACGCGAGCCTGAATTTATGACTCAAGATGACTACAACTGTCTTGTCGCGACTGTGGATCACCTCGGTTTTCACACCGACGTGCTTCCCGCAGAGCGCGTACGCCATGTGCAACGGCTGTGGCAGCAGGTCAGGGGAATACTGAGGCGGGCGTCCGCAGAATACCTGCGCGAAGAACCCGACACCGTCGTCGCACGGTTTTCCGATCGTCCATCGGCCACTTTGGCCGCACAGGAAATCCGCCACGAATTACAGGCGTCGGCGCTACCCAATAGCACGCCGGGTATCAATATCTCGCTCGATAACACGTCGGACATCGATACCCTGCTCAGCAAACGCAGGCCCGGAACTCTGCGTTTGAATTTTTCGCGGCGCAATTGGAACGTTTCGATCGCAAACCAGCTTGTGACGATTGGCCGGGGGCTTCACAACGACATCTGTCTGACCGACGAGACAAGCTCGCTCGAACATACGCGCATCGAATTTCGTGATGGCCGCCACGTGCTGGTCGACTGCTCGCACAACGGCACCATCATAAAGGACGCTGCGGGCGAACGTCTCATCGTAGGCGGTGAGGTACGCCTGCCGCGCGCCGGCATCATTTGCTGCAGCCGCGTGCATTTCGGCTGCGATTACTCGGAAAGCATCTTGTTCGGACCGCCCGAAATCGAAAGTGAATAGGGCGGGCTTGCCGGAAAGTCCCCCATGCTGAAACCGGAGATCGAAACGCTCGCGAGCCGCGAGGTCTATCGCAATCGCTGGATGCGCGTACGCGAGGACGCGATCCTGCGTCAGGACGGCAGCCAAGGCATCTACGGCGTTGTCGAAAAGCCCGATTTTGCGGTCGTTGCGGCACTCGACCAAGGCCGCATCCACTTGGTGCAGCAATACCGTTATCCGGTTGCCGCGCGGTACTGGGAATTCCCTCAAGGGACGCTCGAAGCCGGCGCGGTCGATCCGCTGACGCTCGCGAAAACCGAACTACGCGAAGAAACCGGGCTGATCGCCGGCCGCATGCTGCATGCGGGCCGGCTTTTTCTTGCCTACGGCTATTCGACCCAGGCTTATGACATATTCCTCGCCACGCAACTCGAACAGGGCGATGCGCAGCTCGAATCCGAAGAGCAGGGCTTGATCGCGCAGGCTTTCGGACTCGATGAAGTCGAAGCGATGATCCGCGATGGCGAAATTCGCGATGCAACGACCGTTGCGGCCTTCGCGCTGCTGCGGCTCAAGAACTTACTCTGAGGCAAGGTGCGCGCGCCGCATCCGCCTGCGCAACAACGGAAGCAACACGAGGAGGCCGGCGCCCATCAGCGCGAACTCGGACGGTTCGGGCACTTGCGGCGTCACCGAACCGGTTACGTCGAATGCAACTTGATAACCGACCCTTGCGTTGCTGTTGAGCGCCAGCACGCCTGTCAGCATCGTCGCCGTGTAGAGCCCCGGACCTACGCTCATGGCTGCGGACGAAAACGTTACCGGCGCGCTCGGTTTGCCTGACAACCCCAGCGCGAGTAAGGGCATCGGCGAACTGGAGCTGGCCGAATCGAAAACCAGATAACTGTCCTGGTTGATCGCGACCGGATTAAAATCGTTTGCATTCGTCGCGAAGGAAACATGGATACCGGTCAGCAACTGACCGACGCCAAGTTTGAGGGCGAAGGTATCGCCGGCGTCGCCGGGCGTGCCGAAGCTACCGGAAAAAGTGTTCGTACCGGCGTCGAGATTGAAAATCACGGCTGCCGGCAGCGGCGGATTCAGCAAATTATTGTAGTCGCCTCCGGCACCCGGATAAGTCGCCTCGTCGATTGCAAGCGGCGAGGCTTCGGCAGATGCGGCGCCAAACGTCATAAGCATCCCGGCTAAGATAGCTACGCATGTTTTCATGGCGAACCTCGGTGTGGGAGGGGACGTTAGAAGTCTAGGATCGCCTGCCCGGAACGCAAGCAGGACGGGCGAGGCAGGCAAATTGCAGCACTGCTGGCAGTAGAAGACTAACGCCGGTCGCTCGGCCGATATCGCCGGGTCTCATCAGGAAAACCATTGCCATGAAAATCTGGGTTGACGCCGATGCTTGCCCGGCTGCCGTCAAGGAAATCCTCTATCGGGCCGCCAATCGTGCCCAAGTACAGCTGACGCTGATTGCCAACCAGATGCTAAGGGTGCCGCCTTCCCCCTGGATCCGGGCGCTGCAAGTTCCCGGTGGCTTCGATGTCGCAGATCAACGAATTGTTGAGGAGGTTCAAACCGGCGACTTGGTCATTACCGCCGATATTCCTCTGGCGGCTCAAGTCATTGCCAAGGGGGTAGCGGTCATTGATCCGCGAGGTGAGTTTCTGAACGCGGGCAACATACAGGAGCGCCTCACCATGCGTAACTTCATGGACGGTCTGCGTAGCAGCGGCGTTGAAACGGGAGGGCCTGCGGCTTTCTCTCACGCCGACCGGCAGGCATTTGCCAATCAACTGGATAGGCTGCTGGCAAAACGGCAATAATGGGGGCGCTTCAGAAAACGGAAAATCGTATGCCAATCGGGTTGCAGCGGCCAAAATTTCCCCGCACCGATCTTGGCGCTGCTGCGCCAGAGGTGATCGCCGGTCAGGTTGATGTGCTCCCCACCCAGCGGCGACACGGCGGTCTCTATACTGACCGACCTCGCTCCAGAAGCCGCACTACGGTGGTCGGATATACACCAAACAGCCGAGCCGCTCCGATGGTCCGGATCAGGTAGGGGGTACTCTTATCCCGCATGACTTTGAAAGCTAAAAACCTTCCATTCATTGGACTGCGTGCGTCGGACTGTGACATTGAAAGGACAACTGCCTGCGAACTCAATCGTGACCTCTGGCATCTCGACCTCTCGGCCCATTAACCCATCTCGTTATACAGAAGTCCCCCCGCCCCGATGAGCACCCAGCGCTCGCAGCAGAAGACATGGTTGAGCAGAAGAGTGTACAAGCCTGCCCGACACGGTGTTCAATTCTGAAATTTTGAGCCCCATGGACACCCCGATAGATAGCTGGGTGGAGGAAGAATTCGCGGATATCGATCTTGGCGATCCGCGGCGTAACAGTCGGGCAAAGAAGTTGCTCAAACGCTTCGCTGCCCGGCCCATGGCAAGCATTCCGGGGGCATGCGAGGCCTGGTCTGAAACGCTTGCGGCCTA
>JAVBKC010000134.1:0-17719 GCA_031554255.1 Niveibacterium sp.
CGGCGCGTCATGAAAACTAGAAGGAGAGGAGTTAACCCATGTCTCAAACACGCTTCATCAGCCAACTCACAAGACATAGCTACGCCATCGTGCTGGCCGGCGGACGCGGCAGCCGGCTCAGGCAATTGACCGACTACCGCACCAAACCCGGCGTACCCTTCGGCGGCAAGTTCCGCATCATCGATTTCACGCTTTCCAATTGCGTCAATTCCGGCATCCGCAAGATCGGCGTCGCCACACAGTACAAGGCGCAAAGCCTGATCCGCCACCTGCAGCGCGGCTGGAGCTTTCTCGACGGACGCTTCGACGAGTTCATCGACATCATGCCGGCGCAGCAGAACATCGACGAAGACCGCTGGTACCGCGGCACCGCCGATGCGGTGTATCAAAACCTCAACGTCATCAAACAGTCGGATGCCAGGTACGTGCTCGTGCTATCGGGCGACCATATCTACAAGATGGACTACGGCCGCATGCTCGCCGAACACGCAGAGCGCGGCGCCGAACTGACGATCGCCTGCATGGACGTGCCGATCGAGGAAGCCTCGGCCTTCGGCGTCATGGCCACCGACAACGAGGCGCGCATCACCGCGTTCGAGGAAAAACCCGCCAATCCGCCGGCCATGCCGGGCAAGCCCGAGCGCGCGCTCGTCAGCATGGGCGTCTATGTGTTCGATGCCGATTTTCTCCTCGCGCAGTTGCAACGCGACGAAGCGAACCCGAATTCAAGCCACGACTTCGGCAAGGACATCATTCCCCACTGCGTCGGGCAGCATAAGGTTTTCGCGCACAACTTCTCCGACAGCCATATCGGCGAACCCGGCAAGCCGGCGTATTGGCGCGACGTCGGAACGATAGACGCGTACTGGGCCGCGAACCTGGATCTGACGCATGTCGTGCCGGACCTTAACCTCTACGACGAGGAATGGCCGATCTGGACCGCACAGGAACAGTTGCCTCCGGCAAAATTCGTCTTCGACGACGATACGCGCCGCGGCATGGCGACCGATTCGCTACTCTCGGGCGGCTGCATCATCAGCGGCGCCAGCGTCAAGCGCTCGATGCTGTTCCACCGCGTGCAAGTTCACAGCTACAGCTACATCGAAGACTCGGTAATCCTGCCCAGCGTCTCGATTGGCCGCAACTGTGTACTCAAACGCGTCGTAATCGACAAGAATTGCGTACTTCCACCCGGAACACAGATCGGCCTCGACCCTGCCAAGGATGCCGAGCGTTTTCATGTAACCGAAAGCGGCGTGACACTCGTGACACCCGACATGCTAGGACAAAGTCTTCACTTCAGATGATTAAAAACAAAGAAGGGCAACCTGCCCTACAAGTTCTCTTCGCCACTTCCGAGATCGCGCCGTGGATCAAGACGGGCGGTCTTGGCGATGTGGCCGCCGCCCTGCCGCCAGCCCTCGCCCGGGCCGGCTGCAAGGTCAAGGTGCTCACACCCGCCTATCCGGGCATCCGCTCGGCTTTTCCCAAAGCCAAACCCTGGTTCGAGGTGCCTTCGCTCGCACCGCAGCTGCCGGCCTGCCGGCTGCTGCACGCGGGCGAACTCGGCCCCGGCGCCGAGCTGATCCTGCTCGATTGCCCCGGCATGTACGAGCGCCACGGCAATCCCTACACCGATGGCCACGGCCATCCCTGGAGCGATAACAGCCTGCGCTTCGGCCTGCTCTCGCGCGTCGCGCACTGGATGAGCGAGGCCGGATTCTCGCCCGACTGGCAAGCCGACGTTCTGCATTGCAACGACTGGCACACCGCGCTCGCCCCGGCGTATCGCGTGTTCCATGCCAGCGGTGCGCCCTGCGTGGTGACGATTCACAACCTCGCCTTTCAGGGGTTGTTCGCCTACGACGCATTGCATGCACTCGGTCTGCCGGGGCAAGCCTTCCGCTACGACGGCCTCGAATTTCACGGTCAGCTCTCGTTCCTGAAATCGGGCCTGCAATACGCGCACCAGATCACGACCGTAAGCCCCACTTACGCGCGCGAGATCCAGACGCCGGAATTCGGCTGCGGCCTCGAAGGGCTGCTGCGCTATCGCGCGGGCGAACTGACCGGCATCCTCAACGGCATCGACGATGCCGTCTGGGACCCGGCCCACGACAGCCATATCCCGTTCCGTTATTCGCTCGAAAAACTCTCGCGCAAACCACGCAACAAGGCCGCACTGCAAAAGCGGCTCGGGCTTGGCGTCGACGAACACGCGCCGCTACTCGGCGCCGTCAGCCGGCTGACGCATCAGAAAGGCTGCGATCTCTTGCTCGAAGCGGCCGATACGCTGATCGCCGAAGGCTGCCAAATCGCCGTGATCGGCACGGGCGACCGCCGCGTCGAGCGCGCTTTCTCCGAGCTTACGCATCGGCACCCGCATCGCTTCATGGCGATGATCGGCTACGACGAGGCGCTTGCGCATCAGATCGAAGCCGGCGCAGATCTTTTCCTGATGCCTTCGCTATTCGAGCCCTGCGGCCTGAACCAGATGTACAGCCTGCGCTACGGCACACCGCCTGTCGTGCGGCGTACCGGCGGACTGGCCGACACGGTCGTCGACACGAACCCGCAGACCCTCGCCGATGACACGGCCAACGGCTTCGTCTTCGACGAGCCCTCGCCCGCCGCGCTGATCTCGGCCGTCCGGCGCGCGCTCGTCGCCTACCGCGACCCGGCCGTGTGGAGCCAGCTCCAGACGCACGGCATGCAAACGCAATTCGGCTGGGACGAGGCGGCTGCGCGTTATATCGAGGTTTATCAGCGCGCATTGGAAGACTGAAGCGGCGCGCGCGGATCGAAAGTTTGCGCCGAATCAAGTGTCCGATATTGTCACGCGCCTTCCCGGAGGACTACATTCCTCGTGGTCCTTACCGGGGAGACTTCGATGCCGCAACTTGCCTATCCGCTCGAACGCAACGAAATCCGTCGCGCGAGCACTCACAACGCTTTTGGCATGGTCCGCCATGGCGGCCAGAGTCCGCACCAGGGTTGGGATCTGATCGCCCTGCCCTTCACGCCTTGTTTTGCGATTGCCGATGGGAAGATCCTGTATTCGAACCCAAAAGGAAAATTTGGCAATCTGATCGTGCTGGAGTTCACGCATCGGGGGCGCACGCTCTACGCGGCATACGCTCATCTACATTCAATTTACGCACACCAACCTGCGCAGGTTTCGTGCGGCGACATGATCGGCCTTACCGGCACCACCGGTAACGCACAAGACATGCGTGGCTCCGATCAGCATCTGCATTTCGAGATCCGTACGACCCCATTCCCGGGCAAGGGCCTGGCCGGCCGCATCGACCCAGCCCAACTCTATGGCGCCGCGCCACTGAACGGCATCGTCTTCGAGGGCCGTAGCGTCAAGCTCGCGGGGCGGAATCTGAGCGGCCCACGCGGGCTTCCATTGCCCAACCTTGGCGAATGGGGAGGGTGACGGATGAAGCGCTTCCTGCCGTGCTTTGCACTACTGCTGTCCAGTCTGGCGCAAGCCAACGACACCGAGGTGGCCAAGGGCCTCATCGGGTACGAACACATCGTTGTTGCACCAGCCCAGCCTTTCCCGGGGCGGCCAGGTTGTATCAATCAGGGTGGAGCGGTGATTTATACGAAGGGCGTCTTTTCCTATGACTGGGGAAACGGAATTGTCATCTGTGATGGTCGCCCGATCCTGTTTCTCGAACGCTACATCGATACAAACCCCGCCGACCGCGTTTATCGCGCGCGCATCGTCGATGCCGTCGTACTACCGCGCTACGAGCTAGACGCCGATCCGCGTCGCCCGAACGCAAGGCGTCTGTTCGAAACCGGCGACTGCGAGCTGAACGGACGCACAGACACAAGCTTCATGGCAATCGTCCGCTGGGGCAAGCGCGAGCGCATCGATCACAGGACCGGCGTGGAAGCGGCCTGGGGTTTCGATACCGAGCGCGGCCGCATCGTCCGCCTCGATACCAAACGCATCGTCTGCTGGCGGCCCGAACCCGATTGAGAAGGCCTGCGACATAAATAAACGGCCCACAGCATGCAGGCCGTTTGTCTCTATCAAACTTCCTTCGCGCGCTGCATGCCCTCGACGATATCGGCGACCGCATCTTCCTGCGTGCCCCAGCCGGTGACCTTGACCCATTTGCCGGGTTCGAGATCCTTGTAATGTTCGAAGAAGTGGACGATCTGCTTGCGCAGCGGCTCGGCGAGGTCCTCCACGACCTTGACGTCCTTGTAGATCGGCGTCAGCTTCGGAATCGGCACGGCAATCAGCTTGGCGTCCTCGCCCGCCTCATCCTGCATCTTGAGCACGCCAATCGCGCGACAGGGTACGACGACGCCGGCGAGCAGCGGGAAAGGCGTGATGACGAGCACATCGACCGGATCGCCATCGCCGGCGATCGTGTCGGGGATATAGCCGTAATTGCAGGGATAATGCATTGATGTACCCAGGAAACGGTCGACGAAAAGCGCGCCGGTTTCCTTGTCGACTTCGTATTTGATCGGGTCGGCATGGGCCGGGATCTCGATCACGACATTGAACTCTTCCGGCGCCTTGGCGCCAGCCGTTACATTGAACAAGCTCATGGATATTTTCCTGAAAGCGGCAGAAGTGTTAGTCGGTAAAGTCTAGCATTTGCGCGCGCCCGCCTGCTGCGTCGCTGGCGACATTCAAAAACTGAGCTGGATCAGGGCGACGGCATGTTGCATTGCCAAGGGTGGCGGGCTTCCCGTAGGATGGCCGGTCGCCCGCGGCTCCGGGGTGCGGTAATAGTCGTTCGGCTTTCAACTAAAAAAGGAGATGCCTCATGTCGACGTCCATGGCGCTTTATTTGGCCTTGGCTTGTGGTTTGGTCGCAGTTATTTACGGCTTCGTTTCGCGAAGTTGGATTCTCGCCCAGGACACGGGCACAGCGCGGATGCAGGAAATCGCAAACGCCATTCAACAAGGCGCGGCAGCTTACCTCTCGCGTCAGTATCGAACGATTGCGATTGTCGGCGTCGTACTCGCAGTCCTGATCGGTATCTTCATCAATCTGACCACCGCGTTTGCTTTCGTCGCAGGCGCGGTGCTCTCCGGTGCCTGCGGTTTCATCGGGATGAACGTCTCGGTTCGCGCCAATGTGCGCACCGCGCAGGCGGCCACGCGTGGCATCAACGAAGCGCTTTCCGTTGCCTTCCGTGGCGGCGCGATCACGGGCATGCTCGTCGTCGGCTTGGGCCTTCTGGGCGTCGGGTTGCTCTATTACTACCTGATGGCCAGAGCCGCGCCGGGCGCGAACCTGCACGACACGCTGCAACCCCTGATGGGCCTGGCCTTCGGCTCCTCGCTGATTTCGATCTTCGCGCGTCTGGGTGGCGGTATCTTCACCAAGGGCGCCGACGACGGCGCCGACCTCGTCGGCAAGGTCGAGGCCGGCATCCCGGAAGACGACCCGCGCAATCCGGCCGTGATTGCCGACAATGTGGGCGACAACGTTGGCGACTGCGCCGGCATGGCGGCCGATCTGTTCGAAACCTATGCGGTCACGCTGATCGCAACCATCGTGCTCGGCGTTCTCGTGATTCCGACGGCAGCCGAACAAGCCGCTGTTTATCCCTTGGCGCTCGGCGGTTTCTCCATCCTCTCCTCGATCATCGGCTGCTTCTTCGTCAAGGCCAGCCCCGGTATGCGCAACGTCATGCCGGCGCTCTACCGCGGCCTGGTCGTCGCTGGCGTGGTTTCGCTGATCGGTTTCTTCTTCATTACCCGTGCCGTGATGCCCGATAACGCACTCGGCGCAGACGGCAGCCAGATCCGGCTATTCGGCGCCGCGGTCGTCGGTCTCCTGCTGACGGCACTGCTCGTCTGGATCACCGAGTACTATACGGGCACCGATTTCAAGCCGGTCCAGCACGTGGCGCAAGCATCCACGACCGGCCATGCGACGAACATCATCGCCGGCATCGGCGTGAGCATGAAGTCGACCGCCTACCCGGTGCTCTTCGTCTGCCTCGCGATTTACGCGGCTCATCAGCTCGGCGGCATCTACGGCATCGCGATCGCTGCAACATCGATGCTTTCGATGGCAGGCATCGTCGTGGCGCTCGACGCCTACGGTCCGATCACCGATAACGCCGGCGGCATCGCCGAGATGGCTGGAATGGACGAGTCGGTGCGTGCGATCACCGATCCGCTCGACGCCGTCGGCAACACGACGAAGGCCGTCACCAAGGGCTATGCCATCGGCTCGGCCGGCCTTGCCGCGCTCGTTCTGTTCGCCGACTACACGCATGCGCTGTCCGCGCACGGCAGGACGATCAGCTTCGATTTGTCGAACTACGAAGTCATCATCGGCCTCTTCATCGGCGGCATGATTCCCTACCTCTTCGGCGCGATGGCGATGGAAGCCGTCGGCCGCGCGGCAGGCTCGGTCGTCGAAGAAGTGCGGCGTCAGTTCCGCGAGATCCCCGGCATCATGGCCGGCACGGCCAAGCCCGAGTACGGTCGCGCCGTCGATCTGCTGACGAGCTCCGCGATCAAGGAAATGGTCCTGCCGTCGTTGCTGCCGGTCGTCGTACCCGTTCTGGTCGGCCTGATCCTCGGCCCGACCGCGCTTGGCGGCCTCTTGATGGGTACGATCGTCACCGGCCTCTTCGTCGCGATCTCGATGTGTACCGGGGGTGGCGCCTGGGACAATGCCAAGAAATACATCGAGGACGGCCATCACGGCGGTAAGGGTTCGGATGCGCACAAGGCGGCGGTGACCGGCGATACGGTCGGCGACCCCTACAAGGACACCGCCGGCCCGGCGGTGAATCCGCTCATCAAGATCATCAACATCGTCGCGCTATTGATCGTTCCGCTGCTGCCGGGACTCTGATTTAGGCCGATTTAAAACGAAACGGGCGCCTCATGGCGCCCGTTTTCATTCGACGGCAGCGCCTTTACACCGTTTCGAAACCCGCACTGACAATCGCCGCGCGCACCGCGGCCTCGCTAAGCTGCTGCGGATCGAAACGTACCCTTGCCTGCCCCTGTTCGAGCGACACCTCGACCTGTTCGACGCCCGCAAGCGCCATCAGCACGCGTTCGACCGAACCCACGCAGCCCTGGCAGCTCATGCCTTCAATCTTGATCGTCTGTTCCTGCATGTTTTCCCTCCGATTTCAGCGTGCAACCATGACCGGGCAATGCGCCAATTGAACGACGCGCGCGGCAACCGAGCCCAGCAACACACGCTCGACAAAACCATGACCGCGCGCGCCCACCCAGATCCAATCGAAGTGACCATCGACCGCGAATGAAACAATCGCCTCGGCCGGCTGACCAACGAGCACCTGTTCCTCGAATGCAATGTTCGAGGCGCGCAGACGGCTGGCTGCACGCGCGAGCGTCACCCGGGCTTCGTCGTGGTAGTAAGAATCGAGTGCGCGCGGCTCGATATGCCGCGCAGCGAAACTCATCGGCACGGGAACATGAACCGTCAAGAGCGTGATCGCCGGCGGCGCGGCAAGCCAGGCAACGGCTTCGACCAATCGATCCACGGCGACCGCAGAGGCTTCGGAACCGTCAGTAGTCAGCAATAGCTTCATAAATCGGATTACTTTCGATTAAACATGGCAGATAACGCCTTGCCACAGCTTGCCGCCCAGTGTCGCCGCGTTCGCAAGCCCGAAGGCGCCAAAGCCCAGCACGACAAGACCGGCGACAAGGCGCAGCGCCGGCCGCTGTAACCAGGCGCGAATGCGCGCGGCAAATATCCCAGCGAGCAATAGGTTCGGCAGCGTCCCGAGGCCGAAGGCAAGCATCAGCGCGCCACCGCGTGCGCCAGACCCGGAAACCAGGGCCGTGGCAAGCATGCTGTAGACCAAGCCGCACGGCACGAAACCCCAGACGAGTCCGAGCGGAAATGCCCTCAATGGATCGCGCGCCGGGATGAAGCGCCGCGCAAAAGGCTGAATGCGACGCCACAGCCCCGCGCCAGCGCGCTCAACCGGCGCCAAGGCGGCGCTGATGCCGGCAAGGTAGAGCCCGAGCAGGACGAGCATGACATTCGCCACTACATAAAAACCCATCTGAACCGGTAGAAGCCGGTTGAACAGGAAACCGGCCGATCCCAGCGCCCCGAGCACACAGCCGAACGCCGTGTAGCTCGAAATCCGTCCAAGGTTATAGGCGATATGGATCGGCCAGGTCCGGCGACGCTGGCCCGGCAGATTGACCGAAAGCGCGGTCACCAAGCCGCCGCACATACCGACGCAGTGCGTGCCGCCCAGAAGACCGATCAAAAGCGCTGCGAAATATCCGGCTTGAGGCATGCGCCAAGTGTAGTCCTGCGCTGACTCAGATGACGCGCGAATAGCTCGCCGAAGTTCGCGCCTCTTGCAAGTATCGATCGAAGACCATTGCGAGCACGCGCACAAGCATGCGGCCCTGCGGCGTAACCTGGAGGGATTGCGTATCTAGCGTGCACAGTCCCGCTTCGGCATAACTCGCCAACAGGGCAAGTTCGTTCGCGAAGTATTCGGCAAAGCGAATCCCGTGCGAAATCTCGAAATTTCGGTACGTCAGCGAGAAGTCGCACATCAGGGCCTGGATTACGGCGTAGCGCAATTTGTCGTCGTCGTTCATGGCGTAGCCGCGAACGATGGGAAGTGCTCCCTGATCGAGACTATCGTAATAGGCTTCCAGCGTTTTTTCGTTCTGCGCATAAACGCCGCCGACCTTGCCGATCGCAGATGCGCCGAAAGCGAGCAAATCGCATTCCGAATGCGTCGAATAGCCCTGAAAATTGCGGTAGAGCCGCCCTTCTCGTTGCGCGACCGCAAGTTCGTCGTCGGGCCGCGCGAAGTGATCCATGCCGATGAACACATAGCCCGCCTCGGTCAAACGCGCTATCGCCATATCGAGGATATCGAGCTTCTCTTGTGGGCTGGGCAGTTCATCAACTTTGATTCGCCGTTGCGGCATGAAACGCGTCGGTAAATGGGCGTAGTTATACAGGGCTAACCGATCGGGCTGAACTTCGAGCACGCGCTCCAAGGTGCCCGCAACAGTCTTCAAGTTTTGCAGCGGCAGCCCGTAGATCAAATCAATACTGACCGATTTAAAACCATTTGCACGGGCAGCGGAAATGACCGAGAACGTTTCCTCGACAGATTGGATACGGTTGACCGCGCGCTGGACCTCGGGATGAAAATCCTGCACCCCCACGCTCATTCGGTTGAAGCCTTGTGCGGCGAGCAGAACAACGGTCTGGGCGCTTACGCGGCGCGGGTCCACCTCGATCGAATACTCGCCTTCCGGAGCGAATTCGAAATGGCGGCGGATCGCATTGCAGAGCCGCGCGATCTCGCCATCCGAGAGGAAGGTCGGCGTACCGCCGCCCCAATGCATCTGGCTGACAAGACGTGGCCCCTTGAGCAGATCGTCGACCAGGGCCATCTCTTTTTCGAGGTAGTCCAAGTAGCGGCCCGCTCTCAGCCGATCCTTGGTAATCACTTTATTACATGCGCAGTAGTAACAAACTGTATCGCAAAAGGGGATGTGGAAGTACAATGAGAGACCTTGGCTAACATCTTCGACGCCGCGCGCGGAGAGGCTAGCCCCCCAGGATGGCGCAGTAAATCGTTCGTGAAAGCGGTCTGCCGTCGGATATGAGGTATATCGCGGGCCGGATACATCGAACCGACGGATTAGCTGGTGATCGAATATGGTGTTTTGGTCGCGAGGCTGCATCGATAGTTTTACGCGCAATGTACAACCGCCAAAGTGTCACGAAGTCTTGCCCGCGCCCTTGACTGTCATCAATTGCCCTCCTTGGAGTTTCTGTTTTGAATAAGCCTGCGACGATCCCGGCGACTCCCGTCAACCTTCGCACAGCCTGCATTCAGTGCAATCTCCGCGAATTGTGTCTGCCGATGGGGCTGGATGCAAACGAATTCGAAGAAATCGATGGTCTGATCGCGGCACGCAGGCGCATCAAGAGACAACAACACTTGTACCATGCCGGCGACCCGTTCGAGGCTATCTACGCGATCCGGATCGGTTTCTTCAAAACCGACATCCTCACCGAGGACGGACGCGACCAAGTCACCGGTTTTCAGATGGCCGGAGAAATCCTTGGCCTGGATGGCATCTCGACCGACCGTCACGTCTGCAATGCGGTAGCCCTGGAGGACAGCGACGTCTGCTTGATCCCCTTCGATCGGCTCGAAGACATCTCGCGCCGGGTCGAACCGCTGCAACGCCAGTTCAACCGATTCATGAGCCGCGAAATCGTTCGCGAGCAAAGCATCATGATGCTGCTCGGTTCGATGCGCGCTGAAGAACGTCTGGCGGCGTTCCTGCTAAACCTGTCACAGCGTATGCAGTTACGCGGATACTCGGCGTCCGAGTTCAATCTGCGCATGACGCGCGAAGAAATCGGCTCCTACCTGGGCCTCAAGCTCGAAACCGTAAGCCGGGCCTTCTCCAAATTCCAGGAGGAACAGATGCTGACAGTGCATCAAAAGCATATCCAGATCCTCGACCCCGACGCGCTCCGCTCGCTCGTGGGCCGCGCTCACCTCTGAACCGTCTCCTATCTGCGCATCCTGTTACCTCCGCGTTTTACAAGTTCGGCCCCCACCGACATCTTCAACAGGTTTTAGCGGCCTCTGCTTTCCTGTCGTTTGACAGACGTCAAGCACAACAGCGCCCCACCTTCTAAAGTGAACATGTGTTCCTTTAAGGGAGGAATTGCCGAATGTTCAAACACATCCTCGTCCCGACCGACGGCTCGGAGCTTTCCCGCAGCACGGTCGACCGCGCGATCACCTTCGCGAGCGAAACGGGCGCCAAAATCACGTTTTTCTTTGCACAGCAGGACTATCCGATGCCGATGTACGGCGAAGGCGCCTTGCTCGTACCGGTCACGCCCGATCAGTTCGTCGACGCCACGCGCACGGAAGCCGAGCGTATCCTGGCCGAATCCAAGGCGCGCGCAGCCGCGCTAGGCGTCGATACCGAAAGCGAAACAGCTGTCAGCGATCTGCCTTACGAGGCGATCATTGCCGCGGCGAAGAAGCACGGCTGCGACCTGATTTTCATGGCTTCCCACGGTCGCAAGGGCGTTGCCGGCTTCCTGCTCGGCAGCGAAACCCAAAAAGTGCTCACGCACTCGAACATCCCTGTCTTGGTCTTCCGCTAGACGGTAAGCAAAAAAAGCCCGGAGGCCCTGCGGGGCTCCCGGGTTTTTGCGTTCTAATCGAGCAGATGAAGACGGCTTCCGTGAGCACTGTCGCGCGGATGATTCACCTCGTCGGGGCCGCGCGCGTAGAACAGTGTGGCAAGACTCGAAGCCGCGCACATCATCCAGAAGGCCAGGAAGCCGACCGAATACGTTGCGATCGGCGACCAATGCACTTCGCTACCGAAGAAGTACAGTTGCTGCGGATCGATTACGGTAAAAAAAACTGCCTCGGCTACCACGGCCACCCAGAAGGATGGCCAAAGGACGAGGATAAGCTTCCGCATGGGGCAACCTCCTTTGTCGAGCGCCGCAGCCGCCATCCTTGGGAATCCGAGCGGCGGCGCGTAGCGCATTAACGGCCCGATCAGGGCGCGCTGTCAAGCCATGCCCGCATTGGAATTTCCGTATCCTCCGGCAATTGGGAAACGGCTGCCAATCTCCAGGTTTTGGCTTCGTCTTCGATCTGGATCTGCCAACGCCCGCTAGCGAGCGGGTGCATCGCACCACGATAGCCATCCGGCGTCAGTTCGAGTTTCACGCTCTGATCCTGTTCGGCGCGCGTCGGATGCGTGAAACTCAGAATCACTTCGCGCGGTAAGGTCGCGCCCTTCTGAGCACTGAGAGCCAATTTGGCGCCGCCGCCCGAGACGCGCAATTGCCCCATCAAGCCGAGTTCGAGCGCATGCCGGTTGCGGGTCAGGGTGCGGTTGATGCCCAGACCTTCTTTGTAATAGTCGTCGGCAACCAGTTCGTCGCGTCCGTGATAAGCGATCCAGAAAGTCGTCAAACTCGCAACGACTACGATGCCCGGCATACCAAAGAGAATCCAGGGCCAGGGTTCGCGGTACCAGGGATGTCCGTCTTCCCGCGTTTTGGAAATGCTACCCATTTCGTGCCTCATTGCATCAGAAAAGTTGATTTTTCATGCAGAACAACAGCGTTGTCTGCCGTATGCAGTTCAAAAAAGATCTGGTGCGAGCCCTTCGTCACAGCACCACCGGGCACCTGAACACGAACGGAGAGCGAACGCGAGCCACCAGGCCCGATCACGGTCTTGGTGTCGCCCACGATGCGGATACCATCGATGCCCGAGGCATCGATCCGGGCCTGACGCGCAATTTCCGAGACGTTCATGACCTGAAGCGTATAAATGTTCTCGATCATGCCGTCTTCGACTTCGCGCGCCAGTGTTCCTCGGTCGCGAATGACATCCATGCGAACAAGGCTACGCGCGGCAATCCCCCACACGAACGCAACCGTAATCGCACAGAGCACGCCGGAATAAATCAGGGTTCGCGGGCGCAGCACATGGGCGAGAATGTCTTTTGCGCCCCAATGCCTTTCGAGCGCATGCTCGGTCGTATAGCGAATCAAGCCCTTGGGATAGGCCATCTTGTCCATGACTTGATCGCAGGCGTCGATACACGCCGCACAGCCTATGCACTCGTACTGCAAGCCCTGGCGAATATCGATACCCGTGGGACAAACCTGAACGCAGATTCCGCAGTCGACGCAGTCGCCGAGCCCCTGAGCCTTGTAATCGCTGCTTTTCTTCCGCGATCCCCGCGGTTCGCCACGCTCCGTGTCGTACGTGATCGTGAGCGTATCGGGATCGAACATGACGCCCTGGAACCGCGCGTACGGGCACATGTACTTGCAGACCTGTTCGCGCATCATGCCGGCCAGGAGGTAAGTGAAACCGCCGTAAAACAAAATCCAGAAAACTTCCCAACCACCGAGCCGCCACGACAAAAGATCGGGCAGCAAGCTACGAATCGGGGTGAAATAACCGACAAAACTAATACCCGTCCACAGCGCGAGCAGTGTCCATGCTACATGCTTGGATGTCTTGATCGCGATCTTGCGCAGCCCAAGCTGCGCCGCGTCGAGTTTCATCCGCTTGCTGCGATCGCCTTCGATTTTCTCCTCGAGCCACAGAAACATCTCCGTATAAACCGTCTGGGGGCAGGCATAGCCACACCAGAGCCTGCCGGCGACTGCGGTGAATAGAAACAAGGCATACGCGCAGATGATCAGCAGGACTGCGAGGTAAAAGACATCCTGGGGCCAGAAGACTAGGCCGAACACATAGAATTTGCGTGCCGCCAGATCGAACAATACGGCTTGACGTCCATTCCAGTCGAGCCAGCTAAATCCGTAGAACACGATCTGGGTGAACCAGACCAAGATCCAGCGCCAAGTCGCGAAGCGTCCGCTGACTGAGCGTGGATAGATTTTTTTGCGGATCTCGTAAAGGACGTCGTTCGAATCCGCAGGAACGACGGGTATTACCGTCTTCGCCTTTACGCGCGGCTTGGAATTCGTAGCTTGAGGGGCGGAATTACTGTCGTTGCTCATGGGCTTGTTTGCTCTGCGGCGAACCAACCGAGAAATACTTCGCCGAACATCCGTTCGGCGAAAATGGAATCAGGCCGGAGGAGCGCATGGTGCGCTCTTCCGGCCCGTTGCAAAAGACTACCAATAATTACTGGGCTGCGGTGTTGGCGTTCAAACCATACACGTAAGCGGCCAGCAACTTGATTTTCTTGTCGCCAAGAAGCGGTCCGAAGGTCGGCATACGGCCGTTACGACCCTTGGTAACCGTTTCGATGATGGTTGCCTCGGACGAGCCATAGAGCCAGACCTTGTCGGTCAGGTTCGGGGCGCCAAGGGCAGGATTCCCCTTGCCATCGGCGCCATGACAGGCAACGCAGTTCGTCGAGAACACTTCCTTGCCGCGCTGCGCACGCAGCGAGTCGTGCGCGAGGCCCGACAGCGAACGGACATAGTTGGCGACATCCTTGATCGGCTCGGCGCCCAGCGCAGCCCACGGCGGCATAGCGCCTTGACGGCCCTGGGTGATCGTCTCGACGATGCGATCCGGTTCGCCGCCCCACAGCCAATCGGCGTCCGTCAGATTCGGGAATCCGCTGGCGCCGCGGGCATCCGAGCCGTGACACTGCTGGCAATACGTCAGAAACAGACGCTTGCCCATGTCGCGCGCTTCGGAATCGGCAGCAATCGCTTTCAGATCCTTGGCTTCGAAACGTGCAAACTTCTGATTGAAGTGCTCGTCGGCAACCGCTTTTTCAGCATCGTACTGACCCCGCGACGACCATCCCAGCTTACCTGCGAACGTGCCGAAGCCCGGATAGAAAACGAGATAGGCAATCGCGAAAATAATCGTCAGCCAGAACAGATACATCCACCAACGCGGCAGCGGATTGTTCCACTCCTTAAGATCCTCGTCCCATACATGCCCATGCAATTGGACCTGACCGCTTCCTCTCTTCGTCGTATTGGCGGTGAGCAGCCAGATCATAAAAACCATGCTCGCAACAACCAGCACGGCCACGTAATAGCCCCAGAACGGGGATATGAAATCGCTCATGGCGTCATCCTTGTTTGGCTTCCGAGGACGCACTCATCGGTGCGTCCTCATCATCGAAAGGGATGTGGGCAGCCTCGTCGAACTTCGCAGCAACGCCACGGCTGTATGCGTAAGCGCAAATCGCCAGAAAGCACAGAAAACCCAGTACCGTGGATGCGATGCGGACAATCGTAGTGAGATCCAAGGCGCCCTCCTTTCGTTATTTCACGGTTTGCAGCGCGGTGCCCAGACCTTGCAGGTAGGCGACGAGGGAATCCATTTCGGACTTGCCCTCAAGCGCCTTGGGCGCATCGGCTATCTCCTGATCGGTATAGGGGACGCCGACCGTACGCAGGGCGCGCATCTTGGCCTGGATATCATCAACACGCGCCGGCCGGTCCAGCCAGGTGAATGCCGGCATGTTCGATTCCGGCACGACATCGCGCGGATTGTGCAGATGGATCCGATGCCACTCGTCCGAATAGCGTCCGCCCACCCGCGCCAGATCCGGGCCATTGCGCTTGGAACCCCACTGGAACGGATGGTCGTACACGAATTCGCCCGCGACCGAATAGTGGCCATAGCGCTCGGTTTCCGCCCGGAACGGCCGGATCATCTGCGAGTGGCAGGTGTAACAGCCCTCGCGGATATAGACATCGCGCCCCACCAGCCGCACCGGATCGTACGGCTTGATTCCATCAACAGGCGTCGTCGTGCTGTGTTGAAAGAACAAGGGAACGATTTCGACCAGACCGGCCACCGCAACCGTCAGAATGCTAAGAAGAATCAGCCAGCCGACGTTCTTTTCGACCAGTTCGTTATTCATTGCCATGATGCAGGTCTCCGAACTCAGTGGGCAGCGGCAGGCGCGAGCACCGGGGCGTCATACGACTTGCCGCTGGAGATCGTGCGAACCACGTTGTAGAACATCAGGAACATGCCCCCGAGGAAGAGCACACCACCGATAAGACGAATTTCCCAGAACGGATAGCTGTTCTTGACGCTTTCGACGAAAGCGTAGGTCAGAGTTCCGTCCGGATTCGTCGCGCGCCACATCAGGCCTTGCATCACGCCGGCGATCCACATCGAAGCGATGTAGAGCACGACGCCGACGGTGGAGATCCAGAAGTGCGTCGTGATGAGCTTGACCGAATACATCTCGGCCTTGCCCCAGAGACGCGGCACCAGGTAGTAGATCGAGCCGATGGAAATCATCGCAACCCAACCTAAGGCACCGGAGTGCACATGGCCAATACCCCAATCGGTGTAGTGCGACAGGGCATTGACGGTCTTGATCGACATCATCGGACCTTCGAACGTCGACATCCCGTAGAAAGACAGCGAGGTGATCAGGAACTTGAGGATCGGATCGTCGCGCAGCTTATGCCAGGCACCCGAGAGCGTCATGATGCCGTTGATCATGCCGCCCCAGGAAGGCGCCAGCAGGATCAGCGAGAACAGCATGCCTAGCGACTGGGTCCAGTCGGGCAGCGCCGTGTAATGCAGATGGTGCGGACCCGCCCACATGTACGTGAAGATCAGCGCCCAGAAGTGCACCACCGACAGCCGGTAGGAATAGACCGGACGGCCAGCCTGCTTCGGCACGAAGTAGTACATCATCCCGAGGAAGCCCGCCGTGAGGAAGAAGCCCACCGCATTGTGACCATACCACCACTGGACCATCGCATCCTGGACGCCGGCATAGGCCGAATAGGACTTCCAGAACGTGACCGGGACCTCGGCGCTATTGACAACGTGCAGCAAGGCAACCGTCAGGATGAAAGCACCGTAGAACCAGTTGGCAACATAGATGTGCGAGGTTTTCCGCTTCGCCACGGTGCCGAAGAACACGACGGCGTACGAAACCCATACGACCGTGATCAGTAGATCGATCGGCCATTCGAGTTCGGCATACTCCTTACCGGATGTGTAGCCAAGCGGCAACGTGATGGCAGCAAGCACGATGATGAGTTGCCAGCCCCAGAACGTGAAGGACGCCAACCATGGAGCGAAGAGCGTCGTGTGACAGGTACGTTGAACGACGTAGTAAGACGTCGCGAAAAGAGCACAACCCCCAAAAGCAAAAATAACGGCGTTTGTATGTAACGGCCTTAGTCGGCCAAAGTGGAACCACTCGGCGAAGTTCAATTCGGGCCACACCAGTTGGGCGGCCACGACGACCCCCACCAGCATGCCCACGATCCCCCAAACCACGGTCATAACGGCGAATTGCCGCACGACTCCATAGTTATAAGTCGCTTGCGATTGCATGTCGGAATACCTCAGCAGCGGAATGTTTTTGTCATGCGGCGCAGTCCATGTGTTTAGGACCACTCCACGTGAGGATGATGTTATGGATAGTTCCAATGGCTCACTTGACCTTAGTCAACGCCTAGCTCATTGTTTCGCACAGTCTAGCACCGCAGCGAATTGCGGACAAAAAAAGGGTGCGCAAGAAGCGCACCCCCAACCCCAACAGAGAGACGGCTCTAAAGAATGCCTGCGCGGCATTCGATACTGCGCGCGGCGTTCTTCAGATGAATTGGGGCCAGTATCCAGCAAATAGCCATCCGACCGATTGACTCATATCAATCGCCTTTGCTTGGCGAGGCTCCGATTGAATTGTTTTTTTCGGGCGAGTCGACGGCATCGATCGCGGATGGCGGCAAATCGTCATCCATTACGACGCGGTAGGCCGGGCCTTCGAGGTCGTCGAACTGCCCGCTGCGCACGAACCACCACAGCGCAACGCCGATCAGGAAAACGAGCGCAACCGACAGCGGAATAAGCAGGTAGAGAATTTCCACTCAGAGACTCGCTTTTTTCGGCTTCTTGCGTAGGCGCAAGGCATTGAGCACAACGATCAGGGAGCTTGCCGACATACCGACGCCGGCCATCCACGGCGTGACCCAACCGGCCATCGCGGCGGGAATCGCCAGCACGTTATAGGCGAAGGACCAGGCGAGGTTTTGCCGAATGATCGCAAGCGTCCGTCCGGCGAGCCGCTGGCCGTCGGCGAGCAGCGCGAGCCGATCGCCGAGCAACACGATGTCGGCCTGATTACGCGCGAGTTCGGTGCCGCCCGCCAGCGCAATCGAAACATGCGCCTGAGCGAGCACCGGCGCGTCGTTGACGCCGT
>JAVBKC010000048.1:0-9195 GCA_031554255.1 Niveibacterium sp.
GGGAACCCTTGGCCTGAAAGCCGCAATGGCGGGCACGCCTTACGTCTGAGCCAATGTTTGGGGGCAAAACTGCGCTCGAACACCCCTCGCACGGATGGCAGGACCTGCGCTGCAACGCGTGGTCAAACCTTGTCGCGCATCAGGCGTTGTTTCTCGCGCTCCCAGTCTTTCTCTTTCTCGGTCTCGCGCTTGTCATAGAGCTTCTTGCCCTTGCCAAGCCCGATGGCGATCTTGATGCGGCCTTTGGTGTAATGCAGGTCGAGCGGCACGAGCGCGTAGCCGGCGCGTTCGACCTTGCCGATGAGGCGGCTGATTTCTTCGGCGCGCAAGAGCAGTTTGCGGGTGCGCACCGGATCGGGCTTGACGTGCGTGGAGGCGGAAAGCAGCGGGCTGATATGCATGCCGATCGCGAAGACCTCGGCGTCGCGGATGACGACGTAGGCTTCCTTGATCTGGGCGCGTCCGGCACGGATCGCCTTCACCTCCCAGCCTTCGAGCGCCATGCCGGCTTCGAAGCGCTCTTCGATGAAGTAATCGTGCGTTGCCTTGCGATTGTCGATGATGCTCATGGGCGAAAAGCTTCCGCGAAACCGCTAAAATGTTCGATTCTAGCAATATGATGGCCCGATGGCTCCATGGCTGAAGTCCGCAAGAACGTTCTGATCGAATTTACATCCGCCCAAATGTTCGAACTCGTCGATCGGGTCGAGGACTATCCCAAGTTCCTGCCCTGGTGCGGCGGGGCCGAGGTGCTCGAACGCAGCGAAGCGCGCACGGCCGCGCGGCTGCACATCAATTACCACGGTATCAAGTCGCATTTTGCGACCGAGAACGCGAAAACCTTTCCCGAGCATATGGCGATTCGGCTCGTCGAAGGGCCGTTCAAGCAGCTCGAAGGCGCTTGGTCCTTCAAGCCGCTCGGCGATGCTGCCTGCAAGGTCGAGTTCCGGTTGTTCTACGAATTTTCGAGCCGGCTCGTCGAAAAGGCGGTCGGACCGGTCTTCCACCATATTGCAACGACTTTCGTCGAAGCCTTTGTCAAACGTGCGGAGCAGCTTCATGGCAAAAACCGCTGATTCGATTGCCATCGAGGTCGTCTATGCCTTGCCGCGCAAGGCCGATCTGATCCGCCTTTCGCTCCCGGCGGGCTGTACGCTGCGGCAGGCGGTCGAAGCGTCTGGGCTGATGCAGAAACACGCCGATATCGACGTCGAAAATGGTCGTTTCGGGATCTACGGCAAACTTTCCAAACCCGATACGCTGCTGCGCGAGCGCGACCGTATCGAGATCTACCGTCCGCTGCTGGCCGACCCGAAAGAAGTGCGCAGGCGTCGCGCCGAAGAGGGCAAGATCACGAAGAAGGGCGGCGGGGCGGCCGAATGAGCCGTGCGTCATCCTGGATTTGCCGGGCTGTCCGGCGAGCCGGTATAATGCTTATTTGCCCGCAAGGATGACACCTATGCGACTCGTCAGGAAAGCACTGACGTTCGACGACGTCCTTCTCGTCCCCGCTCATTCGACAGTCCTGCCCCGGGACGTCAATCTTGCGACGCACTTGACGCGTAAGATCCGCCTCAATATCCCCCTGGTTTCCGCCGCAATGGATACTGTGACCGAAGCGCGTCTGGCGATTGCACTCGCGCAGGAAGGCGGCATCGGCATCGTCCACAAGAACCTGTCGCCCAGGCAGCAGGCGCAGGAAGTTGCCAAGGTCAAGCGATTCGAATCCGGGGTTCTGAAAGACCCGATCACGATTCCGCCGAACATGAGTGTTCGCGAAGTGCTGGCGCTGACGCGCCAGCACCGCATTTCGGGCCTGCCGGTCGTGGAAGGACGCAAGGTCGTCGGTATCGTCACGAACCGCGATCTGCGTTTCGAGACCCAGTTCGATCACCCGGTTTCGGCCATCATGACGCCGCGCGAACGCCTCGTTTTCGTCAAGGAAGGCGCGAGCGTCGAAGAAGGCAAGGCGCTGATGCACAAACACCGCCTCGAACGCGTGCTGGTGCTTAACGATGCCGGCGAGCTTTGCGGCCTGATGACGGTCAAGGACATCCTGAAGTCGAGCGAATACCCGTTCGCGGTCAAGGACGATCAAGGCCGACTGTGCGTTGGCGCCGCCATCGGCGTTGGCGAAGGTACGGAAGAGCGCGCCGAAGCGCTCGTCGAAGCCGGTGTCGACGTGCTGATCGTCGATACGGCGCATGGCCACTCGCAGGGCGTGCTCGAACGCGTGAGCTGGGTCAAGAAGACCTTCCCGCAGGTCCAGGTCATTGGCGGCAATATCGCAACCGGCGATGCGGCGAAAGCCCTCGTCGATAGCGGTGCGGACGGCGTCAAGGTCGGCATCGGGCCGGGCTCGATCTGCACGACGCGGATCGTCGCGGGCGTCGGCGTGCCGCAAATTACCGCAGTCGATTCGGTTGCCAATGCGCTCGAAGGCACGGGCGTGCCACTGATCGCCGACGGCGGTATCCGCTTCTCGGGCGATATCGCCAAGGCAATCGCAGCCGGTGCTTCGTGCGTAATGCTAGGCGGCTTGTTTGCCGGTACCGAGGAAGCTCCGGGCGAGACCGTGCTCTACCAGGGCCGCTCCTACAAGAGTTATCGTGGCATGGGCTCGTTAGGCGCGATGCAGCAGGGCTCTAGCGACCGCTATTTCCAGGACAACGAAAACGCCGACAAACTCGTGCCTGAAGGCATCGAAGGGCGCGTTCCCTACAAGGGCGCGGTAACCGCCGTGATCCACCAGTTGATGGGCGGCGTGCGTTCTTCGATGGGATACGTCGGCTGCGCCTCGATTGCCGACATGCACAAGCACGCCGAATTCGTCGAAATCACCTCGGCCGGTATGCGCGAGTCTCACGTTCATGACGTGCAGATCACGAAGGAAGCGCCGAATTACCATATCGACTAAATCGGTTTCGGTTTGAAGCGTTGAAACAGGGGGTAAGGCCAAAATGCCTTGCCCCCTGCCTGTTTAATGCAGCACCACTTTCGAATGCCCGCCATGCACGACAAGATCCTGATCCTCGACTTCGGCTCCCAAGTCACCCAACTGATCGCGCGCCGCGTCCGCGAAGCAAACGTCTATTGCGAGATCCATCCCTCTGATGTGACGGACGACTTCGTACGCAGCTTCGGCGCAAAGGGCGTGATCCTCTCGGGCAGCCACATGTCGGCCTACGAAGAGGCGACCGACAGAGCGCCGCAGGCGGTCTTCGAACTCGGCGTGCCGGTGCTCGGCATCTGCTACGGCATGCAAACGATGGCGCAGCAACTCGGCGGCAGGGTCGAACCCGGTATTCAACGCGAATTCGGCTATGCCGAAGTGCGCGCGCACGGCCACACGAAGCTGCTCGACGGCATCGAGGATTTCCGTAGCGTCGAAGGCCACGGCAAGCTCAAGGTCTGGATGAGCCACGGCGACAAGGTTGCGGAACTGCCGCCGGGATTCAAACTGATGGCCTCGACGCCGAATTGCCCGATTGCCGGCATGGCCGACGAAGCGCGCCGTTTCTATGCGTTGCAATTCCACCCTGAAGTCACGCACACCCTGCAGGGCGCCGCGTTGCTGCAACGTTTCGTGCGCGACATCTGCGGCGCCACGGCCGACTGGATCATGGGTGACTACATCGCCGAGGCGGTCGCAAAGATCCGCGAGCAGGTCGGCGACGAGGAAGTGATCCTCGGGCTTTCCGGCGGCGTCGACTCCTCGGTCGCCGCAGCGCTCCTGCACCGCGCGATCGGCAAACAGCTCACCTGCGTTTTCGTCGACCACGGTTTGTTGCGTCTGAACGAAGCCGAAATGGTGATGGACATGTTCGCCCGCAACATGGGCGTGAAGGTCATTCATGTCGACGCGAGCGAGCCGTTCATGGGCAAACTCGCCGGCGTCACCGATCCGGAAGCCAAGCGCAAGATCATCGGGCGCGAATTCGTCGAAGTCTTCCAGACTGAATCGGCCCGCCTCGCCAATGCCAAATGGCTCGCGCAGGGCACGATCTACCCCGACGTAATCGAATCGGGCGGCGCAAAAACAAAGAAAGCCACGACAATCAAGAGCCACCACAACGTCGGCGGCTTGCCCGACACCCTGCATCTGAAACTGCTCGAACCGCTGCGCGAACTGTTCAAGGACGAAGTGCGCGCACTAGGGCTTGCGCTCGGTCTGCCGCACAACATGGTCTATCGCCACCCGTTTCCCGGTCCTGGCCTGGGCGTACGCATTCTCGGCGAGGTCAAGCGCGAATATGCAGATCTGCTACAGCGTGCCGATGCAATCTTCATCGAAGAACTGCACAAAACAATCGACGATACCTCCGGTAAGAGCTGGTACGAACTGACGAGCCAGGCTTTCGCAGTGTTCCTGCCCGTCAAAAGCGTCGGCGTCATGGGCGACGGCCGCACTTACGATTACGTCGTCGCGCTGCGGGCGGTACAGACCCAGGACTTCATGACCGCGCACTGGGCACACCTGCCGTACGAGCTGCTCGGCAAGGTTTCCAACCGGATCATCAACGAAGTCCGTGGCATCAACCGCGTGGTCTATGACGTTTCGGGGAAGCCGCCGGCGACGATTGAGTGGGAGTGAAACCAGGTCCTTCGGGGGCTATCGTCAGCTATCGAAAATATTATGTAACGTATCGATTTATAAAGAAATGCGTCGCGACAGCTATTGGTGGCTATCGCCGGCCAGCGAAACAGCTTGGCGGTAGAAGTGGCGGTAGGAACCGGAGGCTCGATTAAGACCCGCCGGACGCAACCCCCATGTGGTCTACCTTTCGCGTCAGGCACTCGACATCTTCGTGGCGCTCCATACCTGCGCCGCCGGCTCCAAGTTCGTGCTGCCGTCGCGCAACGACGTCGACCGCTGCATGTCGAACGCGACCTTGAACCGGGTGACGCAGATTGCGGCAGAGCGGGCCAAGGTCGCCGGTCTGCCGCTAGAGCCTTTCACCGTCCACGACCTGCGCCGTACTGGCTCGACGCTGTTGAATGAAATCGTCTTCAACCGCGACTGGATCGAGAAGTGCCTGGCGCATGAGGATGGACGTTCCTCGCGCTCGCTACAACAAGGCCAAGTACGCCGAGCCGTGGCGCCACATGCAGCAGGAGTGGGCAACATGGTCGATGCCTGGATCGACGACCAAATCTACGTGCCGAAGCTGATGCCGGAGAACGTGGCGGTACCCACGTTGCTCGCGACGGTCTGAAATGGGGGTCGGGTTGTCACTCGACAACCCGACCAATCATCCCCATACTGGAGATCGCTGATGGCCCGTTCCTCTCATCCGAAGAAAGAGGTCGAGGAAGCTCTTAAGCACGCCGAAGGGCAGGGCTGGCGCGTCGAAGTCGGCGGCAGCCACGCCTGGGGGCGGATTTATTGTCCGTACAACGACGAGGAATGCCGCTGCGGCGAGTTCTACATCACGTCGGTATGGAACACGCCGAAGAACCTCGGCAACCATGCTCGCGCCTTGCGGCGTGTCGTGGATAACTGCACCACGCATCGCAAGCCGTGCGAGGTTGATAACGATGCCAAGGAGTAGCGCGATGGAATATACCTTCACCTTGAAGTACCAGCTTGCCGACGACGACCGCGACCCGGATGCATTGGTCGAGCGGCTAGGCGAAGCCGGTTGCGACGATGCCTTGGTTGGTATCGGGCAGCCAGGGCGGCTGGCGCTGGAGTTCACCCGTGAGGCGGCCGACGCGGAAGCCGCCGTGCGCAGTGCGCTGGCGGACGTGCGCCGTGCCGTGCCGTCGGCCAAGCTGATCGAAGTTGGGCCCGATCTGGTCGGACTGACCGATGTGGCCGACATCGTGGGCGTGTCGCGGCAGAACATGCGCAAGCTCATGCTGGCGCATCCAGGCAGCTTCCCTGCGCCGGTGCATGAGGGCAGCGCGTCGATCTGGCACTTGGCCGATGTGCTGGCCTGGCTGCAGGTCAGAGGCACCTATTCGCTGGCCAAGGACGTTCTCGACATAGCGCAGGTGGCCCTGCAGGTCAATGTGGCGAAGGAAGGTCGACGGTTGACGCGCTCGGTGTCCAAGGAACTTGAAGCGCTGGTGGGATAAGGCCCGCTCCGTGTTTCATTCCTGGCTGGAACCCCCTGCTGATGATCGAGTGGGAGTGAGTTTTATTTCAAACACCCAGGTGTTGAAGTGTTTTGAGGCTCCACAGAGAGCAGAGCAAGGTCGTCTTCGATGGCATGACCGACACCAATCGGCTGATTTGATTGGTTGGCATAGAGTCCGCCCGGCTGACAGCCAGTGCGATTTCGGGCAGGTGATCGGTGCTATTGCCGTTATGCGGCAATGATGGAAACAAGGTTTTCAACAAGGGGCGAGCGCCCCTTGTTACCTTAGTCTCCCGGCGTGACAGGTATGTCGGCGATGACATGTCCTGCGTAGGAGTAAGTGCCTCTTCCCGTCCATCCTTCATCCACGACGAGGGATGCGGAGAATTGCGCCAAGGAAAGGCCGATGGCGGGCGGGAGGGCCGCGATGGCATAGGTTCCCCTCAAGGAAACCAGCTGCGTATCTTTGCCTAAACCGGTGTGATGCATATTGCCGTGAATTTCAGGAATTTCGTACGAAGGGTATTGGGGCCCCAAGGCTTGGGTGATTACTGCATTTCCGCTTAGCGTTCCCGAGGATGGGGAAACCAATAAATGCAAATGGAGAAGTGGACCTCCGTCCATATTCGGATCACCAACGCATACTCTTACGAGGTAAACACCTGCTGCAGACATTGTACTCTCCTCAGTATATTGGCAGACGGGGAATTCAGGCTGCCGACAATCAATGTCGGCCCATAAATTCTGGGTGTCAATAGATTTCATTGCAATTTGTGGAACGTTTGATGAATATCAAATTCGAAGCGTTGCGGTACATCGTGCCCAAGCGAAAAATTTAGCGGATACGCCGCGAAAACGCCTGCTTTTATCGCGCTACGGCGTCTATGTTTGGAACATTGCATCCAAGGGGGAATAACGATGGCGCAAAGCGTATTCGGGGCGAGCCTGCGGCGGGGTTCGTCCAATGCTGCGGCGATTGCGAAGCTGCAAATGTTATTGCAGGCACTTGGCTTCCTGGCTGGCACTAACGGCGCTTTCGATGCGGCGACCGACAAGGCGGTGCGCGCTTATCAGGCCGCAAGGGGCCTTGTCGTCGATGGTTTCGTCGGTCAGAAAACCTGGTCCTCGTTGGCTGCCGATGCACCGCAGGTTTTCCAGCAGACCGCTTCGCGCTGGATCGGCGACGCAGATTTTGCCAAGGCGGCTACGCAACTCAATTGCGAGCTTGCCGCGCTGCGTGCGGTTTATGAAGTCGAGTCGCAGGGGGCGGGGTTTATTGGGCTCAAACCCAAAATCCTGTTCGAGGGCCATGTGTTCTGGCGGCTGTTGCAGGCGGCAGGCAAGGCCCCGGCGAGCCTGCAAGCGGCCAATCCGGACATCCTGTATCCGAGCTGGACGAGGGCGTATTACAAGGGCGGCCTGCGCGAATACGCGCGGCTGGACCGCGCCATGGCTATCGACAAATCCTGCGCGCCGCAGGCGGCCTCCTGGGGTTTGTTTCAGATCATGGGCGAGAACTGGAAGAACCTCGGCTACCCGAGCATCGACGACTTTGTTGCCAGGATGTACGCGCACGAGCGCGAACATCTGTTCGCGTTCTGCCGCTTTGTCGAATGGAAACCGGTCAAGGGCAAAAAACTTGCCGACTGGCTGCGTGCGAAGAGCTGGGCGAATTTTGCCTTTGGCTACAACGGCTCGGCCTACAAGGACAACGCCTATGACGAGAAGCTTGCCGCCGCGTATTTGAAACATGCATAGCCCGGCATGCTACGATTCCATGCTTGCCCCTTGTCGTCCCAATGACCGAACTTTCCACGTACTTTGCCGAAGACGGCCCGCTCGCCCGTCATATTCCCGGTTATCGGCCGCGCGCGCAGCAGCTCCAGATGGCGCTCGCGATTGGCGATGCGATCCGCGGCAATCGCGTGCTCGTCGCCGAGGCCGGCACCGGAACCGGTAAAACCTACGCGTATCTCGTGCCGGCGCTCGCTTCGGGCGGCAAGGTCATCATTTCGACCGGCACCAAGACGCTACAGGATCAACTGTTTCATCGCGACCTGCCCGCCGTGCGCGAAGCCCTGCGGTTGCCGCTCACGGTGGCGCTGCTCAAGGGGCGCGCCAATTACGTCTGCCACTACCATCTCGAACAGGCGCAATCGGACGCTGCGAGCTTCCTGCGCCGCGAAGACGGCGTGCATATTCGTGCGATAGCCCGCTGGGCCAAGCACACGCATACCGGCGACAAAGCCGAGTGCAGCGAAGTGCCCGAAGACAGCACCGCCTGGTACGCCGCGACCTCCACGCGCGACAACTGTCTCGGCCAGGAGTGCCCCTACGTCAAAGAATGCCACGTGCTCGCCGCGCGCCGCGCCGCGCAGGACGCCGAGGTCGTGGTCGTCAATCACCATCTGTTCTTCGCCGACGTCATGCTGCGCGACGAAGGGCTTGCCGAGTTGCTGCCGGCCTGCAATACCGTGGTCTTCGACGAAGCCCACCAGTTGCCCGAAACCGCATCGCTGTTTTTCGGCGAAAGCGTCTCGACCGGGCAATTGCTCGATCTGGCGCGCGATACGCGCAACGAGGCGGTGACGACGGCGCGCGATTTTCCGCAATTGCAGGAAGCGGTCCGCACGCTCGAAAAAGCCACCAAGGATTTGCGGCTCGCATTCCCCGGAGAAAACCAGCGGCTTTCCGTGCCGCAAATCGAAAACCTGCCGGCCCTTCCGGTTGCGCTGGGTCGCCTCGAAGATGAACTCGAACGTATAACCGCCATGCTCGAAACCCAGGCGCAGCGTGCCGAGGGGCTGGAGCGCTGTTGGCAGCGCGCGACCGAACTTGCCGAACGCTTGCAACGTTGGCGCATGCCGCCGGGGCCGGATCTTGTGCGCTGGGTCGAAATCTTCAGCCAGTCGGCCGCGCTCAATGCAACGCCCTTGCAGGTTTCGGGCGTATTCAAAAAGCAGATGGAAGGCAACGCGCGGGCCTGGATTTTCACCTCGGCGACGCTCGCGGTCGGCAGCGATTTTAGCCACTACTGCGGCGAACTCGGGCTCGATCAGCTCGACCCCCCGGCTGCCACTGCCGTATGGGGCAGCCCGTTCAACTACGCCGA
>JAVBKC010000131.1:0-17251 GCA_031554255.1 Niveibacterium sp.
CCGGCGAGAACCTGGACCAGCAGCAAGGCGATCACAATGTAGAAATACTTGCGCGTCGCCTTCATCGAGGGCGTCGGCACCAGACCGAACAGCGGGTCTGCTTTGGGCGCTGCCGGATCGGCTTCTTCCTTGTGCGCCGCATGGTAGAACACCATGCCGGCAACACCCGCGATCAGCAGAATGATGGAGACGAGCGACCAGACGCCGGCACCCGTCGTCGGACGGTTGTCGACAAGCGGTTCGAACGGCCAGTTGCTCGTGTAAGACAAACCGGTTTCGCCGGGCCTATCGGCTGCGGCAGCCCACGACGACCAGAAGAAGAACGCCGGCACCGCTTCGAGTTCGCGCGGGTCCTTGAGCGAGCCTTCCATCATCGCGTACTGGTCGCGCAGCTCCGCCAGTGCGGGCTCCGTGCCGAACAAACCGCTGTAATGTTTAGCCAACTCCCGCACGACCGTGGCGCGCTCGTCGCTCAAGGTCAGCGTGCCGCTCGCAGCGTCATAGCTGTTGTGCCGCATGTCGATCTTCGCGCGCTCGCCGACCAGCGCCTGCTCTTCCGGACGCAGACTCTCAATCGGCGACTGATACTGCTTCTGCGCCAGCTGCGTGCGCAGGCCGACCACTTCGCGATGCAGCCAATCGGCCGACCAATCGGGCGCGACATAGCTGCCGTGCCCCCATACCGAGCCGAGCTGCTGGCCACCGGCCGACAGCCAGGCTTGCTGCCCGAGCTGGATTTGCTCGCCGGTGAACACAACGTTCCCGGCGCTATCGACAACCCGATTTGGAATCGGCGGCGCGGCAAGGTAGATCTCCCTCCCGACCCAGCCGAGCACGGCGAAGGAAAGCAGGAAAACCACTGCCAGCCCGCGCCATAACTTGCGCGACGTACCCATGAATTTCTTCTCCGATAGATTTGAAAGGGATTTCTGGCTCTAGTGGGCCATTAAGATTCAAATTACATGCATCTTTTAAAAGGTTCAAACAAAACATATTTTTTGTAACAAGTAGCTGACGCGGATCAAGCTCTCGGGTGCGGAGGACATCGAAAAACGTGCCTCGAAGGGCGGTAGCCCTCGCAAACGTTCGGTTTGCGTTCGATCAATGAACACCCGACGCGGCAGTCGTATAACGCGCGCATGGCTTTTTCGACGCACCGCTCGGAGGAAAAGATGTCGTACGTCGCAAACATGACCGCAGCAAACGCCCGCAAGGGGCAACTTGTCGGCAATGGACAATGCGTGACGCTCATCCACGCCGTGGTTTCGATACCGCCTACCTCTGCGTGGCGCAGGGGCGACAAGGTGAAAGACACCAAATTGCTCAGACCAGGGACGATCATCGCAACGTTCGATTCGAACGGTCGGTACGGTAATCACCTGAACGGGACCAGCCATGCAGCCATCTATCTCGGCCAGAATACGGCCGGGATTCGGGTGCTTGAGCAATGGAAAAAACCTTCCGCGCATCCTGCCCAGGAACGAACGATTTCTTTCAAAAACGGGCAGGGATACAAAGTTAACGATGGAGATCAATTTTATGTGGTGGAGTAGCGCAATCCGTATGGCGTTATGTATCGCAGCCATTGGCTGCGCACAGGCCGCGCCCGTCGCTTGCCCCGCCCACATAAGCGATGCGGGCGTCAGGCACGCTCTCGTCGGTGTTGCGCTGTTCGATGGCCCACCAGAAAAGATGGTGGAGCTCATGGCCGATAACTCAGGAACGATGGGTAAATGGCTTCTCGACGACATCGACCCATACCTAGTCTGTAGATACAAAGGCACGGAAAAAACCGTGACGTATCACGTCAAGGCGGCCCGCGTATGCAAAGCCGGCAAGAAGCCATTCCAGGCATATTGCAAGTAAACGTCCCGCGAAGGAGATCGACCCCATGTGGCGCAGCTGCGCAATCCGTTTGGCGCTATGCATTTTGGCCATCGGCTGCGCGCAGGCCGCGCCCGTCGCTTGCCCCGCCCGCATAAGCGATGCGGGCGTCAAGCATGTTCTCTTTACTGCTTCACTGTTCGACGGCCCGCCAGAGCGGATGGTGGACCTTATGCCCGATGACGTAGGAACAATGGGCAGATGGCTTCTCGACGACATCGACCCGTACCTGGTCTGTAGATACAAAGGCACGCAAAAAACCGTGACGTATCACGTCAAGGCAACTCGCGTCTGCGAAGGCAGCAAGAAGCCATTTCGGGTGTATTGCAAGTAAACAGGAGATCGATCCCATGTGGCGCGGCTGCGCAATCCGCTTGGCGCTATGCATTCTAGCCATTGGCTGCGCACAGGCTGCGCCCGTCGCGTGCCCTGCACACATAAGCGAAGCGGGCGTCGAGCATGTTCTTTTCAATGCTTCGCTTTTCGATGGCCCGCCAGAAAAGATGGGAGACCTCATTCCGGACAACGCTGGAACCGTGGCCAGGTGGCGCCTCGAATACATCGACTCATACTTGGTATGCAGATACCAGGGTACGGAAAAAACCGTGACCTATCACGTCACGAAGACCCACGTCTGCGAAGCCGGAAAAAAGCCATTCCAAGCGTATTGCAAGTAAATCGAGATCCGCCTCCCGGTATGACCTACGAAACCCCTCGCCTGAACCTGATCGGCCCCGGCCGGCTCGGCCGCACGCTCGCACGGCTATGGGCGCGCGCGGGGCGTTTCGAGATCGGTAGCATCGTCGGCCGCGACGCCGCGAATACCCGTATGGCCGTGGCATTCATCGGTGCGGGTGAGGTCGCCGATTGGCGCACGATTCGGCCGGCGCCATTCACGCTGATCGCAAGCCCCGACGACGCGCTGAACGATGTCGTGGCGAGTCTCGCGCAAAGCGGCGCGCTGCGGCCTGGCGATTGTGTGTTCCATTGCTCCGGCGCGCTCGCGAGCGAACATCTGGCGCCGCTGCGCGGGCCAGGCGCGGCGGTGGCGAGCGTGCATCCGATCAAGAGCTTCGCCCAGCCCGAATTCGCGGCCGAAACCTTCGCCGGCACCGTCTGCGGCTGCGAAGGCGACGCTGCAGCGCTGGCCGGGCTCGCGCCGCATTTCGATGCGATAGGCGCCATTCGGATCGCAATCGATCCGGCGCAGAAGCTGCGCTATCACGCAGGCTCCGTGCTCGCCTGCAACCACCTCGTCGCGCTGATGGAAGCGGCGCTTACGAGCATGGCCTCGGCCGGCCTGCCGCGCAAGACCGCCTGGACGGCGCTTAAACCGCTGATCGCCGGCGCACTCGCGAATATAGAAGAGGTCGGTACAACCGGCGCGCTGACCGGCCCGGTGCGGCGTGGCGACCGCGCCATCGTGCTGGCCGAAATAAAGGCGACAAGCGCGCTCGATGCCGACATCGGCGAGGTCTATCGCGCGCTCTCGCGGCTCGCGCTCAAACTCTGCCCGGCCAGCCATCCGATCACGCGCGCGGACCTGGAGGATGGCGCGGCGTAGTGCGCGAAGCTGTTAAGCTCGCGCGCCGCTCGCCTTCTCTTATCTACGCATGTCCCTGCCCCCTCCCTACCGACCGCCGCCCGCGACCGCCATCGAGCCGCTGCATCTGGACGACACGATGATCGTGGTAGACAAACCCAGCGGTCTGCTCTCGGTACCGGGCCGGGGCGAGGACAAGGCCGATTGCCTGGCCGCACGCGTGCAGGCGGTCTTCGCCGATGCGCTGATCGTGCATCGGCTCGACATGGCGACCTCGGGGCTTCTTGTGATGGCGCGCGGCGTCGAGGCGCAGCGCCGCCTGAACCGCGCCTTCCTGACGCGCAGCGTCGAAAAACGCTATGTCGCGCTGCTCGCCGGCCGACTTGCGCCCGCAAGCGGAACGGTGGATCTGCCGCTGATCTGCGACTGGCCGAACCGGCCGCGCCAGATCGTCAGCCATGCGCAGGGCAAAGCCTCGACGACGCACTGGCGC
Organism: Niveibacterium sp.; assembly: GCA_031554255.1. GTDB lineage: Bacteria > Pseudomonadota > Gammaproteobacteria > Burkholderiales > Rhodocyclaceae > Niveibacterium. Next base: position 3,921 of record JAVBKC010000131.1, read on the forward strand.
GTGTCCGGCTTCGACGCGGCGCGCGACTGCACGCGCGTCGAACTCGAACCGCTCACCGGCCGCTCGCACCAGTTACGCGTGCACATGCAGGCGCTCGGGCATCCGATTCTTGGCGACGAACTCTATGCGGACAACGTGGAATGCGCACGCGCGCCCCGCCTGATGCTGCACGCGAGTTTCCTCGCCTTGATCCATCCGTTCGCCGAGCATCGCCTCGAATTTCATAGCAACGCGCCGTTCTGAATAAAAAAGCCCCGCATGCGCGGGGCTTTGGCGTAAAAAATCGAAGCTCAGCCCGGCAACTGCGAGCGGAACGCGACGCCGAGCCGATTCCAGCCGTTGATCGCGACGATGGCCAGCGAAAGATCGACAAGCTCGGCCTCCGAGAACTGCGCCCGCGCGGCCTCGAACACCGCGTCGGGCACGTGTCCTTCGGTGAGCTTGGTCAGCGCCTCGGTCCACTCCAGCGCCGCGCGCTCGCGCTCGGTATAGAGCGGCGTTTCACGCCACGCGTCGAGCAGGAGCAGGCGCTGCGCGGACTCCCCCGCACCCATCGCATCGCGGCTGTGCATGTCGAGGCAAAACGCGCAACCATTGATCTGCGAGGCGCGCATCTTCACGAGTTCGAGCAGGCTGTGTTCGAGTCCGCTTTCATTTACATACTGCTGGAGGCCGAACATCGCCTTGTAGCCATCGGGCCGCACGCGGGCGTATTGGATTCGGGTTTTCATCGTAGGTTTCTCCGTTCGAGGTAAAGGGGGGAAGCGCCGACATGAATGCCGGTGCTTTCCTTGAGTTTTTTCGTGCCGCCCTGGAATCAGAACCACTCGGCATGGAAGATGCCGGGCTTGTCGGTACGTTCGAAGGTGTGGGCGCCGAAGTAATCGCGCTGGGCCTGGATCAGGTTGGCGGGCAGCACGGCGGAGCGATAGCTGTCGTAGTAGGCGACAGCCGAGGAAAAGGTCGGCGCGGGGATGCCGCGCGCAACCGCCGTGGCCACGACTTCGCGCAGCGCGCCCTGGTAGGCGTCGGCCACGCCCTTGAAGTACGGATCGAGCAAGAGGTTCGCAATTTGCGCGTCGCGCACATAGGCATCGGTAATCTTTTGCAGGAAGCGCGCGCGGATGATGCAGCCGGCGCGGAAGATCTTGGCGATCTCGCCGTATTGCAAATTCCAGTCGTTTTCGTTCGAGGCCGCGCGCATCTGGGCAAAACCCTGGGCGTAGGAGACGATTTTCGACAGATACAGCGCGCGCCGCACCGCTTCGATGAAAGTCTTGCGCTCGCCCGCGAAGGGCTGGGTTGCCGGGCCTGCAAGCAGCTTACTCGCCGCGACGCGCTCGTCCTTCGCCGCCGAGAGAAAGCGCGCGAAGACCGATTCGGTGATTAATGGCAGCGGCACGCCAAGATCGAGCGCGGATTGCGAGGTCCACTTGCCGGTGCCCTTCTGGCCCGCTTTGTCGAGTATGACGTCGACGAGTTCGCCGCCGGATTCTGCGTCTTTTTTCTTGAAGATGCTGGCGGTGATTTCGATCAGGAAGCTGTCGAGTTCGCCCTGGTTCCAGTCGGCGAATACCTCGGCGAGTTCGGCGTTCGTAAGCGCCAGCGTGTGTTTGAGGATCGCGTAGGCTTCGGCGATCAATTGCATGTCGCCGTACTCGATGCCGTTGTGCACCATCTTCACGTAGTGGCCCGCGCCGTCCGGCCCGATATAGGTGACGCAGGGCTCGCCGTCCTCGGCCCTGGCCGCGATTTCCTTGAGGATGGGGGCAACGAGTTCGTAGGCCTGCCTCTGACCGCCCGGCATGATGGACGGCCCCTTGAGCGCGCCCTCCTCGCCGCCCGACACGCCGGTGCCGATGAAGTTGAAACCGAGCGCCGACAATTCCTTGTTGCGACGCAGCGTGTCGGTGTAGAGCGTGTTGCCGCCGTCGATGATGATGTCGCCCTTGGCCAGCAAGGGTTTCAATGCGTCTATCGTGGCATCGGTCGGCGCGCCGGCCTTGACCATCAACAAAATGCGGCGCGGCGTTTCGAGTGAAGCAAGGAATTCTTCCAGCGTGTAGGTTGGAACCAGTTTTTTGCCGGGATGTTCGGCGATCACTTCATCGGTTTTCTCGCGCGAACGGTTGTAGATCGAGACCGCATGGCCGCGACTTTCGATGTTGAGCGCAAGATTGCGCCCCATCACGGCCATGCCGATCACGCCGATGTGCTGCTTGGACATTGTGTTGTGACTCCGTTTTTGGGGGGAAACGCTAATCAGTTCGCATAGCGGCCGGAATCCTCGCACGAGAACTGCTTGCCGGTTCGATAAATGAAGCGGTAGACGTGCTTGTCGTCGTCGTGGTCGAAATAAGTGAAGGAAACCGAGCTTGCCGAACCGCTTTGGAGGCGGCCCTTGATCAGTTTCCAGAATTCGCCGTCGCGTTCGAGCACGATCCGACCGCCGTCGAGCTTGATCTGGTTGGGCAGTTTTTCGCAATCGTTACGCGCCAGGGCCGGCGCGGCGAGTAGCGCCGCCAGCAGGAGCGCGCCGGCGCGCGCGAGGTTTGCCGAATGTCGAAATGGATGCATCGCTTGCCTCCGTTTCAGCCTCACTGCACCGTTTCCACCGCCGCAGCCGGCGCGGCGTTGCCGGCAGGCGGCGCAGCGAAGCTGCCGGCATATACGTTGATCAGTTTGGCCGTGGCGAAGTATTTGTTCAATGCGGCCTTGATCTCGCCGACCGTTGTCGCGGCATAAGCGCGCTCACGCGCTGCCTCGGCACGCATATCGCGCCCCAGATTGAGCTGCCGGCCCAGCAGGCCGGCAAGCGCGCCATCGCGCGTGCGCCCCACCTGGATTTCTTGCAGCAGACCCGATTTCGCTTCGGCAAGTTCATCCTCACCGACCCCTTCGTTCAGGAAGCGTGCGAACTCCTCGGAGAAGCCCGTCTTCAGGCGTTCGAGGTTCTGCGGCGCATAGATCGCGTAGAAAACCAGGTTGGCGTTCGCTTCATAGGAATTGCCCTGCAATGCGCTGCCGGCCCCGTAACTGATGCCTTCCTTCTGGCGCAGGCGATCGCCGATGCGGCTCTTGAGACCACCGCCGCCACCGAGGATGCGGTTGGCGAGCACGAGGGCGGGCCAATCGGGGGCATCGTCGCGCAGCGGTAGCGCGGCGCCGCCGATGTAGAACGCGTTCGCCTTGTCGGGCGTTTCGAGCTTGAGCACGCCCGGTTTGGTTGTGCGATACGGATCGGGCACGCGCGCGTAGCGCTCGCCGCTCTTCCAGTCGCCGAAAAGCTGTCTCAAGCTGGCCGCAACGGCCGCAGCGTCGAAGTCGCCGACGAGCGCGAACTGCGCATGGTCTGCGCCGTAGAAGCGCTGGTGGAAGGTCGCGAGTTGGCGCGCCTTGACGGCCTTCACGTCGGCGATTTCCTCGTCGGTCGTCGCCGCATAGCGCACGTCGCCGCGCGGATACGGATTGTCGTAGCGCGCCAGCGCGCGCGAGGCGAGCGATTGCGGCTCGCGGCGGCCGTCTTCGAGCGCGGTCAGCGTTTCGTTTTGCAATAGCGCAAGCTCGCTCGCAGGAAAGCTCGGCGTGCGCAAAATATCGCGCAGCAGGACAAGGAAATCGGCAAGCTTGTCGCGCCGCGTTTCAAAACTGACCGCCACGGCATTGCCGTCGGAAGAGCCGATGGACAAGTTCGCCTTCAATGCATCGAGCGCATCGGCGATCTGCTGGCGGCTCTTGCCCGCCGCGCCGCGCGTGAGCATCGAAGCGGCAAACTGCGCAGCCGTGCGCTGGCCTGCCAGGCTGGTCTCGCTGCCCATGCGCAGCACGAAGCTGCCGCTCACCGTTTCGCCGCGCGTCTTCTTCGGCAGCAGCGCGAACTGCATGCCATTGGGCAGGGCGCCGCGCTGGGTGCGCTGTTCGATGTTCTCGGGCGAGGGGTCGAAGGTTTCGCCGGCGGCGAGCGCTTTTTTGCCGCTATAGCCTGCAAGCATTTCGGCTACCGGCTTCATCGCGGGCGCGGCAACGCGGTCGGGTTTGTCGGTCGGCACGAATTGGCCGACCGTGCGGTTCGATTCCTTGAAATAGGTTTGCGCCACGCGCTGCACATCGGCCAGAGTCACGGCCGCGATGCGGTCGCGGTCGAGGAAGAACAGCCGCCAGTCGCCGAGCGCAATCGATTCGGACAGCGAAACGCCAAGATGCACCGGGTCGGCGAGCGTCTTGTCGAAAGCATTCGCATAGGCGATCTTCGCGCGCGCCAGCTCGGCCTCGGTGAGCGGCTGTTTTTTGAAATTCTCGACCGCGTCGTTGAGGATTTTCAGCGCGGCTACGCGCGACTGCTTTTTGTCGAGCTGAACGAAGAAAGCCATGTAGCCGGGCTCGGTGAGTTCGGCCGGAAAGGATTCGACGCTCGCGGCCTTGTGGCTTTCGACGAGCCGCTTGTAGAGCCGGCCGCTAGGCGTATCGGCCAGCACGAAGGCGAGCAGCTTGAGCGCCGCCATATCCGGATGCGCGCCCGACACCGTGTGATAGAGGCTGGCGACATACTGGCTATCGCCGACGCGTTCTAGCGTAACTTCGCGCGGACCATCCTGAACCGGCTCGACCGTGTAGGTCGGTTCGATCACGCGCGTAGGCTTGGCAATCGCGCCGAATTCCGTGGCGATCTTTGCCAGCGTGGCGGCTTCATCGAACTTGCCGGTCACGGTCAGCACCGCGTTGTCGGGTTGGTAGAACTTGCGATAGAACGCCTGCAAGCGCTCGATGTTGACGTTCTCGACGTCGGCGCGCGCGCCTATCGTCGATTTGCCATAGCTGTGCCACTGGTAGGCGGCTGCGCCCATCTTTTCCCACAGGATGCGGCCCGGTTCGTTTTCGCCCGATTCCATCTCGTTGCGCACCACCGTCATTTCGGAATCGAGATCCTTCCTCGCGATGAAGGAATTGACCATGCGGTCGGCTTCCATCTTGAGCGCCCAATCGAGGTTCTCGTCGGACGCCGCGAAGGTCTCGTGATAGTTCGTACGGTCGTACCAGGTGCTGCCGTTGAAGTTCATGCCGCGCCGCTTGAGTTCGCCGACGAGCCTGCCGTCGGACAAGCTGGGCGTACCCTTGAAGACAAGGTGTTCGAGCAGGTGGGCCATGCCGGTTTCGCCGTAACTCTCGAACCGCGAGCCGACGAGGTAAGTGATGTTTACCGTCGTCGTGGGTTTACTCGCATCGGGTGCGAGCAGCACGCGCAGGCCGTTGCCGAGCCGGTATTCGGTCAGCCCCTCCACCGCATGGAGTTTGTCCACTCCGGCCGGCACGGGCACGTCGGCCAACACGGGAAACGACAGCAAAGCTGCAAGGCAGAGCACGGCACGGTAGCTCGAACGCATTTCGACTCCTGGGTCATCACGAGATAGGGAAAGCCTGCTTCGATCGGACCGCCCACGGCAAGGACGGTTCATTCGCACCACGCGCGAAAACTCAGCGGTGACGGATCACAAATTCGAACTCGCTCGCCGCGCTTTCTTTATGCGAGACGAGTTGGTGGCCGGTCTGGCGGCAGAACGCCTGGAAATCGCGGACCGATCCGGGATCGGTTGCGACAACCTTCAGGGTGAGGCCGGCTGTCATTTCGGCAAGCGCCTTCTTGGCGCGCAGGATGGGTAGCGGGCAATTGAGCCCACGCACATCGAGTTCGCGATCGAAATCCATCGTCATCGAATATTCCATGAACAGAAAAAAGCGCGCCGATTCTACGCCCGGAGCGCCGGGGGTGCGGCCTTACCAGCGGCTTCTATCCTTGATCTGCTGCTGGCGCTCCTCGCGGAACTGCGCAAGCCGTGTTTCGGCGACGGATTTCTCGTAGAAATCGCCATCGCCCGCGCGCAGGCCGAGATTGAGTTGTTCGATCGCCGCCGGCAGAGCGCCTCCCAGGTAGTAGACCTCGGCTTGCGCACGATGCTGCGCAAGCCGTTTTCCCTGCATCGCGGCGGCCTTGGCGGCCAGCGAATAGAGGCGGTCGTCGCGCGGATCGTAGCGCGCGTAATCGGTCGCCAGCCGCGCCGCATCGCCCGCTCGCCCAACGTTGATTTCAGCGTCGATCAGGGCGTAGAGCAAGGCATGGCTCTGCGGATAGCGGCGGCGCGCGTCCTCAAGCATAGCCACGGCTCCCTTGGCGTCGCCGGCGGCACGCCGAATATCGGCGCCCAGCAATTCCACCATCGCGCTCTCCAGCTTGAGCTTGCGCAGTTCGTCGAAATCCTTCTGCGCACCGACAAAATCGTTCATGCGCAGCTTGGCGCGCGCACGCGAATACCAATGCGTGACGGCGGCAAGCAGACGCTGCGGCGGCTCGCCCGAAAAACGCGCAAGCGTCTCGAACGGCATATTGTCGAGTTCTTCGACCTTGGCTTTGACGAGCGTGAAATCGATCGAATCGACAACCTGCTTGTAGGGCATCTGCTGCACACGATTGGCCATGTCGCTGATCCGCTCGGCCGTCAGCGGGTGAGTGCGCAGGTAGGCAAAAGCGCCGGAATCGAAAAGCCGCGTCTGGCGGTCCAGCCGTTCAAAAAAACTCACCATGCCACGCGTATCGAAACCGGCGGCACTGAGCACCTGCAAACCGATCCGGTCGGCTTCGCGCTCGTAGTCGCGCGAATAGGCAAGCTGGGCCGACGCTGCCGCTGCCTGCCCAGCCACTGCTGCGCCAGCTGCCGCGTCGCCGCCCGAACGGGCTGCCAGCGCGGCGAGCAGCAAGGAGGCGAGCATCACGTAACCCAAGCTCTGCTGCTGCGCGATCATGCGCGCCTGGTGGCGTTGCTGCGTGTGCGAGATTTCGTGTGCCATCACGGAAGCGAGTTCCGACTCGCTCTGTGCCGAACTGAGCAGGCCGGTATTGAAGACGAGCACGCCACCCAACATCGAGGCCGCATTGATAGTCTTGTCCTGCAAGGCGAAAAAACGGAAATTCATGCTCGGCGCCTGGCTCGCGGCGACAAGCCGCGCACCGAGCCGGGCAAGGTAGTCCTCGACTTCCGGGTCGTTCAGATTGGTAGGCTCATTAAAGCGGATCTCGCGCACGATCGCCTCGCCGATACTGCGTTCGAGCTGAGGCGAAATATCCGCCGAGGCGGCATCGCCGAGGTCCGGAATGCCTTCGGCGAGCACCTCGCACGAGAAACTTAAGATGAGCAACGCTGCGATCAGTCGCTTTTTCATCGCGGTATGATAAAGCCTCGCCGGGCATCGGTCCGGACACCAATTTGCAACCACCGGTAAAACCACTCGATGAATTCGCCGCTGACGCATTTCGACGCACAAGGCCAGGCCCACATGGTCGATGTCGCCGCCAAATCAGAAACCCACCGCATCGCCCGCACGCGCGGCCGCATCACGATGCAGCCGGCCACGCTGGCGCTGATTCGGGCGGGCAACGCAAAAAAAGGCGACGTGCTCGGCATCGCACGAATCGCCGCGATCCAGGCATCCAAGCGCACGGCCGAGCTGATTCCGCTCTGTCACCCGATTCCGCTCACCCGCGTGGCGGTCGAATTCACCATCGAAGAAGCGCAGAATGCCGTGGAGGTCGAGGTCACCGCCGAAACCGTCGGACGAACCGGCGTCGAGATGGAAGCGCTGACCGCCGCAAGCGTGGCCCTGCTGACGATTTACGATATGTGCAAGGCCAGCGACCGCGGGATGCAAATCGACGCGATCCGGCTGATCGAGAAAGACGGCGGCAAGTCGGGCCACTGGGAGGCGGCCTGAGCTGCGCGGCATCGGGCACCTCGAAAAATCCCGGTTTCTAAGCGAGGCAAGGCGCGAGCGAAAAATTTCGACGCCACATATTTGATATGTAAGGAGAAAGTTTTTGCGAGCAACGCAGCATCGCGACGAAAGCGGGCGTTTTCCGAGGCGCCCGCGATTCCCTTACCCCTCCCGGACGATCCTGCCGTGAGCACCGAAATCGAACTCAAACTGAGCCTGCCGGCAACCGAGCTGAAAACCGCGCGGGCGCATGCCATTTTCGCCTCGGCCGAACCGGCAGAGGACAGCCAGACGCTGGACAACACCTACTACGACACACCGGATCTGGCGCTGCGCCGCGCGCGCATCGCGCTACGCATACGCCATACCGGCAAACGGCTGTTGCAGACGGTCAAATGCGCGGCCAGTTCGCTCGGCGGCTTGTCGAGCCGGCCCGAGTGGGAGCAGCCCTTCGAGGACGGACGCTTTGATTTTTCGCATATCGAAGCGGTGGCCGTGCGCGAACAACTCGAATCGCTGTGCGCCTCGCTCGCACCCGTGTTTTCGACGCGTTTCGAACGCGAAACGCTGCGGCTGAGGCCGCGCGAAGGCGCGAGCATCCTCGTCATGTTCGATTGCGGCAGTGTCGAAGCCGGCGCAGCCAGCACGCTACTTAGCGAACTCGAACTAGAACTGGAAACCGGCACAGCGGCGGACCTCTTCGCTATTGCCATCCTGCTCGCGCAAGATCTGCCGCTGTTGCCCGAAGACGTCTCCAAAGCACAGCGCGGCTATGCGCTGTTCCAAAAGCAGGCGCCAAAACCGCGCCGTGCGGGCGCATCACCCGTCGCTCCCGGCATGAGCGCGCTAGGGGCTTTTCGCGCGATTGGCTTCGACACGCTCGCAATGTGGCAGGCGAACGAAGCCCATCTATCCGATACCGATAATGTGGAATTTCTGCATCAGGCGCGGGTCGCGCTACGCCGATTGCGCAGCGCCTTCACGCTGTTCGCGGCAGTCCTGCCGAGTACGGCGGTCGCCGCCTGGAAGCCGCGTCTGGCCGAACTCGCCGATGCGCTCGGCGGCGCGCGTGACGCCGACGTGGTCCACCACACGCTGCTCGAACCGATACTCGCGAGCGGCCCGGTCGGCGAGGACATGAGCCTCCTTGTCGCAAAGCTCGAAGCCGCGCGCCAGGCCGCACGCGGCGGCATCAACGCGCAGACCGGCCGGGGCCGGGGGGCGGCGATGCTCGAACTCGCGGCTTTCCTGCACGCCCTGACCGAACCGGAACACGGCGATAGCGTCGATGCTCTCGCACGCGAGGCGCTGCGGCGTACGCGGCGGCGCGCGCGCACGGCGCTGGCGGCGGCGGAAAACGGCGATGTGGAGCAATTGCACCGAATGCGCATCGTGCTCAAGCGGCTGCGTTACGGGATCGAGTTCTTCTCCCCGCTATGGCCTCAAGCCAACGTCGCTCAATATGCAAAATCGCTCGCCGCGCTACAGGAAGATCTGGGCGACATCAACGACGCGGCAATGGGCAATCGCTTGCTCGCCGCTCTGGCCGGCGACGATCCTGGCCTCACGGCCGCGCGCGCTTTTACTGCGGGCTGGCATGCTCAACGCATCGCACAGTCGCGGCAGCGGGCAATCGCACGAGCGCGCGACCTGCTCTGGAGTCTGCCGCCCTGGAAGCTTGCCAAATAGGAGCAGCAATGGAACTTCTTTTGTGGCGTCATGCCGATGCCGAACCCGGTTTCCCCGACGATGCGCGCCGCCTGACAACGCGCGGCGAACAACAGGCGGCGCGCATGGCCCGCTGGCTGCGCGAGCATGCGCCGACATCGCTGCGCATTGTCGTAAGCCCGGCCCAGCGCACCCTGCAAACCGTCGCCCCCTTCAGCAAGGATTACGAAGTGCTCGCGGAAGCAGGTACCGACGCGGATACGGATACGCTGCTCGCAGCCGTCGGCTGGCCCGATGCGGCCAGCGCGGTGCTCGTCGTCGGCCATCAACCAACGTTGGGCATCATCGCCTCACGTCTTGTCGGCGGCGCGGAAGAGGCTTCGTTCGCAATCAAAAAAGGCGCGCTCTGGTGGTTTTCCTGCCGGGTGCGCGAAGGACACCGCGAAACCATCCTGAAGGCCGTCATTCCGTCCTCGCTCGCCTGAAATTCGCGCGACAGCTTATGCGGCCGCCCGCACCCGCGCGAGCAAGGCGCGGACATCGCGGCATTCGGCTTCGCTCGCTGCGCCCGCCTCGCTAAGTTCCAGGCATAAAAGCGCATGGCGCCGTGCGGCGCGCGCATCGCCCGCCGCAAGATGAGCGCTCGCCAGGCAATATTCCGCGCGCCGCATGGCGGGCCAATCGGCGGCCAGTCCGCTGTGCACGCGCGCAGTCTTCGCCGCAATCAGCAGCAAGGTGCGCGTCGCCTCGTCCAGCGGTGCGGCTTCGAGCCGGCTGGCAATCGCCGCGCCGCAAGCGGCGAGCCTTGCGTGGTCGATTGCCGCCAAACCATCCAAGGCGAGCGCTGAATCGAGCGCTGCGGCCGCAGCGAGAATCGCGCCTGCCGCAGCGGAGCGTTCGGCCGTATCGCAAAGACCGGAAAGCTGCGGCGAAACCGGCGACATCGAGGCGCTTAGTCTCGCCTCATTCGGCTGCGCGCGCGACGCGGCGCTGCCGCACGGCGGCAGCCAGAGTGTCGAGCACGCCGACGCTGTCGTCCCATCCGATACACGCATCGGTAATGCTCTTGCCATAATCGAGCGAGCGGCCCGGAATCAGATCCTGACGCCCCGCGTTCAGATGCGACTCGACCATCACGCCGACGATACGGTCGTCGCCCGCCGCGAGCTGGCTACCGATGTCCTGCGCAACGAGGATCTGGCGCTCGTATTTTTTGCTGCTGTTCGCATGCGAGAAGTCGACCATGAGCTTGGCCGCCACGCCGGCCGCCGACAGTTCCTTGCACGCCGCATCGACGCTTGCGGCATCGAAATTCGGCTGCTTGCCGCCACGCAGGATGAGGTGACAATCCTCGTTGCCGCCGGTCGAAACGATCGCCGAATGGCCGGCCTTGGTGACCGACAGAAAATGGTGCGGACTCGCGGCGGCCTTGATCGCGTCGATCGCGATCCGCACATTGCCGTCGGTGCCGTTCTTGAAGCCCACCGGACAGGACAGGCCGGAAGCGAGTTCGCGGTGGACCTGCGATTCGGTCGTGCGTGCGCCGATCGCACCCCAGGAAATCAGGTCGGCGATGTACTGCGGGGTAATCATGTCGAGAAACTCGGTCGCGCACGGCAAACCCAGTTCGTTGATTTGCCACAGCAGTTCGCGCGCGATCCGCAGACCATCGTTGATCCTGAAGCTGCCGTCGAGATTCGGGTCGTTGATCAGGCCCTTCCAGCCGACGGTCGTGCGCGGCTTCTCGAAGTACACGCGCATCACGACGAGCAGATCGTCCTGCAAACGCTCCGCTTCGGCCTTGAGCTTGCGCCCGTAATCCTTGGCCGCTTCGGTATCGTGAATCGAACACGGGCCGACCACGACGAGCAGACGGTCGTCCTGCCCACGCAGGATGCGGTGAATGCCGGCGCGCGCGGCAAAAGTCGTCTGAGCCGCCTGAGGCGTAGCCGGAAACTCGCGCAACACATGGGTAGGGGGCACCAGCTCCTTGATTTCACGAATGCGCACGTCATCGATATGCAGGCGGGTAGGAGCGTTCATGTTTTCCGGTTCCAGAAACAGACAGGCAGGAAAGCCGCGCAATCTTTCTTGCGGTTTCCGGCGAAAAGCGCAGGATTATAGCCCAAGCGGCACCTACGCGAGACAATCCCAAATGAATAAAACGCCTTCGTTCTCGCGCATGCGTGACTGCGGAAAACAGAATCGTCGATAATATCGAACGTTGCCGCCCAACCAGAAATACCTTCCCGATGAAGTCCTCAGACGATTGCACGCTACATTTGTTTCCCGATGCGCCAGCACCACGGCTGGAACCCGCAAACAACCAAAAGACGCTGCCAGTCGCGCGTATCGCAACGGGAGGCAGAACGCCGCTGACCAAAGAGCAAAAGGCATTCAATGCCCTGCTCAAGAAGATTGATGGCAAGCGTAATCAACTTGCCGAATGGAAAGAGGCGATTCCTGCATTCAAGACGCGATATGTGAAGGATCTGCTCCCGCTGGAGAAAAAGGAACTCGAATACAAGCTCGAACTCATTCGCCTGTTCGACGCGGCGTATGACCGGAAAGGCGCCACCAGGACAGAGAAGAAAAAACTGTCGGTTCTGATTCTCGACTTTCTCGGCTCCGTGCTCGAACGCTCCAATGACGAAGCGCACAAGGCGCTCTACGAAAAATACGCTCAAGCCGACTTCGACACCGAACAGAGCGCCGAACTCGACAGCATGAAAGCAATGCTGGAAGATGCCTTAGGCATGGATCTGAATGGCATCGACATCGGCTCGCCAGAGAGCGTCATGCAAGGCATCGAAAAGGAATTCCTTGCCGAAGAGGAGCGACGCCAGGCGCAGCAGGCCGCGCGGCCGAAAACCGCCAAACAAAAAGCGCGCGAAGCGCAGCAAATCGAGGAAGAAAAGCTGATGAGCCAATCGATCCGCGAGGTGTATCGCAAGCTCGTCGGCTCGCTGCATCCGGATCGCGAAAGCGACCCGGCGGAAAAACAGCGCAAGACCGAATTGATGCAGCAGGCCAACGACGCGTACAAAAAAGGCAATCTGCTCGAATTATTGGAACTGCAATTGCGGCTCGAACAGATCGACCAGACGCATCTGGCCTCGATGGCGCCGCAGCAGATGAAACGCTACACCCAAATACTCAAGGATCAGCTCGGCGAATTGGAGGAAGAGGTTTTGTTCATGAAGCACCAATTCGCCGCCGAATTCGGCATTGCGCCTTACGCGATCGGCAAGGCGGATCAGATCATGGCCATCCTCGACGAGGACAAGCAATCCTACGAGGAGGAGATCCAATCCTTGCAGGCCATGCTCGACCATGCAGGCGATCCGCAATCGCTCAAAACCTGGCTCAAGATGGTGAAACTCCAGCGCGTGAGAGTGCCCAACTACGGGTTCTTCTGATTCAGGGCGCTGAAGTGCCCGGCATCAAAGTCTGGCGCAGCGGGATGCGGCGCGGCGTCACGCGTCGGCTCAAGCAGTACATCAAACGGCGCAGCGCCATTGAGCCGATGATCGGGCACATGAAAAACGACGGGCTGTTGCGCCGCAATTGGCTCCACAGCAGTCTGAGCGACACACTCCATGCTGTGCTCTGCGGCGCGGGCCATAACTTGCGCATGATCCTCAGGAAGCTGCGGCTTCTTCGCGCCAGGGCTATCGCACCGAATTGTCATAACGTTAATCGATAAATTTTCATAAAAATCAAAATGTTATGCGTTGCATCCCAATGCAGTCAATACGCAAGAGCCAGATCGCCAAGCTGTAAATACGATGTTCAACACCACCACCATCCTGGGCTCAAGCCATCTCGTTATACAGAAGTCCCCCCGCCCCGATGAGCCCCCAGCGCGCGCAGCAGAAGACATGGGTGAGCAGACGAGTGTC
>JAVBKC010000138.1:0-23390 GCA_031554255.1 Niveibacterium sp.
CGAGTCGAGCAGCACGATCACCATCGGCTTGTTCGCAAGCCAGGCTTGCATTACGAGGCAGCGGCCTGCTTCGTTGATGAAGCCGGTCTTGGAGACACCGATCTGCCAATCAGACGATCTGACCAGCGCATTGGTGTTGCGGAAGGTCTGTTCGCGATTCTGGATCATGACGGTTTTTTCGTCGTCGGTCGAAAACTGGCGGATCAGCGGGTATTTCGACGCGGCGCCAACCATTTTCGCCAGATCGCGCGCGCTCGACACATTGTTCGGATTGAGCCCGGTCGCGTCGTGGAAGACCGTATCGGTGAGTCCAAGCGCTTGCGCTTTCTGATTCATCGCCGCGACGAACGCCCCCATGCCACCGGGATAGTTGCGGGCAAGCGTGGCCGCCGCACGGTTCTCGGACGACATCAGCGCCAGATGGATCATCATCTCGCGTGCAAACGTAGTGCCGACAACGAGACGCGAATTCGTGTTCTTGAGCTTGTCGGTATCGTCCTCGGTCACCGTGAGTTCTTCGCTGAGCGAAGGCTTGGCGTCGAGCACGACCATCGCGGTCATCAACTTGGTGATCGAGGCGATCGGCACGACGGCTTGGGCATTGCGTTCGAGCAGCACCTTGCCGCTATCCAGATCCTGAACCCAGAAGGCGTTCGACTTGAGTAGCGGATTGCCGTGCGCATCGAGCAACAGTTCCTCGCTGCGGGCCGGCGCGAACTTCGCCGACTTCACATCCCGATACAGCGTGCGCGCAGCGCTCGAACGATGTGCCACAACCTTGTGGGTGCGCGCTTCGCCGCGCTGCGCGACTTTCGCACCAGCCTTCTTCGGCTGCGCCTTGCCCAGCGGTCTCACAGCCTGTTTCGCAACCCGCTTGCCAGCGGGTTTAACGACAGCCTTCGCGGCGCTCTTGCTTGCCGCTGCGGCGTGTTTGTGGGGCTTGGACTTCGCGGTTTTTTCGGCTGCAACGACATCGACCGCGTATGGCAAGGCCAGCGCAGCGGCGAGCGCCAACACAAGCATTTTGATTCTGTTCTTCATGGCTCGCTCGTCTGCAAAGCAAATTTGATTGTTTCTGATACAGCGAATGATAGCAATTTTTCAATAAATTTAAGAGGATAGATGCGAATTTTCATGTAGAGGCTAAAGAATTTTCGAAAACCGCATCTCAAGAAAGCTTGGCTTGAAGGTCCTAACATATGCATGGCGGCGAGGCTTGCGCCACAACGCACTATTCAAGCCGAGTCGCTTGAACTAGCCACGAGTATAGGTACGAAGCCTTCCCCGCAAAGCCGAAAAAAGCGGGCGAAGACGCCCCCATACGCTCGCACTCCGACAGATAGCGACGAACTGCCGGTTTTCGTGAAAATGCAAGCCCGATTTGAGCTTTGTTTGAATTTCCGCAGAAGGATCGCAATTTCCGGGGCGGCCTAGGACAAGTCCGTATTTGATCTGGAAGCTTTCGGCCGTAGACTTGTCTATTCAGATAGAAGCGTCCGCCATTTCCAAAATAACAGGGCGTACCCGAAAATCCGGTTTCTACGCGGGCCGTACCGTCGCAACGAGAACCCTTGTTTTTCGCGGTGCCCAAGCGTCCTGGCGGGCGCGCCGTGGTGGCGTCCTCTCCCCCTGTTCCGACGCAAGCCATGGCCGTCGCGCGCTTTTTACGCGCGGCGCAATGCATTTCAGCACAGTGGTATCAGGAGAGCTTTGATGACAACACGCTTGCAACACGCGGCCGCTCCGTCCTACATTCGCCATGAGCGACTCAAGCAATGGGTCGCGGAATTCGCGGCGCTTACCCAGGCGGATCAAATCGTCTGGTGTGACGGTTCCGAAGAAGAGTCCGCGCGCCTTTGCGCCGAAATGGTTGCGAAGGGGCAGATGATCCAACTGAACCCCGAGAAGCGCCCGAACTCCTTCCTCGCCAATTCCGACCCTTCCGATGTCGCGCGCGTCGAAGACCGCACCTTCATTTGTTCGACGAATCCGGAAAACGCCGGCCCGACGAACAACTGGGAAGATCCGGCCAAGATGAAGGACAAGCTGGCCGGTCTGTTCCGTGGCGCGATGCGCGGCCGCACGCTCTACGTCATACCCTTCTCGATGGGCCCGCTCGGCTCCGACATCGCGCATATCGGCGTCGAACTCACCGATTCGCCCTATGTCGTCGTCAATATGCGGATCATGACGCGCATGGGGCGCGCCGTGTATGACGTACTTGGCGAGGACGGCGAATTCGTACCCTGCCTGCACTCGCTCGGCGCACCGCTCGAACCCGGCCAGGCCGATTCGCGCTGGCCCTGCAATCCGACGACCAAGTACATCTGCCACTTCCCCGAAACACGCGAGATCTGGTCTTACGGCTCCGGCTACGGCGGCAACGCCCTGCTCGGCAAGAAGTGCTTTGCGCTGCGCATCGCTTCGACAATGGCACGCGACGAAGGCTGGCTGGCCGAACACATGCTGATTCTCGGCGTCGAAAGCCCGGCTGGCGAAAAAACCTATGTGGCAGCAGCCTTCCCGTCGGCCTGCGGTAAAACGAACTTTGCAATGATGATTCCGCCGACCGGCCTCAACGGCTGGAAGGTCACGACAGTCGGCGACGACATCGCCTGGATCAAACCCGGCAAGGACGGCCGCTTCTACGCGATCAATCCCGAGTACGGCTACTTCGGCGTCGCGCCGGGCACGAGCGCCAAGACCAATTACAACGCGATGGCATCGCTGTCGGCGAACGTAATCTTCACGAACGTCGCGCTGACCGACGATGGCGATGTCTGGTGGGAAGGCATGAGCAAGGAGCAGCCCACCCACCTCGTCGACTGGACCGGCCAGGACTGGACGCCCGGCTGCGGCCGCAAGGCCGCGCATCCGAACGCACGCTTCACCGCCCCCGCCAACCAGTGCCCCTCGATCGATGCGGCCTGGGAAGACCCCAAGGGCGTGCCGATCTCGGCCTTCATCTTCGGCGGCCGCCGCGCCACGACCGTGCCACTCGTCTATCAAGCCTTCAACTGGAACTTCGGCGTCTACATGGCCGCCACGCTCGGCTCCGAAACTACGGCTGCGGCCTTCGGCCAACAGGGCGTCGTCCGCCGCGACCCGTTCGCGATGCTGCCGTTCTGCGGCTACCACATGGGCGACTACTTCGGCCACTGGCTCAAGATGGGCCGCGCGATCGGACACAAGCCGCAGATTTTCTGCGTCAATTGGTTCCGTCTGGACGAGAATGGCGGCTTCATGTGGCCAGGTTTCGGCGAAAACGTGCGCGTGCTCAAGTGGATCGTCGAGCGCTGCGCGGGAGAAGTCAGCGCGCGCGAAACTCCGCTTGGCTGGATGCCGCGCCACGAAGACATCGACTGGTCGGGTCTTGACATGACGAAGCAATCGTTCGATGCCTTGAGCGAAATCGATGTCGCCGCCTGGCGCTCCGAACTGGCGCTCCATCAAGATTGGTTCAAGCAAATCGGGGAGCGGCTACCCCGCACGCTGGAATTGCAGCGCGAGATATTCCAGATTGCTGTCGCGGACTAAAAAAACCGCACGACAGAAAAAAAGCGGCCCGCTTTCCGGGCCGCTTTTGTTTTATACCGTATAAATGACAACGCCCATGAGCGAATACCTGAACGCACTGCCATGCGGGCCAATCGCGGCCCGCGCGAGCGAGATCGAGCCCTTTCACGTCATGGAATTGCTGGCCCGCGCCCATCAGCTCGAAGCCCAAGGCCGCGACATCATTCACATGGAAGTCGGCGAGCCCGATTTCCCGACGCCCGCACCGGTTATCGCAGCTGCACAAAAATCCCTCGCCGATGGCCGCGTCTTTTACACGCCAGCGGCCGGCCTGCCGCAACTGCGCGAAGCGATTTGCGCGCACTACGCGCGCCGCTACGGACTCGCGATCGACCCGCAGCGCATCCTCGTCACGGCCGGCGCCTCGGCAGCCCTGATGCTCGCGATCGCGGCGCTGACCGAAGCAGGCCAGGAGTGGTTGCTGCCCGATCCGGGCTATCCCTGCAATCGCGTCTTCGTGCGCGCCTTCGGCGGCGTGCCGCGCGCACTGCACGTGAATCCCGCAACGGATTTCCAGCCCAGCGCAGCGCTCGTCGCGCAAAACTGGCGTGCGCAAACCCGCGGCCTTATCGTCGCAAGCCCGAGCAATCCGACCGGCACGCTGATCGCATACGATGCGCTGGCCGGCATCCTCGAATGCTGCCGCGCGCACAGCGGCGCCCTGATCGTCGACGAGATCTATCAGGGACTCACCTACGCAAGCGACCCGGCAAGCGCGCTGGGGCTCGGCGACGATCTCTTCGTCATCAACAGTTTCTCGAAGTATTTCGGCATGACAGGCTGGCGGCTCGGTTGGCTCGTGGCGCCGCCGGCCTATGCGCGCGAAATCGAAAAACTCGCCCAACACTTCTACATCAGCCCATCGACACCCGCCCAGCACGCGGCGCTTGCGGCCTTCGGCGCGGATAACATCGCGATCCTCGAAGCGCGCCGCGAAATATTCGCGACGCGACGCGACGTCTTGCTTGCCGGCCTGCGCGCGCTCGGCTTCGATATTCCAGCCGTGCCGCAAGGCGCTTTCTACATCTATGCCGATGTCAGCAGGTTTGCCGACGACAGTTTCGCCTTTGCGCATCGAATGCTCGAAGAAGCTGGCGTCGCGGCGACGCCGGGCCTGGATTTCGATACGCTGACGCCGCAGCGCTGGATGCGTTTTGCTTACACGACCGACGTCGAACGCATTAACGAAGCACTCGAACGACTACGTACGATTCTTTGAAGCAGGCACCTGTCGCACAAATCGCGGGGTAGGATCACGCCCCATGAGCAAATATTCGAGCACATTCAACGCAGGCGCAGTGTGCTGCCACATAACCCATGGAATAGGCCGCCCAAATTGAACCAGTCCCTAAAACCTGGCGAGAACACGACAATCGGCCGCTCCAGAGGGCAAGTCGTAGTTACCCATGCCGTCGGAGATAAGCTGGACGTAAACCTCACCGCATTTCTCGTCACCGATAGCGGCAAGGTAATTGATGATAGCGGCATGGTTTTCTTCAACGCGCCAAAACATGCATCCGGAGCTGCTGTATTTTTGGCCCCAGCCACTCAAAACGGCACCATCAGTCACAGCATCAGCTTCGATCTCTCGCGTCTCCCCGCCAACATCACGAAGATCGCGGTTACCCTGACCCAAGACGGTAGCGCCGGGGGCTTCGCCGAGGTACGCAAGCTAAGCGCCCGTGTCCTTGCCGGCGACCAAGTGCTGGAGCTTGCGCCGGGAACGTTCTCTCAAGAGACGGGCATCGTCGTGATCGAACTGTACGTTCGCAACGGCCAGATGAAAGCGCGTTCCGTATGGCAGGGCTTCGCTTCCGGGCTGGCCGGCCTCTGCGGTATGTATGGCATCGAAGTCGAGGACGAAGCTCCAGCAGCCCCCACACCTCCGCCGCAACCGGTCAATATCGTCAAATCCATCATCACCTTGGACAAGCCTGGAACCAGCCACAAAGTGTCATTGGAGAAAGGCGCTTCCGCGCCGAAGGCGATCCGGGTCAGTGCCACTTGGATCGATAACGGAGATGGACGGGACAATGACGACCTGGATCTGCGGATCGGCATCCTTCGGCCCGACGGCCGAATGTCCATCATCCAGGCACCGGACAGACGCGGCGCATTCGATGTCGATCCTTTCGTATTTCATACGGGTGACGTAGTGAGCGCAAGTGCCTCCGCGCCTGGCATAGAAACCGTCGAGATCAATCCTGCCATCTCCCAGCGCTTGGGCGGAAAGGTCGCGCTGGTCTGTAGCGTCTACTCAGCGATAAGCAATGGCGCGGTCTCGGTAGCTTCCTTGCAACCGAAGATGCGAATGGAGTATGGAGACCAAGTAGTCGAATGCGCCTTCGAATTCAAGTCAGGTTTCTTCAGCAGCATGATCTATACGTATGTGATTGGCCTTATCGAGATCGACCAGAACCATATCGTGCTAAGTCCGTCCGGCGTCACCTCAACGAACGGCAGCGAAGCAACGCCCTGGCTTGCATGGAAGGGGGACACGCTCGATCTCACGATGGATGGTCCACACGTATTCAAAGGTCGCCCGCTCAACCATAGCGGCAAAAAACAGTACGTCTGAATCTACTTAACCAGTAAAAACAAGAACGCCGGCTCGACGCCGGCGTTCTTGTAGGTTTACAGCTTCTCTCGTCGATCAACCCGCCGATGCCAGACGTGCGCCAGACTTCATTGCCGTCTTGAGCCGCTGCGTTTCGGCGATCACACGATTGGCATAAGCCGTCGCCGCGTCGGAACCGGCACCCGCATACTGCTGCAGACCAGCCATCAGCGAACCGTTGCGCCGAATGCATTCCTTGAGCACCAGCGCGCCGACACGGATGTTTTCGGCCGGTTCGAGCAAACCGCTCGCACCGACAGCCGGATCAAGCTTGTCCTTATGGAAACGTGGCACAACCTGCATCAGCCCTTGGGCGCCGAAGGCGCTCTCGGCAAACGGATTGAAGCTCGATTCCACGCCCATGACGGCAATGATCAGCAGCGGGTCGAGACCCACCGTCTGGCCCGTTTGCTGCGCCGAGGTGATCAAGGGCTTGATTGCCGCGCGCGAAACTTTGTAGCGACGCGCGAGGTAGTCGGCCACTCGGACCATCTCCGGCGAGAGGCGATCGACGCTGGCGACTACGGCCGTTTCGGCCTCGTCCACAGATTCGGTCTCCAGCACCGCAAGCGTTGCATTGGCGTCCTGCGCGACGGCCTCGCCGCGATTGAAAAGTCCGGGCATCGCGAGGCCGGAAAGCCCCTGATCCGAAAACCGGACGCCGACGAATACAGTCACGATCAGTCCGGCAACAACAAGACCGCCGTGGGCGAAATGCAGCAGAAAAGCTCCAGCATGGCGCGCAAAAGCGGCCATGCGAGTTGCGTGGGACATCACACTCCTCCCTCTTTTGGCCCTAGGATCCGTGCACGACTGGAATTCCCGGACATGGCAACGCCTCAGCGTTTGACCGCTGGCGCAAAAAGCCCGGATTTATTGTGTCGTGACCGATCAAGGGGTGGTCAAAGGTCGAACATGGCGATCGCCGCAACTAGACGATTCACCGCTCAAAGCGCGAGACTGCTAGAGGAACGGAACGGTGACTGGTAGGACTGTTCCGCGCGCTGATTTATATACACTGCGGCATTGCAACCGCAACCAGTGAAGCGCCTAGTCTATTGATTCGATTGAATTTTGTCAATCCCATGGAAGGCCGCACCAGCACAGGGATGTGCAAAATGTCGCGGCGCAAAGCAAGTGAGCGGGCCAGACAAGCGACGCCAAAAGCAAAAAAAGCGCGTGCGAACACGCGCTTTTTTTCATCGGCGCTTCAAACTCAGGACGGGCGCGAGCCCGTCGGGAACGGCCAAGCCGCGGTCGGATTCAGCGAGGATTTCAGACCCGGCGTTGCCGCCGTCGAGGGCTTTACGTCAACAACTACCGGTTCGGCAGGTTTGCTCGCGACCGGTGCGGGCACAATCTTTTTTTCCGCCTCGGGTTTTGCGCTTTCGAGCGGCACAGCGACAGGCGCTTTCGACGCCGCAGCCGGTTTGGCGCGGCGCACGGCGGGCGGCTTCGACGCCACGGGTTTCGCCGCAACAACTTTGGCGGGTGGCGTCGCAACCGACTTCGCGACGGCAGGCTTCGGCGGCGCGATCTTCTTGGCGGTCTCGACCTTCTCTACTTTCGCAACTGTCTTCTTGGCAGCCGTCACAGTGACAGCCTTCTTTACAGGCACGGCTTTTGTAGCGGCTTTCTTCGCGGGCGCGGCTTTCGCTGCGACCTTCTTTACAGCTACCGGCTTGGCCGGCACTTTCTTCGCAACCACCGGTTTGGCTTGCGTCTTCGCCGCAAGTGCGGGCTTGACGACGGCTTTCTTCGCTACCGTTTTCTTGGCTACGGGCTTGGCAACCGCTTTCGTGGCGGATACCTTTGTCACGAGCTTCTTTGCGGCCGGTTTAACAGCCACCTTCTTGGCCACAGGCGCCTTCGCGACAGCCGCTTTGGTTGCAGTCTTGCGAACAGCGGGCTTGGCTGCGGCTTTCGCAACGGTTTTTTTAGCAGCGACGGGCTTCTTGGCTGCGACAGCCTTCTTCGCCGGGGCTTTCGCGGCCGGCTTGGCCACTAGCCTCTTCGGTGCGGATTTGGCGGCGGCAGTCTTTTTGGCGGCAGGCTTGGCTGCGGGTTTTGCCGCAGCCTTCTTCACTATCGGCTTGGCCGCGATTTTCGTGCTTGCGGGTTTGGCGGCAGGCTTGGCCGCCGCGCTCTTCACTACGGGCTTCGCGGCCGGTTTGGCCTGCGTTTTTTTCGCCACCGGCTTGGCGACCAGTTTCTTCGCCGCAGCCGCGGGCTTGGCGGCGACGGTTTTCTTCGCGACCGGTTTGGCCACGGTTTTCGTTACAGCTTTTTTCGGCGCGGCAAGCGCCTTCGTTGCCGCCTTCTTGACTGGAGCCTTCTTGGCCTTGTCATTTGGTTTTGCAGTTGCCATGTTCACCCTCCATCGTAGCGTCGTGAGTTACACAATGCGCACGCCGCCGCGCAAATGTGGCGCGCCGCTGTCGCGCACTCGCGCGACTGTTTAAGAAAACGCCAACCGTACCCCAGCTCTCGAAGACTGGCACACGGCTGACAGGATGCGAGACCAAACACGGAAAGCGGGACTTCAGGAATCCCAACTGAGCGTGCCTCCGGTCTGATACTCGATAACCCTCGTTTCGAAGAAGTTGCGTTCCTTCTTCAAGTCGATCATTTCGCTCATCCACGGAAACGGATTTTCCGCGCCCGGGTAGATAGTGTCGACGCCGATCTGCTGGCAGCGCCGGTTCGCAATGAAACGTAGATATTCCTTGAACATCGATGCATTCAGGCCCAGCACGCCGCGCGGCATCGTGTCCTCCGCGTAACGGTATTCGAGTTCGACGCCATTTTGAATCAGGCCGCGAATTTCCTCGCGGAAAGCAGGCGTCCACAAGTGCGGATTCTCGTGCTTGATCGTATTGATGAGGTCGATGCCGAAATTGCAGTGCATGGATTCGTCGCGCAGGATGTACTGATACTGCTCGGCAGCACCCGTCATCTTGTTCTGCCTACCAAGCGCGAGGATCTGAACAAAGCCGACATAGAAGAACAACCCCTCCATGATGCAGGCGAAGACGATCAGCGAACGCAGCAACTGCTGATCGGCCTGTGCCGTGCCGGTCTTGAAGTCCGGATTGGTCAGCGCATCGATGAACGGAACCAGGAATTCGTCCTTCGCGCGGATTACCGGAATCTCGTGATATGCATTGAAGATTTCGCCTTCGTCGAGCCCCAATGACTCGACGATGTACTGTTAAGCCT
Organism: Niveibacterium sp.; assembly: GCA_031554255.1. Classification (GTDB taxonomy): domain Bacteria; phylum Pseudomonadota; class Gammaproteobacteria; order Burkholderiales; family Rhodocyclaceae; genus Niveibacterium. The sequence continues at coordinate 9,413 of JAVBKC010000138.1, forward strand.
GCGTGTGAATCGCTTCCTCGAAAGCCTGACGCAGTAGGAACTGACGACATTCAGGCGCCGTGATGTGACGATAGCTCCCGAGCACGATGTTGTTCGCAGCAAGCGAATCGGCCGTGGCGAAGAAGCCAAGATTGCGTTTGACGATCAGCCGCTCGTCGTCCGTCAGGCCATGCGGATCTTTCCAGAGCGCAATGTCGCGCGCCATGTTCACTTCCTGCGGCATCCAGTGATTGGCGCATGTCGCGAGGTACTTCTCCCAGGCCCACTTGTACTTGAATGGAACGAGTTGATTGACGTCGGTGCTGCCATTGATGACGCGTTTGTCCGCCACATTGATCCGGCGCTCGCTCTTGGCGAGCCGCGGATTTCCTAACTCAGCCGCATAGGGCTGCGTACGCGTGGCGTTACTTAAGTCGTCGTCGAAGTTCAGCATGCCATTATCCTTTAGATCAATTTTTGTTTCGAAGCAACAAATTTTTTCGCCGTCGATCCGCGCAATCCCTTGCCTGGCGCGGCTCTCCGGCTGGCCCGGCGCATAAATACCGTCGCACGCATCGAACAAACCCGCAGCACGCCTAGGTTTGTTCTACTGCGCAGGAGTGTGACTGCTTTTCGCACCGCCCGATCAACGCGTACGTCATAATTGCGTGGGCGTTGGCTCAAATCGCAAAAAACACTGGCACCGCACGCTCACTGGCAGGATTCGCAATCGGGGTTGTCGATGCTGCAGAACTTCGCTTCCTCTTTAGCAACGTCGCCGCCCGAAACGGATACCGCGTTCAGTTCGCCACCGCGTCCGGTCGACTTTTCGGCATGCGTGGCACCGAGCGCGCGCAGGTAATACGTTGTCTTCAAGCCGCGCAGCCAGGCGAGCTTGTAGGTTTCATCGAGCTTGCGGCCCGAAGCGCCAGCCATATAGATGTTCAGACTCTGCGCCTGATCGATCCACTTCGCGCGACGCGACGCGCATTCGACGAGCCACTTAGGTTCGATCTCGAAGGCCGTTGCATAGAGCCGACGCAAGGCTTCGGGCACACGGTCGATGCGCGCGAGCGAACCATCGAAATATTTGAGATCGGCGACCATCACTGCGTCCCAGAGCCCGAGCGCCTTCAGGTCGCGCACGAGGCTTGCGTTGACGACGGTAAACTCGCCCGAGAGGTTCGACTTCACGTAGAGGTTTTGGAAGGTCGGCTCGATACAGGCGTCGACGCCGACGATGTTCGAAATCGTTGCCGTCGGCGCAATCGCCACGCAATTGGAATTACGCATGCCGACCTCGCCGATACGGCGGCGCAATGCATCCCAATCGAGCGTGCTAGACGTGTCGACTTCGAGATAGGCGCCGCGCGCATCGGCCAGCAGCTTCAGGCTGTCGAGCGGCAGGATGCCGCGCGCCCACAGCGAGCCACGGAAGCTCGCATAGCATCCGCGCTCCTCGGCCAGTTCGGTCGATGCCCAATAGGCGTAGTAGCAGACAGCTTCCATCGAACGGTCGGCGAATTCCAGCGCCTCGTCCGAGGCATAAGCAATCCGTTTTGCATGCAGACAATTCTGAAAACCCATGATGCCGAGCCCGACCGGCCGGTGCTTGAGATTCGCGTTGCGCGCCTTGCCGACCGCGTAGTAATTGATGTCGATGACATTGTCGAGCATGCGCATCGCAGTACGGATCGTGCGCCGCAGCTTCGCGTGGTCCAGCTCGCCATCGGCCGCTAGATGCGCGTGCAGGTTCACCGAGCCCAGGTTGCACACCGCGACCTCACTGTCCGAGGTGTTCAGCGTGATCTCGGTACAGAGGTTGGAGCTGTGGACGACGCCGACATGCGATTGCGGCGAGCGGATGTTGCACGGGTCCTTGAAGGTAATCCACGGATGCCCGGTTTCGAACAGCATCGTGAGCATCTTGCGCCACAACTGCTGCGCGGGGATACGGCGGAAGAGCCCGATATCGCCGCAATCGGCGCGACGCTCGTATTCGACGTAGGCGTCTTCGAAGGCGCGGCCGAACTTTTCATGCAGATCGGGCACGTCGGATGGCGAGAACAGGGTCCAGTCGGCGCCTTCCATCACGCGCTTCATGAAGAGATCCGGAATCCAGTTCGCGGTGTTCATATCGTGCGTGCGGCGGCGGTCGTCGCCAGTGTTCTTGCGCAGTTCGAGGAATTCCTCGACGTCCAGATGCCAGCACTCAAGGTAGGCGCAGACCGCACCCTTGCGCTTGCCACCCTGGTTTACCGCGACAGCCGTGTCGTTGACAACCTTGAGGAACGGGATCACACCCTGGCTCTTGCCGTTGGTGCCGCGTATGCGGCTGCCGAGCGCGCGGATCGGCGTCCAGTCGTTGCCGAGGCCCCCCGCGAATTTTTGCAGCAGCGCGTTTTCCTTGATGGCTTGGTAGATGCCATCGAGATCATCCTCGACCGTTGTCAGGTAGCACGACGAGAGCTGCGAATGCAGCGTACCGGCGTTGAACAGCGTCGGCGTCGAATTCATGAAATCGAAGCGCGAAATCAAATCGTAAAACTCGATTGCACGCGCTTCGCGATCGATTTCGCCGAGCGCAAGTCCCATTGCCACGCGCATGAAAAATATCTGCGGCAGCTCGATGCGGCGTTCCTCGATATGCAGAAAGTAACGGTCGTAGAGCGTTTGCAGGCCGAGATAACCGAATGCAAGATCGCGCTTCGCATCGAGCGCGGCGGAGATCCGCGCAATATCGAAGCGGGCGAGCGCGGGATCGAGCAGCCCGGCCTCGATCCCGAGCTCCAAGTAATACGGGAAGTATTCGGCATAGCGCGTCGTCATCGCGGCCTGGCTCACTTCCTCGCCGAACACTTCGTCGCGAATCAGATGAAGCTGCAGGCGCGCGGTGACAAAGTTGTAGTCGGGGTCTTTCTCGATCAAGGTCCGCGCCGACAGAATCAATGCCTTGTGAACCTCGGCGAGCGGCACGCCGTCGTAAAGATTGCGCAGCGCGCCTTCGAGGATGGGTTCGGCCGCCACATGATCGCCGAGCCCGGCACAGGCCGCGTCGACCAGCGCATGCAGCGCCTCCCCGTCGAGCGGCGCGCGTTCGCCGCGATGCACGACATGCAGCACCGGCTGCGCTGCGCTATCGCGACCGCTCTGTGCGCGCTCCGAGGCCCGCCGTTCGCGGTAGAGCACGTAAGCTCGCGCGACGTCGTGCTCGCCCGAGCGCATCAACGCAAGCTCGACCTGATCCTGAATATCCTCGATATGAAAGCTGCCGCCGTGCGGCTGGCGACGTACGAGCGCCGCGACAACGCCTTCGGTCAGCCGAGCGACGCGTTCGCGCACGCGCGCGGACGCCGCACCTTGGGAGCCTTCGACGGCCAGAAATGCCTTGGTCATCGCGATCGCGATCTTCGCCGGCTCGAACGAAACAACCGCCCCGTTGCGGCGGATCACCTTGTGACCACTCAAACGCTCCGCCTCGCTCGCCGGCGTACTGTTCGAGCCGGGCGATGTGCGAGAAATCCTTGTGTCGGTGACAACTTGCATTGAAGCTCTCCAGAGGGTTGCGTCAAGGTCGACCGCGCCGGCTATCCATGACACACTATATATAGTACAAAAAAAGAATACATGTACTAATTCTAGTTACCAAACAGAAGAGCGCACAAGGAAAGTTTCTTGAACTCACGCACAAAAACACCCATCGCTGGACGGGCGAGCGCATGCGGTCGGGGAAAAATGCAGGCCGCCCCGGACAGGGCGAAACAGACATGCAGCGTGCGTATCTAAGCGCCGGCCAGCAAACTGCCAAGCAGAGGCCAGTCGAAGAAGGGGCCGGGGTCGGTCTTGCGCCCAGGGGCGATGTCGCAGTGGCCGACGACATCGGCGACAGGATGGCGCTGCGCGAGCGCGCGGATCAGCGCCGCGAGCACCGGATACTGAGCCGGTTCGAATGCTTGGTTATCGCTGCCTTCGAGTTCGATGCCGAGCGAGAAATCGTTGCAGCGTTCCCGCCCGCGCCAGTTCGAAAGCCCCGCATGCCAGGCGCGCGCGATTGTCGGTACGAACTGGATCAGGCTGCCGTCGCGGCGGATGAAAAAATGCGCCGACACGCGCAGATCGCGGATATCCGTATAGTACGGATGGGCAGCAGGATCGAGCCGGTTCGTGAAGAGCTGCGCGACGCCCGCACCGCCGAATTGCTCGGGCGGCAGGCTGATCGCATGCACGACGACAAGGCTCGCCTCGCCTTCCGGCCGCGCGTCGAAATTCGGCGAAGCGATAAAGGTCGCGCTGGCAAGCAAGCCTTGCGCATCGATTTCGCCTAGCGCCGGTAGCGCGGATACAGCGACTGCTGCGGGACAGGTTTGACCGCGCACCCGCATCAGTTGCCCGCATCCTTCATGGCAAGCCGCTCCATGCGGTAGCGTAGCGAGCGGAAGGTGACGCCGAGCAGGCGTGCGGCAGCCGTGCGATTACCGTTTGTTTTATCGAGTGCATCGAAGATCGCCTGCCGCTCGACGCGATCGAGATAGTCCTGCAAGGACTCCCGCTCCAGCGCCACGCCGCCCAGCGTCACGGGCAGCTCGCCCTCTACGCCCGTTATGCGTTCGTGCTCGCCAGGGGTCAGGTGCAGATCGCCGACCTCGATGGCCTCGCCCATGTGCAGCGCCAGTGCGCGTTCGAGGATGTTTTCGAGTTCGCGCACATTGCCCGGAAAGGCATAGGCCATCAAAGCCTCGCGCGCCTTGCCCGACAACACGGGTAAAGGCACGCCCGACGCGGTGGCCAGCCGGTCGAGCAGCGTATCGATGAGTTGCGCAATATCCTCGCGCCGCTCGCGCAGCGAGGGCATGCGCAGCTCGATCACGTTCAGCCGGTAGTACAGATCCTGGCGAAAGCGGCCCTGATCGACGAGTTCCTTGAGATTACGGTGCGTCGCCGAAATCACGCGCAGGTCTACCGTCAGCTCGGCCGTATCGCCGACGCGGCGCACGCGCTTTTCCTGAATCGCGCGCAGCAGCTTGACCTGCATCGGTAGAGGCAGATCACCAACTTCGTCGAGAAACAGCGTGCCGCCATGGGCCGCCTGGAAGAAACCTTCGCGGTCGCTCTCGGCGCCTGTAAACGCGCCCTTGCGATAGCCGAAGAACTCGCTTTCCATCAGGCTCTCTGGGATCGCGCCGCAGTTGACCGCAACGAAGGGTTTAGCCCCACGCGGACCGAGTTCGTGGATCAAGCGCGCGGCAAGTTCTTTGCCGCTGCCCGATTCGCCGCTGACATATACCGGCGCCTGGCTGCACGCGAGCCGCTCTATCATGCTGCGCACCTGCTCCATCGCGGCCGAGGCGCCGGTCAGCGAAGCGGCCACGGGCGCGCGCAAGCCGGACTGGCGTGCAGGCAGATCGAAAACCGTCCGCACGAGCGCGCGCAACTGTTCGAGCGAAATGGGTTTGGACAGATAGTCGAAAGCGCCGGCCTTGAGCACCTGAACCGCGTTCTCCATATTGCCGTAGGCGGTAATGACCGCAACCGGCAGATCGGCATGATGCGCGGCAATCTCGCGCACGAGTTCGATGCCCTCCCCGTCCGGCAGGCGCATATCGGTCAGGCAGAGCTGGAATTTGCCCTCGGCCAACAGCTTGCGCGCGTCCTTGAGGCTGCTCACGCTCCGCGTACCCAGGCCCATGCGCAGAAAACTCAGTTCGAGCAATTCGCGGATGTCGTCCTCGTCGTCGACGATCAGGACCATGTATTCGATGCGGCTGCGTCTATCGTTGGAATTCATGCGCCCTCTTCGGCCGTCAGGCAAAAATGCGCACCCGCCAAGGATTCGCAAAGTTCGAGTTCGGCATCGTTGGCCTGGGCCAACTCGCGTGCGATATACAAGCCCAGCCCCGTACCCTTGGCGTCCGTCGTGAAAAAAGGCTCGAAAGCCCGGCTGCGAATCTCCGAACTCATGCCCGGACCATCGTCGCGCACCTCGATCGTCACCCGCCCGTCGCCACGCCTGGCTGCCGCTATCCTGATGGCTGCCGGCAAGCCCGAACAGTAACGGCGCGCATTGCCGACGAGGTTCCACAGAATCTGCTGCAAGTGCACCCTATCGAAACGCAAACGGAATCCCGCAGGAATCGTGCAGGCGACAAGCCCCGGCGCCAGCCCGCCGAAGTTGCAGCTTTCTTCGATAAAACCATTCACGAAAGCATCGAAGGAAATCGACTCCGGCGTCACCCTGTCGCGGCGGCCCAGCTCCAGCACATTGGCGACCAAGCGGTCGATACGGCGCGTATTGTCAAGAATGATGCGCACGAGCCGCGTCTGCGTCTCGGCACGCTTTTCCTCGGTCAGGAGTTCGCCCGCTTGCGAAATCGCGGAGAGCGGATTGCGGATCTCGTGCGCAATGCTGCCGCTCAGTCGCCCGAGCGCGGCAAGCTTGATCTGACGCGCTTCGAGTTCGATCCGTTCGAGATCTTCGAGAAAGATCACGCGGTCGCCCCCATCGCCCGCGCTGCGCACCCGCAACCGCACATGCGCGCCGCCGCTGCCGATCACCGCCTCGCCCGTCGCGTGCCCAAGCGCTGCGGCAAGCGACGGCGAAACGTCGGCCAGAATTGCGCCCGCGCGCGCCGCCGGCCCGAGCAAAGCCTCCGCCGAGGGATTGAGCTGGCGCAGTGCGCCCGTCGCGCCGACGACCAGCACACCGTCATCGAGGTCGGCGATGATCCGCTCGTTAACGAGAATCTGCCGCGTCAGCGCGCTACCGCGCTGGTAGGCGAGTTGCTCGTTCTGCAAGGCACGCTGTGCGAGCAGGCGCGCGACGGTCGCCACCGCGAAAAAACCGATGCAGAGCAAGCCGACCGCGCCGAATTGCGCGCCCGCGTCGCCATCGAACCGCAGCATCAGGAGCGTTTGGACGAACAGCGCGCCAAGCGTTGCCAGCGCTGCATAAAAATGCACGAGCCGCCCTTCGCCGAGCAAGCCGCCAGCGGCGACAACCACCATGATCGGATAGGCCATGCCGCCGCGATGCCCGCCGCTGAGGTACATCAGCACCGATAATGCGGCGAGATCGACCGTAATCTGGCTGTGCAAAATCCAGCGGAACGCGAGGCACGGCAAGCGCTGGAAATACAGCAGCAGCACGGCCGCAACGAAGTAAGCCGCAACGACGACACGCCACAGCGTCAGCGCTTCAGGCGCGCCAACGAAAGCATGCCCGACCAGCGCAAGCCCGCTCGCGAGGATCAGCCGATACAGGCTGTAATAGCGCAACGACTCCCAGCGCGAATCGCCCGCCCGCCGGGTCGACGCCTGGGAAACGCAATCGCTCAAGAGCGCTCGGCGAGGCGTTTATGCGCCTCGCAACAATAAAAACGCTCGCCAACCAGCACGCCTTCGCTCTCCGGCACAAGAACGCCGCAATGCGCGCAAGGCGAGATTTTTTCGGGCAGTTTGCGCGTCGGCGGAGCCACGCGCGTCTTGTCGTTGTCCGGGCTGCGTTTGTCGTCGCCGAACTTGCGGCGCAGCCACCATATGCCAAACAGGAAGGCGAGAAAGAGCAGGATCTGGCGCACAGCCTAGGCTTTTAAATTGTTGACCACACCAAGTTTACACCGCCTCGCGCACAGGAGGGCGCCTCGAAAAACCCCTGTTTCCAAGTCGGACCGGAAGATATGCATGGGGCCTTGCGCGACTTGCCGCAATCGCCGCCAAACGCGATCATCGCGGCATGAACCTACGACCGCTCATCCCCACCGACAACGCAATCCGCATTCTCGACCAGAGTCTTTTGCCGCACCAGGAAATCTGGCTCGAACTCGCCGAGCTTGGCGCCTGCGCCGACGCCATCGAAACCATGCGCGTGCGCGGCGCCCCGCTGATCGGCGTCACCGCCGCCTTCGGTGTCGCCATCGCGATGCGGCGCGCAGCCTCGGATAGCGCGCTGCACGACGCAATCGCACGGCTTGCTCGCACGCGCCCCACGGCAGTCAATCTGTATTGGGCGCTCAAGCGGATGCAAAACCGGCTCGCCCCGCTCGCACCAGGCGAGCGCAGCGAAATCGCCTGGCAGGAGGCCCGCGCGATCTTCGACGCAGACATCGACGCCAATGCCGCAATCGGTCGCCACGGCCTCGCCCTGATCGAAGCCATCGCCGCGCGCAACAATGGCCCGGTGCGCCTCATGACCCACTGCAACGCCGGCGCACTCGCGACCTGCGGCTGGGGCACGGCGCTCGCGCCCGTCTATGCCGCGCATGCGGCGGGCATCCCGCTCGCGGTATGGGTCAGCGAAACACGCCCGCGCAACCAGGGCCTCTTGACCTGCTGGGAACTCGCGCGTGCAAGCGTTCCGCATACGCTGATCGCCGACAACGCAGCCGGCCATCTGATCCAGCGCGGCGAAGTCGATCTCGTTATCGTCGGCGCCGACCGCATCGCCGCGAACGGCGATGTCGCCAACAAGATCGGCACCTACCTCAAATCGCTCGCCGCCCGCGCGCACGGCGTTCCATTCTATGTCGCAGCGCCGACCAGCACGCTCGACGCCGCCTGCAAGAACGGTCTGGCCATCCCCATCGAATCACGTAGCGGCGACGAAGTTCGCCACGTCAGCGGCCTAACTGCCCTGGGCCAGCCGGCGCGCGTGCGTATCGCCGACGCCGACTGTGCAAACCCGGCCTTCGACGTGACGCCCGCCGAGTTGATCACCGCCATCGTCACCGAGCACGGCGTTCATGCCCCGTCCGACATCCTTGATGCATGCTCGCCACGGAACACCGAAAATGACCGCTGATTCGCGCACCCAAGCGCTGCTCGCCGCCTGCAAGCGCATCGCCGCCAGTGGCCTCAACCTGGGCGCGGCCGGCAACCTCTCCGCGCGCGATGGCGACGGCATGCTGATCACGCCCTCCGGCCTGCCCTGGGACGAACTTCGCGCCGAGGATCTCGTCGCCATGAACCTCTCCGGCAGCGCGCGGGGCGCGCATCCGCCCTCGTCCGAATGGCGCTTTCATCGCGACCTCTACGCCACGCGGCCGGAATTCAACGCCGTAATCCATACGCATGCGCCGTTCTGCACCGCCCTGGCCTGCCTGCATCGCGCGATCCCGCCGTTCCACTACATGATCGCGCGCTTCGGCGGCAGCGACGTGCGCTGCGCGCGCTACGCCACCTACGGCACCGAAGCGCTCTCGCTCGCCGTGCTCGAAGCCATGGAAGACCGTAACGGCTGCCTGCTCGGCAACCACGGCATGCTCGTCGCCGGCAGCGATCTGCGCCATGCCTGCGCCCTGGCGGTCGAACTCGAAAGCCTCGCCGAGCAATACTGGCGCGCCTGCCAGCTCGGCGATCCGGTTCTGCTCGACGCGGCGGAAATCGGACGGGTGCTTGAAAAGTTTGGCGAATATGGCGTGCGTTGAAAGATGGGCGGCCTAGCCAGAGGGAACGCTCGCACGGCTCACTGCAAAGCCGCCGCAATGCCCGGAAGCTCGCCAGCCCGGCTTCGATGTTCTCGATGATTTCGTCAGCAAGTTCGTCCGCCTCGGGCAGGTTGTCCAGGTCGGCCAAGCTCTTGTCCTTGAGCCAAAAAATATCCAGGCTGGTTTTGTCGCGGGCAACGATCTGATCGTAAGTAAATTTGCGCCAGCGGCCTTCCGGGTTGCTCTCATCGCGCCAGATTTCCTTACGGTGAAATACTGACCCGCGCCGGACTTCGTATCTTCCGCGTTGTGCTCCAGCAAGCCTTCGTAGGTGTCGCCCTTGACGTCGGCATCCATGATTGACGCTAAGCACCGCCCGTTGTCGCGCATGCACGATCATTGATTAGGCTCAATTTTTTTTGAAGAATTGAATGACATTTGAGTGTAATCGTTCTATTGAGCCACCGGCGCATCCCTTGCATGAAGGGGAATCTTGGAAACTGTCCGCGCGCGGAGGTATTGCGCTGATGCTGAAGACTTTTGTGTATTGTTTAACCGGCTTCCTCGGAATGCCGGTGCTGACATGGCTCGCCTTGGTAATCACCTTGCCACGCACCAATATCGAGGATGCTCTGCTGATCATGATCTGTGCGAGCGTGATTGGCGCCATTCTCGGGTTGGTCTTGAGTCGCCGGCATCGATAGCGTTGCCTCAATTTCATCAATCGCTGAATTTGAAGGTCGACGTCTCGATGTAGCGTGTTGCATAAATCCGCCCATCGAGCCTACGCAAGCGAGGTAGGCTCGGCGCCTTTGCCCGAAAATGCGAGCAGACCAGAGCCCCGCGAGCCACCCGAAAGGTACAAGGGGGCTTGCCGCCTCGGCGCAGATTTATGCAACAACGCCGCCTAGTCTCGCGCTGAAAGTGTGAGCTTTTCGAGATGCTCTTTATCACAGCGAATCCGCAATAAATCCACGCAGCCATTCGTGCGCCGGGTCGCGGTGAGAGCGCTCGTGCCAGAGCATGGCCATCTCGTAGCCCGGTACATCGACGGGCGGCTCGACGATCTGCAAGGCGTGGGTGTCGCGCACCAGCCGCGCGGGCAGCATCGCCACGAGGTCGGTGCGCTCCAGGACCGCTTTGACGAAGAGGAAATGCGGCACGGAAAGCACGACCCGGCGCGCGAGGCCGGCTTGCGAGAGCGCCTCGTCGGTCGCGCCGTGAAAGCCTCCGCCATCGGGCGAGACGATGACGTGTTCGAGTTCGCGGTATTGCGCAAGCGTCGGGCGTTTTTTGAGGCGCGGATGCCCTGCGCGGCCGACCAGCACATAGCGCTCCGTAAAGAGCACGCGGCGATGCAAACCGGGCGGCGCGCATTCGTTGGTATGAAAAACCAGATCGATCTCGCCGCGTTCGGTTTGCCTGGCTATGCGCGAGGGGGCAATTTCCAGCACCGCCAGGCGCGTTCCGGGCGCTGCCGCACGTAGCCGACTCAAGGCCGGCAGCACAATCGTCGATTCGCTGTAGTCGGACGCGGCAATGCGCCAGGTATGGCGGGCCTCGGCCGGATCGAAGGGACTGGCCTGCGATACGGCGCGTTCGAGTGCATCCAACGCTTGCCGCAAGGGCTCGCGCAGCGCCTCGGCGCGTGCCGTGGGCCGCATTCCGCGCGGCCCCGGTAGCAGCAACGGGTCTTTGAGGATATCCCTGAGCTTGGCCAGATGAACACTGACGGAAGGCTGAGAGAGATTCAGCCGCTCCGCCGCGCGCGTCACATTGTGTTCGGATAGCAGAACGTCGAGGGTGACCAGCAGGTTGAGATCGATCCGTCTCAAATTATTCATGGCAATACCTGCAATTCTTAATATTCATTTCCAACATACCACGGATAAATCTAAGCTGCCGGCTCCTGATGCTGGAGTCCTAACAATGAACGTTTTACTTGTCCATGCCCATCCCGAACCCAAGTCGCTAAATGGTTCGCTCAAGAATTTCGCGATCGAACGCCTGGAAGCGGCAGGCCATGCCGTCGAGGTATCGGATCTATATGCGATGAACTGGAAAGCCCCACTCGATGCCGACGACAGCACGGCAAGACTGAACGAGGCGCACTTCGATCCAGCCATGGACTCGAAGCATGCGTTCGAGAATGGTCTACAGCGCGATGACATCGCGCGCGAGCAGGACAAGCTGCGGCGCGCAGATGCACTCATCCTGCAATTTCCGCTGTGGTGGTTTTCGATGCCGGCGATCATGAAAGGCTGGGTCGAGCGCGTTTATGCTTATGGCTTCGCCTATGGCGTGGGCGAACATTCCGATTCGCACTGGGGCGATCGCTACGGCGAGGGCTCGATGGCCGGCAAACGGGCAATGCTGATGGTGACGGCGGGCGGGTGGGAATCTCATTACAGCCCGCGCGGCATCAACGGTTCGGTAGACGATCTACTGTTTCCGATTCAGCATGGCGTACTGTACTACCCTGGTTTCGATGTCCTGCCGCCATTCGTAACCTATCGAACAAACCGCATCGACGAAACGCGCTATGCGGATATTTGCGCAGCGCTCGGGCAGCGTCTCGACGAACTCTTCACGGCAACGCCGATACCGTTTCGTCGGCAGAACGCGGGCGACTACGACATTCCGGCGCTCACGCTGCGCGCCGATATCTCTCCCGGAAAATCCGGCTTTGCCGCGCATATTGCATAAGGACGGGCTTGGTTTCAGGCGCTGCCGACGAGCCTGATGATCGCCATCGAGATGTTGTCGCCGACGCCGCCCCCGCGTGCGCGCACTTGATCGACGAGCGCACGGGCCGCCGCGCGGGCCGGCGTGCGGGTAATCGTCTCGGCGAACTCCTGGTCGGAGAAATGCGCCCATAGCCCGTCGGAGCAGATGAGGAAGGCGTCGCCGGCACGCAAGTCCACGCTCGCCCCGATGTCTATCCGTGGCTCGCGCTCGGCGCCGAGGCAGGAGAGCAGCAGATTCTGGTGCGGATAAGCTGCGGCCTCGCTTGCCGAGAGCTTGCCGCTGCGCACGAGTTCGGCGACGAGAGAATGGTCGGCGCTGCGCTCGGCAAACGCGCCATCGCGGAAGCGATAGATCCGCGAGTCGCCGCAATGCGCCCAATGCACCCGGCCCGGCTGCATCAGCAGAACGCAGGCCGTGCTGTGCGGATCGTGCTCGCTCGTGTAGCGCGTGAGCTTGATCACGACATGTGCCTCGTCGATGATCGTCCGCAGCAGATCCTCGGGCGATTCCGAGGCTGGCGCGTAGGCGTCGAAATTCTGCTTGGCCTTGATTAGCACCTGCTCCGCCGCCATCGCGCCGCCCGTATGGCCGCCCATACCGTCGGCCAGAACCGCGAGCAGCATTCCGGGGCGCGTGGGGTGCGGAAACAGGCCCACCCGGTCCTGTTGATCCTTGCGATCCCCCTGATGCATTGCGACAACGGCATCAATAGTGAGCGTCATGGCTTCAGGCGACTCCACGCGACGCTGCGGCAATGCGTTCTTCCAGCCATTCGATCCAGTGCCTGACCGGCCTGTCCGCGCCACCCGCAAGATGCGCAATGCATCCGACATTCGCGCTGGCAATGCCGGTGGGATCGCCCTTTTCGAGCGCCCGAACCTTGTCGTCGCGCAGTTGCAACGCTATCGCGGGCTGCAATAACGAGTAAGCGCCGGCCGAGCCGCAGCACAAATGTGCGTCCGCAACCGAAGTCAGCACGAAGCCTGCACGCACGAGAAGCGTTTCGATCCGCTCGCCGATCCGCAATCCATGCTGCAAGCTGCAAGGGGCATGGAAGGCAAGCCGTGTCGGTTTGCTGCCAGCCACCGGCAGCAGCGCGGCGATTTCCTCCCAATGCCGTGCGACTAACGTCGAGACATCGTGCAGCACCGGCAAGACGGCTTGCGCCTGCTGTATGCCCGCCTCGCCCGCAACGAACAGATGCGCATAATCGCGCATGAAGGCAAGGCAGCCGGACGCCGTGACAAGCACGCCTTCGAACTCGCCGGAATCTATTTTGGGTAGCCATTTGGCAAGCAGGGCGCTTGCATCGACGCGTGCTCCGTCGGCATCGTCGAGATGAAAACGCAGCGCGCCACAGCAACCGTCATCGCGGATTTCGACGAGCGAGATGCCGATCCGGTCCAAAAGTCTTGCAGCCGCCGCATTGACGCCGGGCGCGAGCGTTGGCTGCGCGCAACCGCCGAGCACGAACCATTTGCGCGCATGGCGCGGCAGGGGCCAGGAACCCGCTTGCGGCGCAATAGCGAGTTTGTCGCGCAGGCTGGCCGGCAAGAGCGGCTTCACGCGGCGGGCCAGGCCCATTGCGCGCCGAAAGTACGCGGGCCGCGAAACGCAGCCGGCGATGACTAGCCGCCACATGCGTTCGAGCAGCGGACGCCTGGGCGCGAGCGTTTCGACGACAGCGCGGCCGATGTCCAGCAGTTGCGCATACTCGACGCCCGAGGGGCAGGTTGTCTCGCAAGCGCGGCAGCTCAGGCAACGATCCAGATGCAAGCGCGTCGGCGCGCCAGCCTCGCCGCTTTCCAGCATCTGCTTGATGAGGTAGATCC
>JAVBKC010000039.1:0-10583 GCA_031554255.1 Niveibacterium sp.
CCCCCCCCCCCCCCCCCCCCCCCCCCCCCCACTTCGCACACTCTTTCCCTACACGACGCTCTTCCGATCTATTTTGTGCGCGATCTCGGGCGTGCAACCACGACCGATCTGAGCAGATTACGAGCGAGGATGTCCGAACGCGGGGTTTTGAGGACTGCTGCACTTGGACGCGTTGCACTTACCGCCGTCAGGTCGCAAGACTTTGCCGAACAGGCTTTGTCGTTGCTCGAAGAAGATCCCTCTGCGCTGATTTGCGAGGGCGCGCGAAAGGTTTCTGGATAAATGATTTTTGATCATGTAGGACTTTTTGTCGCAGATCTTGAAACTGGCCGAAATCATCTGGAGCGATTGCTCAAGGTGACACGCGTCGAAAGGGAAATCGACGATTCCGGATTGAAGGTGCGGATACAATTTTTGGTCGATCGCGCGGGCATTCGCTATGAATTGATCGCGCCGTTCGGCGAGGGCAATCCGGTTTCTGGCGTATTGGAAAGCGGCAAGGCGATCCTCAATCATCTGGCGTATCGTGTCGAAAATATCGACAAGGAAGCGCGACGTATGCGCGACGAAGGCTCTCTTCCGCTAGGACCGGCGCGGCCGGCCATTGCTTTTGGTGGAAGGCGGGTCATGTTTTTCCTGACGCCGCTGCGCTTCGTCGTCGAACTGATCGAGGATTCGAGTGAGTCGGAGAGGATGGTGTGATGTCCAATCGGCCGGATTCTGAACTTGGTTTGCAGATGCATAAATGGGCCGAGGCGCTTTTCCCGATCAATCGCAGTTTGACCGGGGACGGGGTGCGAACGACGCTGGGCTATCTGGCTGATTTGTTGCCGGGCTTGGACATTGCGGCGGTGCCTTCCGGAACGAGAGCTTTTGACTGGACGGTTCCCGATGAGTGGACCATCCGCGATGCGTTCATCGCCGACGAGGCAGGGAATCGTATTGTCGATTTCCGCAATTGCAATCTTCATGTTGTTGGATATTCCACACCCATCGACGCATGGCTGACGCGAGAAGAATTGGATTCCCATCTTTATTCGCTTGCGCATATGCCAGATGCGATTCCTTATGTAACCTCATACTATTCGAAGAACTGGGGTTTCTGTCTGAGCCACGCACAGCGACTTGCGCTCAAGCCTGGACGTTATCGCGTTGTGATCGATTCGGATCTGCGTCCCGGGGTTTTGAATTACGGAGAGCTCGTTCTTCCTGGCGATTCCGAGAAGGAAGTACTCGTTTCAACGTACATCTGTCATCCGTCGATGGCGAATAATGAGCTATCCGGGCCGGTTGTGACCACGGCCCTGGCGCGTTGGCTGATGGGGATGGAAAGACGGAAGTACACCTATCGTTTTGTTTTCATTCCGGAAACGATTGGATCGATCGTTTATTTGAGCCGCCATATCGAGCACTTGAAAGCACGGGTTTATGCCGGTTTCAACGTGACCTGCATCGGCGACGAGCGGTGTTATTCCTTTCTACCGTCGAGAAACGGAAAGACCATTTCGGATCGGATCGCGCTTCACGTTCTTCGACACATAGATCCGGATGTAAAGTGTTATTCCTGGCTCGACCGCGGCAGCGACGAACGGCAATACTGTGCCCCCGGAGTGGATTTGCCTATTGCAACAATTATGCGTAGCAAGTATGCGAACTATCCCGAATATCATACTTCGCTCGACGATCTTGATCTAGTGACGCCTGCGGGTTTGCAGGGCGGATTCGAGGCTCTGCGATCAGCCGTCGAGGCGCTGGAGATTAACGTATACCCAAGAGTGACGGTGCTCGGCGAGCCTCAACTCGGGAAGCGTGGCTTATATCCGCATTTGAGTACGATGGGTTCCGGCTGGCAGGTCAGGACAATGATGAACCTCATTTCCTATTGTGATGGCAAGCATTCCCTGCTCGATATCGCAGAGATACTCAAACAGCCTATCGCCGTGCTTGCGGAAATACTTGCCCCTCTGACCGAAAATGGCCTTGTTGTGACGGATGACGTGGCTTGAGAATAGGGTTCCGCTGGCAGTCAAGGCGGAGCTTTGTGTTGGAGTGTTTGCGCCAGGCAAATAACTTCAAGCTCTGCGTCCCCGCGCTGGCGCATATAGCGCCGGGATTCGCTGAAACGATGGCGCATATGCATTTGCAGTACGGCCGTGTTGAAGGCGAAAACTTCGCAGCGCAAGTCTTTGCAGCCCAGAGTTTCGCGGGCATAGGCAAGGGATGCGACTTCCATGCCATTCCAGGCGCGTAGGCGCTCCATGCCGTCGGGGAATGCGTCAGGCGCGAGGTAGAAGCCCCATAGCCAGCAATCGGCCGCGTCCGCGATACGCGAGAAAGTGACGACGCCGCAGGCGCACTCGTCATGTTCGATAATGAGCAGACAGTAGTCTGCATCGGAGCGCACCCGTGTCCACCATGCAGCATGTTCGGCTGCCGCGATCTCGTGCTCGGTGAACATCACGCGACGCACTTCCGGGTGATTGCGCCAGGCTAGGACTGTTGCGGATTCTTCGTCGCGGACTGGGCGCAGTGTGGTGCGGATGGTGTTCATTCGATGACGATCAGGCGTGAGAAGGCGAGCATGAGATCGTGACCGTCCCAGCGATCGGCAAAGCGCAGCGCCTGGCCAATCGGAACAATACGGTCAAGCGCTCGGTCCGGCAACGAAGCGGACCAGGCTGCGAGCGTGTCGCGCGCGAATCCCCAATAGGCCAAGGTTTGGTCTTCGGCGTGGAAGAGTTCTGCGCTTGCGGCAAGATCCGCGCGCTGGAGTTCGTAAAACAAGCCGTACCCGCAGTGTCCGGCGCGCATGGCGTCGCTGAAGCTATCGCTGGCCAGCCGCAGGGGCCAGTCGTGAAGCCGCGTTTCTAGTTGCAACGGGAGTTCGGCAGCGGCATTGTGTGCAGCGACGAGACGTGCGGCAAGCTGACTTGCATCGGCGGTTTCGCCGCGACGTGCGAGTTCAGCCGTGATCGCTTGCCAGAAGCGCTCGCGCGCAGTGCTGACCTGTTCGGGCGGGCCGATCCAGAGCATCGCGCGCGGCGAGGAGCATGCCTGCTGGGCGAACCAGAAGGCATCGTTGTAGAAGGCGCCGGCCAGTTGAGC
Source organism: Niveibacterium sp. (assembly GCA_031554255.1). Classification (GTDB taxonomy): domain Bacteria; phylum Pseudomonadota; class Gammaproteobacteria; order Burkholderiales; family Rhodocyclaceae; genus Niveibacterium. The sequence goes on from JAVBKC010000039.1 coordinate 3,106, forward strand.
GAGCGATGCGGCATCGGCGGCGAGCACCTGCTCGGCGGCCAGCAGCGCCCAGGATATGCGATTCGGGAAGACGATCTCGGTTGCGAGCGGTGGCAGCGGAATGCGCCGGATATGCCGTACGGTAGCGTCTCCACCCCAAACGATGCGGAGGTGACAGCGCTCGGAGAGTTGCGCGGTGAGTGCGTCGTCGCGCGCATAGGAGAGTACGGCGGTGGCGTCGCACACGGTTTGGTGTTCGGGCTCGGCGAGCAGGCCGGCGAGAATACCGATCAGGCTGCTGCGGTGCGGGCTGTCGCGATGCGAGATTCGGACAATATTGCGGTTGCCGCAGAGCAGCGACAAAAACCAGGAATAGACGAAAATCGAGTCGACATTGGCTGGCGCGATGTGAAAGGCTATACCGCGCGGCCGCAGTAAGCCATGCTGGCCGAGTGCCGTATGGCGCGTCTTGAGGGCGGCGATCGCGGCCGGGCGGAACCAGTAGGCGAGGGCGACGAGTTCTGGCGCTGCGCGCAGCGAACGGTCGGAAAGGATGCGCTCGGCGAAGGCTGCGAGAAAGCGGATGACGGCTGGATCGAAGACGTTCAGGCGACTGGCGGCAAGCCGGTCGAGCTGGCTTGCCGCGTTGGAGATGTCTGACGTTGGGGCGGGAAGGATCAGGTCCATGATGTCGTTCTAACCGGGCCGCGTGTCGCTGCAACCGCGCACTTCGGCGCGCGGCAGCCGGCCGTCGACGCGCAGCGTGCGTCCGAGGCGCCCGCAGGGGCAATCGTCCTCGCCGAGCAGAGCGCCCATGTCTTCGGTTAGCAAACTGTGGCCGGGGTAGCTTGTGGGCAGTTCGGAGAGTACCTGGATCACGCCGGTTTCCCCGATGGCCACGGGGGCCAGCGTGAGTGGGTCCCGGATAATTACTTCGGCATAGCTTGGCGTGTGTAGCCGGCCCGCCTCGCATTCCATGAAGATAGATCCGACTTGTTCGGCCATGCCATAGTAATTGTGTACGTGGGTGAGGCCGAGCGTCTCGAACAGGCGGCGCTTGAAGCTTGCGTTGTCGACACGCTGTTCGATGAGTTTTTTCCAGCCGCCGCCGTGGATAAGGACGCTGCCCGCCGGTAACGCTAGCTTGAGACCCTGCTGCGCGATGGCGTTGACGAAATCGCGCCACACCAGAAACGTAAAACCGAACAACAGAAGGGGCTGATCGACAAAGCGGGCGAGAAACGCAGTCAGTGCCTCGACATCGAGCGATAGATCTGGCCTGAGCGTGTAGAGCGGCTGGCGACCGAAGTTCGCGAAGCCCAGCACGGCAGCGCCACGCGCGCTGAGTGCTGTGGCCGATTTGAGCAGATCGTTCTGATCGATTACGAGCATCGGCCGGCGCTCGCGTCCGATGAAATCGCCGACGATGCTGGCGAGCGCGCGGGTTTGTCGCGCGGCGGTTTCGCGGTCGAGAAAAACGCGCGACGGCGCGCTGCCCGAGGTGCCCGACGAGCGTAGCTCGCGGATGACATCCGATTCGGCAACCGAAACGAGCCGTTGCTGTTTGAATACGCCGACGGGTAGCCAGGGCAGGGCTTCTAGTGAATCGGCCACGCGCCACCCTGGGTGCAGGGAATCGATCATGCGTGCATAGCCCGCACAGTGCGTGTGATGCGAATCAGAGAGTGCGGTCAAGCGTGCGAGGAGGCGTTCCCGTTTGGCATATTGAACTTCACCGAAAGGCGAGACGGGGGCAGTGTCGGGCGGCGTGTTCATGACGTGGTATTTTGCATCATGTGTTCGCGCAGCGTCGGATAGTCGATTTTGCCCGAGGGGGTTAACGGAAGTGCGGCGAGTTGCGTCAGGTGAATTCCGCTCGGATGAACGCTCAGGCGTTCGCGCAGGTAAGCAAGCACCGCGTCGCAGTCGATGGCGTTGGCAAAAACAACGTGCAGCGTCTCGCCCCCGTCGAGCGCGGCAAAGCCGTGGCCGAAACGCGCGTCAAGCAGGGCCTCGACTTCGTCGAGGTTCACGCGGTTGCCAAAGATTTTGACGATCCGTTTGATACGCCCGGTCAGCCAGTAGTAACCGTCGGCGTCGCAGCGTGCAATATCGCCCGTATGCAGCTCGCCGCCCAGTATGTCGCCAAGTGCGAGATCGGTGCGCGATTCGGCATAGCCCAGCATCACGTTCGGACCTCGGTAGATGAGTTCGTTTTGTTCTCCGAGCGAAAGCGCGCCGCCGGGAATCGCAATCCCGATTGCGCCGATTTTTTCTTCGATCCGGTCGGCGGGTACATAGGCGATGCGTGGGCTCGCTTCCGTTTGGCCGTACATCACGAAGAAGCGCCAGCCACGCGTGCGGCTCAGGGCCGCGAAATGGCGCATCAGCTCGGGCGCCAGGCGGCCGCCGGCCTGGGTCAGCGTGCGCAGGCTGGGCAGGTCCATGCGTTCGAGCCGCAGGCGTTGCAGCATTTGCCAGGTCGTAGGCACACCGGCCAGCGAAGTGGCGCCGCCTTCGCGGAAAGCGTCCCAGAACGGACGCGCCGCGACCGATTCGTCGCTCAGAATCGTTGCCGCACCGGCAGTCAAATGACTGTTCAATATGGACAAGCCATATGAATAGTGAATCGGCAACGTGGTGATCGCGCGTTCGTCGGGGCCAAGTTGGAGGTAGTCGGCAATTGACTGTGCATTGGCGGCGATGTTGGCATGCGACAGACGCACCATCTTCGGGCTGCCAGTGCTGCCGGAAGTCGATAGCAGCAAGGCGGTAGCGGGGTGAATGTGCAAGGAAGAACGCGCCTCGCGCATGTAAAGCCCGTATTCGTCGAATTCTGTGATCAGCATATAGCTCGGCATTCCGGATTTGCCGTGGACGAGCAGCCAATCGGGCGCATAGGCCGCGAGCAGATCGGTTAGCGCGGCGAAATCGATTGCTGCGGGCAGCAAGGCGAGCGGGCGTCGGCTACGCAATGCGCCAAGATAGGCGGCAACGCAGGCTGAATCATTGCGGGCGAGAATGAAACCCAGAGATGGCGCGTCGCCAAGCGGAGCCAATGCCGAGGCAAATGCGTCTGCTTTTTGCGCAAGTTCCATGCGCGTGACGCTACGGATGCCGGTTTCGTCGGTTTGTTTGAAAAGCAGAGCCGGCGCGCGGGGAGCTGTATCCAACGTCCAGAAGCTCATATCACCATACTGCCATCGACGCCGAGAATTTGGCCTGTGACATAGGCGGACAGATCCGAAGCGAGGAATAACGCGGCATTGGCGACATCCTCGGCTTGCCCGAAACGGCCCATGCCAATCGTAGCGAGGGCTTTCTGCTTCACCGCGTCCGGATAAGCTGCTGTCATGGGTGTGTCGATAAAGCCGGGGGCGAGCGCGTTGACGCGGATATTCTTTGGCGCAAGTTCCTTTGCCGCCGCCCGCGTCATGCCGATCACGGCGGCCTTGCTGGCGGCATAGAGCGTCTGGTTCGCGTTGCCGACTACGCCGATCAGCGAGGCGATATTAACGATGCTGCCACGGCTCTGGCGGGCCATCAGGCGCGCAGCGAACTGAATGTGCTGCAATGTGGCCGCGACGTTGATTTGCAGCGTTTCTTCGACCGCTGCGGTGGCGATCATGCCGAGCGGGGCGTCGCGCATGATGCCGGCGGCGTTGATCATGACATCGAGCTGCTTGTGTTCCCGCGCGAAGCGCTGCAAGGCTAGGCTGACTTGGGCCGGATCGCTGATTTCGTAGCAGAGCGTTCCGCCGGTGGTTCCATGCAGTTCGACTAGCCTGCCGAATAGATGATCGAGTTTTTCCTGGTTGCGGCCAGCCACCACGAGGCGGGCGCCTTGCCCAGCAAAAACGTGCGCGATTGCCGCGCCGATGCCGCCAGTGGCGCCGTTCAAAAAGACGGTACGGTTTTGCAGAAGCATGACGTTTGTATTGCCGATTCGGATTCAGAGGCCTAGCGTCGAGCGATTGCTGAGGCGGGAACGGAGTGAGCTTGCGTATCCTGTTGCCGTTTGGAGTTCGGATCGGCTAGAACGCAACTCCGTACTTGGCGACGATGTCGCGCGCTTTCACGAAGTTCGACATATCGATCACGTCATCGGTGTCAAGCATGATGTCGAAGGCGGATTCGATCGCGGCGACGAGCGCCATGTGTGCGACCGAATCCCATTCGGGAATGCTATTGAAACTAAGCGTGTCAGATACACGAACGACCGGAATTCCGAGCGCGTCGCTGAAGACCTGACGAAGATGTTCTTGGTTGGACATGCTGGATTCCTGTTGAGGCAGTGCCATCTTGAGGCAAACTAACACAGAGTCTGAATGATCTCGCGAAGGCTTGCTATGGATGCGCCAAAAAAGCGGGGGAGATTACCTTCAATTCCACTGGAAATTTAAGCTGTGCGCCAATTTGCCGATATCAACGCTTGAACAAGGGTTTCCAAGGTGCCGTAAATGATTGAAATCGAAAATCACCGCATCGGTCGCGATACGCCGCCGCTGCTCATCGCAGAAATGAGCGGCAATCACAACGGTTCGCTCGACCGGGCGCTGGAGATCGTGGATGCGATTGCCGCTAGCGGAGCGCAGGCGCTCAAGCTCCAAACCTACACCGCCGACACGATGACGCTCGATTGCGATGCGCCGGATTTCGTGATAGGCGAAGCGGAGAGCCTGTGGGCGGGACGGCACCTGCATGCGCTCTACCACGAGGCGCATACGCCCTGGGACTGGCATGCGCCGATCTTCGAGCGCGCACGCAAGCACGGCATGCTGGCCTTTTCGACACCATTCGATACAACAGCTGTTGAATTCCTCGACGATCTCGATGTGCCTTGTTTCAAGATCGCGAGCTTTGAAAACACCGATCTGCCATTGATTCGCAAAGCTGCCTCCAAGGGCAAGCCGTTGATTATCTCGACGGGGCTTGCCTCGCTTGTCGAGATTGGCGAAGCCGTGCAGGCGGCACGCGAAGCGGGCTGCCGCGATCTTGTGCTGCTCAAGTGCACCAGCACCTATCCCGCATCGCCAGCCGACAGTCATCTGCTGACGATTCCGCATTTGCGCGAAACCTTTAACTGCGAAGTCGGGCTCTCCGACCACACGCTTGGCATTGGCGCTGCGGTCGCGGCGGTTGCTCTTGGCGCCACCGTGATCGAAAAACACGTGACGCTGCGACGAGCCGATGGAGGCGTCGATTCGGTTTTTTCCCTGGAACCGGAAGAGATGCGCCAGCTTGTCGAAGAAACCGAACGGGCGCGGCAAGCGCTCGGCGGCATTCACTACGGGCCAAGCGAGCGGGAACTCCCATCGCTCAAATATCGCCGTTCTCTATACATTGCAGAGGACATCGCCGAGGGCGAGATTTTTACAGTGGAAAACCTGCGGGCTATTCGACCCGGTTTTGGTCTCGCGCCGAAGCATATTGATGCGGTGATTGGTCGGCGCGCAGCCGAGGCATTGACAAAAGGAACGCCGTTGACTTGGTTGCACGTGAGCCAGGAAGCCTTTAATAAGTCAAGGAGTTAAAATTTAATCAGTAATTAATTGGGATAAATAAAATGGATGAATTGGAAATTTTGATCACCGATCCTTCAGTGAAGGTCGTGAGTTTCGATATTTTTGACACGCTTCTTGTGCGACCAGCCATTGAGCCGACGGATGTTTTTTATTTGATAGAAAAGAACGTTCAAGAAAATCTTGGGCTTGATGATTTTCAATTTTCTTATATCCGAAAATGGGCTGAAAAAGAAGCGCGTAGGCGAGCAGGAAAGTACGAAGAAATTACGCTTGATGAAATATATTTAGTCCTAAAGGAGCTCTCAGGGCTCGATGAACGGCAGTCTGAAGCAGTTAAAAGTATAGAGGTGGAAATAGAGAATAAATATCTCTGTTCAAGGAAAAACGCAAAAAAATATTATGATTTGGCATTGGCGCATGGAAAACGCGTTATCGTAATTTCCGATATGTATATGCCGAAAAAGGCTATTGTCGGATTTTTGGTAAAAAATGGATTCGACGCGATCGAGCGTCATTATGTTTCGTCCGAGATTCGTTTGACAAAGGCTAGTGGAAATCTTTTTAAATATGTCCTCAACGATTTGGGAATTCCCGCCGAGGAAATGCTCCATATCGGAGACCATCCGCGAGTCGACGTAAGCGTGCCGTTGGAACTTGGAATTAAGGCATATCATCGTCAAAAACTCACATGGGATTTTTTTAGAAATAAAATTGTTGACGCATCACTATGGGATGGAAAACTCACGGCGGCAGAGCCGTCTTTTCGCCTGATGTTTGGTTTTATTCTTAACGAAATTTTCGACGCGCCGCCCCCAGATGGTACGCAGTCCTGGAACAAGGAAAGCGTATTTAATGCCGATCCCTATGTGCTGGGATTCTACGGGGCAGGGCCGCTGGTTTTTTTCTTTGTGCGTTGGTTGCTTGAGCAAACTTGCGGGGAATATGACACACTCGCATTCATTGCGCGTGATGGAAAAATACCGTTTGAGATTTATTCCGTTCTTGCGCCGCTTTACGTAAACTCTCCCCTGGCGCGCTATGTTCGTATCTCAAGAGACATATGCACTCCCTGTGGTTTGCTGACACAAGCTGACGTTGCTGCGATACTCCAAAAAACTCCAGCTAGTATTTTCAAACGCTCGGCCAGAGAGTTTCTCGTGCGATGTCTTTGCCTCACGATAAATCCAGAAATAGAGCAAAAACTCGCTGCACGAGGCATTGCCCTCGACGAACCTGTCGACAACCCAGAGTTTCTCATGCAGTGCGTACTTGAACTTGGTGAAACCATGCTAAATGGCGCCAGGCTGCGGCAGGACCAGGCGAGGCGATATTACAGGGATGTATTTGATAAAGCTGGACGCATTGCAATATGTGATGTTGGGTATTCCGGACGTGTGCAGAAAATACTTTCTGGATTGTTGAATACAAAAACCACAGGCTTCTACATTGCGGTGTATCACGACATGCTTGAATTTGGCCGTAAAGGTCAGAAATATTACTCGTATTTGTCACCACCATATAACCGGTGGATACATCAGGATCAAGGTGGGAATCTAGGTGGTTTCAGATTTTCGCCAGCGATCCTAGAAATGATGACGGCCGAACATGACAAAGGCTCTGTTCGAGGGTTCGACGAAGTGGACGGTATTGTTTCTGCTGTTTTGGAGCAGCCTCAGCATGCTCCTGAAGCTGCCTGTATAGCCATGCAGCGCGGAATTCTCGATTTCACAAAAAAAATGGTGACAATGTTTGGAAAAGATATTTGCGTTTTGGATGTAACGCCAATGGCGGCCGCCCATGCGTTATTTTCGTTCATGACAAACCCACTGCCGGCTGATGCTGAAATTATAAGAAATATTTCCTATAACGAAGGCGGCAACAAACGAAGATTCGACATTTCGCCGAAAGCAGAAATCAATAATGGACCAAGTATATCATGGACTTTTCCGGAGTTTTCATGATCACCAGCGCGAT
>JAVBKC010000084.1:0-16167 GCA_031554255.1 Niveibacterium sp.
ATTCCCTTGTCTTGCACTCGCTACGCGGCCGGGCGATGTATTGGGGTGGCCGCCGGAGTTCGTTCTGTTTGCCTGCACGCTGCTTGGTGTCGCGCTATTTCACGAATACACGCTTACCGTCGGGCTCTGCGGACTCGTCGCGGTCGCTGCATGGAAGCTTTCCTTCGGCGGCTTCGACGAGGGGCCGGGGCTCGCAGGCCTTGCCGCGCATTTCGCGCACGAGCGTACAGTACTTGCCAACCTTTTTTTGTTGCTAACGGGTTTTGCGCTACTCGCGCGGCATTTCGAGAAAACACGCATTCCGAACCTGCAGCCCAATTATCTACCGGCGGGCTGGAAGGGTTGCTTTGTGCTGCTCGCGATGGTCTTCGTGATATCGAGCTTCCTCGACAACATTACCCGCCGCCTTGATCGGCAGTGCGATGGCGCACCAGTTGTTCCGCGCACGCGTGCACATGGGCTACCTTGCGGCGATCGTTGCTGCGTCCAACGCTGGCGGTTCGGGCTCGGCTTCGTTTCGGCGGTCTTCGACAATATCCCCTTGACCGCGCTTGCTTTGCGCCAGGGCGGTTATGACTGGGGTTTCCTGGCCTACGCGGTGGGTTTTGGCGGCTCGATGCTCTGGTTCGGCTCCTCGGCCGGCGTTGCGCTCGCGAACAGTTTCCCACAAGCGAAATCCGTTGTGCGCTGGTTGCGTTGCGGCTGGCATGTGCCGTTGGCGTATGTCGTTGGATTCGCTGTGATGCTTGCGCTGCTCGGCTGGCACCCGGCGCCGGGCCGATAAATAGGCGCCCGCGAAAATTGTGGTGCTCAACTCGGCGGGCTGATCGCTGCCCGCCCGAACAGACGCGCCTCGGCGGCCTCCACGCGGTTACCGCCGGCTGCGCGGGCGTGCAGGAGCGCGCTTTCGGCATGGGCGAAGACCTGGCCGGGTTGCAAGGCGTTGGCCGCGCGCTCGGCGGCGCCGATGCTGATGCTATAAGCATGGCCGGTTTCGCTTTTCGCGCTACTAATTATTCGTACGCGGATCCGCTCGGCGAGCCTGAGGGCTTCTTCGAGCGGGGTGTCAGGCAGGATCGCGCCGAAATCGGTGTCGTCGAGTCGACCGGCTATGTTCTGGCGCTGTAGCGTGATTGCGAGCGTGTTCGATAGGTGCGCGATGACGCGTTCGCGCGCACCGGGGGTGCGCGGAATCGTTGCGTCGTCGATGCGCAGTTGCAGCACCGAGAGCGTGTGTCCGTGGCGTTGCGCGCGGGCGATTTCGCGCTGGCCGAGGCTCAGCAGCGTGCTCCGGTTGTAGGCGCCGGTGAGCGGGTCGAGGGTGGCAAGCCGCGCGCCAACGCTGACCGAGCGCTCGAAATGGATCTGCAGCAACATGATGCTGGTCCACAGCAGGCTCATATAGTTGAGCAGAACGGCGTTTGCGTTATGCGCGCCCGGCGTGCTGGTTGAAAAAGCTAGCGCATGGCTCGTCAGATCGATTGCCCTCCATGCGAATGCAATAACACTGAGCAGGAAACCTGCGGCGAGCAGCAGGCGGCTGCGCAGCGAGATTTCGGCGGATGCGGAGAGTGCGAGCACCATGCAGGCGATGTTCTGGCCGCCGGCCACGAGATAGAACAGCATCCAGCGTGAATCGATATCGTCGGGTTGCAGGAACTGCGCGCAGGTGAGTGCGATACCGGGCAACAGGATGACCGCGCGTGGTGCGTGTTTGCCGCCCAGCATGGCCACGGCATCCATCAGCAAACCGACTCCGAGAATGTAGACCAAGCCCATGATCGCCGAGCTGGTCGCTGTTTTGGCGCCATCGAAGAAGAGGTTCGCGAGCGAAATGAGCGCGGTGAGGCAAAGTCCCTGAATCCAGCGCAGCAGCACGGGTTCGTTTTGGCTTCGCCCGCGTATGACAAGAAAGCTTGTGAGCGCGAGTGCGAGGAAGGCGAATTGCGCAGCGAAGACGATCGTGAAATGGTCGAATTGCTTCATTGCGGGGCTCCGCCTTCGATGTGGCCTGCGAGCGGGTCGGAAGGTTTTGTTTTGCGCAGTACGGCTTCGGCGCGGTCGAAGAGTTCGCCAGTATCTGCGTCTTCCGGCATGAGATTGGCGATGCCGATGTCGATTCGGTAGCGAATGCCATCGGGTTCGACACACGTAGCGGCTACTGCATCCTTCAGGCGCGAGGCGAATTGCAAGGCGCCTTCGTGACCCGAATCGGACAACAGTACGGCGAAACTCGCGCCGCTCCAGCGCGCGCAGAGGTCCTCGGCGCGCAGGGTTCTGACGAGCATCTGCGAGAAATGCTGTAACACGCGGTCGCCGGCAAGCTCGCCGTAGCGCAGGTTGATTTGCTTGAATGCCGCAAGATTGATGATGAGCGCCGCGCACGGCGCGCCCGTATGCGCTGCGCGCTGCACTTCGTGCGTGGTCTGTTCGAGAAAGTTCGCGCGGTCGAAGAGTGCCGTCAGAGGATCGAATGGCGACAGACGATTGAGCTTGGCGGCCACGCGTTCGCGATAGAGCAGGGCGATGCCGACATTGGCGAAAATGACGTTCAGGTGGAACAGCATCAGTCGCGTGGTGTCGATACGTATCTCGGCAGAGAGGCCGGATAAACCGAGCCTTGCATCCGATCCCATGGTCAACCGTCCGAGACTGCCGAGGAATCCGAACGTGAAGCTTGCGATCACTATCCAGCGCGAACCGCGCGAGAGTTGCTTATCGCGGTACAGCAGCGGAAAGATACAGAGCAAGGATAGAACGATGACGTTCAAGTCCATTGCCTGTGGGCGTAATGCCCAGCTCCACCCGATTGGCGATTGCAGGATTGCGGCCACCAGCGGCGGCGCGATATATGCGGCCATGTGCAGCTGGCGGCCCGTCATGCGCGCCATCGCCAGCGCGTAGAACGCCATCCCCGCCTGGTTCAAGACCCGGGCGGAATGGAAGACTTGTTCGGGCAGTTGTTGCGGGCCCAGCGCGAATAGCGTCCAGCCCAATGTCTGGAATGCAAGCGCTGCCGCCCACTCGCGCCGGCCCTCGCCAAAGTGGTTCCATACCGTGACGAAAATAAGCACCGTGAACATGGCGCTATCTATCGCCAGCAGGCTTAGAAGCGTGTCAACATCGAGCGAGATGGTAGTCAGGATAGCTCCAATGCATCTTCAGATCAGATGACGCGCCGCCAGCTCGTTCTTCAGATAGGCATAGTAGATCGGCGCCGCGACCAATCCGGGCAGGCCGAAGGCGGACTCCATGACGATCATCGCGATCAGCATTTCCCAGGCGCGTGCGTTGATGTGGCTGCCGACGATGCGTGCGTTCAGGAAGTATTCGAACTTGTGGATCACGATTAGATATGCCAGTGCGGCAATCGCGACGTAGAGCGAAACCGAGAGCGCGACGAAGCTGATTACGGTGTTCGAGATCAGATTGCCGATCACTGGCAGCAGGCCGGCGATGAAGGTGATCGCGATCAGGGTTTTCGTCAGCGGTAGATGTACGCCGAACGCCGGCAGGGCAAGGCCGAGAAAGATTGCAGTGAAGAGCGTGTTGAGGCCGGAAATCCAGATCTGCGCGAACACGACGCGGCGGAAGGATTCGGCGATGCGGCCGGCGCGCTCGCGTAGCGCGAGCGCGAGTGGCCCCGAACCGCCGGCCGGGCGTACTTCGTAGAGCGCGACCAGGGCACCGATAATCATGCCGATGAATAGTTTCACCGTGCCGCGCCCGAAGGCCGTGCCGAAACCCTGAACCTCGCGCGAGTGTTCGCGCATCCAGCGTGTAACAACTTCCTGCAGGGCATCCGCGCTCGCGGGCAGCGTTTCGAGCAGCCATGCAGGCAGCATGCCGCGCACGCTGTCCATCAGCCCGGCGAGCTTGCGGAACAAACCGGCGACGCTGCCGATCTCGGTTCGCAGCACGCTGCCGATTCCGATCACGGCCGCGACGAGTATCCCGACGACAAACACCGAGAGCAGGGCAACGGCGATCAGCTTGGCGCGATCGTTCGGCATCACGCGCGCAAGCTTGGGCGTCATCGCACCGACCAGGTGGAAGACGAGCAGCCCCGCGAGCAGCGCAGGCAGCAGATGCAGTGGAAGGATCAGGACAAGAGCGGTGGCGGCGAGCAGCCAAGCCGCGTAGTCGACTCCAGTGGCGGAGCGGGGAGACGAAGGCATTTAGGCATCGATAATACAGGTTGCTCGCGACTATGCCCAAGCCATCGTTCAGGAGCAAGCTTCGATGCGAAGACCCTGGCATAAATGCCGGATTACGCTGCACCGCTTTATCATGCCGCGGGGCGAGCGATCCGCAGCATGATTTGCAAGGACTTACTTCGACATGGCTTCTTTGGTTTTGTCGGCCGCGTTCTTGGCCGCTTCCTTTGTCTTGTCGGCCGCTTCGGAAACGGCGCTCTGGGTAGCTACGGCTGCGTTACCGACGGCCTCCTTGGTTTGGTCTACCGCCGACGCTGTTGCGTCTTTGGCCTTGTCCATCGCTTCGTGCCCGGCCTGCTTGGCGGCGTCGGCGGCTTGACCGGCAGCCTCCCTGGCTTTGTCCATCGCCTCGCCGGCGGTCTGCCCGGCTTGTTTGGCCGTGTCGGAGGCCTGGTCGGTCTTGCTGCAGGCAGCAAGACTCGTTATGAGCGCCAGAGCCATGAACGTTGAGCGCATCAGCATTGCAATCTCCTTTCTATAAATGGAACCCGGATTGGGGGGAGTTGGTGTACCCCAAGATTGTAGTTGCTGCGGTGATAGGTGTAGCTTACTGTCTCCTGAAGACGGGCTTTCGTTGTGAACGTAGAACTTGAGCATATCCTCGCATTCATCCGCAAGCACGTACCTCCGCCCTTGCCGGTGAAGCTATCCGCGGATACCGATCTGCGTCGTGATTTTCGCATGGCCGAAGAAGATGCCGATGAACTGCTCGCGAAGTTTGCCGAGGCGTTTTCCGTAGCACCGGGCGACTTCGACTTCTCACGTTACTTCCCCTCGGAAGGGTTATGGTTCTTGCGCTGGGAAAACGCTACACCGGCACCCCTGCCGCTTACGCTTGGCATGTTGCTGCAAGCTGCGCGCAACGGAGTTTGGTGTACTGCCACCCATGAAAAATAGACTCTCGATCGAGCCGGAAATCACTCGACGATCCGTGATCGGTAGATTGTTTGCTTCTGCGTTCAAATAATTACCATAGCAAGGCTTCGAGGAAGACGCGCGGACGGCTGCTCGGCGATGGCGATTGGTTCCGCCCATGCGATAATCCCCAAATTCGCGCCGGCCGACCACCATGTCGGGCCGGCGTTTTTCCATTGCAGCGCGGGCGGGCCCCGCATGGAGTCCTTCCATGAGCGTAATCACCACAACGGCCAGCGGCCTGGGTATTGAAGAACTGGACGTCGGTACTGGCGAAGAAGCCACCGCAGGCCGTACGGTCGTCGTCCATTACACCGGCTGGCTCGAGAGCGGCGAAAAGTTTGATTCGAGCAAGGATCGCGACGATCCGTTCTCATTCCTGCTTGGCCTTGGCCAGGTCATCGCCGGCTGGGACGAAGGCGTGCAGGGCATGAAGATCGGCGGCAGCCGCAAGCTCACGATCCCGCCGCAACTCGGTTACGGCGCGCGTGGCGCGGGCGGCGTGATTCCGCCGAATGCCACGCTTGTTTTTGAAGTCGAACTGCTGGATCTGGCGTGAGCAAACCTGAACAACCCAAGTCGCCGAAAAAGCCTCTGACCGGCTTGCGTACTGGACCGCGTGCGCGGGCGACGCTCGAACGCGTCTATGCGCAGCGCAAGGCCGAGCGCTCGGCGCAGCAACCAGTGGCGACGTCCGCCAAGGAAGCGCGCACGGCGCGCGACGAAACACAAGCTGGCGGCGCGCGCGAGGATCGTCCTTCCGGCTCGCGAGAAACCCTCCACGTGGGTGGCAGGCCGGAAGGCCGTCCGCCGCGTGCCGAGGATGGCGCGCGGCGGCGTCCCGATGCCGGGAAACCGGCGCCTCGCCGCGAAGGCGGCAAGCCAGAAACCCGGCCTCGTCGCGAGGAAGTTCGCCGCGATGGCGGCCCGCGGCCCGCGCGCGACACCGGTTCCCGCAGCGCTGAGGGGCGTGTGCGTCGCGATGAAGATCGCACGAGCGATGCGGGTGGACGGCCCCCGTTACGCAAGGAAACGTCTGCGCGCGGTGCGCCAGGCGCTTTGCCCGAGCGGTCGCGTCAGGAGCGGCCGAACGACGCCATGCGCAAGCCTGGCGAAGAACGCCGTCCGCGCGACGGGAGTTTTGCGCGGCGCGGCGATTCCGCTCCGTCCGGCGAGCGCCCGCCAAGAAGCCCCGATGCGGGCAGGCGCGCCGCACCGTCGGAACAAACGCGGCGAGAAGCGCCGCGCGAACGCCCCGAGCCGCGCAGCGCGCAGCCTGCGCCGCGCAGTGCCGAGGGCGTACGGGTATCCAAGCTGATGGCCGAGCGCGGCATTTGTTCGCGCCGCGAGGCCGACGAATACATCGAGCGCGGCTGGGTTTTCGCCAACGGCGAGCGCGTGACCGAACTTGGCTCGCGCGTCGCGCCAGAAGCCCAGATCACACTTTCGCCGAAGGCGCGCAGCATGCAGTTCGAGCGCGTCACGATCCTGCTCAACAAGCCTATCGGTTTCGTCTCCAGCCAGCCCGAGGATGATCACCTGCCGGCGGTTTCCTTGATCACGGCCGATAACCAGTATCGACCCGACGGCGGCCCGCGCTTCAAGCCGACGCATCTGAAGGGCCTGGCGCCGGCCGGCCGGCTCGACATCGAATCGACCGGTTTATTGGTGCTGACGCAGGACGGCCGGGTCGCGCGCACGCTGATCGGTGAGGATTCGCGCGCCGAAAAGGAATACCTCGTGCGCGTCGAAGGCCGACTCGACGACAAAGGGCTCGCGCTGCTCAACCACGGCCTCGAACTCGACGAGCGCGCGCTGCGTCCCGCCAAGGTCGTATGGCAGAACGAGGACCAGCTTCGTTTCGTCTTGAACGAAGGCCGCAAGCGCCAGATCCGGCGCATGTGCGAACTCGTCGGCCTGCGTGTGCTGGGCCTCAAGCGAGTACGCATCGGCCAGGTGCGGCTGGGCGATCTACCGCTAGGGCAGTGGCGCTATCTGCGCGAGGACGAGCATTTCGTCTGAGCGCTGGTTTTCAGCGGGCCGGATCTTCCTTGGCGCTCGCAGTCTCGCCCCAGCGGTGCCAGATCCAGCCGCCCGGCGCGTCGTGGCCGGTGACGATATAGTCGAGAGCATTCCTGTTCTGCATACCGAATCGTTGGCGGTTGCGCGCCGACGAGCGGCCGGCGAAGAGCAGGGCGTCCCCGGCTTGCAACGGCATCGATGCGGGCGGCAGCGGGTAATCGACGTTATCGCGTACGAGTAAAAGCGGTACGGCGCGCAGGTTTTCGTCGCGATCGCCCGGATCGCGTATCAGGTGGCCGACATTGAGCGAACGCCCCCGGCGCAATTGCTCGCAAAGCGCGCGCGCCTCGTTGTTGTCGATGCAGATCGCCCAGACATGCGGCAGACGCTCGCCAGATGCCGTTGCGAGCCGCGAGAGCACGGCCCAGGCCCAGTCGTCTTCCTGTTGCCTGATATGGCTCAGAAAGCGCGAGAGCAGCGGCGTGGTCAGAATCGCAAGGCATTCCTGCGCGATGAGTTCGCTCGTGACGAGCGCGAAATCGCCTTCGTAGGCTTCGAATAGTGGATTGTTTGCCGCCTGGTTCTGGCGCATCACGACGAAGATGGCGGAATTGATCGCGCGTGCGGTGACCGCGATAGAGAGATTGTTTACATCGTTGTCGGTCCCGGCGACGATGCCGACCGCATCATGGATGCCGGCCTGGATCAAGGACCCGGCCTCGGTGCCGCGATCGACGATATGCGGCCGCTCTTGTGCGGCGATGTCGGCGCGCGGTTCGATCAGCGTAATTGTCTGGCCCGCCGCTTCGAGCGTGCGGACGATGGCCTGGCCGAAACGTCCGAAACCGCAAACGATCCATTTGCCATGCGGCGGATGGTAGGCCTCCGGCGCGGCTGCGCCGGCCAGGCCGGTGAGCCAGCGCGCGAGCAGGAAGGCTTGTGGCGAACGCAGCAGCAGCGCTAGGCGGGCGGCGAAAATCTCAAAGGCGTTGATGATGTGGTCGGTGCCGAACGAGGCCATGTTGGCGGCCGTGGTGCTCGAACGTACGGCGGCCAGTACCGGAACCTCGGGATTGAGCAAGCGCACAGCAATCGCGACGGCGAGGTTCGCGTCTTCGTCGCGCGAAAGCGCGAGTACGCCACGGCAATGCGCATGCGTGAGCCCGGCGGCGATCAAGTTTTGCGGCAGGCGCGCATCGTCGTTGAGGATCGGTGGATTGCCGCGCCAGGTCATCAAGCCAAGTTCCTGTACGCGCTGTTCGGCCTGTTCGACGATCACGAAACGTTGGCTTCGCCGATCCAGCGTGGTGCACACGAGCGCGCCGGTTTCGCCGCAGCCGCAGATCAGATAGAAGGGTTCGCGCAAGCGCCTCACCTGGCGCGTGAAGGCAATCAGCGAGAAAGCGTGGCGATTGCCCTTGTCCTGCAGGACGGCGAACAGCGTGAGGATGTTGTAACCCCAACTGATCACCGTCAGGTACATGCTGAACACAACCCACAGGCGCTGCCCGTCGGACAGGGTCTGCGGGTATTCGCCGTAGCCGGTCGTGGTGGCCGTATAGCTAATGAAATAGAAAGCATGGAAGAACGACATCGGCGGCCCGCCGGGCTTGCCGTTCGCATCCATTCCGGGAATCATCACGAGGCCAGTTATTGCGACGGCATAGGCCGCGACGACCAGGATCAGCGGCGCCCGCATGCGTCGCAGCACGATGAACAGAATGCTGTTCATCGCCGGGGGCAGGTTCTTCAAATCATCAATACGTTTCATGGCGGCCTTGATTGGGCATCTCGAAAAACTTCTGCTTTCGTCGCGGTACTGCGTTACTCGCGCGGTGTCGTAATTTTCCGCGTCAAGCCTTGTCTCGCTTAGAAACCGGGGTTTTTCGAGGCGCCGATTATTTTTCGCCTTCGGGCTTGCCGCTATTGCGCAGGTTGGCGAGCTTGCACAGCAGGTCGAACCAGAACGGCGCGCCGAAACTCACGGCAAGACCGGTCAAGAGAAGGCCGACGATTTTCAGCACCCAATCATACTGGCCTTGCTCGGCCAGGTTTTTCTTGCAATCCGTCAATATGTCATCGAAATTCTTGCCCGCCGCGTTGAGGCAGGTAAAGCCTATCGGTAATCCGTGGTCGCGCGCCTCGTCGTAATTAGCCTTCGACGCCTGCCCGGCAAGCGGCGTGTCGACGTCCGACGCCGACGCGATCTTCCGCGCATCGCCGCTTGCCCAGGCGCGTAGCGCCGGCTGCGCCACGAGCGCATGCGTAACCGCGAGCGTATCGATATTGAGGATCGTCGCGACGACGCAGCCAAACACGAATAGCATGATCTGAGCATCGCGTTTATAACGTCCCGCCACGCGCTCCATTTGCGAGTCGTACCAGAGCGCGAGCGCGCTGCGTAGCCTGTCCACGTTCTGGCCGTTGCGACGCGCGAGGCCGACGAGCGGTTTGCCAATTGCGAAGCCCTGTTTATCCAGCCAGGCTGCGGCGCACAGGAGTTCTTGCGCCTGCCTGTCGAGATCAGCTGGCAGCCCCGTCGGGGCGTAGTCGCTCGGCATGCCTATGGCATGTGCGCGTTCGGGTATGACGTCGAGCAAGGCGGCGACGAAGCGGTTGGATGCGAGATACGACGGTGGTTTCCCCGCGCCGGGGCGACCGCAAAAGCTCGATGCGATTGCATGATGGTGGACAAGGCGGCGATAGAGCGAGAGGTCGCCGAGCATCTCGAAGAGCGCCTGGAGCAAAAAGGCGCCGCGCTTGCCGCGCCAGCCCGCCCAGCTTTCGAGCAGCGAGGAGCAGAAAACCGAGAGCGTCGCGAAGAGTAGGGTAAGACCGAGCGCCAAGTCGAGAAATGTCAGCATCATGGCGTATTTCCCCCGCTGGCGAGCCGCGTGACTTCCGGTCGAACGCCTTTATCTGAGCGTCCGAGGTGGGCGATGTTGGGTGGCCGATAGTCGGGATCGTTGGCCCATTTGTTCCAAACGCTGTCATGGACTGCTTCGTTGAGACCGACGGCGCGGATCTGGCGGATGTTGCGCGGCGAAAACCAGCGATATACGCCACTGAGGAAGCTGTGCCAGGCATCGACGACTGGCGCGAGGTATTCGCGCTGGTCGAGCCGCAAGCGTTCCGGAATGCGGCCGCTAGCGGCCGTACCGATGGGTTCGCCGCGAAAGCGCACGCCGGCATTGCTGGCTTCCTGGCACATCCATGCGAGTGGGATTTCGCTCAACATGTCTTCGAGATAGCCGCCGCCAACCTGGGCATGCGCCCCGGCGAACCAGATCTGTTTGACATTGCGCCCGGGCATATCTAGCTTCTGGTCCGGGCGGGGCGTCCACAGCACGGGCGCGTAGTCGGCACGATGTTCGTCGACGGCAAGTGCGTGTCGTGCAATCAGGATTTTCTCAGGCAGGAAGGTATCGATAAAGCGAACCCGCGTGATTTTGGGGAGCATCAGCGGCCACAGATTCCAACTTGGCACGCCGAGCGAGCCGACCGTGTCCCAGACCCCGAGGAAGCCGACATCGACCGGCGCGCAGCCTGCCGGCGCCGTGCCTTTCAACTTGCCGCCGGCGCGGTAATCGGCGACCGCTGCCGCGAGTTGCGTCAGATAGGCGTCGTCGAATTCGGTGGAGAGCGGTTTTTCGGGCAGACCAGGATCGACGATCAAACCGGCCAGCACACGCGCCGTATAGGCCCCGCGCGAGAAACCGACCAGCGCGATGCTATCGCCGCGTTCGCGGTCGTAATGCTCGGCCAGCCAGCGCCAGGCCCGCGTCACGTTGTCGATCAGGCCCGCGCCGAAGACGCCGCCGTTCAATTGATTGCGCAGCCGCCACCACCAAGGATTTTCCGAGCTCGGCACGCCAACGCCTTCGTCATAGTAGGCGGACTGTCCGTCGTCCTGCGCGAGGCATTCGAAAAAACGCACGACATTGGTGCGCGATTCGACCTTGTTCCAGGTACCGTCGAGGCAGACGACCAGAGTGCGGGGATTGGCGGGCATAGGCGGCGCTCTCGATTCGCGATGTCCTCACCATGGATGAGGAAGCGATGCCGTGCAAGGTTTTAGCAAAGCTCACCGCGCCAGATGCGCCGCCCGCCGTAATTGAAGGATATTACGCAGCTTCACGTCTACGCTCGGCGGCTGGCGGTCGCCGCGATGGACCCAGACCGTTTTCATGCCGAGCGACTTGGCAGCCGCGAGATTGACCAGCGTATCTTCGACGAGGATGCAGCGCGCGGGCGCCACGCCGAGCGCCCGCTGTACGCGCAAGAAGGCGCTGCGTTGCGGCTTGGGCGCCAAGCCGAGCCGTTCGATGGCGAAAACTTCGTCGAAGCAAAACCGCAGTCCCGTCGCTTCGAGTACCGCCGTGGCATAAGCGTGCGGCGCGTTGGAAAACAACACCTTGCGGCCGGGCAGGGCGCGGATCAGGCTGCACAGCGCGCGCTCGAAAACGAGCATGCGCGGCAGATCGGGGAAGCTGTGTGTTTCGCGCAGAAAGTGGTGCGGATCGACGCCGTGGTGGCGCACCAAGCCGCGCAGCGTTGCGCCGTAGCGCTGCCAGTAGGCAAGCCGTAGCGCGTCGGCCGCGCCGTGGGTGAGCCCCAGGTGTGTTTGGAGGTAGCGCGTCATCGAGCGGTCGATGTGCGGAAAGATATGCGGGCCAGCGTCGTGCAAGGTGTTATCGAGGTCGAAAAGCCAGGTCCGCGGCATGTTCATGACTTCGGCGTGCGCGGTTCGAAATGAATCACCGCGCGGCCGTCGGCGATCTGTTTCGGCGCGGCTTTCCAGGCGTGGCCATAGATGATCTCGATGCTCGCGGGGAGTCGTCCGTCCTTGCGCAGTCGTTCGTAGGCTTCGCGCGCGCGCGCCCAGCCGGCGCGGCCGGCAAGTCCGCGTGGCCGCGCGATCGAAGCGTTCGTCGCGCCGGCACGGCGCAGATCGGCGAGCAGGGCGTCGAAATCGGTGTAGGCGAGCGTGATCGTTTCCATGTCCATGACGGGCTCGGAGAAACCCGCCTGGATAAGACAATCGCCTAAATCGTGCATGTCGATGAAGCGATGCACCCGCTCGCCGATACCGGCCGGCATCGCGGCGCGCAGCTCGCGCAGCGTGTCCGGCCCGAGCGTTGCGAACATCAACATACCGCCGACTTCGAGCACGCGATGCATCTCGCGGATAGCCGGCAGCGGGTCGGCGAGCCAGTTCAACATCAGATTGGACCAGATCATCTGCACGCTCGCATGGGCCAGCGGCAGGGCCTCGGCATCGGCGCAAACGAGCCTCGGATCGGCGCGGCGGGCAGCACCGAGCAGGCGTTGCAGGAAGCCGCGTTCGCCGCGCGCAAGCGCTAGCAAGGGTGCTGCGAAGTCGATGCCAATGCGCTCGGCAGCAGGCCAGCGCTCGCCGAGCAGGGCGAAATCGCGGCCGTGGCCGCAGCCCAGATCGAGGAGTCGCGTGGGCGCGTGCTTGATGTACACGAGCCGCTCGGCCATGCGCTGCGCGATTTCGCGCGCGAGAAAACCGGCCGCGTCGGCATCCTGTGCATGCTGGCCGAAGCGCTGCCGTGCCAGGCGGCGGTCGATCGAAAAATCCAGGGGAATCGTCATTGTGCGATTTTACCCAGCGCGGGGGTTTGAGCGTTCCGACGTTGCCCTTCGATACGCCATGGTCTTAACTGGGAGTTCTGCCGCCGCTGTCGGCGCGGCAGCGTTGCATCCAGAGGCGAAAACCGCCTGTCGGCATGCCTTGCCGATAGGGACACGGAAGGGGATACCCGTGCATGGCCGAGGGCGAAACGCGACAGTAGGCGCCGTAACACGGCGCAACAGCAGATGATTGTGCCTGTGGTATCCGAGGTGGCGAGCGGCTTGCTCGCACGCTACCGTGCCATCCGTGCCCACAGTCTGGCGCTTGCGGCGCCGCTATCGAGCGAGGATCAGTGCGTCCAGTCGATGGCGGATGCCAGCCCGACGAAATGGCATCTCGCGCATACGACCTGGTTCTTCGAGACCCTGGTGCTCGCGCCTCATGTCGCCGGCTACAGGATTTTCGAGCGCGACTTTGCCTACCTTTTCAATTCCTATTACGAAGCGCTAGGACCACGCCACCCCCGCTGCGAGCGCGGCTTGTTGACGCGGCCATCGAACGATCGCGTGTGCACCTATCGCGCGCATGTGGATGGCGCGATGGAGCGCCTGTTGGAACACGCCGATAGCCTGCCCGCAACGCTCGCGGCGACGATAGCGCTGGGGCTCCAGCACGAGCAACAACATCAGGAACTGATCCTCACCGACATCAAGCATTTGTTTTCGCGCAATGCGACGCTGCCGGAGTATCGGCCGCGCGAGCTTGCCTCGTCTGGCGAGACGACACCACTCGAATGGATTGCGCAGGCCGGTGGATGCGTCACGATAGGACACGCGGGCGGCGCCTTTGCGTTCGATAACGAAATGCCGCGTCACGCAGTGCTGCTACGGCCGTATCAACTCGCGAACAGGCTCGTTACCTGCGGCGAATATCTGGAATTCATCGAGGACGGTGCTTATCGCCGACCCGAATTCTGGCTCTCCGACGGCTGGGCCGGCATCGCAGCGCAGGGCTGGCAGGCGCCGCTGTATTGGCTGCGCGACGAGGCGAGCAACTGGTGGGTCTTCACGCTGCATGGTCAGCGCCCGCTAGCGCCGGCCGAACCAGTCTGTCACTTGAGTTTTTTCGAAGCCGCTGCCTATGCGGCCTGGGCCGATGCGCGCCTGCCGACCGAATTCGAATGGGAGGCCGCTTGCGCGCCGCAAGCGGCGGCCGAGCGGCCAGACGACGCGCCGTTCCACCCACTTGCGGCGCGCGGCGGAGCTGGCCTCGAACAGTTGCAGGGCGAACTCTGGCAATGGACCCGTTCGTCATACGACCCCTATCCCGGCTTTCAGCCGCATGATGGCATGGCGGCCGAATACAACGGCAAATTCATGGTCGGCCAACTCGTGCTGCGCGGTGGCAGTTGCGTGACGCCCGCTGGCCATGTGCGGTCGACCTATCGGAACTTTTTCCCACCGCAGGCCCGCTGGCAGTTTACCGGTCTGCGCCTCGCGAAAGACGCCTAAAAATGACGCCTGCACATCTTTCCGCCGTAGCGACCGTAGCCGACGAATATCTTGGCGATTTCGGCCGCGCGATGCTCGCGGGCCTCGCATCCCGGCCGCGCAGCGTCGCGCCGAAGTTCTTCTACGACGCAGCGGGCTCAGTGCTGTTCGACCGGATCTGCAACCTGCCCGAGTATTACCCGACGCGAACCGAGATCGGTATCCTCGACCGACATGCGCTCGCGATTGCCGGCTGCGTAGGCGCCAATGCCGAGATTGTCGAATTCGGCGCAGGTTCGGTACTCAAGATTCGGCACCTGCTCGACGCACTGGAGCGGCCGGCGCGCTTTCTGCCGATCGATATTTCGGGCGAGCACCTCCACGCGGCAGCCGCCGCCTTGCGCGTGGACTATCCACGGCTTGCCATCGAACCGGTCGTCGCCGATTTCACGCAGCCGCTCGCGCTGCCCAAACCCGTCGGCAGCGGCTGCCGCGTCGGCTTCTTTCCGGGCTCGTCGATCGGCAATTTCACGCCCGAGGAAGCCGTGCGCTTTCTGCGCCAGGCGGCCGGGCTATTGCATGGCGGCGGCATGTTGATCGGTGTCGATCTACTGAAGGATCCGCAGCGGTTACATGCAGCCTACAACGATGCCGATGGTGCGACGGCGGCCTTCAACCGCAATCTTCTCGTGCGCGCCAACCGCGAACTCGGCGCGGATTTCGATCCCGAATCCTTTGCGCACTACGCGTTCTTCAACCCGCAGGCCGGCCGCATCGAAATGCATCTGATCAGCAGATCGCGCCAGCGCGTCGTCGTGGCGGGCCATCGCTTCGAGTTCGAAGAGGGCGAGTCTATCCACACCGAAAACTCATATAAATTTAGCATCGAAGGCTTTCGCCGCCTGGCCTCGCTCGCGGGCTTCTCGCCTGGCCCCGTCTGGTGCGACGAGGCCGCGTGGTTCAGTTTGCACTGGCTGGCCGCACCGGTTTGATATTTTTTGGCGACCGCATGACCGACATCGGGCTGCGCCAATGACGATCGCAAGCTTGGTTTCGCGTACGATCCTGTCAAAATGGCGATAGACCCGATGGGAAATTCTTGCATTCTAGGTATTTGGCATGTCTGGATCTGCCGTTCTACGCGTTGGGTGATGGCTTGCACCTGTCTGGTGCTTGCGGCGGGGGTGAACGCCGAGAGCAAGGATGTGCTACGCATCGGCTCGAAACGCTTTACCGAGTCGTACATACTTGGCGAGATATTGACCGCCACCGCCGCCCGTTTCGCTGCGGCCGAGCATGTGCGGGGGCTGGGCAATACGGCCGTGCTCGTCGCCGCATTAAAACAGGGCAGCATCGATCTTTATCCCGAATACAGCGGCACGATAGAACTCGAAATCCTGCATCACGCCAAGCCTGGTGCCTCGATCGCCGAAATTAATCTCGAACTCGCAAGCATGGGTTTGGGCGTCGCGGTGCCGTTCGGTTTTAACAACACCTATGCGATTGCGCTTGCGCCGGTAAAGGCCGCCGCGCTCGGCATAAAAGATCTCTCCGATCTTGCGCGGCACCCGCAAGTGCGCTTTGGCGTGTCGCAGGAGTTCCTCGGCCGCGCCGACGGCTGGGCCGGACTCGCGCGGCGCTACGCACTACCGCAGCATCCGCGCGCGCTCGATCATGGTATTGCCTACGAGGCGCTTGTCGCCGGCGAGATCGATGCGCTCGATGCCTATTCGACCGATGCGAAAATCGGCAAATACAACCTCGCGGTGCTCGGCGACTCGCGCGGATACTTTCCGCGCTACGACGCGCTCGTGCTCTATAGGCTCGATGCGGCACGGCGCCATCCGCAAGCCTGGCGCGCGATCGAAGCGCTCGCGGGGCGGATCGACGAAGCCTCTATGCAGCGTATGAATGCGGCCTCCGA
>JAVBKC010000069.1:0-5750 GCA_031554255.1 Niveibacterium sp.
GCTGCAAACGATTCCCTCGCTCGCCTTGCTTGCGGCGCTGATACCGGTTTTCGGCCGGATCGGTACGTTGCCGGCATTGAGCGCGCTGTTTCTCTACGCCTTGTTGCCCATCGTCTCCAACACGATTGCGGGTTTGCGCGAAGTGCCGGATGGATTGCGGACGGCGGCGCTCGCGCTGGGGCTTGGGCGGCTCCAGGTATTGAGATATGTCGAACTGCCGCTTGCCTCGCGCGTGATTCTCGCGGGCGTCGGCACGGCGGCGGTGATCGGCGTCGGCACTGCGACGATTGCGGCTTTCATTGGCGCAGGCGGCTTCGGCGAGCGAATTACGATCGGGCTCGCGGTCAATGACAGCCAGATGATGCTTGCTGGCGCGATTCCGGCGGCGGCGCTGGCGCTCGCAATCGAAGGTCTGTTCAGGTTTCTCGCGCGGCGGCTTCCGCCGCATTGAGCCGCTTAGGTCGCAAATGAAAACGCCAGAAGCCTACGAGATTGCTCGACAGAAACAGAAATTCGATAAGCGCCGCCAGGGGGCTTTCGATCAGCATATTGTGCACCACCCACAGTGCGACGCCGAAGATCATCGTCACCCGCATGCGATAGTCGTCGCGCTGGAAGACGGCGTATGTCACTACGAGGGAGCCGATCAGCGCAAGCGTGGTCACCGCATGAAAGCTGTCGAAGAGCAGAGCGAACGCGGCTGCGGCCATACAGGCGAGCATCCAGAGTCGCGCGGTCGTGAAAAGCGATACGCAATAGCGCAACACCGACACGCTAACGAGCATCGCGGTCGCGCTCTGGCCGAGCAGCGCGAAATGCGCTGCGAGCAGAGCCGAGGCGGCGAGCATGCAGCCGATGATGACCGAGCGCTTGCGAAACTGAAACGCCGCGACATCGAGCGCCAGCGCGGCGGCGGCAAACGCCTGGGCCAGCAGATGTGCGGATGTCATAACGTGCGTGGAAGCATGGTCTTAACTTCAGACAACTCGGCCCATCGCTTTTTCTGCCGAAATACCGTACCGCTCATAAAAATGTACTCCCTAAAACCTGTGCCTGGCATGTTCGTCGGGCAATAAAATCGCTTTATCGGGATCGCACGACAACGGCCAATACAACGTGCTGGCGTTCGAAGTGCGCGGGCGGGTTCAAATGGATCCGTATCCACTCGCATTGCTGTACCGCACCTAGGCCAGCGCACAAGCGACCGTCGGGCTCGACCGTGCGGGCGAGCCGTTTTCGTCCTATGTCGCCAGCCTCATTCGAGTGCTACATGTCTGCAAGTACGCGACTCTAGAGCAAACTTCAGCAATCCTCGTTATGCGTTTGTCGCTTTGCCAAGAAAACGGCGACCCCGCAGGATCGCCGTTTTGCATTCGATGCGGATGCCGCGAGGTTTTACTGCACCTTGGCCTTTTGCATCAGTTCGGCGACGTGCTTTTCGACGACCTGCTGTTGCAGACGCTGCTGGATGTTGCCCTTGACCTGGTCGTAGGCCGGCGGCGTGGCTTCGCGCGAGTCTTCGAGCAGGATGACGTGGTAGCCGAATTCGCTCTTGACCGGTTCGGTCGTGTACTTGCCTTTTTCGAGCTTGGTCAGCGCCTCGGAGAAGGGCTTTACGTAGGCGTCCGGCGTGTTCCAGCCGAGGTCGCCGCCGTTGTCCTTCGAGCCGGTGTCCTTGGAGTCTTTCGTCAGATCGGCGAACTTCGCGCCGCCCTTGAGCTTGGCGATGATGGCCTTGGCGTCTTCTTCCTTGTCGACGAGGACGTGACGGGCTTTGTATTCCTTCTTCGACGCCTTGGTGACCGCCTCGCTATAGGCCTTCTTCATATCGGCTTCGGAAACCGGGTGAGCCTTCACGTATTTGTCGATGTAGGCGGCGACGAGGGCCGACTGACGCATCATGTCGACGCGAGTCTGGAAGCCGGGTTGCTTCTCGATGCCGCTTTTCTTTGCTTCCTGAGCTAGCACTTCGCGACGGATCAGTTCTTCGCGGATCGCGCCCTGGACTTCCTTGTTGTTCGGTGCGCCACGGGCAACCTGGTCGGCCAGGAAGGTGTCATACGCGGCCTGCGATACCGGCTGGCCATTGACCGTCGCCAGAACGCCAGGCTTGCCAGCCGAAGCCGCTTTTGTGGAGGCGGTCTTATCCTGTGCGGTGGCCGCGAACGATAGCGCCACGGCGAAGAGACCGACGAGGAGTCGGCTTGGGGTACGTTTCATAAATGACCTCTGGGTTGATGAATCGGTACGATCAGCGCGCGGTTTCATCGGGGGTCCGTGCGTCGATCGAAATGGCGTGAATACGCTGCGGAATCAGATCCGCGAGTTTGTCATAAACGCGGCGATGGCGGCTTAAGCGGCCTTCGCCAGCAAAGGCCGCAGCGACGATGCGCAGGCGAAAATGGCCGCCGCCACCGGCCGCGCCAGGATGGCCGGCATGACGCGCGCTTTCGTCTTCAAGCTCGATCGAGCTTGGGTTCAGATCGGCGAGTCGTGCGCGGATTTCTTCGAGCAATCCGGACATCAGGGCAATACCTGTTTGAACGGCAACACGTTCATGCGCGCAAAAATGCCATGTGTCGCGTAGGGGTCGTTTGCGGCCCAGTCTTCGGCTTCTTCGAGGCTGCCGAATTCGGCGACGATCAAACTGCCGACGAAACCGGCCGGGCCGGGATCGGGGTTGTCGATTGCCGGCAGAGGGCCGGCCAGCACGAGGCGGCCGGCGTCGGCGAGTTGCTTGAGCCGCGCTAGATGCTCGGCGCGTACGACGAGGCGCTTTTCGAGGCTGTCGGGTACGTCTTCGCCGATCATGGCGTACAGCATTATTTTTTCTCCTCTTCGATATAGCGCGAGAGCGCGAAGCTCTGGATCACGACGAAAACGAGCATCAGGCCGATGCCGCCGAAGAGCTTGAAATTGACCCAGGTGGTTTCCGAGAAATTGAAGGCAACGAACAGGTTCAGCACGCCCATTGCAAGGAAAAACCCCATCCATGCGAAGTTGAGCCGGGTCCAGACGGGTCTGGGCAACTGGATCTGCTGCCCCATGACGGATTCGGCCGCGTTGCGGCCAAAGCCCCAGAGCGCGATGGCCATCGCAATCGCCATGCCCCAGTAGATTGCCGTCGGCTTCCACTTGATGAAGGTCGGATTGTGGAACACCAGCGTGAGTCCGCCGAAGACCACGACGACGGCAAGCGTGAACCACATCATCGGTTCGACCTTCTTGCGCACGAACCAGGCCCAGCCGAGCTGGAGCACGGTAGCTGCGATGGCGACCTTGGTTGCCGTATAGATGTCGGCGAAGCGGTAGGCCACGAAGAACAGCAGAACGGGAAAGACATCGAATAGGAGTTTCATGGGGAGCGGATTATACGGACCTACTTAATGGTCGTTTCGGGCAGAACGAGTTTTGCGGCGAGCCCGCCGCCCTCGCGCGGTGCAAGTTCCAGCCTGCCGCCGTGTACGCGTGCGATCCGCTCGACGATGGCAAGACCGAGGCCGGAGCCGCGTGCGTCGGTGCGAGCAGCTTCGAGGCGCGTGAAGGGCCGCTTGAGCCTTTCGACCTGATCGGGCGGGATACCGGGGCCGTGGTCGAGCACCGCCAGATACACGAAGTTTCCACTGTGGCTTATCGCAAGATCGATGTTTTGCTCGCGGCCGGCGTAGCGCAGCGCGTTGTCGATCAGATTCGTCAGCGCGCGCCGCAGCGCCTTGGGCCGGCCGGGGAACTTGATGTCGGGCTGCTGGGCGAGCGTGACAACCGGGAAGTTACGCCGCTGGTAGCTTGCCGCGAGTTCTTCGAGCAGCGCCGTCGAATCGACTTCGCTCCGTGGCTCCTCGGCGCTGCCGCGCGCGAAATCGAGAAACTGGGCGAGGATGCGGTCCATCTCTTCGATGTCGGCCGACATTGCGTCTACATCTTCGGCCGGCGCGCCCGAGAGTTCGATGCCGAGGCGCAGGCGTGCAAGCGGCGTGCGAAGATCGTGCGAGACGCCGGCGAGCACGAGCGCGCGGTCCGATTCGAGCTGGACGAGATCCACCGACATCTGGTTGAACGCGCGGCTTACCTCGCGGAATTCTTCCGGGCCGGTTTCGGTCAGCGGCGGGGGCAATTCGCCGCGACCGACCTGGCGTGCGACATTGGCAATCGCGGCGAGCGGCTGGGCCATGTGACGCACGATCATGAAGGCCGCAATCAGGGCGAGCAAGCCGGCGGCCGCCGTCCAGCCCAGCCATTCGAGTGTGCGCACGTGCTGGAAGCGGTCGCGTGGCAGCATGACCCAGAATTGGTTTTCGGGGTCATCGGGGTCGATCTGGAAACTGACCCAGATGCCCTTCACACCCTCGCGCTGACCGACAAGCCGCGTGCGTGGCCCGAGTTCGCGCTTGAGCGTCGCCTCGACGACCTCGAACATGCGCGAATCGGGAATCGGCGCGACGCGGTCGGAGGCCTCTGCCGGATAGACGCGAATGCCTTCCTGTTCCGATAGATCGCGCAGCAATGCAATGCGCAGTAGCGGGTCGGCGTTGATCAGCGCTGCACGCGTGAGGTTTACGACGCTCACGAGCATCTGGCCGAGTTGCTGGGCGCGCGGCTCGCGTTCCATGCGCTCGAAGATCAGAAACCAGACCGAAATCGACAGCACGATGACGAGCGCAATCAGAAAGAAGGTTCGCCACAGCAGGCTGCGCGGCGCAAAAATGATCCTGTGATGCGACACTTAGCTTCCGCGGTTGCCGTCCGGCACGAAAACGTAGCCGAAGCCCCAGACCGTTTGCAAATAGCGCGGTCGCGACGGTTCGTCCTCGACGAGCTTGCGCAGGCGCGAGACTTGCACGTCGATCGAGCGGTCGAAGGCATCGTATTCGCGGCCACGCGCCAGTTCCATGAGCTTGTCGCGCGATAACGGCTGGCGCGGATGCTGGAGCAGGACTTTGAGCAGTGCGAATTCGCCGGTCGTCAGCGCCTGTTCCTGGCCATCGCGCGTAAGCGTGCGGGTCGCAAGGCTCACCGTGACGGCGCCGAAGCTCACGACTTCATCGACTTCGGCCGGCGCGCCCGGAGGCGTTTTGGGGCGGCGGCGCAACACTGCATGTACGCGCGCGACGAGTTCGCGCGGGTTGAAGGGCTTGGGTAGGTAGTCGTCTGCGCCCATTTCGAGGCCGACGATGCGGTCGACCTCGTCGCCTTTGGCGGTAAGCATGATGATGGGCATTTCGTTACCCGCGCCGCGCAGTCTGCGGCAGATCGACAGGCCGTCCTCGCCGGGCAGCATCAAATCGAGTACGAGCAGGTCGGCGTGCTCGCGCGTCAATGCGCGGTCCATTGCGGCGGCGTCGGGTACGGCCTTGACGCCGAACCCCTGTTCTTCGAGATAGCGCTCCAGTAGGTTGCGCAGGCGGGCATCGTCGTCGACGATCAGGATGCGGAAGCGGTCTTTGGTGTCCATGGGCGGACATGCTAAAGGCTTGCGCGATCGGGAGCCAGACTGTTCGCGGTAAGTCTTCGTTTCATCCGCCGCTGGATGAAACAACCCGTTACATGGTGGCCGGCCCGGCTCACATATGATTCACCGCGTCGAATCAAGATTGCGCGATGCCATACAGCATATATTGGCCATTCGTGGGAGGCCGGCTACGGCGAATCAGACTGACCACGCGTTGCAGCCCCCCCCCCCATGAATGGCGGGGGGGGCGGCAACAAAACCGCACCCCGACCGCCCCCCCGGCGGTTTCTCGTACATGGGG
>JAVBKC010000041.1:0-117783 GCA_031554255.1 Niveibacterium sp.
AGTTCCGCGACATCCGGCCCAAAGCCGCGAGTGAGCTACCGCTTGAACACGCCAGCCGACTGCTCGGGCACACCGAGCGCGACATCACCGAAAAAGTCTATCGCCGGATCGGCGAAGTCGTTAAGCCCACACGATGATTAACTTCAACCGTCAAGAATTCCTTGACAGTTGCAGTCCAATTCAGTTGTCAAGCATTCGTTGACAACTGCGGCCCTCACGCAAGCCGCCACGGCCGAAGGATTCGTCCGAATTGCTCGGTGGGTTGCGGAGATCATCTCCGCAAGTTGCGGAGATGATTTGCACAAAGCTAGTCGTAGCAATACTTTGTTGTGCAATTTAACTGTCTATCCGGCAGTGAAGTAGGCAAGCAACAACAGCAAAGCCAATACTACCAACTCTTCCCCAACTTCGACCCATCCAAACCCAATTTCACCCCTATCCGCTAACTCCTTGTTTTTCAATAAATAGCCCTCGTCCTCCAAAAAAGGGTCAAAACCATGGCACGGTTGCCGCAGCGCTCAAGCCGTAGGTGTTAAAGACTCCTGGCGCCGGGGTGTCCTGGCAGGGTAGGTGGTCGATGAACAAGCGGTATGGCTGGCCGGTGCTTTGGCTGCGCAGGTTGAGGAACGGGAGGCTCAGGCGTTTTTCGATCGAATCCGGAATACGCTGTTTTGCTTCTTCGTCGGTCCAGCCGTGCCGTTTCATCTGGCGTCGCCGTATGCGTTCGGCACTGCTACAGGTTTGTTTGCGAACGACGACGCGGTACTTGGCGGTGGCGGGAACCGGTAGCAATTCGCCGAGCCGTACATGGTCGTTAATTCCCGCCAGCCATTGGCGTGTCATCAATTGCTCCAGCGATTGGCGGTCGCCATGTAGCCGGAGCGTATCGCCGAGCGTGGGGCGATCCGCACGAAAGCGCGGAAAGCTGATGCCGATGTGTTCGCTTTTCAGACCCGCCAGCGCCAGATGCAGCTTGCCAGCCAATGCGTTCAATACATGCGGCGTCGCGAGTTCCGGGTCGGGACGCACGCGAATGTCGATGTAGTGATCCATGACTCAGCCCGCTTCGCCGAATACGCCGCCACGGATCAGGACGGCCACGACGTAATGCTGGTTGTCCTGCTGTTCGGGCGGACGGCCTTTGATGATCCAGTTGTCGAGCAGAGTGTAGAAATCGACTTTTTCCTTGGGCTGGCGGTAGGCCCTGCCCTGCGTGGTGACGGAACCGTACGGCTCGATTGCGATCGGTCCCAGTTCGTCGGCACCGGGGTACCAGGTGTCGATGCTGCGGATCGCATTGCCGAGTTTTTGCGAGTGGATGCCGGCGACATTGTTGACGTGATAGAGAGTCTTGCTCTTGTCGCCACGTCCGCGGTCGAGGATCAACTCCTGTGAGGGAAATACTTCCTGGCCCCGGCCGATGCGAACGTAGGCCGTCACGGCCAGTAATACGTTCTGCTCGCCTTTCAGCCCCGCCGCGATCAGCGCGGACAAATCAGTGAGCTTCTTTTGTGCGGCGGACGGCGTATCGAAGCTGCGCAGCGGCAAAGCCAGCGCGTCGAAAACCCAGCTCGACGCCGCCTTACCGTCGATCAAGCGTTCGATCTTCACCTCCACCTGTTCGGCGCCGATGCGGTTGCGCCACAGATAACGCCCGTTGGCGAGGTTGAACGCATAGCGGCGGGCCAGCTCCTCGAAGCCGTTCGCCTGAACGTATCCTTTGATGGTCTCTTCCAGGCGCTGACGGTAAGCCGCGTCGTTACAGGCCGAAGGCGTTCCGGTACCGGCCAGCGCGCGTAGCGTGAATTGAACTTTGAGGGTGTCGGCGTCGTGCGGTAGCGTTGCCACATCGACTTTTTGCAGGTTCGGATTCTCGATGGCCGCATCGAGCTTGGCCGGGTCTTGATCCTTGGTCTTGAGGCGATTGGAAATTGTGCCGCGCACGGACTTTTCGCGGATTGCCACCGGCGGCCAATTTTCGGAAGTCTCGCGCAGATTCCAGCTTCCGGCGAAGAACAGCGCGTCGGAAGGGTCGAGCTTGCGCTCGAAGGCGAGAACGGAAGCAGTCTTGAGCGTTTCGTTGGCCATGATCGTGTTCCTTCTTATTCGGATTGAATGTGAGTTGCGGCTTATTCGAAGTCGTAGTCGTGAATTTGTGGCGTGTGGTAGTCGTTGCGGCAGCAATACAAGCCTTCATCCGGCTGGCTGTCGGCGTACCAGAGCAGGTGCTGCGGCGATTGCAGGCGGTGCGGACTTAACCACTGCCCGACCGAGTACAGGCTTTCGACGAAACAGAAAGGCGTATCGCCGTCGCGCGCATTGGCGACGCTGCCTGCCGGGTGTGGCCCACTCAGCGCGCCATATCCCACCGGGATCGGGACGATCCAGCCGAGCCCTTTGCGGTCGTGCTGCCATTGCGCTTTTGGTGCCGCCCCGCTTTCGCTGCCATCTTCATAGCGCCAGTTGATGCGCGAGAGCGACAGCCAGGCATCGAGCCGCGTGCTTGCTGGATTTTCGGCTACGAGCGCCCGATGGCGTTCGTCGAGCAGATCGTCGCGGCTGACGAGCGCAAAACCGGGCAAGAGATGCAGTTTCGCGCGGAGGAACAATTGCGCCTGATCCTGCTCGGTTCCAGTCATGGCAACGACATGAGGTTTCCTGCGATGGGAGGCAACGACGGGGGAAATTACGCTGCCACCAGCAATGCGCATCTGCGCAATCAAATCGCCAACCTGCGCGGCAATTTGATCGGGCGCGGCATCATTGCTCAGCGCGGCGGTAGACAAGGTTTTGCTCTGCACCGCGAACACCAGGCTGATGTCCAGATGGATGCGCCCTTCCTCGACGATGGCCGCCGTGCCGCCATCCTTCCTGATTGGGTTGCGCGTCAAGCGGAAAGCCTTGACGAAGCCGCTCTCGGTGATCTGCTCCTGCTGCGCATGACAGACCACGCCGACCGCCTTGAAGTGCAGATCCAGACCCGCAGCGCGGGTCTTGCGCTCCAGCGCCCACATGAGGCCAATGAAAGCGGTGATCGACGGGAAGCCGTGCGTCAGCGGACTCGAAATCGCATTGGCGTTCTGCACGCGCAGGCGCGGAACGATCAGCAGGTGCTCGAAATTCGGACACTCGCTCATGCTGCGCCTCCTGTGGTCTGCGGTGCCGAAAATGCGCGCCGCTGCATGGGCGCGGGCCAGTCGGTGACTTCGACGATCGCCTGTTTGGCCCAATGCTCAAACTCGGCGTCGCCGACGAGCAAGCCACGTTTTTGCAGGATCGCGTTGAGCCAGTGAGCGAAGCGTTCTGCCACCTTATCCGGCCAATCCTTCCACGCGTAATCGTGGGCGAAGGCTGCATCCTCGTCCTCGTGATCCACGCGCGGCGCGAGTTGTGCGCGTTCCGGATCGAGCCAGAGTTTTTCGTAATCTTGCAGTTCGCAATCCTCGTTGCGCGTCCATCCGGGCTCGAAGAGTTGCTGCGTGGCGAGGCCGAATGCAGCAAGCGTTGCACCCAGAGCTTGCTCGATGCGCTCGCGTTCGATACGGGTTTCCATCGTTGGCGCTGGATTGCCCGCCAGAAAACTGCACAGTGCTTGAACCTGCGGCCGCACGCCTTCGTATTGCTCGAAGCGCGTCAGCGCTGATTTGATATGCAGGAAATGCCTTGGCTGATCGTGATTCCATTCCGGCGGCATCGATGCCAGCAGATAGTTCACGCCACCGCGTTCGATGTTCAACTGGCTGATGTTCTGCAGCTTTGTACCGCCGAGCTTGCGCGCCACGAGATTGCGGTAGTCCCGATACACGCCGTCGTGCGGTTTTTTATCACGCCTGGCATGGCGCGCCTGCATGTTGGCCTCGCCGAAGCGCGCTTCGCTGATGTCGGCGTGGACCGCGTGCGCCAGCGTGCTCGAAAACAGCGGTTGCAGCAGATGGAAACCGGCGTCATCGGCTGGCTCGCCCGTAACACACCAATAAATCTGCTTGGCCATTTCGTGCGAGACAAACGCACTTGCCGGCCGAACCAGGTTCTTGAAGGCGGCGGCCCAATCGCGGGTAAGCGCTTCATCGGTGCTTAATGCCGCCAGCAGATCGGCATCGTCGGGGAGCAGCCAGTCGAGCAGGCGGCGGCCATCTACTTCCAGTTTCAGAAATTTGTATACATCCAGCGCGGCGGCGTTGCCCACGATGTCGTCGGCGTAGTTCTCGCCGACGCTGTGCGTGCCGATTTCGGTGCGTGGCCTCAGCGTGGCAGGCGCCGCATGCAGACTGCTGCCGCGCGCGTCCGGATGCGTGGCTTTAAGCACATGGGTGACGGCCTGGATCTGCGTGACTCGGCGCGCTGCGTCGGCCAGCCAGGTGGCATAGTCGTACTTGGCGGCTACCGTTTCGCTGGCGTCTTCGTTCGCGCCTTTCAGCTTTGCGTCGCGACGTTCGTTGATAAAGTTCTCTATTGCTGCTCTAAATCGCCGCCGTCGCTCTTCATTTTCACTCATAAGCTCCTCCCCCTTTTTTGGCAATGTGCTAGCAAACCTGTCGTTGTGCTATTTTCGCTTTGAAAACCCCAATGCCTCGTCATATCGCCAACCCTGCTCGCTGTACAAAACGCTGACCGTTGCGAAACGCTCGGCGCTGGTGCGCAGAGGCAGATCCCAGGCTTCGGCTTGCGCGATCAGTAGTTGCAATAGATCGTCGGCGCCCCAGCGGACGATGCGCGGACCGGACTGGCTTTCCAGGTCGATACGTTCGAGTCTGCTGTCGTCCTTCACATAAACGCTGGGCGCCCCCTTGCGCTGTGGCTCTTCGATGCGATGCAGGATCAATTTTTCTGCGTCTTCGTCGGGCAAGAATACCAGGTCGGTTTCCCGCGTCGTGTTGTCGTCGCGGAACGGCTGCTGCTGCGCCAGCGCCCAGGTCAGCGCGGCGCGTGGGTTTTGCCAGGCGCTGGCGGCATTGAGTCCGGGTGATGCGCTTTTGTCGTCGGCGCGCGGCGCCATTGTGTCGAACAAACGTGCATGTTCCAGATCGACGAGGCTGTGTTTTGGCTGCCATTCGGTCTGCGGACGTGGCTGGATGCGCGGACGCGCGGTAATTGCGCGGTATTCGTCCTCGCGCAGGAGTTTGCCGAGCCGGTGCGTCTTGAGCCGGAAGGGGTGTCTGTCGGGATCGGGCGCGTCGTATTCGAATCCTGGCTTGATGAAGGCTGGTTTTCCGGTCATCACGGATTGTTCGAAATGCCGCAGATTCGTATCGAAGACGAAGATGTTCGGCGACTCGCAGGGCTTGTCGCGATGTCGCTGTACGCGCCCGGCCAATTGAATCAGCGAGCGCATCGACGAGGGTTCGACCACGGCCCAGTCGTAATCGTGGTCGCGACCTACCTCGGCGACGGGCGAGGCGAGTACGACGAACAGGTGCTGCGATTCGGGATGGGTATCGATAGCCGCACGGATTTCCGGCTGTGCCCACACGGCCTCGGGTTTACGCCGGTTGAGCGCGGTATCCAGCCGATTCTCGATGGCCGAGCGCATGAGCAGCGGAAAGCGCGAGTGATAAACGCACAGATGGATGCGGTGATCCTCCGGCGCGCCGAGCCGAAACAATTCCAGCGCCACATCGAACAGCGGTTCGATGTTTGCCATGCGCACGATGCCGAAGCTGACCCGCTTGCCGCTGTGCGGGCAGATTTCCGCGTGCGCGGCATGGGCGCGCGCGGCAGCGTCGCGAACCTCGGTGGCGAAGGCGCGGCGGATTCCGTCTGGCTTCTTCGCCGCAATGTTCAAGGGCAACAGTTCGCCACAGCGGCGGGGTGGTACTTCTGCGAGCCTTTTGACGCGCTTTCCCACGAATGCGGCATGCGCAGCGCCAAAATCATTGGCATCGGCGCACGGCACGGCTTGCGCGGCGAATTCGTCGGCCCACAAGCAGGCGATTTCGGGCGTGGCCAGGGGTTGCCCGCCATGTGCGCCGCGATTGCGCCGATAGTGCAGCCGGCCGGCGCGATAGGCCTGGAACATGCCTTCGACGAGCGCGGGCGGCAGCGTGGCCGAGGAAATCAGCACGCGCGTACCGAGCAGGCCAGCCCAATGCACGAGGCGTGTCAGTGCGGGTAGGTCGGCGATATCGAAATCGTCCAGCTCGTCGAGCACGAGGTCGCTGCTCATCAAGCGCAGCATCGGCGCGATCTGGCGGCCGGCGCGCTGCGCCTCGGTTGCCGGCATCAAGTGGTCGATCGTGCAGACCAGCATCGGTGCGGCCAGCAGCGAGCGGATGCGCGCGTCGTTCATGGCCTTGTCGAGCAGACCGTGGCCGCTGCTTTGGCCTTCGAAGAAGACATGAGCGTCTTCTTCGATCAAATCCTGGATCGAAGCCGAGCCGGTGTCCTCGGCCTGCTGCTGGTAATAATCGAACAAGGCGCGGCTGGCTGAACCGCCAACGCGCACGGCCAGTTCGTCCTCGCCCAGATGCAGATCCTCGCGGTAGCTGCGGCCGGTTTGCAGCGTTAGCGTGCGTAGCCCCAGGGCGAAGGTGCAGCGCAGGCCCGCTTGCGGGTCGGCCAGCGCATTCATGATGCGCGCGTTGGCCAGCGTCTTGCCGCAGCCGGTCGACGCCATGTTGACGATGAAGGCACCCTCTGCGGCGGCGTGTTCGCGCATGCCTTCGGCCATGTCGCTAACCTTGTTCTGCCAGGCGAAGCGTGCAAGTTCGCTGCGCTTGCGCAAGCCGCGATGGCGTGCCAGACGCGGCAGGTGACGCTCGAAGCCGGGCAGTGCATGGACGATGCTGGCGGCATCGCGCGCAACACCGAGCAGATGCTCGTCGAGGGTTTGCTTGAGCCTGAGCTTGCCAGCCTTGTCCATGCCCGTATTGGCGAATACGCCTGCTTCATTGGCGGGGTCGCTATCGCCGCGCACGCGTTCAGGTGAGTCATGCTTCAAGGCAGAATAGTGGTGATCCGCCAGCATCAGGCTCAAGCGCGCCAGATGCATGACGTAAGGATTGCCGAGCCAATCGTCCTTGCCGGCTTTTTCGCGCAGGGCTTGCAGGCGCACGGCAAGCTTGGCGGCCTGTGTGCGCCATTTCGCTTGCGTGACGGGCAGGCCGTGGGCAAATTCCCAATACGCCGCAATGGCCTTGGCGTCGGCGCTTTGCTTTTTCTCGTTCCAGTCGTGGCCGACGTTTTTCAGCAAATCGTCAAGATCGCCGAGTCCTGCCGGGTAGCGCTTCCCCAACCATTGCTGCACGCCGTCTGCATAGACCGGAATCACCGGCAACCGGTGATGCGTCACCACTAGCCAGGCGATGGCGGCCGCCAACGGCGGCAGCTTGGCGAAGGGCTTCGGGGCCTCGGCATCGAGGCCGTCGCGAAAGTAGCGTTGCTTGCTCGTCCAACGCGCGTCGTCCTCGTCTGTGGGCACTGACAAGCGCTTGAGCCAGTCTGCGTCGTTGTCGTCACCGACGAAGGCCAGGAACAGGCGCAGCGACACCCATTCGTGTCGATACAGATTGGTTTCCTTAGGCGGCTTGCGCAAGCGTTGCTGGAAAGCCGTGCAGGCTTTGCCGAGGTCGTGCAGTAGCGCCGCCATCTGCGCCAATAAGCGGATGTCCTCGCCGGTATGCCAGTCGTTTTCGTCCTGCGTGCGCAGCACGTTGCGTGTGGTCGTATTTGTCGGCGTCGCGCCTTGCGCGTTGAACTGGCTGGCATCGCCGACGATCCACAGGAGTTCGCTGTGATCGAGTCCGCGTATCCAGTGGCAGGCCACCGCCGTGTTCTTGCGCGCGGTTTTCCTCAGCAGGCGGCGCAGGGTGTCCAGCCCCTGCTGGGTGATCGGGGTCTGCCAGGTGCGTTCGCCGCGCCGTTCGGCGAATTGGTCGAGGATGCGGCGGGTTTCTGTGAGCGCTTTCTTGCTGCATTGCGAGATCAGCAGGATGTTCATGCGGCGGCTTTCCCAAGCCGTTCCGCGATGCGCTTGAGCGTGTCGATCATGAAGTCCAGCGATTCTCCGCGCGTCAGGTTTTCGATGCAGGCTTGGCGGAATTGTTGTTCGTCATGGCCGCGCATCGCGCAGATGAAGGCCTGCGGCAAGACGATGGCATCTTTGACCAGATCGGCCGCGTCGAACACCAGGCCGCCGCGCCGCGTTTTGCCGTGCAGCACGGCCAGGCCGTGCGGAATGCCGAGCACCCAGGTTGCGGTCGCGCCGAGTCCGTATGCAAGGTAGTTGCCATGATCAAGAAAGCGATTGGCCGGATCGCTGGCCTCGCCACGACTGCCGCGTACGAATTCGCCGTACTGCGTCGCCCGCGCCGCGAGGCGGAAGAGTGTCTTGGTCAGGCGGGCCTCTTCGGTCAGCAGGTGGGTTACGTCGGGCACCGCTTCGATATTTGCCAGGCTTTGCTCGATGGCCGGTTCCAGTTGCGCCCGCTCTATCGAAAAACCGCTCTCCCGTAGCGCGCGGCTGTCCAGCCAATGCTTGCGCAGATAGGACAAGCGCGTGCGCTGGATCTCTCTGGCTGCTTCGAGGCGTAGTGCGTCGTCGAACCAGAAGCGCACCCATTGCTGCAGATACTCGGTCGGTCTGTACTCGCTCTGGGGCGAGAACCAGGCGACCTCGACATCGACCTCGTTGGCACTGAATAGCGGCGTTCCGCCGCCGCCGCAAAAGCCGACCAGCACGCCGGCCTTGGCCAGCTCGCGCATCGCGGCCTGCGTGATCGAGGTGCCAGTGCCGAGCAGCACGCTCGTCGTGTTCGCGATCGGGATATTCCAGTACAGCGAGCGGCGGCCCTCGTCGGTGACGTACTCGACGCGTCCGCCGTTGACGAGTACGCGACAGTGTTCGAGGTAGTAGAGATTCGCGCGCTTCGAGTGAAGAATTGTTTTCAGATCCGACGACGATATGTCTTGCGGCATGCGCACTCCTTGCGTCACTGCGATCACGGACGATGCGACGCGCAAGATCTCGCCTCGGAAGCGCCGCTTCGTGGTCCGCCGCCAGATTCCTTCTTGCTGCCGTGCGACGTATTGATATTCGTCATATTTTTGCTGATCGTGTCTTCCCATGTGCTACAAAGCAGGCTTGGGTTTTGCGATATACCTATAGCCGGAGCATGCCTTGCCATCTGCTGCCGTTGCTGCGCGTTTTCGGATACCGATCCTGGCCCTGCTGCTTTCGGCTTGCGCGACTTTGCCGCCGAACGTGGGCAGGGCAGAATCGCACGCCTTGGGCGATACGGCGGGGACGCGAATCGGAGCGGCCGTCGCGGGATTGTTGGCCGCACATCCGGGGGCAAACGCGTTCCGCCCGCTTGCGGACGACGTGGGCGCGCTGCAGGCGCGGCTGACGCTAGCGGCGGCCGCGGAGCGGTCGCTCGATGTGCAGTACTACATCTGGCACGATGACACGAGCGGCCGCCGGCTTGCCGATGCCTTGCTGCGTGCCGCCGATCGCGGCGTGCGGGTGCGCGTGCTGCTCGACGATGTCGGCTCGCAGGCCGACGATGGCGTGTTGCGCATATTGGATATGCATCCGGGCATCGAAATCCGGCTGTTCAATCCAGTTGCCTCGCGCAGCCTGCGAAATCTTGGCCTGCTGTGGGATTTCGCGCGCACGAACCGGCGGATGCACAACAAGGTATTTGTGGCCGACAACCAGGTTGCGATCCTCGGCGGGCGCAACATCGGCGACGAATACTTTGGCGTCGGCGAGGCATTCGCGTTCGACGATCTCGACGTGCTGACCTACGGGCCGGTGGTGTCGCGCATCTCGCTCGAATTCGACCGCTTCTGGAGCGCGCCGGCTGCCTACCCGATTACAACGCTGTCGCGCGAGCCGCCGGCGGCCGCCGCGCTCGACGAATTGCGCCGCTCGCTTGCCGAGGCCATCGCGCAGGCGGCGACGTCGGATATGGCGCCGCGCGGCGATCCGCTCGCGCTTGCGCTGGGCCTGACAGCGCAGCGAGTGTACTGGGGCCGCGCACGGCTGATTCACGACGATCCGGCCAAGATCGAGAGCGAGCCGGGCGACGAAGAAAATTTGCTGGCAAGCGGCTTCTTCCGGCGCGGCGATCGGGTCCGCAGCGAATTGACCGTGGTTTCCGCCTATTTCGTGCCCGGCAAGGCCGGGCTCGCATGGTTCCGCGAACTCGCCGCGCGCGGCGTGCGCGTCACGATCCTGACGAATTCGCTCGCCGCCAGCGACGTCGCGGCCGTTCATGCCGGGTATGCGCGCTACCGCGAGGCATTGCTTGCAGCCGGCATACGAATCTACGAACTCAAGCCGCTACCGAACGCCGGTGCGCGCAAACCGCTCGGGGCGGGCCGGTCGAGCGCACCGGGCAGTTCGCGCGCCTCGCTGCATGCGAAGACCTTCATGTTCGACCGCAGTGCGGTCTACATCGGCTCGCTGAACCTCGACCCGCGCTCGGTGCGACTCAACACCGAAATCGGCCTGCTGTGCGAAAGCCCGCCGTTGACCGAGGCGCTCTTGCGCCAGCTCGACGCCTCGCTCGACAGCGTTGCCTGGCAACTCGCGCTCGAACCCGACGGCGCGGGTCGCAAGCGTCTGGTCTGGATCGAACGCGACGCCGACGGCGCAGAACACCGGCTCACCGCCGAGCCCGAGGCAAGTTGGGGACGCCGCGTCGGCGTGTGGTTGCTGGGCCTGCTGCCAATCGAATCCCAGCTCTGAGCGACGAGATATTTCCGGGCGCGTGTTCGCGTTGAGTTTGCACTATCTTCGGAGAACTTGAACGGGTTTCTTAGCCAGAGTGTGCCGCGTCACGGAGAGGACTCTAAATCTGAATGCCAATATCGTTGATTCAACGCAATACCTTGGTTGACTCCAAGTGTTGTACTTAAAGGCTGAGGTCGCTCAGGCTCTGCCTGGATATACCCGCCGAGCCGCATTCTTCGATGCGGCAGCTCGAAAAATTTCCGCTTTCGATATTGCGTTGCTCGCAAAAAATCTTTCCTTACCTATCAATGCCGGTCGTTTGCCTGGGCTCGATGGTTTGCGAGCCATCGCCATCATCGCAGTGCTGCTGTTCCACGCCGACTTCTACTGGGCGCGGGGCGGTTATCTCGGTGTCGACTTATTCTTCGTAATCTCCGGATTCCTGATCACGAGCTTGCTGGCGAATGAGATGGAGAGGTCCGGGGGTCTCCATCTCAGCCGCTTTTACTGGCGTCGCGCCAAACGTTTGCTACCTGCGTCCTGGCTGATGACGGCGAGCGTCGTCGCCGCATCCGCGCTGTGCGCCACCGATGCTTTGCCGCGCCTGCGCAGCGACGCGATAGCGACGTTCGTCTATTTGACCAACTGGGAATTGCTGCGCACCCACGCGTCCTATTTCGAGTCAGCCGGGCGGATGCCCTTATTGCAACACTTGTGGTCATTGGCCATTGAAGAGCAGTTCTACATCGTTTGGGCGCCGCTGGTGTCGATAGCCTTGCCGCGTATCGGTCGGGCGGGCCTGGCGGTAGCGGCGATTCTGCTGGCGGTGGCATCCGCAACATGGATGGCAATACAGGCCATGAAGATCGGCTATCCAGAACACGGCGATCCGTCGCGGCTGTACTTCGGCACTGACACGCATGGCTTTCCGCTGCTGCTGGGCGCGGCGCTCGGACTCGCATGGCAACCCGGTCGCGTGTCGCGAACGCTGCGCCCGGCGATCCGCAGCGGCGTCTTGCTGCTGGGCCTGCTTGCGCTGACGATGATGCTGGTCCTGTTTGTGCGCCTGGGCGAAGCGACTGGGTCGCTGTATCCCTGGGGTTTCGCGCTGGCGGCTGAGGCGAGCATTGTCTTGGTCATTAGTGCCACGCATCCAGGCACGGCATTCGGTCGTTGGCTCGACTGCGGTCCGCTGCGCTGGCTCGGTGAGCGCTCCTATGGTGTCTATCTTTGGCACTGGCCGATTTTCATGCTGCTGCGGCCGGGTATGGATCTGCGTGGGCTGGATGCCAACACGATCCTGCTGCTGCGCTTGGTGTTGACGATCAGCATCGCGGCGCTCTCCTACCACTATCTGGAAATGCCGATCCGTCGCGGTGCGCTTGAGCGCGTGTGGCGCGATATGTGCGTGGCGGGCACGTGTCGCCGCGCATGGCTGCGCGGCTCGGCCATCGCCGCGACGCTGTTGCTGGCGGTTAGCGCCACGGCAGCCGTTTTGTGGGAGGCCCCTGCCCGGGCGGAGCCGGCGCAGGATGTGCGTGATGCGCTCCATCTCGATCTAAACAAACCAAGCCCAGTCGTGATGGCCGCAGCGACCCTTGCAGCACTGACGCCGGTCCCGCCGCCTGCGCTCGCTGCCGTGCCCGGTCAGCCAGCGCCGAAAACCTTTACGGGTCACGAACTGACGGCCGTTGGCGACTCGGTGCTGCTAGGCGCAAGCTGGCTGCTCAAACTTACGCTGCATGACGCGGATGTGCACGCCACGATGGGCTGGCAGGCGGCCGACATCATCAAGAAAATCAAAGCGTTGCGCGGTGCTGGCAAGTTGCGGCCCGTGGTGTTGGTCCATCTGGGCACCAACGGTTACGTTACCGAAGATCAATTGCGCCAAATTCTCACCATACTTGTCGACCGTCAGCGCGTGGTACTTGTCAACACCCATGTGCCGCGACGCTGGATGGAAGCCAATAACGCCTTGGTCGAACGCATAGCGCCAAACTTTCCCAACGTGCTGACTGTTCGCTGGAGCGAGGTTTCGGAAGGCCAGCCCGACTATTTTGTCTCTGACGGCGTGCATCTCTCCGGCATTGGTCAACGTGTCTTCGTTGCCGAAATCATGCGCGTAGGGCGCCTGTTTCCCGACGTTGAAAAAAATGTGCCAGGCTCAGTTGGCATAAGTGAAGGCAAAGATTACGCCAGGGGCGCGGGCGATCTGTCGCCGACGCTGGTTCGCGCGCCTCAGCCCGCCGCGCCCGACACTTACTGGAAAAAGTTGGCGAGTTGTGAGACCGATGCGAATTGGCAAAATCCCGGTCGTCATTCGGGTGGGCTTGGCATCACGCCAGAGAACTGGAAGACCTGGGGCGGCACGTTGTTTGCCCCTCAGCCCGCCGCAGCAAGCACTGCGCAGCAGATCGAAGTCGCCAACCGCATATCCACCCAGGGCTGGAAGCCGGCTAACGGCAGTTTCGTCAAGCCGATAGGCTTCGCGGTCTGGCGCTGCGTGGCCGCACTGGGCCGGCCGCCGACGGCCTCCGACCGTACCTACACGCCCGAAAGCGTCATTGCACAGTCATTCCATCTCGGCGAACGCGGCGATGTGGTACGCGACCTGCAACTGACGCTCGGCGT
This sequence comes from Niveibacterium sp., assembly GCA_031554255.1. Classification (GTDB taxonomy): domain Bacteria; phylum Pseudomonadota; class Gammaproteobacteria; order Burkholderiales; family Rhodocyclaceae; genus Niveibacterium. The sequence goes on from JAVBKC010000041.1 coordinate 13,307, forward strand.
GCCGCGCGATGGCCTCTACACAAAAGGATTACGCAAAAAGCATTTGGCGTACCTGAAGAAAAACAGCTTGCCCGAAACACGGGCTGGCACATTCCCCTGAATTTCCGGAGAGCGGCGCCATGACATACGTTTCGCGCTTGATTCTGCTTGGCGCCTGCTGCATTGGCTTTGCGCTCTGTCTGACCCGCCCCGCCGCCGCGCAGGAGAGCCTGCCGCTCATCGACGATCTGGTTTGCCCCAGAGTGCCGCCGCTGCTCAAACCGCCGCCCGTCCGTGGGCCCGCCAGCGGTGTGTCCAGAACAGGTACGCAGATGCCCAGCAATGCCGAACTCGGCGCTCTGGTCAGGACGGTGATTCGCGATCAGCCTCAATTTGACCCTTCCTCGATTGCGGGCCTCGCGCTTGGCGCCTCGCAGCCCCGGCGCATTGCCTTCTGGGGCGATAGCCATATCGCCGGCGGGGCCTTTGCGCCTACCCTCATCGAAGCTCTGCGTAAAAATGGCCTGAGCGTGGCGTCCGCCTACCTGCCTCCGACGATGGGCCGCGCCAATGTCAGACTGCCAGGACTGCGGTCCTATTGCATAGGCTCGGGCTGGTCGGCGGATATCGCCTATGCCGCGTCCTCCACGCGTGAGATTGGGCCGGCGCTGGCTGACCGCAGTGCCGACGCGGGTCCGGATAGTTATCTCTGGCTCGATTTGCGCAACGCCGCGCGACAGCCCGAGGTGCAGCAATTGCAACTCGTCTACCGCGCTTCCGAGCAAGCCGTCGTCGATTACAGCGTCGATGACGGCACGCCAGTCAGCATCCAGCTCGTTAGCGCGCGTGACAGTCAAGTGCTGGCGATCCGCCCGGATCGGCCGATTTCAACCCTTAAACTGCGCGTCACGCAAGGCAAGCTCGTACTGCACGGCTTCATTCTGGATCGCGTCCAGGCGCCCACCATCAGTTTCGACGTATTCGGTCTGCCCTCCGCAACTGTGCGCGGATGGGCCAACGCCGATCCGGCCTACCTCGCGCAGGCGCTGCATGGCGTCAGCTATGACGGCGTAGTGCTGGAATACGGCACCAACGAAGGCGCTGTGGCCAATTTCGATGCCGGAAGATATGCCGCGATGCTGATCAAGGCATTGACGAACCTGCGTCAGGTCTTCCCTTCCGCATCTTGCGTGCTGGTCGGGCCGCCCGATCGCGGCGTGCTACGCAAGAGCAAAGGGCGCCCAATTTCTGTGCTCGCCTACGCCAACATTCATCAACAGATTGAAAGCATGCAACGGCAGATCGGCAAGCGCTTCGCTTGCGCCGCATGGGACTGGCAGGATTTCATGGGCGGTCCTGGCGGCAGCTACGGCTGGGCGCACGCCGAGCCAAGCCTGATGGGCGGCGATCTGACCCATCTGAGCCCTGCCGGCTATCGACGTACAGGGCATGCGCTGGCTCGCAGCCTGGGTTGGGAACCCTAGTGCCGCGCCAGGCGATAAAGGGTGGGCTGCCTGCGGATAACGTGATACGCACCGCACAAAAGAACCTACTACTGCCAAGGTATTGATTATCTTGGTGCAGTGGCTGGCCGTGGCCGGTAAAATATACGGTTCCTCATTGGGTTGCCGCACGGCACAAACCAGGACTCCCGATGCAAGTTGCTCCGCAGTTCGTCCGCGATACCCCGACGCCGAATCGTTTGCGCGAGATTCCGTACAACTACACCTCGTTTTCCGATCGCGAGATCGTGATTCGCCTGCTCGGCGACGCGGCGTGGTCGGCGCTCGAATCGCTGCGCGCAGAGCGCGTGACGGGACGCTCGGCGCGAATGCTCTACGAGGTGCTCGGCGATATCTGGGTCGTGCAGCGTAACCCGTATCTCGAAGACGATCTGCTCGCCAACCGCGAGCGCCGTGGCGCGCTGATCGGCGCGCTGCGGCACCGGCTCGAAGAAGTCGAAAAGCGCCGCATCGCGGTCGAGCAGGAAGACCCCGCACGGGCCGGCAAGGTTGCCCAACTCGGTGCTGCCGCCAATCGCGCGGTCGATGAATTCCAGCGCCATTTCGAGAAAACCTACGATCTGCGGCGGCGCACGCTGAAATTGCTCGCACGCCACACGCGCCGCGACAACATCGCTTTCGACGGCATGGCACGCGTTTCGCACGTGACCGACGCCACCGACTGGCGCGTCGAATACCCGTTCGTCGTGCTCTACCCGGACAGCGAGGAGGAAATCGGTCACCTCGTGCGCGGCTGTATCGAACTCGGGCTCACGATCATCCCGCGCGGCGGCGGCACCGGCTACACCGGCGGCGCCGTGCCGCTCTCGCCCTACTCGGCCGTCATCAACACCGAAAAACTTACCGCGCTGGGCGAAGTCGTCGAACAAACGCTGCCGGGCGCGGGGCGGGCTATTGCGACGGTCACGACCGGCGCGGGCGTCGTTACGCGCTGCGTGATGGATGCGGCCGAATCGGCCGGCCTCGTATTCGCCTGCGATCCGACCTCGGCCGATGCATCCTGCATCGGCGGCAATATCGCGATGAATGCTGGTGGCAAGAAGGCCGTGCTATGGGGCACGGCGCTCGATACGCTGGCATGGTGGATGATGGTCACGCCGGACGGCAAGTGGCTCGTCGTCGAGCGGCTGGATCACAACCTCGGCAAGATTCACGACCAGGAAAACGTGCGCTTCCGTTTGCGCCGCTTCGACGAATCGGGCCGGCGCGAAATCGGCGAAGAAATCATCGAAATGCCCGGCGTGCGTTTTCGCAAGCTCGGGCTCGGCAAGGACGTGACCGACAAATTCCTCGGCGGCGTACCCGGCATCCAGAAAGAAGGCACCGATGGCATCATCACCTCGGCCTGCTGGATTCTGCATCGGCTGCCGGCCCATACGCGCACGGTATGTCTGGAGTTCTACGGCCAGGTGCGCGAGGCCGTACCGGCGATCGTCGAGATCAAGAACTATCTCGACACCCAGCCCGGCGGCGTGCAGCTCGCCGGGCTGGAGCACCTCGACGAGCGCTATGTGAAGGCCGTCGGCTATGCGCCCAAGGCTACGCGCCACGGCCGGCCGAAGATGGTGCTGATCGGCGATATCGTCGGCGACGACGAGAACGCTGTGATGCTGGCGACATCGGAGGTCGTGCGCATCTGCAACGCGCGCGGCGCCGAGGGCTTCATCGCCGTATCGCCAGAAATGCGCAAGAAGTTCTGGCTCGATCGCGCGCGAACCGCCGCTATCGCCAAGCACACCAATGCGTTCAAGGTTAATGAAGACGTCGTCATTCCGCTAGACCGCATGGGCGATTATTGCGACGGCATCGAACGCTTTAACATCGAACTCTCGATCCGCAACAAGCTGCGCCTGGCCGACACGCTGGCCGATTTCCTGCGCGGCGAGCTGCCGCTGTTTCGCGGCGAGGCGACGGTCAGTGCTGAAGAACTCATCGGCGAGCGCCGTGCCCATGCGCTGGAGACGCTCTCGAACATCCGCGCGCGCTGGCAATGGATCTTCGACCGCCTCGACGCGCCGCTTGCGGAAGCGGAAACAAAGTTTGCCGAACTCGGTGTCGAGGCCGGGCCTTTAACCAACAAGGCGGCCGGACCGCGACTCTTTCACCGCATCCAGGATCATTCCGTCCGCATTTCGTGGAAAACCGAACTCAAATCTCTGCTCGACGACATCTTCGAAGGCAAATTCTTCGATCCGGTGCGCGAGCGTATCGAGGCAATCCACAGGGAAGTGCTGCGCGGTCGCGTTTTCGTCGCATTGCACATGCATGCGGGCGACGGCAATGTGCATACGAACCTGCCGGTCAACTCGGACCACTACGAGATGCTGCAGGAAGCGAATGCCACGGTCGCGCGTATCATGGAACTCGCACGCAGTCTCGGTGGCGTGATTTCCGGCGAACATGGCATCGGCATTACCAAGCTTGAATTCCTTACCGATGCCGAGCTAGCGCCGTTCCGCGAGTACAAACAAAAGGTCGATCCCGAGGGCCGCTTCAACAAAGGCAAGCTGATGCCCGGCGGCGATCTTACGCACGCCTACACGCCGAGCTTCAACCTGATGGGTCACGAATCGCTGATCATGCAACAGAGCGACATTGGCTCGATTGCCGATTCGGTCAAGGATTGCCTGCGCTGCGGTAAATGCAAGCCGGTATGCGCCACGCATGTGCCGCGCGCAAACCTGCTCTATTCGCCGCGCAATAAAATCCTCGCGACCTCGCTGCTCGTCGAAGCCTTTCTTTACGAAGAGCAAACGCGGCGCGGCGTCTCTATTCGCCATTGGGAAGAATTCGAGGACGTGGCCGACCACTGCACGGTTTGCCACAAGTGCGTCACGCCATGCCCGGTCGATATCGATTTTGGCGACGTATCGATGAACATGCGTAACCTCTTGCGCAAGATGGGCCAGCAGACGAATAGCCCGGCCAAGAAAATCGCGATGTGGTTCCTCAACACGAAGAACCCGCAGACGATCAAGTTCCTGCGCAAGACGAGCATCGAGTGGGCCTACAAGGTGCAGCGCCTCGGCGTCGACCTGCTGCGGCCGCTCGCCAAGGAAACCACCAAGCTACCGCCCTCGACGACCGGCAAGCCGCCGATCAAGGCCCAGATCATCCACTTCGTGAACAAGAAGATGCCGGGCAAGTTACCGAACAAAACCGCGCGCGCGCTGCTCGACATCGAGGACGCCGGCATTGTGCCGGTGATCCGCGACCCGCAGAAAACACGGCCCGATTCGGAAGCCGTGTTCTACTTCCCGGGCTGCGGCTCGGAGCGGCTTTTCTCGCAGGTCGGGCTTGCCACGCAGGCCATGCTCTACGACGCCGGCGTGCAGACCGTGCTGCCGCCGGGCTATCTGTGCTGCGGCTATCCGCAGCGCGGCGCGGGCGATTACGACAAGGCCGACAAGATCACGACCGATAACCGGGTGCTCTTTCACCGTGTGGCAAATACGCTGAACTACCTCGACATCAAGACCGTCGTCGTAAGTTGCGGCACCTGCTACGACCAGCTCACGATGTACGAATTCGAAAAAATCTTCCCTGGTTGCCGCCTGATAGATATCCACGAGTTCCTGCTCGAAAAAGGCGTGAAACTCGAAGGCGTTACCGGCGTGCGCTATATGTACCACGACCCTTGTCATAGTCCGATGAAGCAGCAAGATCCACTCAAGACGGTTAACGCACTCGTGCAGACTGCCGACGGCACGCGGATCGCAAAGAACGACCGCTGCTGCGGCGAGGCCGGCACCTTCGCGATTTCGCGCCCCGACATTTCGACCCAGGTCCGCTTTCGCAAGGAAGAGGAAATGCAAAAGGGCGCCGGCCAGCTGCGCGCCGACGGCTTCGCCGGTGAGGTCAAGATCCTCACTTCCTGCCCCGCCTGCCTGCAAGGTCTTCAACGCTACAAGGACGATGTGGAGGGTCTGGACGCCGATTACATCGTCATCGAGTTGGCGCGCAAGCTGCTCGGCGAAGACTGGATGGAGCGCTATGTCGAGATGGCGAACACGGGCGGTATCGAGCGCGTGTTGCTTTGAGCCGGTCGTGGAGGGTTTTGCGGAGTTTCAGGCTGCGCGGCGCTCTCGCCTGATGTCGCGCCGATAGAGCTTCCAACTTGCGAGCCCTGCGAAGCCGAGCAATGCCGAAGCGATGGAAAGTCCTGTAACCGTACTCATGACGAGCGGTACAAGCACTCCGGCGACGATCGCGTTGGTGAGGCTGGAGAAAAATGCTTGCAGCGACGAAGCCATGCCGAGCCGGCCAGGGAAGCGGTCGAGTACGAGCAGCGTGACGCAGGGTGTCAGCAGCGCCCAACCGTAGGCCACCAGCATGATCAGTGGGACGACGGTAAGGAGCTGCGCCGGCACGAATAAATGCAGTACGGCATTGGCCACGGCGGCCGCGAGCATCAGCGTAAAACCATTGCGGATCTGCTGTTCGCGCGTGATTCGTCCGGCAAGCCGACCGCTCGTCCAGGCGCCGGCCATGATGCCGGCTATCGTGCCGAGGAAGAGCCAGAAAAAGCGCGTTGGCGGCAGGCCGAGGTGATGGCCGAGGAAGGTTGGCGCGGCGAGCACGAATATAAACACGGCATTAAACGGCACGCCGCTCGCGAACGAAAGCAGCAGGAAACGCTTGTCCGACAACACGCTCCAGTAGCCACGCATCAGCGACGCTGGATGAAAATCCTGGCGACGCTCGCGCGGCAGCGTTTCGGGTAGTTCGAACCAGGTCAGAAACCAAAGTGCGACGCTTACGACGGCTAAGAAAACAAAGATCGCACGCCAGCCGATGAGGCTGAAGAGCCAGCCGCCGATAATGGGCGCAATCGCTGGCGCAATGCCGAAGAACAGCGTGATCTGGCTCATCAGCCGTTGCGCATTGCTCGCGCTGAAGAGGTCGCGCACGATTGCGCGACCGACGACGATACCGGCGCCACAGCTCATGCCTTGCAGGATGCGACCGACAACGAGTATGCCTATGTTCTGGGCGAGTGCGCAGACGAGGCTTGCGAGACCGAACGCGGCAACGTTGATCAGGATCACAGGGCGGCGGCCGAAGCTGTCGGCAAGCGCGCCGTGCAGCAACATCATGATCGAGAAGCCGAGCAGGTAGGCCGACAGTGTTTGCTGCATCGCGACCGGAGACGCGCCGATGTCGGCAGCGATACCTTCGAAAGCCGGCAGGTAGGTGTCGATGGCGAACGGGCCGAGCATCGAGAGCGTGGCGAGCAGCGCCGCGAGATACCAAACCGGCTTGTTCCAACTTATCGTGGGCTCGAATTCCACCGGCTTCACTTGTTTTCTGATGGCGTGGGGCGGTGCGAGCGCCAGCCTGTTCGGACGTGTCGCTCGTTGCCCCCGCTTAGAAACCGGGGGTCGAGGCGCCCGCTCCTAGCCGGCGAGCGCGCGCGCAAAGTCGTCGAGAATATCCTGAATGTCCTCGATGCCGGTCGAGAAGCGGATCAGGGATTCGGCGATGCCGCCTTGCGCACGCCTTTCCTGGCCCATTTCCCAGAAAATCGTGTGGGCGACTGGAATGATCAGGCTGCGCGTATCGGCCAGACCGGTCGCGATGATCGGCAGCGAAAGGCGGTCGATGAACGGCAGGCAATCGGCGTCGTCCGCAAGCTCGAAGGCGAGTAGCCAGCCGGGGCTGCGAAATAGCGCCTTGGCGCGTGCGTATTCGGGGTGCTGGGGCAGGCCGGGGTAATAAACCGTACGGATTTTCGGATGTGCGGCGAGCATTTCGGCGAGCGCTTGGGCGTTTGCGCTTGCAGCTGCCATGCGTAGCGCGAGCGTTTCGGAGCCGACCGCGAGATGATGCGCGGCTTCCGAGGAAAGCGCGCCGCCCATGTCGCGCAAGCCCTTCTTCTTGATTTGTGCAAGGCCCCATCCTGCGGGGTTGCCCTTGCGATAGCCGGCGAAGATATTCGGATAATCCGACCAGTCGAACAGCCCTGTGTCGGTGACCGCGCCACCGAGCGCGTTGCCGTGGCCGCCGACCGATTTCGTCAGCGCATTCATGACGAGCGAAGCGCCTACGCGCTTGGGATTGAAAGCCCACGGTGAGGTTACCGTGTTGTCGACGACAAAGACGAGCTTCCTGTCGTGGCAGAGCGCACCTATGCCTTCGAGATCCGCGACCTGCGTGCGCGGATTCGCGATCGTTTCGACAAAGACCATGCGCGTGTGCGGCGTCACCGCCGCTTCGACGGCTGCCGCCGCGGTTGCGTCGACAAAACTGATCTGGATACCCAGAGTTTGCAATGTGTCGAACAGGCTGCTCGTGTTGCCGAACACGAAACGGCTTGCGACGATGTGATCGCCCGCTCGCAGCAGCGTTGTGAAGATTGCCGTCAGCGCGGCCATGCCGGTTGCAAAGCAGACCGTGCCGAGGCCGCCTTCCATCGTGTTGACCGCTGCTTCGAGCGCGGCGACGGTCGGTGTGCCCTGGCGCGAATAATTAAAACCTGCGGTGGTGCCCTGGAATACCTGGACCAACGCGTCGACATTCGGAAATCCATACTGCACCGAAGTATGCAGCGGTTTATGGATGCCGCCGTGCTCGACGTTGCCGAGCCGGTCGGAATGAACAGTGTGGGTCGTGAAGCCCCAACGGGCGGGATCGGGCTTGCTCATGGGAGGGTCGTCGGACAAGGATTTTGGGAAAGCGGGATTCTACGCCGGGTATGCTGGCATTTCTTACGCCGCGGCTCGGCCGGTGAATGACCAATGCGTTTGCACGATGCGCCAAACCTCGGCTTGCCGGCGATAAACCTCGGTGCAGTTCCAGCGCATTTCGGCGCCTTCGTTGCCGCCACGGGAAACGAAGCGGAACGTCAGGACCGCAGCATCGCCGATCTCCTGTACATGAGGTTCCAGCATCTCGTAACGTGGGGCAAAAATCTGTCCGCGAATGCTCTCGTAATAAGCGGAAAGCGCGTCGAATCCGTCGAGGCGGGAGGGCAGAAACGGATCGAAGTAGACGACATCTGGCGCCGAGATTTCGAGAAAGCCGGAAGGGTCACCGTTACACCAGCGAGCCAGGGCTGCATTTTCGAGTTCGATGACGGGGTGTGTCGAGTCCATGGGTAAGCTTTCCTGCTTGTCTGCGGAATTTGTCGATTCCGCTGGTTGAATATGTTATTCGATTACTCTGACGTGAATTTGCGCATCAGATCCGCCAGCCGTCGGCCTTCGATGTCGGGAAAACGGTCGCCGGCGAGTTCGAGCCGCAACAGGCGGTCGAGGCGAAAGCTGCGGAAGTCCTCGCGCAGCTCGCACCAGGCGCCTAGCGTCCAGACGCGACCCCAGAAAAATAGCCCGAGTGGCCAGACGAAGCGTGTGGTACGTGTGCGCTGTTCGTCGGCATAGTCGAAGACGATGCGTAGCCGTTGATCGATGGCGCGGCGCAGCGGTTCGATGTGCTGGTCGCCGGGGGTGTCGCCGAAATCCGGCACGAGTAGCGCGCTCGTTTCGAGCCGACCACGTAGTGCGGGGCCAACCGCGCCACGGATCTTTTCGAGCGCGCTGTCCGCATGCCGCGCCATTTCCGCGCCGGCCTTGGCGCCGACGATGCGGGCGCCGAGCAAGAGCGCGGCGAGCTCGTCGGGCGTGAACATCAGCGCGGGCAGATCGAAGCCGGCGCGCAGCCGGTAGCCGACGCCGGCTTCGCCTTCGACGGGCACGCCGCTCGTCGATAGCCCCGCGATGTCGCGGTAGATCGTGCGCTCCGAAACGCCGAGCCGATCCGCGAGCTGCGCGGCCGTCGTGAGGCGGCGGCCGCGCAGGATCTGCGTGATCTGGAACAGGCGTTCGGCGCGGCGCATCAGTGCGTTGCCGTGCAAAGCTCGACGAGCGTGCCCTCCGGTGCGCGGACATAGGCGACGACCTGACCCCAGGGCTTGTGCACGGGTTTGGCGATCACGCTGGCGCCAGATCCGACGGCACGCTCGAAGGCAATGTCGACGTCATCGCAGACGAAGCCGACCTCGATGCCGGCGGGCTGCGCATCCTGCGCGAGCGGGCGGTAGCCTGCCGGGAGCCCGCTTTGCGCTACGGCGTGGCAAACGAAGGCAAGCGCCGTGGCGCCGGTTTCCAGTTCGCCGTACTGCGCGTCGTCGGTAACGAAGCGCGTCGCAAGACCGAAGGCGCGGTTGTAGAAGCCTAGCGTCGCGCGGACGTCGTCGACATAGATGATCGTGTAACCGAATTGCATGGCAAGCTCCGTTTATTCCTATTTCTAAATCAATCATGCTTTTGTCGACTTCACCTTGCCGTGCTATTTGCACTGTCTGCGGTTCGTCTTCGCGGCCTGATTGACTTAGAGGCGGAATTATTAGTCTTCGTGTAGCCCGACGATATTGCCTTCGCAGTCGCGGATATGCGCGTAACGGCCCTCGCCATCGGGCAACTGGACCGGGGGCGTGGTGACTTTACCGCCAAGCGCTTCGGCGCGCGCAAGTAGCGCGTCGAGTCCGTGGCGTCCGGTCTCAAGATAGATGCGTACGCCATCGGTATGCGGGCGCGCGTCGGGCGCTGTCATCAGGCAACCCGAAATGGCGTTGCCTTCGTACGGGAATGCGGCATATTGCGCGTCGGGGCCCATGCTCTCGCGGCGTAGCTTTTCATCGAACAGGCTTTCGTAAAACGCGCAGGCGCGATCGAGATCCTGGGCCGGAATGATGAACCAGCTGATGCGATGTGTTTGCTTTTCCATGCTGCAACTCCTGCGGGTGAATGAGAGCACGCAGGATGCGCGGGGACTCCTGACAGCGTCATGTCAGGAGTCTGTCGGCGGCGTTCGATATCAGAAGCCGAGACTCGCGCGTAAAACGGCGAAACCGCTCCAGAGGCCGATGATGCCGAAGGGGAGCATGCCGATCATGAAACCGAGGCTGCGGCGCTGCGGGTCGCGTTGATAAGACAGGGCGTAGATGACGCGGCCGGCGAGGCCGACAAGTGCCGCAATCAACGCATGCATGTCGCCGATAAAGGCGGCGAAGATCCACAACGTTGGCAGGAAGACGAGCGCCCATTCCATCGTGTTGAGCTGGACGCGGTAGGCGCGCTCGAAGTATTCGTTGCCGGTCGTGGCTGGCGCCTTGACGCCGTATTTCTCGCGTGCCAGTCCGACGTTGGTTGCGGTGCCGAACATCAGGAGAACGATCAGAAGCGTGGCGGCGGCGGTCAGTGGATATGCAGTCATGATGTTTTACGGGCGTTGGCGCAAATCGGTGACGATAGCTTGCAAGTCGTGCGGTGTCACCTGAGCGGCGGGAATCGGCGCGCCGATCGCAAGATCGATGCGGTTGAAAAGACCGCGGCGGAATGGTTTCGTCATTGCGGGGCCGTCCTTGCGCGAGAAGAAGCTGCCCCAGAGGCCCGAGAGCGCCATCGGTATGACTGGCACCGGCGTGCGTTCGACGATTGTCGAGATGCCGTTCTTGAATAGGTTGATTTTGCCCGTGTCGGTGATTCGGCCTTCCGGGAATATGCCAATAAGATCGCCATTTGCGAGCGCCTTGGCGACCTCGTCATAGGCTGCGGCGAGCATTACGGGATCTTCCTTGACGGGCGCGATCGGAATGGCATGGGCTTCGCGGAAAACGAAATTGATCAGCGGCTGCCTGAAGATCCGATGGTCCATGACGAAGCGGATCGGCCGCCGGCTTTCGGCCATGACGATCAGCGGGTCGATGAAGCTGACATGGTTGCAGACGATTATGGCGGGGCCTTCGGCCGGAATGTTTTCGTGACCGCGCGCGTGAATGCGATACATAAGGTGAATGATGATCCACACGACCAGGCGTTGCAGGAATTCGGGTACCAACCTGTAGATGAAAAGCGCGACCGCGAGATTCATCAGGGCCGCCATGAGGAAAATCTGCGGGATTGTCGCGCCGAAATGCAGTGCGAGGAAGGCGAAGGCCGCCGAGGCGACCATGAAGCCGGCATTGAGGATGTTGTTCGCGGCGATGATGCGCGAGCGGATGCTCGCCTCGCAGCGCGTCTGGATCAGCGAATAAAGCGGCACGGTGTAGAGGCCGCCGAAGACGCCGAGCATCACGAGGTCGAAAATGAGGCGCCAGGCGCCGGGCTGGGCGAGAAAGCCGGCGATGTCCTGGCCCGGATGCGGTGAGGCGGGGCTTGCGAAATAGATTTCGGCGCCGAAGACGGTAAGGCCGATCGAGGCGAACGGCACGAGGCCGATCTCGACGCGACCGCCCGAGGCGCGTTCGGCTGCGAGCGAGCCGAGCGCGATGCCGATGATGAAGGTGGCGAGCAGGAAGGTCGCGAGGTGTTCGCTGCCACCGATCACATCCTTCACGAAAGGGCCGAACTGCGACAGGATCAGCGCGCCGAAAAACCAGAACCAGGAGATCCCTATCATCGAGAGAAAGACCGTACGGTTGGCACGTGCTATCCGCATATTCCGTGCAATTTCGGTAAAGGGGTTCCAGTTGATCCGCACGCTGGCAAGCGGGGGCGCTGCGGGAATGAAAAGGCTTGTGCACCAGCCGGCGACGGCGAAGGCGAGGCAGGCCGCGCCGGTCCACAGCGGGCCGCTGCCAGGCAGCGCGATCAGTACGCCGCCAAGAATCGAACCGAACAGGATCGCGACGAAGGTGCCGCTTTCGACCCAGGCGTTGCCTGCGACGATCTCGTGGGCATGAAGATGCTGCGGCAATATCGAATACTTGAGCGGACCGAAAATTGTCGAATGTAGCCCCATCAGGAATAGTGCGCAGAGCAGGATGGCGGGCGATTTGAGCGCGAAGCCCAGGGCCGAAAATGCGCCGATGGCGATCTCGGCGAGCTTGACCCAGCGGATCAAACGCGCCTTATCGAAAGCGTCGGCGATTTGTCCGGCCGAGGCTGAAAACAGAAACATCGGCAGCACGAAGAGCCCGGCTGCGACCTGGACCATCAGCTCGGGCGATAAGCCGAGTACCTTGCCGCCTTCGAAGGTGATCAACAGCAACAAAGCCTGCTTGAGCACATTGTCATTGAATGCGCCGAGAAACTGGGTCAGGAACAGCGGAAGGAAACGGCGGGCTGCAAGCAGGGGTTGCGTAGCGTGTGGCGTCGTCATCAGGGGGATCCAGTAAGCCCGAAGCCCGGGCCGTCGCCGATTATGCCGGCGCGCTGTGGGCTTGGCCATGCGAGTGCACGCCAAACAGTGTCCCGTCATGCCGGTTCCACCGTGATAGCTCTATACGGGTTCGTCCGGGTTTGACTTGAACCGCTTAAATCCCTAGCATGGCAAGGATTTTCTGGGCCGGATCAAAGGCGCGCGGCGAGTGCGGGGCATATTTAAGACGGTGATCCTGCAAGTATTCGCTGCACTGATGGGTAGCCTGCTCGGCGGGCTGCTTTTCGGGATGCGCGGTTTCGTCTCGGCGGCGTTGGGGGGCGCCGCGTGTGTAATCCCCTCGTGTTTGTTTGCTCTTAAGCTGTATGCGGTGACCAAGCGCTCCGGCGCTTCCTACGCGACAGCTTTTTTTGTCGGCGAACTCGTCAAGCTGGTCCTATGCATCGGATTACTGGCGGCCGTGAAGCAGATCTATCCCGACGTTCATTGGGGCGCGGTGTTGATTGGGCTGATCGTGACGCTCCAAGCGAATTTTCTTGCTTTCTTGGTTAGAACATAAAAATGGCGACCGGACACGAAGCTAACGCTCCAACCGCGGGCGAATACATCGTCCACCACTTGACGCATCTGAATAGCACTGGCGAAGCGCAGAAGTCGATTGTCGATTTTGGCGTCATCAATCTCGACTCCGTTTTCTGGTCGGTTCTGCTCGGCGTCGTTACGTTGTTTTTCCTCTGGCGCGCGGCATCCAGGGCCACTTCCGGCGTACCGGGTCGCTTTCAGGCGGCCGTCGAGTTCGTTGTCGAGATGGTCGCCGATCAGGCCAAGGGCATCGTCCATAGCGCCGAATCGCGCAAATTCGTGGCGCCGCTCGCGCTGACGGTCTTCATCTGGATTTTCCTGATGAATGCGATGGATCTGCTGCCGGTCGATCTGCTACCGCGCATCTGGCAGGCCATCAATCACAACGAGCACGCCTATCAGCGCGTGGTGCCGACGGCCGACCTGAATATGACGCTTGGCATGTCGATCGGCGTGTTCCTCGTCTGCATTTATTACAACATCAAGATCAAGGGCATCGGCGGCTGGGTGCACGAACTCTTCGCTGCGCCGTTCGGCGACAAGTGGTTCCTGTATCCGATCAATTTCGTGATGCAGTTGATCGAATTCGCCGCGAAGACGATCTCGCACGGTATGCGGTTGTTCGGCAATATGTACGCGGGCGAATTGCTGTTCATGCTGATCGCGCTGATGGGCGGCGCATGGGGCAGCAGCAGCGGTGCCACCGGTCCCTTGCTTTTCCTCGGCCACATCGTGGCGGGGTCACTGTGGGCGATCTTCCACATTCTGATCATTACGCTGCAAGCATTCATCTTCATGATGCTGACCCTCGTTTATGTGGGCCAGGCGCATGAAGGTCATTGAACACAGGTCTACATTCGTTTCGTTTTAATCAAACCCCACTTTTTTTAGAAAATAGAGGAGTCGTCATGGAACACGTTCTTGGTTTCGTTGCTCTGGCCGCTGGTCTGATCATCGGTTTAGGCGCCATCGGTGCTTGTATCGGTATTGGCATCATGGGCTCGAAATACCTTGAGGCATCGGCCCGCCAACCCGAACTGATGAACGCGCTGCAGACCAAGATGTTCCTGCTGGCCGGTCTGATCGACGCCGCGTTCCTGATCGGTGTCGGTATCGCGATGATGTTTGCGTTCGCCAACCCGTTCAAGCTCTGATCCGGCTTGGCTCCATCCACTGATTCTCAGGGAGTGATGCCGTGAATCTGAACGCAACGCTGGTTGCCCAGCTCGTTGTGTTCTTCATCCTCGCGTGGTTCACGATGAAATTCGTGTGGCCGCCGATCGTGAAGGCACTTGACGAGCGCGCGAAAAAAATCGCCGATGGGCTCGCGGCTGCGGACAAGGCCAAGACCGATCTCGCGCTGGCCGAGAAAAAGGTCGTCGAGGAAATGCGCCGCGCGCGCGAATCCGCGACCGATGTCCGCAGTGGCGCCGAAAAGCAGGGTGCTTTGCTGATCGAAGAGGCTCGCGCCGAGGCGGCCCGCATTGTCGCCGCCGCGCGCGAAGCCGCCGAGCAGGAAGCCGGTGCCGCGATGCAGAAGGCCAAGGAAGGTTTGCGCGACCAGATCGCTCAACTCGCCGTGGCCGGTGCCGAGCGCATTTTGCGCCGCGAAATCAATGCCCAGGTCCACGCCGAATTGCTGGCGAACCTTAAACAGGAGCTGTAAGACGCCATGGCCGAAAACCTCACCGTCGCGCGCCCCTACGCCGAAGCGGCGTTCAAGCTGGCTCGCGATGCCAACGCACTTGCTGCGTGGGCACAGGCGCTAACGCGCCTTGCGGCGGTCGCCGGCGATGCGTCGATCCGGGAAATCCTGGGCGATCCGCACATGACTACCGACAAACTCGTCGGTGTTTTTGTCGCGGCCGCCGCGGATCTGGACCACGATCAGCAGAACTTCGTGCGGGTGCTCGCCGAAAACGAACGCCTCGCTGTTCTGCCCGAAATCCTCGAGCTATACACCGCGCATAAAAACGTGGCCGAAGGCGTGCGCGAGGCCGTGGTCAGTTCCGCATTTCCGATCGATGCCGCGACGCTCGCCCGACTCGTGGCCGACCTCGAGGCTCGTTTCAAGGGCAAGGTCGAAGCCACGGTGCGGATCGATCCCGACCTGATAGGCGGGGTCAAGATTGCTGTCGGCGACGAAGTGATCGACGCCTCGGTCCGCGGCAAGCTCGCCGCGATGGCCAGCGCGCTACAGATTTAGGAGCTTTGCATGAACCTCAATCCATCTGAAATCAGCGATCTGATCAAGAGTCGCATTCAGAACCTGCAACTGGGGTCGACGGCGCGCAACGAAGGCACCGTGGTCTCCGTCACCGATGGCATTTGCCGTGTGCACGGCTTGGCCGACGTGATGCAGGGCGAAATGCTCGAATTCCCGGGCAATTCCTTCGGCCTCGCGATGAACCTCGAACGCGATTCCGTCGGCGCTGTCGTTCTGGGCGAGTACGAACATATTTCCGAAGGCGACGTCGTCAAGACGACCGGCAAGATTCTCGAAGTGCCGGTCGGCCCCGAGCTGATTGGCCGCGTCGTGAACTCGCTTGGCCAGCCGATCGACGGCAAGGGCCCGATCAATGCCAAGGCTTACGACAAGATCGAAAAGGTCGCGCCGGGCGTGATCTGGCGTAAGTCGGTGTCGCAGCCGGTTCAAACCGGCCTCAAGGCGATCGACTCGATGGTGCCCATTGGCCGTGGCCAGCGCGAGCTGATCATTGGCGACCGTCAGACCGGCAAGACGGCGGTCGCGGTCGACGCGATCATCAACCAGAAGGGTCAGGACATGATGTGTATCTACGTGGCGGTGGGCCAGAAGGCATCCACCATCGCCAACGTAGTACGCAAGCTGACCGAAGCCGGCGCGATGGATTACACGATCATCGTTGCCGCCTCGGCGTCCGAATCGGCGGCCCTGCAGTTCATTGCACCGTATGCCGGTTGCACGATGGGCGAATACTTCCGCGATCGTGGCCAGGACGCGTTGATCATCTATGACGATTTGACCAAGCAAGCCTGGGCCTATCGTCAGATTTCGCTGCTGCTGCGGCGTCCGCCGGGTCGCGAGGCGTATCCGGGCGATGTGTTCTATCTGCACTCGCGTCTGCTCGAACGCGCCGCGCGCGTCAATGAAGACTACGTCGAGAAGCAAACCAACGGCGAAATCAAGGGCAAGACCGGTTCCTTGACCGCGCTGCCGGTCATCGAAACGCAGGCCGGCGATGTTTCCGCCTTCGTGCCGACGAACGTGATCTCGATTACCGACGGCCAGATCTTCCTCGAATCCGACCTGTTCAATGCCGGTATCCGTCCCGCGATCAACGCCGGTATCTCGGTGTCGCGCGTCGGCGGCGCGGCCCAGACCAAGGTCATCAAGAAGCTCGGCGGCGGCGTGCGTCTCGCGCTCGCGCAGTACCGCGAACTCGCGGCCTTCGCGCAGTTCGCCTCCGACCTCGACGAAGCGACGCGCAAGCAGCTCGAACGCGGCCGTCTCGTAACCGAACTGATGAAGCAGCCGCAATACGCGCCGCTCTCCGTCGCCGATATGGCCGTCACGCTTTTTGCGGTGAACAAGGGCTATTTCGACGATGTGTCGGTGCCGCGCGCGCTGGCCTGCGAAGCGGCGATGCAGCAGTACGTACGCACGCAGGCCTCCGAGTTGCATGCCAAGATCGAAGCCAAGAAGGATCTCGACGCCGACGGCGAAAAGGCTCTCTCGGCGGCAATCGAAGCGTTCAAGAAGACCTGGCAGTAAGGCGCGGAGAGCAACATGGCTGGCGGTAAAGAAATCCGTACCAAGATCAAAAGCGTCCAGAACACGCGCAAGATCACCAAGGCCATGGAGATGGTGGCGGCCTCGAAGATGCGTCGCGCGCAGGAGCGTATGCGCGCGGGCCGCCCCTTTGCCCAGAAGATCGGTCGCCTGGCCGCCAATCTCGCGTTGGCCAACGTGACCGACTATCGGCACCCGTTCCTCGGCAAGGCCGACAATCCCAAGACGGTTGGCGTGATTCTCGTGTCCACCGACAAGGGCTTGTGCGGCGGTCTCAACACCAACCTGCTCCGCATGGCAATAAACCGCATGAAGGCGTGGGAAGAATCCGGTGTCAATGACATCCGCGTGACCGCGATCGGCAACAAGGGCTATGGCTTCATGCAGCGCATGGGCGCGAGAGTGATCTCGAACGTCACGCAATTGGGCGATACGCCGCATCTCGAACGCCTGATCGGACCGGTAAAGGTCATGATCGATGCGTATCTCGCGGGCGAGGTCGAAGTCGTCTATATCGCGTTCAACCAGTTCGTGAACACGATGAAGCAGGAACCGAGGATGCTCCAGATTCTCCCGCTCACAGGCGAGAGCATGGGCACGCCCGACAGCTCCTGGGACTACATCTACGAGCCCGATGCGCAGACGGTGATCGACGACGTGATGTTGCGTCTGGTCGAGGCGGTGGTCTATCAGACCGTTGCCGAGAACATGGCATCCGAGCAAAGCGCGCGCATGGTGGCGATGAAATCCGCGTCCGATAACGCCGGTACCGTGATCAAAAAGCTTCAACTGGTCTACAACAAGACTCGTCAGGCTGCGATCACACGGGAAATCTCCGAAATCGTCGGCGGCGCAGCAGCGGTTTGAAGCGGGCAAAACAGGTTTTAATGATTGGGGAAAGACGATGAGTCAAGGAACCATTGTTCAGTGTATCGGTGCCGTGGTGGACGTTCAGTTCCCGCGTGAATCGATGCCTAAAGTCTTCGAGGCGCTCAATCTCGACGCGTCCGAAGACAACGGTTTGGTCGAGTCTGGCCTGACCCTGGAAGTACAACAGCAACTCGGCGACGGTGTCGTCCGTACGATTGCGATGGGCTCGTCCGATGGTCTGCGTCGCGGCATGAAGATAAATGCCACGGGGGCCGGGATCTCGGTTCCGGTGGGGCACGGCACGCTCGGTCGCATCATGGACGTGCTCGGCCGTCCGATCGATGAAGTGGGTCCGATCGACTGCGATGAGCGGCGCGAGATCCACCAACCGGCACCGAAGTTCGATGAGCTATCGCCGTCGGTCGAACTACTCGAAACCGGCATCAAGGTTATCGATCTGATCTGCCCGTTTGCCAAGGGCGGCAAGGTTGGCCTGTTCGGCGGCGCTGGCGTCGGCAAGACGGTCAATATGCTTGAGCTGATCAACAATATCGCCAAGCAGCACTCGGGTCTGTCGGTGTTCGCCGGCGTGGGCGAGCGCACCCGCGAAGGCAACGACTTCTACCATGAGATGGCAGAAGCCGGCGTCATCAAGCTCGACAACTTGAAGGAGTCGAAGGTTGCGATGGTGTTCGGTCAGATGAACGAACCCCCGGGCAACCGGCTACGTGTCGCGCTAACCGGTCTCACGATGGCCGAGAAGTTCCGCGACGAAGGCCGCGACATCCTGTTCTTCGTCGACAACATCTACCGCTTTACGCTGGCCGGTACCGAAGTCTCGGCGCTCTTGGGCCGCATGCCGTCCGCCGTGGGCTATCAACCGACGCTGGCCGAGGAAATGGGCAAGCTGCAGGAACGCATCACCTCGACCAAGGTCGGTTCGATTACCTCGATTCAGGCCGTGTATGTGCCTGCGGACGATTTGACCGACCCGTCGCCGGCGACGACCTTCCTGCATCTGGATTCCACCGTCGTGCTGTCGCGCGATATCGCCGCCCTGGGTATCTACCCGGCCGTCGACCCGCTCGACTCCACGAGTCGTCAGCTCGATCCGCTGGTCGTCGGCGATGAGCATTACACGGTGGCGCGCCAGGTTCAGGCTACGCTGCAAAAGTACAAGGAATTGCGCGACATCATCGCGATTCTGGGCATGGACGAGCTGTCGCCCGAAGACAAGCTCGCCGTGGCGCGCGCGCGCAAGATCCAGCGTTTCCTGTCGCAGCCGTTCCACGTAGCGGAAGTCTTTACCGGCTCGCCGGGCAAATACGTTTCGCTCAAGGATACGATCAAGGGTTTCAAGATGATCGTGGCGGGCGAATGCGACGCGCTGCCGGAGCAGGCTTTCTATATGGTTGGCGGCATCGACGAAGCCATAGAAAAGGCCAAGACCTTGCAGTAAGCCAGACACGGGCATTGGACCAGGCGCGCGAACAGCGTGCCCGGTTCGACTCCCGGACTCCCGATGGGGCTACGGAAACTTTGGGCAACCTCAAGTTTCCTCAAGAGGTATCACCATGGCAATGACGGTTCATGTCGACGTCGTCAGCACCGAAGAGTCGATCTTCTCCGGACTGTGCGAATTTGTCGCTATACCCGGCGAAACCGGCGAGCTTGGCATTCTGCCCGGCCACACGCCCTTGCTCACGCGCATCCGTCCCGGCGCGGTGCGCTTGAAGCTGCCGGGGCGCGACGAAGAGGAAATGGTCTTCGTCGCCGGCGGCCTGCTCGAAGTCCAGCCTGGTCTCGTGACTGTGTTGGCCGATACGGCGATTCGCGGCAAGGATCTGGACGAAGCACAATCGATGGAAGCGAAGCGGCGCGCCGAAGAGGCGATGGCCAATCGGAGCGGGACGCTCGACTATGCGCGCGCCCAGGCCGAACTGGCCGAGGCGACCGCCCAGCTCGCGACGATCAACCGGATGAAGCAGCACGGTCAGCATTGAGTTTGCAGCATCGTCGATTGCAAACGGGGCAGCCTAGGCTGCCCCGTTTTGTTTTTCCCGCAACATGTTTTCATGCCGGCCTGGGTGTTCGATGCCGAGGCTGCAATCAACCCCTCGAAATCCACCCGCGCGGCGCGCCCGTCAACGTCATACTTCTCGCAGCTCCCAATTCAACGCGAATCATGACCTGTCACACACCGCATCCGCGGCCCCGTCTGCTTTCGATTACCTGGCCGATTTTTTCCGAGCATCTGTTGCACGCCTCGGTCGGTATCCTCTTCGTGTGGCTTACCGCGCGCATTTCCGATAGCACGGCGGCGGCCTTCGGTCTTTCGAACCAGATCATGACTTTCTTCGTCATCCTGTTCCGGCTTGTCGGCATCGGCGCTAGCGTGGTGATTACGCAATATCTTGGTGCGGGCGATCGTGCCGGCGCCGAGCGGATTGCACGCGCGAGCCTGGCCGCCGGCCTCTCGCTCGGCATGTTCTCGGCAATCGTGATCTGGCTGGGTGCAGACGCTTTACTTGCGCTGCTCAAGCTGCCCGACGACCTGCGGCCTGAAGCCAGGCCCTATCTGCTGCTGCTCGGTGCCGCGTTGATCTTCGATTCGCTCAATTCGACAATGGCTTCCGTGCTGCGCGCCTATACATTCACGCGCGCCACGCTGCTGCTGATCGTCACGATGTACGCGTCCTCGCTCGTGATCGGCCTGCCTTTTATGTACGGCAGCTTCGGCTTGCCCAGGCTTGGCCTGGTTGGCATCGGCATTGGTTTCGTGGCCTCGCGCATCATCGCGCAAATCCTCTACCACTGGCTCTGGCAACGCCGGCTGCATATACGTCCGCATGTCGAGGACTGGTGGAAGATCCGCGTCGCGGCGCTGAAAGAGATGATGCACATCGGCCTGCCGGGCGCAGGCGAGAACATCGCCTACCGGATTTCCTTTACCGCAAACCTTGCAATTGTCGCTGGCTTTGGCGCGACCGCGCTCGCCACGCATACCTACATCCTGCAAATCAGCTATTTCGTGCTGCTTTGCGGGCTGGCGATCGGTTTCGGCACCGAAATCGTCGTCGGCCACCAGATCGGCGCCGGCCAGTTACACGATGCCAATCGATTGGTGCGCAAGGCGTTGCGTTTTGGCCTTACTGGGGCTTTTTGCGTTGCCGGTATCGTCGCGCTATGCGGAAAGACTATCCTTGGCGCATTTTCGTCCGACCCGGCCATCGTTTCGGGCGGCGCGACCATCCTATGCATCCTCGTGCTGCTCGAACCGGGCCGCACCTTCAATCTGGTTGTCATCAACGCGCTGCGGGCGACTGGCGATGCGCGTTTTCCCGTCGTGTTCGGCGTGTTCTCGATGTTCTTCGTCGCGGTTGGACTCGCTTGGCTGCTAGGCATCCACTTTGGACTCGGCCTTGTCGGGGTTTGGCTTGGGTTTGCCGCCGACGAATGGGTGCGCGGTATCGCGATGTATATTCGCTGGCGACGTCACGCTTGGGTGCCGCATGCGCGGCGAACCCGGCGGCGGATCATCAAGCAGCGCGTTGAAACCTTCCCCGAGCCAGCCGAGGCGACCTGACTACGCTTTGCTCTGTCGGCCCCGCCATTGAGCGGAAGTTGATACGTAGGCACTAAACTTCCCGCTTCATCATTCATGAGGCGCGCGATGAAGCTCATCGTGATCGGCGGCGGTGTGATCGGCGTTTGTACTGCTTGGTATCTGGCGCGCGGCGGAGCCGAGGTGACGTTGCTCGAACGCCAGGGCGGCGTTGCGCAGGAGACGAGTTTCGCCAATGCGGGCCAGGTTTCGCCGGGCTATTCGACGCCTTGGGCCGCGCCCGGCATGCCGCTCAAGGCGTTCAAATGGCTGTTTCAACCGTATGCGCCGCTCGCCATAAGACCCGATGGCAGCCTCTTCCAGTTACGCTGGATGCATGCCCTGCTCGCCAATTGCAATGCGGTAAGTTATGCGCGCAACAAGGGCCGCATGATGCGGTTGGCCGAATACAGCCGCGATTGCCTGCGCGCGCTGCGCGATGCAACGGGCATCCACTACGAGGAGCGCGCGCGCGGCACGTTGCAGGTTTTCCGGACCGAGGCGCAACTCGACGCGGCCTCGCGCGATCTGGCGGTCCTCACTGAGCTTGGCGTTCCGCACGAACTCGTAGCGCGCGATGCGCTTGCGCGTATCGAACCGGCGCTTGCACGGGTGGCCGATAAACTTACCGGCGGCCTTCATCTGCCGAACGACGAAACCGGCGACTGCCGCCTTTTCACCGAGCGGCTCGCGGAACTGTGTAAAAGCGTCGGTGTGAACTTTCGTTTCGGCGTCGCAGTGGACGCGATCGAACGCCATGCGGAGCACATCGAGGCGCTTCACGCCGGCCAGGAACGCTTTGTCGCCGATGCCTACGTTCTTGCATGCGGCAGCTATTCGCGCGCACTTGCCGGCCCGCTTGCGCTCGATCTGCCAGTTTATCCGGTCAAGGGTTACTCGCTGACCGTACCGCTGCGCAATGAAGCGGCGGCGCCCGTATCCACCGTACTCGACGAGACGAACAAGATCGCGATCACGCGCTTCGATTCGCGGATTCGCGTCGGTGGCATGGCCGAGTTTGCGGGCTTCGACCTGCGCCTTGCGGCAAATCGGCGCGCAACGCTTGCGCGCGTGACCGAGGATCTCTTTCCCGGCGCGGGTGACGTTGCTGCGGCCGAGTTCTGGACCGGGCTGCGCCCGATGACGCCCGATGGTACGCCTATCGTCGGGCCAACCGCTGTCAGGAATCTTTTCCTCAATACCGGGCATGGAACGCTGGGCTGGACCATGGCCTGCGGGTCCGGCCAGCTACTGGCCGACCTGATCCTCGGTCGCGAACCCGCGATTGGCGCCACGGATCTCGCGCTATCCCGTTATTGCACGACGCGCTGAACACGACGACTCGTCCTACTGCCTAGTACGTCACTTGCAATGTGTTGTTTGCATATGCAAAGGCGCTGTTTTCCGGGCAAAGTGCTAAAGCATGATGCGCTCGCGGTCAATAGGAATCTTATGCATGAACTGTGCGCCGATAGGGAACGGGAACAGTAACCCGTGCCGCCGGTTGCCCGGGATGCGAAGGCCCCGGCATAAATGCCGGGAATTAACCGCAACGCGTGTCGAAAAATGCGCTTGGTTCGCCGGTTTGGCGAATCGCGTGCGGAGTGTTCCGTCGCGCGCCGGCCGGCGTCTTGGCAGTCCCAACAGGAGAATAGCGTCATGAAAACGACAGTGCTTTTCCTTGCAATGCTCGGACTGGGCGCCACGGCGGCCCAGGCTCAGGAAGTCATCAAAATCGGCCATGTTGGCCCGCTTACCGGTAACATCGCGCACTTGGGCAAGGACAACGAGAACGGTGCCCGACTCGCGATCGAGGAGGAGAACGCGAAGGGTCCGAAAGTCGCGGGCAAGTCCGTCAAGTTCGAACTCGTCGGCGAGGACGACCAGGCCGATCCGAAAACCGGCACCACGGTTGCGCAACGCCTTGTCGATGCGGGCGTGAAGGGTGTTGTCGGCCACTTGAATTCGGGCACGACGATTCCGGCATCGCGAATTTACGACCAAGCCGGCATTCCGATGATCACGCCTTCGGCAACCAATCCAAAACTCACGCAACAGGGTTTTGGCGGCGTATTTCGTACGATTGCCAACGATGTTCAGCAGGGCTCGGTGATGGGCAAGTTCTCGGCCGGCAAGCTGGGCAAGAAGGTCGCGATCATCGACGACCGCACGGCCTACGGTCAGGGGCTCGCGGAAGAGGTCGAGAAGGGCGTGAAGGCGGGCGGCGGATCGGTCGTCGCGCGCGAATTTACGACCAACCAGGCAACCGACTTCATGGCGATCCTCACGAAGATCAAGGCCACCAATCCGGATGTCATCGTCTATGGCGGGATGGACGCTCAGGGCGGCCCGATGCTCAAGCAGATCAAGCAACTCGGCATCGACGCCAGGTGGATCACCGGCGATGGGGGTTGTACGCTGGAGCTAATCAAGCTTGCAGGCGATTCGATCAGCGACAAGACCTATTGCACCCAGGCCGGCCTACCGCTCGAACAGATGGCCGACAAGACTTTCAAGGAGCGCTACAAAAAACGTTTCGGCGTCGACGTGCAGATCTATGCGCCATACTCGTATGATGCCGCGAAGGCGCTGATGCTGGCGATGGAGAAAGCAGGTTCGGTGGAACCCGCGAAATACCTGCCGGTGCTCAAGACGCTACAGTTCAAGGGAGCGACCGGGAATGTCGCCTTCGACGACAAGGGCGATGTCAAGAACGGGTCGATCACCGTATATGAATTCAAGGATGGTGAATGGAGGGCGCTCAAGAACTGATCATCATCTGGCACCATACGGGTGCACACGTTGCGTCATAGCCCGACCCCGGGAAGGATGACCGCTTCGGCGGCCATCCTTCCCGGGGTCGGTTTTCGTCGGCTCTGCGAGGAATCTGAATGTGATTCAGACACTTATCCAGCAAATCGTGAATGGGCTCGTCGTCGGCAGTGTTTATGCCGTCGTCGCACTCGGTTACACGATGGTCTACGGCATTCTCGGCCTGATCAATTTCGCCCACGGCGATATCGTGATGGTCGGCGCGCTGACCGCCTTATCCGCCGTTTTGTTTCTACAGCAAATCAGCCCGGGACTTCCTCCCTATGTTTATTTCGTCTTCGGCCTTGCCGTTGCGATAGTCGTTTGTATGGCAATCGGTTACACGATAGAGCGCGCTGCCTACCGGCGCCTGCGCAATGCGCCGAGGCTGGCGCCGCTGATCACCGCAATCGGCGTGTCGTTTCTGCTCCAGACACTGGCGATGATTATTTGGGGGCGCTCCTATCACAGCTATCCGCAATTGATTCCCTCGACGCCACTCCAAATCTACAGCGGTGTTTTTGTCACGCCGGTTCAGTTGCTGACGGTCGGTCTGTCGGCCGCGATGATGGTGGCGCTGGTCGTGCTCGTAACGCGCACGAAACTTGGCCGCGCGATGCGCGCGACGGCGGAGAACCATCGTGTCGCGAGCCTGATGGGCGTCGATACGAACGGGATCATCGCGCTTGCCTTCGTCATTGGCTCGGCGCTCGCGGCGGTGGCCGGCGTGATGATCGCCGCGAACTACGGCGTCGCCCACTACTCGATGGGCTTCACGCCGGGGATCAAAGCTTTCACGGCTGCCGTGCTCGGCGGTATCGGGAATCTGGCCGGCGCGATGGTCGGTGGCATCGTGCTCGGCCTGATCGAGGCAATCGGCGCCGGCTACATCGAAACCTGGACCGGCGGCTGGCTCAATTCGAGCTATCAGGACATCTTCGCCTTCATCATTCTTGGCATTGTGCTGATCTTCCGGCCCACGGGCCTGCTTGGCGAACGCGTTGCGGATCGCGCTTGAGATAAATATATGAACGACATTTCCTTCGTCATTCCGTATTTCGGCAAGCGCCATCCGAAAGCCGCGCTCGCCGTGCTGGTGATCCTGGCCTTCGCAATGCCGCTCGTCGCGGCGCTATTCGGACGCACCTGGGTCCGCATCCTCGATTTCGCGATGCTCTATATCCTGCTCGCGATCGGGCTCAACCTCGTTGTCGGATTCGCCGGCCTGCTCGATCTCGGTTACATCGCCTTTTATGCTGTCGGCGCCTACACCTGGGCCTTCCTTGCTTCGCCGCAATTCGGCATTCACCTGCCGTTCTGGATCGTGCTGCCGCTAGGCGCGGCCTTTGCGGCTATCGCGGGTATCGTGCTCGGCTTCCCGACGCTGCGCTTGCGCGGCGATTACCTGGCGATCGTCACGCTGGGTTTCGGCGAGATCGTGCGGATCTTCATGAACAACCTGACGCACCCGGTCAATATCACGAACGGCCCGCAAGGCATCGGCCAACTCGATCCACTCTCGCTGTTCGGTTTTTCGGTCAACCGTAACCTGCAAATTACCGACGAGGTTTCGATCAATTCGCTCTATCTGTTCTATTACGTGTTCCTCGCTGCGGTTGTGTTTGCGGTGCTGCTGATCAAGCGTATGCAGATCTCGCGCATCGGTCGCGCCTGGGCGGCGATCCGCGACGACGAACTCGCGGCGAAGGCGATTGGCATCAATACGCGCAATTTCAAGTTGCTCGCCTTCTCGATGGGGGCGACCTTCGGCGGCGTCGCGGGCGGACTCTTTGCCGCGTTTCAGAGTTTCGTGAGTCCCGAGAGCTTCACGCTGATGGAATCGATAGCCGTGCTCACGATGGTTGTGTTCGGCGGTATGGGTAATCTGGCCGGCGTAATCGTCGGTGCGGTTGCGCTGTCCTGCCTGCCCGAGGTGTTGCGCCAGATCGCGCTGCCGGTTCAGCAGTCGCTGTTCGGTCAGGTTTATCTCGATCCTGAAATCCTGCGCATGCTTTTACTCTCGCTCGCCATGATCCTGATGATGCTGCTCAAACCCGCCGGCCTTTTGCCCGCGCAGGCCCGCTATTCGCGCATCGCGCACGTGCCTGGCATAAAGGAGGCTGCGCGATGATTTCGCTGCTCGAAGCCCGTGGCATCGGCAAGCGTTTCGGCGGCCTGCAAGCGCTCTCCGATGTTTCGCTTTCGATCAACAAGGGCGAGATCTACGGCCTGATCGGACCGAACGGCGCCGGGAAGACAACCTTCTTCAATGTGCTGACCGGCGCCTATGTGCCCGAGCAGGGCGAATTCGTTTTCAACGGCAGCGAATTGCCGCTCGGCAAACCCGATCGTATCGTCCTGCGCGGCATCGCGCGGACCTTCCAGAACATCCGCCTGTTCCGCGAAATGACCGCAATCGAAAACGTGATGGCCGGCCGTCATATCCGCACCAAGACCGGGCTACTCGGCGTGTTGCTGCAAACACAGCACACGCGCGAGGAAGAGCGCCTGACGACCGAGCGCGCGTACGAACTGCTCAAGTACGTTGGCATCGAACGCTTCGCAGAGACGCTTTCGCGCAGTCTCTCCTACGGCGACCAGCGCCGGCTCGAAATCGCGCGCGCGCTGGCCACCGAACCGCGCCTGCTCGCACTCGACGAGCCGGCCGCCGGCATGAACGCAACCGAGACCGTGCAATTGCGCAACCTGATCGAAACGATAAGGAACGACGGCGTGACCGTGCTGCTGATCGAACACGATGTGAAGCTCGTGATGGGCTTATGCGACCGCGTCGCGGTGCTCGACTTCGGCAAGAAGATCGCCGAAGATGTGCCGGCCCAGGTACAGCGCAGCGAAGCGGTCATCACGGCTTATCTCGGAGGCGCGCACCATGCCCACTGAGAACGCCGTGCCGATGCTGCAATTGCGCGACGCGAAAGTCGCCTATGGCCAGATTCAAGCCGTGAAAGGTATCGATCTCGAATTGTATTCGGGCGAACTTGTTTCGCTGATCGGCGCGAACGGCGCCGGCAAGACGACGACGCTGAACATGATTGCCGGCACGCTGCGACTGGCCAGCGGCGAACTGCGCTATCGCGGCGAGAGCATCGCCGCGATGCCCGCCCACAAACGGCTGCGCGCGGGCATCGCGCTGGTCCCCGAAGGGCGCGGCGTATTCACGCGTCTCACGGTCGAAGAGAACCTGCGCATGGGCGCCTATTCGCGTAACGACAATGCCGCCATCGAAACCGATCTCGCAAGCGTCTATGAGATGCTGCCGCGCATTCGCGAGCGGCTGGCCCAGGTCGCCGGCACCTTGTCGGGTGGCGAGCAACAGATGCTCGCCATCGGCCGCGCGCTGCTCTCGCGCCCTAAACTTCTGCTGTTGGATGAACCTTCGATGGGACTCGCGCCCTTGATCGTCGAGAAGATCTTCGAGGTGGTACAGACCGTGCTCAAGCAGGGCATGACGGTGCTGCTCGTCGAACAGAATGCGAACCTCGCGCTCGAATTCAGCAATCGCGCCTATGTCATGGAGAGCGGCAAGATCACGCTTTCCGGCACCGGACAGCAGTTGCTGACCGATCCTAAGGTCAGGGCCGCTTATCTTGGCGAAGTCGCCTGATTTCGGATAAGCGCCGATTTGCATTACGCGCAAGCGGATGGCACGCGGTAGCGAGGCTCTGGGAGTTTTCTGAAAACCCAGATTTGCTTTACCGGGCGGTATGTCGAACCCTTACCATTCTCGGTTGGGCGGCTCGATAAGAGCCCGTCCCATCTCTCCTTCCGAGAAAGGTTGCTCCCATGAAACGCCTCAAAACCACCGTCCTGTTCTTCCTTACGGCTTTTGCCTCGCTGGCGATTGCGGGCGAGGTCAAGCCCTATAGCCAGGCTCAGTTCGATGCTCTGACTGCCGCAGGAAAACCGGTATTGCTGGCCGTCCACGCGGACTGGTGTCCGACGTGCAAGGCGCAGAAGCCGATTGTCGACGAATTGATGGGGCAGCCTGGTTACAAGGACGTGACCACGCTGGTGATCGACTTCGACACCGACAAGCCCTTGCTCAAAACCTACAAGATCAGCACCCAAAGCACACTGATCGCTTTCAAAGGAAGTCGTGAGCTTGGTCGTTCGGTCGGCGATACATCGAAAGCGGGCATCGAAGGCTTGCTCAAAAAGACCCTCATCAACTAAACCGTGGCATTCGGTTTCGCATCCTACGGATTTGCACTGCTGGCGGGGCTGCTTTCGACGCTCTCGCCTTGCGTACTGCCGATCATCCCGATTTTGCTGGTATCGGCAGCCAACGCTCATTCCCGCGCGGCGCTCGCCTTGGCTGGCGGGCTAACGCTGTCCTATGCCGTTATCGGCACCACGATTGCTTGGGCCGGCTCGGCGGTGGGCATCGATACTTCGGTCTTTCGCCATGCGGGGGCCGTAGTGCTGGGTTTGCTGGGCATCGTGCTGATGTCGGGCAGCCTTCAACAGCGCTTCGCTTTGGCAACTGCGGGTCTGGGTAACGCAGGAAGCAATCTTGCCGCACACATCCGCCTCAATGGCTTGTGGGGGCAGTTCGCAATCGGTCTGGTGCTGGGCGTGGTCTGGAGCCCCTGCGTGGGCCCGACGCTGGGCGTGGCCATTGTTCTGGCAAGCCAGGGGCAGAACCTGCTGCAAGTCGCTTTGTTGATGGGCGTGTTCGGTTTCGGTGCAGCGCTGCCGGTGCTGGCCTTAGCCTATGCCTCGCGCTCGGCCATGCTCAAAATGCGCGGCAAGCTCATGCAGGCGGGCAAGACGGGCAAGGCGCTCATGGGCGCCGCCATGATCGCGATTGCGGCCATGATTCTGACGGGCATCGATAAATCGCTGGAAGCATGGCTAGTCGAACATTCGCCCGCTTGGCTGACGGCCTTGACCACGCGCTTCTGATCTCGGCCGTACCCTTTCTGGGTTCAATCGCTACGGCGGCCGAGCGGAATCCCTAGCTGTTTGAGCTTGCGATAAAGATGTGTGCGTTCTAGCCCGGTCTTCTCGGCCAGCCGCGTGATATTGCCGCTCTCTAACTGCAGGTGGTATTCGAAATAAATGCGCTCGAAACTCTCGCGCGCCTCGCGCAACGGCATGTCGAGCGGCAGCGCATGATTGGCCGAGGCTGGTGCCCGGCCCAAAAGGCGCAGGACATCGTCGGCGCTGACTTCGTCGTCGAGCGTGCCGAGCGCGAGCGAACGCACGGCGGCGCGCAGCTCGCCGAAGCCACCGGGCCAGGATTTCGTGCGCAGCGCATTGAGTGCGGCCGTGGATAGTTGGCATGGCGGAACTTCGCCGGCTTCGACAAGATGGGTCAGTACTTGCGTCGCCATCTCGGGCACGTCGTCCTTGATCTCGGCGAGCGAGGGCGGCGCCAGCGTGACCTCGAACAACCTTTTGAGCAGCGGGGCGTCCCAGCCGTCGGCGGCAAGATCTTCGGCGCCGCGACTCGACGCGCAGACGGCGCGCAACTCGTAACGGTCGAGTCTTTCGAGTGAGAAGGCAAGGTTCTTCTGCTGCGCGCGCGAGAGCACGGCGAGATCTTCGACGAAAAGCACGCCGCCGCGTGCGGTTTCGAGCGCGGGCAGATCGATCGGCTGGGCCAGCGTGGCGAGATCGAACCACGGCGAGCCGGATTTTTGCAGCGTGCGGCCGCAGAGTTCTGCGATGCTGCCGGCGCTGATGCGCAAGGTCAGTACGCGCGACTTTTCGGCGATTTGTTCGAGCCGCCGCCGTAGTTCCTTGATCGGGGCTGAGCGTGGGAAGGATGCGAGCGTGAGCGCGCTACGCGGACGCGTCGAGGGCTGGCGTTGCAGGCCACGGCGCACGGCAGCGAGCAGCTTCTGCAGGGCAATCGGCTTTTCGAGGAAATCCATGGCGCCCAGCTTCACCGCTTCGACCGCTGTGTCTATCGTGCCATGGCCCGACATCATGATGACCGGCATCGAGAGCAGGTCGTTCGCCGACCATTCCTTGAGCAGCGTGACGCCATCGGTATCGGGCATCCAGATATCCAGCAGCACGAGGTCGGGCCGCGTTGCCATGCGGGCTGCGCGTGCGGAGGCTGCGTTTTCGGCGAGCGTGATGTCGTAACCCTCGTCGCTGAGGATTTCGGACAGCAGTTCGCGGATGCCAATTTCGTCGTCTACGACCAGAATCTTCGCCATAGTGCTTTAAACGGTATCAGAGGCCGGGCGCCAGAGGAAGCCGGATGCGCAGTTCGGCGCCCTGCGGTTCAGCGTTGAGAACAGAGATTTCACCGCGATGTTCATCGACGATCTTCTTTACGATTGCAAGCCCGAGCCCGGAGCCACGCGTCTTTGTCGTGACATAGGGTTCGAAGGCACGGGCGAGTAGTGCTGGTGGGAAACCTGTGCCGTTGTCGCGGATCACGAGTTCGATGCGTCTTCCATCGCGCCGTGTGAGCACTT
This sequence comes from Niveibacterium sp., assembly GCA_031554255.1. GTDB lineage: Bacteria > Pseudomonadota > Gammaproteobacteria > Burkholderiales > Rhodocyclaceae > Niveibacterium. Next base: position 44,003 of record JAVBKC010000041.1, read on the forward strand.
CGACAAGCGGTTCTTCATGTTCGGCAAGCGCATCTTCGGCGTTTGCCAACAAATTGTGGATGACCTGGCGCAGTTGTGTTGCATCGCCATTGACTGGCGGTAGGGCTTCGCCCAAGTTCGATTCGATCCGGACGCGCGAGCCTTCGTAGAGCACGAGCACTTCGCGGATCAAGGCATTGAGATCGACCGGGGCAAGACTGGGCGGCGGCATCCGCGCGTAGTCGCGAAAGTCGTTGACCATGCTTTTCATCGCCTCGACCTGGTTGACGATCGTTTGCGTCGAGCGCGCGAGCATTGCCTGCGAGGCTTCGTCGAGTTTTGGCGAGAGCTTGTGCTGGAGGCGTTCGGCCGAAAGCTGAATGGGCGTCAGCGGATTCTTGATTTCGTGCGCGAGGCGGCGCGCGACTTCGGCCCAGGCGGCGTTGCGCTGCGCCGAAATCAGTGCGCTGATGTCGTCGAAAACGACGACGTAGCCGCCGCCCGAGGCCTGCGGCAAGCGCGAACCGTGCAGCAGCAGGATCTGGCTGCTACCGTCCTCGCGGTTGATTTCTAGCTGATGGTTCCAGTCGCCATCGTGCTCGTCGAAGCACTTGAGCACCGCGTCGCGGAATGTGTGGTGGCGCGGCCACGCCTGGGCCTGAATCTGTTCGAAGCCGGCCAAGGGATCGCCGAGGATCTGCTGGGCGCCGCGATTGGCCGCGCGCAGTTTTCCGCCCTCGGAAAAAGCCAGCACGCCCGCGGAAAGATTACCGAGCACGCTTTCGAGATAGACGCGCGCGGCTTCGACCTCGGCGCGATTCTGTTCTGCGGCTGCGCGCGCTTCCTTGAGTTGGCGCGTCATGCGGTTGAACGATTGCGTCAGTACGCCGAGTTCATCGCGCCCAGGCAGCGCCTGGCGCGGGGAAAAATCGCCTGCGGCGACGGCCTGCGTGCCTTCGGCGAGGATGGAGAGCGGCGCCGAGAGGCTGCGCGCGAACTCCGCCGCGATCGCGACGGCCGCGAACATTGCGAGCAGTACGGTCAGCGTCAGGGTCAGCGAATAGATGCGGATCAGGCCTGCGCGGCCGAGCAAGAGTTCCTGGTAATCGCGGTGGCCGGCCTGGATCGAATCGAGCGAGCTGGCGATGCTGGCCGGCACGCGCTTGGTGACTTGCAGATACTGTGCTTCGGCGGCCAGCGTGCGCACCGGGATCGGCACGATCACGCGCAGCGTGAGCTGGCCCGTGCCTTCGCCCTCGACGACGCGCAGACTGCGCACGAGTCGCGCCTGGTGCAGCGAGGCGTTGGTGGTCGGATCGGCGAGCAGACTGGTGCCGGAACCGACCGAGGAAACCAGCGTATTGCCGTTATTGGCCAGCACGCTCGCCGTGTCGGCGCCGGCGTTTTCGCGCAGGCGGTCGAGCCGGCTCGATGTCGGCACGTCGCCCGAGTCGCCGAGTTCATCGGCCACCCCGTTAGCCTTGCTGGCGAGCTGTTCGAGCAGATAGTCGAGCGCATTGCGGCCGAGTTGGAGGCTGGAGTCGAGCGCCGAGTCGACACGCACGTCGAACCAGGATTCGATCGAGCGTGTTGCGAATTGCAGCGAGACGCCATAGATCAGCGCGCCGGGTACGATGGCCATCAGCGTCAGCAGCGCGAGCAGCTTGAGCTTGAGCCGCGAGCCAAACTGGTGCTCGCGGTATTCGCGCCAGAGCCGGTGCAGCTGGAACAGCACGAGCAGCAGAAGAATCGCGGCGATCGTGCCGTTTGCGCCGAGCAGCAGCGGATAGTTTTTCGCGAAGACCGAGGTTTTCGAACTTGCCGAGGTCAGCAGGAAAAGCAGCAGGCCGGCGATTGCCGAGAGCGAGGCAACGAGTGCTCTCATTGGAAGGCGCTCATCGCGTCGCGAGAAAGGTCCAGTTGGACCAGGTTGTAGCTACGTCCCAATCGCGCGAACCGATCGCGGTGACCTGAAAGGGCTTGGGTAGCTGGTTCGTGTCCAGCCGAAAGCGCAGCGCGACGTTGTAGGACTCGCCGGGCACAAGTCGACTGCGCTCAAGGATGCCCCAGTTACGCAGCCGCTTCATCGCGCCGACCGCGTCGGCGAGCTGGTCGAAGTTCTGCCCGAGCGAGCCGACCGAGAGTCGATAAGTCTGGGTCAGCGGCTGGTAGCTGAAGCGGAAGGCAAGACGTTTTTCGATGATCTTCTCGTCCCACCAATACCAGCGGCCACGCGTAATCACGCATTCGGCGACGAAATGCAGCGGGATACCATGAACCAGAACTTCCTCCAGCCGCGAATTAAGTTCGAGCGAGATGTCGGCGTTCATCACGTAGAGATCTTCGGACGCCAGCAATTCGGCGTAACGGATCTCGGGGGCGCTGCCAGCCACCGTCGCGGCAGGAAACAGCAGGCTCAAGAGCAAGAGGCCGTAGCAGAGCAGGGAACGCAAAAGCGAACGCGGCATTTGTGCGGTCGCTGCGCTAGGCGACTCGTTTTTCCAGCAAGGCGAAGAAGAAACCGTCATGGTCCGCGTCGGGCAGCAGATTGCGTTCGAGGGCGCCATCAATCGGCAGGCGTCGACAGTCGGGCCAACGCGCCGCAAAACGGGCGACCTGGAGGCTGTTTTCCTCCGGGAAGATCGAACAAGTTATGTACAGCATTTTGCCGCCTGGTATGAGCAAGGGCCACAAGGCATCCAGAATCGCCGTCTGTACTGTTGCGAAATTACCAACATCGTCGGGTCTTCGCAACCATTTGATGTCCGGATGGCGTCGAACGACGCCCGAGGCGCTGCACGGTACGTCGGCGAGAATGCGATCGAAGGGTTTGCCGTCCCACCAGGCGGCGGGTCGGCGCGCGTCTCCGGTCTTTAATTTTGCCGTAAGCCCGAGGCGTTCGAAATTTTCGCCGATGCGGGCAGCGCGCGCGGCGTCGCTATCGAGCGCGAGCAGTTCGCAGGCGACGCGTTCGAGCAGATGCGCAGCCTTGCCGCCGGGCGCGGCGCAGGCGTCGAGCACGCGCATGCCCGGTTCAACGGCTAGCAAGGGCGCGGCCTGCTGCGCGCCCCAGTCCTGGATCGAGAAGAGCCCCTCATTGAAGCCGGGCAGGCTCGCGACGGGCGCCGGCCGTTCCAGTTGCAAGGCATCTTCGCCTAGCGGCCGCGTCGTATGGCCGGCGGCGGCGAGCGCGGCGGCGACGTCGTCACGATTGGCGCGGCGGCGGTTGATGCGCAGGCTCATCGGCGGATGCTGATTGCCAGCTTCGAGGATGGCGGTCCAGTCGCGCGGATTGTTCTTGCGTATGCGGTCTATCCACCAGCGCGGATGGCGCAGCGCGGCCTCGCTATCGGCCTGTATCGCCCGTTGCAGACTTTCCCGCTGACGCAGCGCATTGCGCAGCACGCCATTGACAAGTCCCTTGAGACCGCCCTGCGCGATACGCGCCGCCGCTTCGACCGCTTGGTCTACGATCGTATGCGCCAGGTCCGGACGCGCTTCTAGCCGGTGCAAGGCGACGCGCAACAGCGCATCGGTATGGGCTTCGGTGAGCGGCTGCTGGAGCAGGCGGCGCAGTTGGCATTGCGCGCGACCGTAGTCGCGCAGCGTGCCGTAAGAAAGATCCATAACCGCGCCGCGCTGCGCCGCCGCGAGTTCGGGATGCGCTCGCCAGATCGCGGCGAGCCCGTCGTTGAGGCTATGTCCCGCGATGACGCCGGCGACGACTTCGGCGGCGACCGACAAGCTATGCGCCAGGGAATCGGCTGGCAGCGGCGGTACGGGGCGGGAGGAACGAGGCGGCATAGACGGATTCGCGAAAAGGAGCCGGAGTTTAGCGCGGCTTATCGTTCAGGTGAGCCAGTACAGGCGGGCAATCGCGTCAGCGCCGATCAAGAGCAGCGCGTTTTGCCCGAAATGACTGGCGATGGCGCGGGCTGTGCCGGCGTCGATGCCGAGCACGAGAAAGCTTGGTTCGGCAGGCCAGAGTCCGCCGGGATCGATGGCCGTGCCTTCGCGTATCCGGTATCCGTGCTCTGCAAGATGGCTGCGCAAGGCCTGTGTGCGAGCGGCGTTCTCAGGTTCGGACAGGCGGCGGCTACCCGGATTGCAGGCGGTCAGATAGGCCGCACTGTCCACACCTGCAGCGACGAGCAGGGCCGCTAGCGCCGGTTCGTGGCGGTCTACCGCGAGCGTGAGCTGCGGCTTGCCGAAAACCTGGTATTCGCTTGCGCGGTAGGCTTCGTGAAGATCCCGGCATGAATGCCGGGGCTTACGCTGCAACGCGTGGTCGAGCTTCGCGTTGCGCATCAGGCGCGCATTGCGCGCAGGCGGCGGATGCGTTCCTCGGTTGGGGGATGGGTCGAGAAGAGGCTGGCGATACCGCCGCCCGAGAGCGGATTCATGATCATCATCTGGCCGGTTTCCGGATGCGCCTCGGCGGCCGGCAGCGGAATGCCGCGCGCGACGTGGTCGATTTTTTGCAAGGCGTCGGCAAGTGCACTCGGGTCGCCGCAGATTTGCGCGCCGCCACGGTCGGCCTCGTATTCGCGCGCACGCGAGATCGCCATCTGGATCAGGCTCGCGGCGAGCGGCGCGAGAATCGCGACTGCGATACCGACGATAGGGTTCGTGCGCCGACCGTTCTCGTCGCGCCCGCCGAAGAACATGGCGAAATTCGCGAGCGCGGAAATGGCGCCAGCGAGCGTGGCCGAAATCGTCGAGGTCAGAATGTCGCGATGCTTCACATGCGCGAGTTCGTGCGCCATCACGCCGCGCAGCTCGCGCTCCGTGAGCATTTGCAGGATGCCGCTCGTGGCGGCGACTGCTGCGTGCTGCGGATTGCGGCCGGTCGCGAAGGCGTTCGGCTGCTGCTCGTTGATCAGATAGACGCGCGGCATCGGTAGCTCGGCGCGGCGCGCGAGATCCTGCACGATGTTGTAGAGATACGGTGAGTTCGCCGCATCGACTTCCCGGGCGTTGTACATGCGCAGCACCAGCTTGTCGGAGAACCAGTACGAGAACAGGTTCACACCGCCGCCGAAGACGAGCGCGAGCAGTAATCCGCTCTTGCCGCCGATGAGGCCGCCAACGATGCCGAAGAGCGCGATGATGCCGGCCATCAGGATCGAGGTTTTGAGCCAGTTACCCAGCATTGTCGCTGCTCCTAAAGATGCGGTGTCTAGCGCGAATATGGCGACGAGACTTTGCCAATCAAGGGCTTGTCGGCAGATCGAAGGCCGCGTGGGCGGCGAGCGGATTGCCGCGCAGGAAATTGGCGGCCGTCAGTCGCCGCCCGCCCGCTTTTTGTAAAACGATCAGGCGCAGCGCGCCTTCGCCGCAGGCAACGAGTATGCCTTCGTCATCGACTGTGAGTACGCGACCCGGCTCGCCTTGCGCGCTGACGCATTCGGTTTGCCAGATCTTGACGGCATTTCCGGCCAGTGTCGCACTACAGCCCGGAGACGGATCGAAGGCGCGGATTTTGCGTTCCAGCGTGGCGGCTGGCTGGCGGAAATCCAGCGCGGATTCCGCTTTCAAAATCTTTGCCGCGTAGCTTGTGCCCTCGGTCGGTTGCGTGGTCGGCGAGATGCTCCCCGCTGCGATTGCGTGCAGTGCTTCGACGATCATTACGGCGCCGAGCGCGGCGAGCCTGTCGTGCAGGCTGCCACCCGTGTCGTCGGCTGTGATCGGCAGCGCACGGCGTAGCAGCATCGGACCTGTGTCGAGGCCGGCGTCCATCTGCATGATCGTGATGCCGCTCTGGCTATCGCCAGCTTCCAGCGCACGATGGATCGGAGCCGCGCCGCGCCAGCGCGGTAACAGCGAGGCATGGATATTGATGCAGCCTGCGCGCGGCAGATCGAGCACGCTCTGCGGCAGGATCAGACCATAGGCTGCGACGACGAGCACATCGGCTTGCGCCGCGCGCAGGGCTGCCTGTTGCTCCGGGGTTCGGAGTTTTTCGGGCTGATCGACTGCAATGCCGTGGGCTTGTGCGACCGCCTTGACCGAACTGGGTTGAAGCTTGTGCCCACGGCCGGCCGGGCGATCCGGCTGGCTCAATACGAGCGGAACCTCGAAGCCGGCGGCAAGGATTGCACGCAGCGCCGTAGCGGCGAATTCGGGCGTGCCGGCGAATGCGACTTTCATACGAATGCCTGTGAAGGGAGGAAACAGCGGTCGCGGCCGCGAGGGATCAGGCCGTGATGCGGGCCCGCTTGGCGAGCTTGGCTTTGATCCGGTTTTGCTTGAGCGCGGACAAGTATTCGACGAAGACCTTGCCGTCGAGATGATCGATTTCGTGCTGGATGCAGACTGCGAGCAGGCCGTCGGCCTCTAACTCGAAAGCTTCGCCCCGTGCGTTCAGCGCACGAACCTTGACATGCGCCGCACGCGTGACCTTTTCGTAGATTCCGGGCACCGAAAGGCAGCCTTCCTCGCAAACTTGTTCGCCGGATTTTTCGAGAATTTCGGGGTTGATGAAGGCGAGCAGGTCGGAATTGTCTTCGCTGACGTCGATGACGACGATGCGCTGATGGAAGTCGACCTGCGAGGCGGCGAGGCCGACGCCGGGCGCGGCATACATGGTTTCCGCCATGTCGGAGATGAGTTGGCGGATTTCGTCGGTTACGCGGGCTACGGGTGCCGCCCGCGTGTGTAGCCGAGGGTCTGGAAAATGGAGAATAGGCAGGAGCGCCATAATTGCTTGCCGGATGAAGGGACTATGTGCAGAATCTGAAGTGAAATATCGATGCTCTTGTGCTAAAGGCCAAGAACGGGGAACGAAAAAGAGCACTCCATTCCATCGAGACGATCCGCGCAGGCGCATTGGATCGTCGCCTACCGTCGAGGCATTGCATGCTGCGCATTATATCCGTGCTGGTCCTGCTCTTTTCCAGCCTGGGTGCTGTGGCCGACACGCTCAAGCTCGCCGACAACGCCCCCGATTCCCATACCGTGGTCAAGGGCGACACGCTTTGGGGCATTTCGGGCCGCTTCCTCCAGCAGCCCTGGCGCTGGCCCGAGGTCTGGCGCTTGAATCGCGTGCAGATCAGGAATCCGCATTGGATCTATCCGGGCCAGGTCGTCTATCTCGACCGCAGCGGGCCGTACCTGTCGCTCGACAAACCTGGAGATACGGGCACGCAAAAACTCCAGCCCGGGATTCATGAATCCGACATCAAGCCGATTGCGTCGGTTCCGCTCGATGCAATCGATGCCTTCCTGACGCAGCCGCTCGTTGCCGCCGATGGCGATCAGATGCAACAGGCGACAATCGTGGCGACCGAAGAGGGGCGTTTGAACACCAGCAAGGGCGACACGATTTTCGCCAGGAATGTCCCACCCTCTGTTTACGACTGGCAGGTTTATCGACGCGCCGAGCCGATCATCGATCCGCTCACCAGCGAACTGCTCGGTTACGAGGCGCTCTACCTTGGCACCGCACGGGTCCGCCAGGGCGGCGAGCCGGCCACGCTACAAATCACTTCGTCCGAGCGCGAAATCGGCGTCGGCGATCGGCTCGTGCCCGCCGTCGAGCCGGAAACCCTGGCCTTTTTGCCGCATGCGCCGCAGGGCAAGGTCGAAGCGCGTGTCGTGCGTATGCACGACAATCTGTTTCATGCCGGCAAGTACGCGGTGCTCGGCATCGGCGCCGGCCGTAATGCCGCGCTTGAGCCAGGCCATGTACTGGCGATTTACCGTACGCGCGCCGATGCGACTTACGACCACGAAGGCAAGCCGGAAACCTACAAATTGCCCGAACAACGCATCGGCCTGCTCTTCGTGTTCCGCGTCTTCGATCGCGTCTCTTATGGCTTGGTCGTCGACAGCGATGGGCCGGTCAAGATCGCCGACATGGTTCGCCAGCCGTGAGCGATCCTCATGAAGGACTCGCCGCCTGGTTGCGACTGACCCTCGTGCCCGGTCTCGGGCCCGAGGGTCAACGCGCGCTCTTGACGGCCAATGGGCTTCCCGAGGCCATTTTTGCTGCGGGGCCGCGCGCGGCCGTGGCTGTCGTCGGCGAAAAATTGGCGACGGCACTGTTCGCGAGCGCCAACGAGGCCGCCATCGAAAACGCGTTGAAGTGGGCCGAAATGTCCGGCAACGCGATCGTCACGCTGGCCGATCCGCAATACCCGACTGCCCTGCTCCAGACGGCCGATCCGCCCAGCCTGCTCTATGTGAAAGGGCGTGTCGAACTGCTCTCGCGCCCATCGATTGCGATTGTCGGCAGCCGCAGCGCGACGGCGCAGGGGCTCGCGAACGCCGAAGCCTTCGCAAAAAGTCTTGCACAAGGTGGGCTTGCAGTTGTCAGCGGACTCGCGCTCGGCATCGACGCGGCGGCGCATCGCGGCGGACTGGAAGGAGAAGGCGGCACCATTGCCTTTATCGGCACCGGCGCTGACCGGATCTACCCGGCGCGCAATGCCAGCCTCGCGCGCCGGATCGCCGAGGAAGGCGCAATCGTCAGCGAATTTCCGCTCGGCATGCCGCCGCTGCAACACAACTTCCCGCGCCGCAACCGGCTGATCGCCGGCGTCGCGCGCGGCGTGCTCGTCGTCGAAGCCGCGCTCAAGAGCGGTTCGCTGATCACCGCGAGGCTGGCGGGGGAAATCGGTCGCGAGGTCTTTGCGCTGCCCGGCTCGATCCATTCGCCGCTGTCCAAGGGCTGCCACCAGTTGATCAAACAGGGCGCGAAGCTCGTCGACGATGCGCGCGACATTCTCGAAGAATTCGCTTGGGGTCGGGCCGCCCCGGCCGTGGCGACTGCGCCTGTTGCGGGTGTTCCATTGCCCGAAGGCGGCGCTGTCGTTCTGACTGCGATGGGCTTCGATCCGGTTGATGCAGATACCATGTGCACTCGCAGCAGCTTGACGCCCGAGGTTCTCTTCGACATTCTGCTGTCGTTGGAACTCGAAGGTCGGGTTGCGCGACTACCCGGCGGACGTTTCCAGCGCCTGCCCTGAAACTGCTTTCTTTATGATCGATATCCTCGTCTACGTCTTCGAAAGCTATGGTTACCCGGAAGCCTGCCCCGAGCCCGAACAGCTCGCGCGCAAGCTGAGTGCGGCTGGCTTCGATTCGGAAGATATCGATAGCGCGATCGAATGGCTTTCCGGCCTGCGCAGCGTGGCTGGCGTCGATTCCCCCGTAATCGCGCGCGACAGCCGTTCGTCGCGGATCTACGCCGAAGCGGAACTCGCGCGGCTCGGTCTCGAATGTCGTGGCTTTCTCGTGCTGCTCGAAAACGCTGGCGTGCTCGATTCCTTAAGCCGCGAACGCATTCTCGAACGCGCGATGGCGTTGCCCGCAGGCGAAATCTCGCTCGGTAAGCTCAAAGTCATCGTGCTGATGGTGCTGTGGCAGCAGCAGGATAATGTGGACGCACTGGTGCTTGAAGAGCTATTGGCCAGCGAGGATGCCGATGAGCCTGGCCCAGACCCGAGCGAACTCCACTGACGAGATTTCACTTACGACCCCTTTCTGCTGCGGTGGCGCTTGAATTCGCCAGCGCCGCTTGCCTATGATGCCCTGCAGACCCGCCTGAACCGGGCCGATACTTTAAGTTCCCCATGAGCAAACAACTGATCATTGCCGAAAAGCCTTCCGTTGCGCAGGACATCGCCCGCGCGCTGGGCGGTTTCACCCGCGAAGGCGACTATTTCGAGAACGAGGACTACGTGCTGTCCTCGGCCATCGGCCATCTGCTCGAACTCGCGGTACCCGAGGAATACGAGGTCAAGCGCGGCAAATGGAGCTTTGCTCACCTGCCGATGATTCCGCCGCACTTCGCGCTGAACCCGATCGAGAAGACGGCCGACCGGCTCAAACTCCTGACTAAACTCATCAAGCGCAAGGACGTGAGCGGCCTTGTGAATGCCTGTGACGCGGGCCGCGAGGGCGAGTTGATTTTCAACTATATTGCCCAACACGCGAAGACCGACAAACCGGTGCTCAGGCTCTGGCTGCAGTCGATGACGACAGCCGCGATCCGCGATGGTTTCGCCAAGCTGCGCGCGGCGCGCGAGTTGTCCGGCTTGGCCGACGCGGCCGTCAGCCGCGCCGAAAGTGACTGGCTGATCGGCATCAATGGTACGCGCGCAATGACCGCCTTCAATTCGAAGAGCGGTGGCTTCCACCTGACCACGGTGGGCCGCGTGCAGACGCCGACGCTGGCCCTCGTGAGCGAGCGCGAGGAACGGATTCGCAAATTCGTCTCGCGCGATTACTGGGAAATCGAAGGCCACTTTGGAGCCGCCGCCGGCCAATACTCCGGGCGCTGGTTCAACGAGGCTTTCCGCAAGGACGAGAACGACGAGCACGCGACTGCAACCCGTTTCTGGGACAAGGCCGCCGCCGTCGCGATTCAAGCCAAATGCCAGGGCAAGCCAGGCAAGGTTACTGAAGAAAGCCGACCGTCGACGCAACTCTCGCCCTTGCTCTTCGACCTGACGAGCCTGCAGCGCGAGGCCAACGGTCGCTTTGGTTTTTCGGCCCGTACGACGCTCCAGCTTGCGCAGGCGCTCTACGAGAAGCACAAGGCGCTGACCTATCCGCGAACCGATGCGCGCGCGCTGCCTGAGGACTACCTGCCGACGGTCAATAGCGTGCTCGGCGGCCTGCCCGACCGCTACACGCCGTTCGCCAACCAGATCGTCAAACAGGGTTGGGTGCGGCCGAACAAGCGGATCTTCAACAACGCAAAGATTTCCGACCACTTCGCGATCATCCCGACCGGGACGGTGCCCAAGAGCCTGTCGGAAGCCGAAGCCAAGATTTACGACCTCGTCGTCAAGCGCTTCCTCGCGGTTTTCTACCCGGCGGCCGAATACCTCGTGACGACGCGGATCACGCGCGTCGAGGGCGAAGCCTTCAAGACCGACGGCAAGGTGCTCGTCAATCCGGGTTGGCTTACGATTTACGGCAAAGAAGGTGTCGGCGGCGACGATAAAGAAGACGCCGCGCCCGCGCTGGCGCCCGTCAAACCCAACGAAACGGTTGCCACCGACGAAATTCTCGTCAAGGCAAACGCAACCAAACCACCCGCGCGTTACAACGAAGCAACGCTACTCTCGGCGATGGAAGGCGCGGGCAAACTGGTCGACGACGAAGAATTACGCGAGGCGATGGCCGGCCGTGGCCTCGGTACGCCGGCTACGCGCGCGCAGATCATCGAAAACCTGATTACCGAGCAATATATGTTGCGCGAAGGCCGCGAGCTGATCCCGACCGCCAAGGCTTTTTCGCTGATCACGCTGCTCAAGGGCCTCGGGGTCGAGGAACTGACCTCGCCCGAGCTGACCGGCGAATGGGAACACAAGCTCGGCCAGATCGAGCGCGGCGCGCTCTCGCGCAAAGAGTTCATGCGCGAAATCGCGCAGATGACGCAACACATCGTCGAACGCGCCAAGAGCTACGATTCCGACACGATTCCCGGCGATTTTGGCGTGCTGGCGGCGCCATGTCCCAAGTGCGGCGGCGTGATCCGCGAAACCTACAAGAAATTTCAGTGCGGTAATTGCGATTATTCGCTGTGGAAAATTGTCGCCAGCCGCCAGTTCGAACTGCATGAGCTGGAAACCCTGCTGACCGAGGGCCAGATCGGCCCGCTGACGGGTTTTCGCAACAAGATGGGCCGGCCGTTCAACGCGCTCATCAAGCTCAACGACGAGAAGCAGCCCGAGTTCGATTTCGGCCAGCCCAGGGACGACGAAACGGCCGAGCCGGTCGACTTCTCCGGGCACGAAGCGCTCGGCGCCTGCCCGAAATGCCAGGCGAACGTGTATGACCACGGTCTGGCCTACGTCTGCGAAAAATCCTTGGGGCCAGGCAAGTCCTGCGATTTCCGCTCGGGCAAGGTGATTTTGCAGCAGGAGGTCGAGCCCACGCAGATGAAAAAGCTGCTGCAGGACGGCCGCACCGATTTGCTCAAGAATTTCGTGTCTTCGCGGACGCGGCGCAAGTTCTCGGCCTTCCTCGTGCGCGGCGATGATGGCAAGGTCGGCTTCGAGTTCGAAAAGAAGGCCCCGCGCGCGCCGGCCAAGAAGAAGACGGAGGCCGCCGACGAGGCGGTTGCCGCCAAACCGGCTACGCGGGCTAAACGCAAGACGGCATGAGTTAGGCCGCGCGCCGTCGATTTATGTTCGAGTATAAATAATGAAAAAGCTTTTGCTTGTCGTTGCCGGTACTTGGCTAACTGTTTGTGTGGTGTACGCTCAAAACCAGCCAAGTGTTCAAGTGCAATCAAACGGTAATGCTAATTTCGATGCGCGACAACGGCCTGCATGGTGTAAGAATGCCAAACTTCCTCATGAACTGGCGATATGTGAAGATGCTGCGTTATCGCGAAATGAGTTAGAGATACTAAGTCGGTACCAGGATTTCGCAAAAAAATCCGGACTTGCAACGGAGCTGTTGCGTGAGCATAGGCTTGAGTTTTTCAATAAAATTAAAGCGTGCGGAGCAGATAAATTTTGTATTTTAAATCAACAGAATGGCCGCTTGCAGACATATGCTTCTTTAACAGGTGTTGGTGAAAATACACGAGAGAAAAATGATTCAAATATTGGCGAAAGTCGGGCGGGGAGCATTGCAAAAACAGTTGCCTATCTTGGTTTGCCGCACATCAAATCCAAAAGGGATTTCGTTGCCTACTTCGGTTCTTGTGGGGATGACTCTTCAATGCAGGATCTCGGTGTAAATGCATTGCGTGAAGCTGCGTTTACTTGTGTCTCCAAGGGTTTTCCTGAGTGTGCCAATGACGTAAAGGTAGATGCGTGTAAGTTGGTTCGATTTGCTTTTGATAAAAACGAAGCCACCGCGTGGGCCTTTGTCTCTCTTGGAGGATTTCGTGCTGTATCTCGGGCTCCCAATGTTTATCAAACGATTTACGGCAAGCAAGAGCCAACGTCGGGCCAAGCAAACGGATTCGTCGAATTCGATTTTGCTTGGAGTCCTCCCGGACTTCGGATTGAGATCAATACTCTAATTGATGTGTCAAATATCAAAGGACCAAACAATGCTGCATTGGTTTGGGTTGTTCCTAATTGATAACAAATGTTGTGACGACTCTGCCGATTGCGGCACAAGCCGTTCTCGAATTCTGGTTCCTGCCGCAGCAAGATCCGCTTCACGGCGGGGCGCGCGCCGAATGGTTCCGCAAGAACCCGGCTTTCGACGATGCGATCCGTGAGCGCTTTGGCTCGCTCGTCGAACAGGCGCTCGCGGGCGACTTCATGAACTGGGACGGCGACGGGCGCGGCGCGGTTGCCCGTATTCTTTTACTCGACCAGTTTCCGCGTAATCTCTTTCGCGATCAGGCTAAGGCGTTCGCGGGCGATACGCTCGCGCTGGCGGCCGCCGAAGCGCTCGTCGCCAGCGGCGCCGATCAGAATCTGCCGTCGGTTATGCGCGTTTTCGCCTACCTGCCGTTCGAGCATGGCGAATCGCTTGCCGCGCAGGCGCGCTCGCTGGCATGTTTTGCAGCGCTGGTGCGACAGTGGCCCGAGGGCGCGGGCTATTTCGATTATGCAAAGCGGCACCAGGCGGTCATCGAACGCTTTGGCCGCTTTCCGCATCGGAATGCGGTCCTCGGTCGCGCATCCACTCCGGAAGAGGAAAGTTTTCTCTTGGAGCCCGGCTCGCGCTTTTGAGTCCGGCTCTGTCGGAATCGGCCTACAGCCCGCCCTTGCTGTGTCCTACATCGCGCAGCGGCAGGGGCTGATGGTTTGCCGTGGATACGTTCTCTAGAGTTCAAGCGTAAGGCGGAGTACCGCCGACGCTTGGATTGGAGGCGCGTCATGCACAAATCGGGAAGAATCAAGAGTCCGCTCGCTATCGCCATTCTGGGCTCACTAATGCTTGCCGCGTGCGGATCGCTCCAGGCTGCACCGGTCATCGTATTCGGCAAGGCGGCAATGGCGACGCAGCAAACCGCGAAAGCGGTTGCGGCGCTTGCGAAAGGAACTGCGGTCGATCCGTCCGACGACCCCGAAAAAGCACCGAGCACGCAAATCCTTGCGACGCTCGAAGAACTCGCGCCGAACTTCACCGACGACAAAGCGATTTCGTTACGCGTGCATGAGCGCCTCGTCCACGAGGCCGAATTGCGCCACTTGGTTGTCTCCGTGACAACGGTCGAAGGCGTTGTGACATTGAGCGGCATCGTGGCATCCGAAACCACGCGTGCTCAGGCAATCGAGCTTGCGCGCCGGGTGAGGGGCGTGAAGCAGGTCAATGATCAGTTTGTCGTCGACCAGAAACTAAGCTGAAGGCGCTTTGAAAAGCGCCTGCTTTCTCGCGAGACCGGAGCCTACGAAAGAAGCCGTGGCAAAACGCCACGGCTTCTTTTTTTACGGACCGTACACAATCGCGAAATGGCGCAGGCTGGTATCGCGTTGCAAGAGCGGACTATCGGCCGCAGGCAGACGCGACGGTTTCGACTGTAGTGGCAAGCCGAACAGAGAATGGAGATCGCATTCGTTGAGCGCCTGAGTGATCCAGATGCCATGGTTGGGGGAATCGAGCAGCGGTTCGAGAACCGATTCGCTGTAGGCGAGCGCGGATGCTAAGCCCGCGAACATGAGCAGCACCATCGCATATTCGCGCAATTGCGATTTCGGCAGGGAGGCAAGCGCAGGCATTCCGATTTCTCCTGAGTGGAAAACGGGAAACGGCAGCAGCAAGCCTGGAGGCTACGTGCTTACCGGCGCGCATGGCGTAAGCTGTTGCCGAAAGCCCTATCGGATAATGCGATGCAACGCCGTAGGCCAAATCCTACGGCGTTGCGGCTCCCATGTTCACCGCTTGGTCCGGGAGCATGGGACGGGCGGGCTCGGGTGAGTCATTCCTGGAGACGATAGATCTGTTCGAGGAATTCTTCGGGATTGACATGGGTGGTCTGGCGCGAGCCGCGACCGGGCAGAGCCTCTTGCAAGCCCAGTTGTTCGAGCAATGCCTGCGGTAGACCGCCTGCATTGAGTACCTCTTCAGCGAATGCGCCGAATTCGTCGAGCGAGTTTCCTGTCGCCATATTCATGATCTTCACCATCTTTGCCCCTATGCAACGAGAGGTGCCCACCGCGTAACCGCCTGGATTGGCGGCGCCTTTCACGCCAGCGCCGCTCCCTGCCGGCGCCGTGCATACCGATGTAAACGTATCGGACGAGAAAAAGTTGAGGCCATTTGTTGCGTCGACGCGAATTATTTTTTTAAGTTCCGCGCAAGATGGTCGGGCAGAGTAAGGATTGCCGGCTTATCCGAACTTTTTGAATTGTTGCAATAATGCTACAAAAGGCGGATGCAAATGGGGAGATCAAGAACCCGGTGGCGCATTGCGCGGTTAATCGAAGCGCGCTTCGATCCAGTCGGTGAGTGCTTGCGCAACTGTCTCCCAGCCGGGTTCGAGCATGAAACCGTGGCCGATGTCGTCCACCAGCACCGGTTGCACGTTCCACGCGATGGCGGTTTGGTGGATCGCGGATTGTGGAATCAGCCGATCTTCGCGCGTACCAAGCACGAACATATGGCCGCAGTGTTCCTGACGGATTCGCGGCAGGTTGAAGCCAAGCATGTCCCAGATCGCGCGCTGGGATTCGCCCCGCATCAGGCCAAAGTAGCGCGCGATCAGCGCCTCGGGTATGGGTTTGTGGAACATTGCTTCAACGAGGTCTCGCGAGCCGACCGCGGTGCCGCCAGCGAGGCGGCCGAGGTCTACCAGTAACCCCGGACGCTGCATCGCGAGGCCTAGCGCCGCTCCGGCCAGCCCGCCAGGAGGCACCGAACAGAGCAGCGCAGCGCCCGGCAGCCGCGTGTGTTCGAGGTATTTTTGCAGCACGAAACCGCCCATCGAATGACCGATGACGACGGGCGTGCGCGGCAATGAAGCGATAGTTTTGTGCAGATCGTCGACATAATTGTCGATCGATAGGGCATCGAGATAATCCGCGCCTGGGCTCTCGCCATGACCCAAAAGCGAAACCGCGTATGTATCCCAGCCACGGGCGGCGAACCACGGCATGAAGTGCTCGGCCCAGCACCAGGCGCCTGCGTGGGCGCCGTGCAGGAACAGGAGCGGCGTCGTGCGCCGTGGCGCGTCGGCCTCGACAAAGATCAGTTCCAGAGCGTCGCCCGCGCGTGCATTCATGCCGGAACCTTGATCCCGCGCTGGACGGCCGGACGTGCGCCGATTGTGGCGAACCAACGCTGCACGTGGGGAAATTCGGCCAGGTTCATTTCTTGGTATTCGTAACGGGAAATCCACGGCCAAGTCGCGATGTCTGCGATGCTGTATTCGCCGGCGATGTATTCGCGCTTTGCCAGTTGCCCGTCGAGCACGCCATAGATACGCCGTGTCTCGTCGCTGTAGCGCTTGATTGCGTAAGGCACCTTCTCGGGTGCGAAACGCAGGAAATGGTGCGCCTGACCGAGCATCGGTCCGACCGACGCCATCTGGAACATCAGCCATTGCAGGACTTCGTAGCGGCTGGTGGCGCCCTCGGGCAGGAAGCGCCCCGTTTTGCCCGCCAGGTAGATGAGGATCGCGCCGGATTCGAAAAGTGGGATCGGCTTACCCTCGGGGCCCTCGGAATCGATGATCGCCGGAATCTTGTTATTCGGGTTCAAGGCTAGAAAATCGGGCTTGAATTGATCGCCAGCGCTGATGTTCACCGGATGCGCGCGGTATTCGAGCCCGCATTCTTCGAGCATGATCGAAATTTTTTGCCCGTTGGGCGTACCCCAGGTGTACAGATCTATCATTCGGGTTCTCCTGAATTAGTGGCTTGCGGTTATGCATGATTCCACTGTTCGGACGTCGAACCAAATCCTGGAGCCCACGTTTTGATCAAATGGTTGCTTGTCATCGTGGTGCTCGCGATTGCCGCAGGGGTATTCGATCCCTGGCTGCGGCGGCATTTTCCGCGCGGCTTGCCAGGCGATTTGCGTTTGCGCATCGGCGGCCGGCAGATACGCATCGCGCTTGGCATGACGATCCTGCTTTCGCTGCTCGCGACCTTACTGCTAAGACGTCTTTGAGCCTTGCCGCAACGCAGGGGCTTGGCGTCGCCGCGCGGGTTAAAATACTGTTTTGACTTTGCGAACCGCCATGTCCCGCCCAAGGAACGACAGCTTTTTGCGCGCGTTGTTGCGTCAGCCGACCGAATACACGCCGGTCTGGCTCATGCGCCAAGCAGGCCGCTATCTGCCTGAATATTGCGAAACCCGCAAGCGCGCGGGCAATTTCCTGGCGCTTTGCAAAAGCCCGGCGCTTGCTACCGAAGTAACCTTACAGCCGCTCGCACGTTTTCCGCTCGATGCGGCGATCCTGTTTTCCGACATCCTGACCGTACCCGATGCGATGGGGCTCGGGCTTTATTTCGCCGAAGGCGAGGGGCCGCGCTTCGAGCGTCCCTTGCGCGAGGAATGGGCGATCCGCGATCTTTCCGTGCCCGATCCGCACGACCATCTGCGCTACGTCATCGATGCGGTGTCGGAAATCCGCCGTGCGCTTGATAACTCGGTGCCGCTGATCGGCTTTTCGGGCAGCCCCTTCACTCTGGCCTGCTACATGGTCGAAGGCGGTGGCTCCTCGGATTTTCGCCATTTGAAACAGATGCTCTACGCGCGCCCCGATCTGTTGCATCACATTCTCGACGTGACGGCCGAGGCGGTCGTTCGCTATCTGAATGCACAGATCGAAGCTGGCGCGCAGGCCGTCCAGATCTTCGATACCTGGGGCGGTACGCTGACGCCGCATGCCTATCGGGAATTCTCGCTCGCCTACATGAGCCGCGTGATTGCTGGCCTCGTGCGCGAGAAGGGCGGCGAGCGCGTGCCGGTCATCGTCTTCACCAAGGGTGGCGGGCAGTGGCTCGAAGCGATTGCCGCCTGCGGCTGCGATGCGGTGGGCGTGGATTGGAGTACCGACATCGGGCTCGCGCGCGCGCGCGTCGGGGAACAAGTTGCGCTCCAGGGCAATCTCGATCCCTCTGCGCTATTTGGTACTGTGCAGGCGGTCGAGGCCGAAGCCCGGCGCGTGCTCGACGCTTTCGGTCCGCATGCGGGCCATGTCTTCAATCTTGGGCATGGTATCTCGCAATTCACGCCGCCCGAAAACGTTGCCGTACTCGTCGAGACGGTGCACGACTACAGTCGTCAGCTACGCAAGACTGCGTGATCATTGGAAGATGGCTTCCGCGCGCGAACTCTAGCGCGGGAGCGCTTCGAAGCCGAGTGCTTCGTCGTGATCGTCTTCAACGAGCGAAAAGCCGCAGCCGATCTTGCCGGAGCCGGACAGGATGCATTCCTCGCGCCTGAGCACGATTGCGGATTTACCCTCCGACAAAACGAAGCTGCCGTTCGTGCTCTGGCGGTCGAACAGGTAGAACTTGCCGTGGCGGCATTCGATCCGCGCATGGTGGCGCGAAGCGCGGCGGTCCCACATCCGGATGTCGTTGCCTTCGTTGCGGCCGATCAGCAGGATAGGCCGCGCTGCGGTCACGACATGGGCGATGTCGCGGTGCCGCAGCACAAGGCGCAGTTGCGTTGCAGGGTCGTCCTGAGTGGAAAGTCCGAACAGCGGAATCCGGATACCTTCATGATGAAGGCTGCGGTCGGGCACGGCAAACGCACGCGTGCGCATCCTGTCGCTCAGATGCCGTGCGACTTCCGCAGTCAACAGCGCCTGGCCCGGTGCGGCGATGTCGGCAAGCCTGCTGGCAAGCGCAACGGCTGCTCCGCCAGCTTCGTCGCTGCAGTGAATGCCAATCTGAAGATTGAGATTGATGCCGGAAACCGGTGGCAGACGACGCAGTTTTTCCTGCATATCGGCGGCGCTCTGCATAGCATCGTCGGCACGCCTGAAGACGGCAATCAGACGCTGCGCATCGTTGCGCAGCGCTTGCCCGTGATGCCCTTCGACCGAACGCATGATTCGGTTATGTGCGCGGCCTTGGGCGCGCAGGGCTTCGGATTGCCCAAGTTTTTCGATCAGCCGCTGTTGGCCGAGTATTTGGGCCAACAGCACACAATTTATTTCGGGTAGCGGGGGCATTTTGTTTTCTGGCCTGTTTTCCCCCAGCGTACCGGTTTGAGGCTATTGTGCGCAGCCTAAACCGTCACGCTCCCGGCCTTCCGAAATATTCGCAATCGGCACGAGGCGCGATGCCGGCGGTATTTCCGGCGCATCGAAGGCGATGTCGCCCTCGGCCACGGGCGTATCGCGCGAAAGACCCTTGAAGTCGAATAGCGTACTGTCCTGCATATGCGAGGGCACGATGTTGCCCAGCGACGTCGCGAGCGAATCGATGCGGCCGGGATATTGCTGCTCCCACTCGCGCAGCATCGCCTTGATCTGTTTGCGCTGCGCGGTTTCCTGCGAGCCGCAGAGGTTGCATGGAATGATCGGATAGCCCAGCGTGCGCGCGAAACGCTCGATGTCGCGCTCGTTGCAGTAGGCAAGCGGGCGAATAACCATGTTCTGGCCATCGTCGGAGACAAGCTTCGGCGGCATCGATTTGATGCGGCCACCGAAGAACATGTTCAGGAAAAGCGTTTCCAGCATGTCGTCGCGATGGTGGCCGAGCGCGATCTTGGTTGCGCCGATTTCGCGCGCCACGCGGTAGATGATGCCCCGGCGCAGGCGCGAACAGAGCGAGCAGGTCGTCTTGCCTTCCGGGATTTTCGATTTAACGATCGAGTATGTGTCTTCGGCGATGATCCGGTATTCGATGCCGATCTTCTCGAAATAGGCCGGCAGCACATGGTCGGGAAAGCCCGGCTGCTTCTGGTCGAGATTCATCGCGACGATGCGAAAATCGATTGGCGCGCGCTCGCGCAATGCGAGCAGGATGGACAACAGCGAATACGAATCCTTGCCGCCCGAGCAGCAGACCATGACCACATCGCCATTTTCTATCATGTTGAAATCGGCGATGGCGCGTCCGACCTGGCGTTCGAGAAATTTTTTCAAGCGCAGGAAGGTATTCGAGAACTCTGTGTCCGCAGGCAGGCTGACTGGCTGGCTCACTGGCTGAGTATCCACGGCGCGGAATTCCTGAATGAAACAGTCGATTATAGCGGTCGGGGCCGGCGGCTCCGGGGCTTGTCGGATGCCCTTCAGAGATGCGCGCTGCGTCCGCCGTCGACCGCCAGGATCTGGCCCGTCACGTAAGCTGCATCGAGCAGCAGAAAAGCCGCCGCGCTGGCGACGTCGCGCGGCGAACCCATGCGCCGAAGCAGCGTGTGGGAGACGATCGCGGCGCGCTCGGCCGGCGCGAACTGGCCGTCCTCGGGCCAGGCGATCGCGCCGGGCGCAATACCGTTGACGCGCACTGCGGGTGCAAGCTCGATGGCCAACGCGCGGGTTAGACCGGCAAGACCCGCTTTGGCGGCCGAATAGACTGGGTAGCCGGCAAGCGGTCGTTCGGCGTGGATGTCGACGATGTTCAAGATCGCGCCATGTGCCGTCTTTAAATGTGGCGCCGCGGCTTGGGCGAGAAAGAATGGCGCCTTGAGATTGGAGCCGGTCAGATCGTCCCACTCGGTCTCGCCGATTTCGCCTAGCGGCGTGGCGAAAAAACTCGAAGCGTTGTTGACGAGGAAATCGAGCCGTCCGAAACGCGCGATGACGTTCTCGATAAGCGCGGGCAAGGACTTCGCGTCGAGCAACTCGGCCTGCATGAGCAGGACCGAGCCCGCGCGCGCGGCTTCGAATTCGGCGGCAAGTGCGGCAGCCGCAGCATGCGAACTACGATAATGCAGCGCAATGCTGCATCCGCGCGCATGCAGCGCCTGGGCGATGGCCGCGCCGACGCGACGGCCGGCGCCAGTAACGAAAGCGACTTGTGAATGCGGCATAAAAAGCCTTGCTGCGTTGCAAACGCCCGATGATAAGCCCGTCACGCAGCAAGCTTACGCAAGCCAGCGCTTGCGCCGCCGGTAGTGCTTGACCTCGCGGAAGCTCTTGCGGCCCACGCCCGCAAGCCCCAGGTAAAACTCCTTCACGTCCTCGTTGTCGCGCAGGCTTGCGGCCGCGCCATCCATGACGACGCGGCCGTTTTCGAGGATGTAGCCATAGTCGGCATAACGCAGCGCCATATTCGTGTTCTGCTCGGCGAGCAGGAAGCTCACGTGCTCGCGCGTGTTGAGATCCTTGACGATGGCAAAAACCTCGTCGACGATCTGCGGCGCGAGGCCCATCGAGGGTTCGTCGAGCAGCACCATGCTCGGGTTGGCCATCAAGGCGCGGCCGATTGCACACATCTGCTGTTCGCCGCCCGAGGTGTAGGCGGCCTGCGTGCCACGTCGCGTTTTAAGACGCGGAAAGTAGCCGTAGACCTTCTCGAGCGTGTCCGCGATCGCGGCGCGGCCGTCGCGCCGCGTGTAGGCGCCGGTCATCAGATTTTCTTCTATCGTCAGATGTGCGAAACAGTGACGGCCTTCCATGACCTGCACGAGGCCGCGCTGGACGAGATCGGCCGGCGTCAGGGCCTCGATCCGTTCGCCGGCGAGCGTGATGCCGCCTTTTGTGACGGCGCCGCGCTGGCCGGCGAGCAGGTTGCTGACCGCGCGCAGCGTCGTGGTTTTGCCCGCGCCGTTAGCCCCGAGCAGCGCGACGATGCCGCCCTCGGGTACCGCGAGCGATACGCCACGGAGCACGAGAATCACATGGTTGTAGATCACTTCGATGCCATTTACATCGAGTAGCGGCGGCTTCGTCAAGGTGTCGGGCTGGGTGGCGGTCATCGGGAGCCTGTTCACTTTAGCTGCATGTGCGCGGCACGATGTTCTTGTCCTTCGCATACTTGGCCGCGTATTCCTTGACGAGCCCATCGATGTGGGTCTTGTCGGATTGGTACCAGTCCGACTTGATCTCCCATTTGGCGCCATCCCACTGCACGATACGCGCCCAGTCGGCGCCCATGTGGTTCTGGCAACTCGTCTTGATCGGTCGCATGATTTCGCCAAAACCGAGCGCCTTGAGGCGGTCCGCGCCAAGGTTCAGGTTCTCGAAACCCCAGCGCACTTGTTCGGACGTCATCGGCCGGCCCTTGCCGAATTTCTCTTGTGCGGCGCGGATTGCCTCTACTTGCAGCATCGCGATCATCATGCCGCGCGTATGCGCGAGTGCGCCGATTTCGTCCGCGCTACCCGTTCCAAGTCCCTTGTCATAGACGAATTTTTTCAGATCGCCATGAACCTTGTCGCGTGCGGCGCTGTTGTGGATCGTGATGGCGTTATAGCCCTTGGCGGCAGCGCCGAGATCCTTCACGTCATGGTCGGACCCGGCCCACCAGATCGCATAAATCTTCTCGCGCGGATAACCGGTGGCCTGAGCTTCGCGAACTGCGGCGGGCGTCATGACGCCCGCCGACCACAGCAGAACATAGTCGGGGCGTTTCTGGCGCACCTGGAGCCAGGTCGATTTCTGTTCCACGCCCGGCGGCGTCACCGGGTAGAGCTGTAGCTCGAAACCTTCGGCCGCAGCGCGTTTTTCGAGCAGCGCGATCGGCTCCTTGCCATAAGGGCTGTCGTGATAGACGAGCGCGATTTTCTTGCCCTTCAGGCTGTTTTTCTCCTTTTTAGCGATGTCCTGCAACATCACATCGGTCGCCGTCCAATAAGTGCCGAGTAGGGGGAAATTCCATTCGAATACAGAGCCGTCAGCCGATTGCGACAAACCGTAACCCATCGTCTCAATTGCCACCTTATCGCTGTAGGCTTTATCGGTGACGGCGAAAGTGATGCCGGTCGATTGCGGATCGAAGCCCGCTGCGCCGCCGCCACGCGTCTTGAGCCGCTCGTAGCACTCGACGCCCTTGGCTGCGTCATAGGAAGTTTCGCACTCCTCGAAGGCGATCTTGACACCGTTTATGCCGCCGTCACGCGCGTTGACGAGTTTCAAGTAATCCTGTTTGCCGTCAGCCCAGGGAATGCCGAGCGGCGCGAACTGACCCGTGCGGTAGACCAGCAGTGGGACGAATTGCTCGGAGGACTGAGCCTGTGCAAGCGTGGACGTGGCGAGCGTGGCGGCGAGCGCTGCGTTCTTGGCAAGCCTCAATATCTGCATCTTTGTCTCCTTCTTTTTATCGCTACACGGGGTGCTGCGGGGATGCGCCGTTAGTGTGGGAACGGCCAGATTCGGAGTTTTTGTCGTACGGTAGCCCAAAGTTTGGCCAGCCCGTGCGGCTCGACGATCAGGAAGAACACGATTAGCGCACCGAAAATCATGTGTTCGAGATGCGCGGCAGTCGCGGTCGACAGTGGTAGACCGAGCCAATGCGGTATGTAGTTGAGACACATCGGCAGCAGCACGAGAAAGGCCGCGCCGAAGAAACTGCCGGCGATAGAACCAAGGCCGCCGATGATGATCATGAAGAGCAGTTGGAACGACTTTTCCAGCCCGAAGGCGGCGGGCTCCCAGGCGCCAAGGTGCACGAAGCCCCACAGGGCGCCGGCGACGCCGACGATGAAGCTCGACACCGCGAAGGCCGAAAGCTTCGCCGCGACTGGGCGGATGCCAATCACGGCGGCGGCGACGTCCATGTCGCGGATTGCCATCCATTTGCGTCCGAGCGCGCCGCGCGCAAGGTTGCGCGTAAGCAGCGCACAGACGACGACGAGCGTTAAGCAAAGTAGATATTTTTGCAGCGGCGAGTCGAAGCGGTGGCCAAGAATTTCGAGCGAGGCGACGCTGACCGAACCCGAGGACGAGTTGTTGGTGACCCACTTGACGCGATTGGCAAACCAGTCAACGAAGAACTGCGCTGCGAGCGTGGCGACTGCAAGATAAAGTCCGCGAATCCGCAGGCTGGGCATCCCGAAAATCACGCCGAATACAGTGGCAGTCGCGCCGCCGCCAAGCAGCGCGAGCAAGAGCGGCATGCCGTCCACGCGCGCCTGCAGGTTGTAAGCCGCATAGGCGCCGACAGCCATGAAGGCGCCTGAGCCCATCGAAATCTGACCGCAGTAGCCAACGAGCACATTGAGCCCGATTGCCGCGAGCGAAAGGATCAGAAATGGGATCAGCACCGCGCGGAAAATGTAGTCGCTGGCAAAGGCGGGCAGGACGATAAAGGCGATGATTGCCAAGCCGATGATGGCCCAGCGATCCTGCACAACCGGGAATAGCGCGAGGTCCGCGCCATAGCTGCTCTTGAATTGGCCGTTCTCGCGATAGAACATGGTTTTTTTACTCAGACGCGGTCGATGATCTTGTCGCCGAACAAGCCCTGAGGCCGCAGCAACAAAAAGGCGAGGGCGAGCGCATAGGCGAACCAGTTTTCGATGCCGCCGCCGACGAAGGGGCCGAGATAGATTTCGGCGAGCTTTTCGCCGACGCCGATCAAGAGGCCGCCAAGAATTGCTCCCGGTACCGAGGTGAGCCCGCCGAGGATCACGACCGGTAGCGCCTTGAGTGCGATGAGCGAGATAGAGAACTGCACGCCGAGCTTGCTGCCCCATATGACACCGGCAACGAGTGCGACGAAACCCGCGATGGCCCATACGATGATCCAGATTCGCGCGAGAGGAATGCCAATCGACTGGGCGGCCTGGTGGTCGTCGGCTACCGCGCGCAGCGCGCGGCCTACGCGCGTCTTCTGAAAGAAGAGCGCTAGCGCCACGACGAGCAAGGCCGCAAGGAGGGCTGCGAACATGTCCTCGCGAGCGAGCAGCAGACCGCCTTCGAAGGTGTTTTCGAGCACGATCAGCGGATCTTTCGGCATGCCGATATCGATCTTGTATGTTGAGCTGCCGAACAATAATTGACCGGCGCCGTCGAGGAAGTAGCCGATGCCGAGCGTGGCCATCAAGAGCGTGACGCCTTCCTGGTTCACGAGGTGCCGCAGCACCAAGCGTTCGACGAGCCAGGCGACGCCTATCATGCAGGCCATTGCAAGCATGAAGGCGAGCAGGTTCGCAAGGAGTGCGCTGTGAAAGCCGAACCAGCGTGGCAGCCATTGCGCAAAGCGCGCCATCGCCAGCGCGGCGAATAGCACCATCGCGCCTTGCGCAAAATTGAAAACGCCGGAGGCCTTGTAGATCAGCACGAAGCCGAGCGCGGCGAGCGAATAGAGCATGCCGACCATCAGCCCGCCCGACAGCGTTTCGAGAAAATAGCTCATGCTGATGTCCTTGTTAATGGCTAGCGCCGAGATAGGCGCGGATCACGTCTGCGTTGTCGCGCACATCGGCGGGCGCGCCGTCGCTGATCTTCCTGCCGTAGTCGAGCACGACGACGCGGTCCGAGATGTCCATTACCACGCTCATGTCATGTTCTATGAGCACGATCGTCGTACCGAATTGATCGTTGACGTCGAGGATGAAGCGGCACATGTCTTCTTTTTCTTCGACGTTCATACCCGCCATCGGCTCATCGAGCAGCAACACCCGCGGCTCCATCGCGAGCGCACGGCCGAGGTCGACGCGCTTTTGCAGGCCGTAGGGCAGGCGGCTGACCGGCGTTTTGCGCCAAGCCTGGATTTCGAGGAAATCGATGATTTCTTCCACGCGCCGCCGGTGGGCGAGTTCCTCGCGGCGCGCGCGACCCAAGGCCAGTGCCTGACTGAAGATGCCCGCTTTCATGTGCATTGCGCGGCCGGCCATCAGGTTGTCGAGCACGCTCATGCCACGGAACAGCGCGATGTTCTGGAAAGTGCGCGCAATTCCTCGTGTCGCGGCGTCGAAGGGCTGCATCGCGCGGCATTCCCGGCCATCGAATACGATGCGCCCTTGCTGCGGCCGATAGACGCCGTTGATCACATTGAGCAGCGAACTTTTGCCGGCGCCGTTCGGGCCGATGATCGAGCGGATCTCGCCTTCGCGCACATCGAAACTGATGTCGGTCAGAGCCTTGACGCCGCCGAAGGCCAAGCTGATGTGTTCGAGGACGAGAATCGCGGTGCTGCTGCGGCGATCGTGCTGCGGTGCGGTCAGTGGCATATCCGTGGGTTTCATCGTGGCACCCTTATGCGGCGTGGCGTGCGCAAGGGAAAGTGCGCGCCGTGCAAATCGCAAGCTCGGCCGCGATGGTGCCGCTGCGGCCGTCTTGGTACTTGACCTGGG
Organism: Niveibacterium sp.; assembly: GCA_031554255.1. Classification (GTDB taxonomy): domain Bacteria; phylum Pseudomonadota; class Gammaproteobacteria; order Burkholderiales; family Rhodocyclaceae; genus Niveibacterium. The sequence goes on from JAVBKC010000041.1 coordinate 70,049, forward strand.
TTTCTATAAAGCAGCTCGCGCGGCCGTCGTGGAGCGCCGTTACAAGTACGGCGTACTTATCGGCGATGAAGCGGCGCCGCACCTTGCGCGTGCGCGTGAGTTCGCCGTCGTCCGGATCGAGTTCCTTGTGCAGCACGATGAAGCGGTGGATCTGCGCGCCGCACACTTGCGGATCGTTGGCGAGATCGGCATTGACCTGTTCGACGCATGCGCGGATCAGTTCGAGCACGGGGGGCTTGCCGGCAAGATCGGTATAGCCCGCATAAGGCAGGTTGCGCCGCTCGGCCCAGTTGCCGACGGCTTCCATGTCGATATTTATGAATACGCAGACGGCCTCGTGGCCAGCGCCGAAGGCGACGACTTCCTTGATTTGCGGGAAGAACTTGAGCTTGTTTTCGATGTATTTCGGCGCAAAAAGCGCACCGCCTGCGAGGCGGCCGACATCCTTCGCGCGGTCGATGATCTTCAGATGCCCGCGCGCGTCGAAGTAGCCGGCGTCGCCGGTACGCACCCAGCCTTCGATCGTTTTTGTCTCGGTGGTTGCCGTGGGGTTCTTGAAGTAAGCCTGGAACACGCCGGGGCCCCGGTAGAGCACCTCGCCGCTGTCGTCGATGCGGATCTCCACGCCCGGCGCGGCCGGTCCGACCGTGTCGGCGAAGACCTCGTTATGCGGTTGCATGCAGATGAAAACGCAGCCTTCGGTCTGGCCGTACAGTTGCTTCAGGTTGACGCCGATGGAGCGATAAAAGTCGAAGATTTCCGGACCGATGGCCTCGCCTGCCGTATAGCCGACGCGCATGCGCGAGAAGCCGAGCACGTTGCGCAGCGGACCATAGATCACGAGATTGCCGAGCGCATAGTGCAGCCGAGCCAATAATCCGACTGGCCGGCCATCCAGAATATCCGGCCCCACGCGGCGCGCCACGCTCATGAAATGGCTGAACAGCGCGCGCTTGAATGCGCCGGCATCCTCCATGCGGAGCGTCACCTGCGTCAGCAGATTTTCGAATACGCGCGGTGGCGCGAAATAATAGCTCGGGCCGATTTCGCGCAGGTCGGTCGTCACGGTCTCGGACGACTCGGGGCAGTTGATGCAAAAACCGGTTACGTAGGCTTGCGCAAACGAAAAAACGTTGTCGCCGATCCAGGCCATCGGCAGGTAGGACAGCACTTCGTCGGATTCGGATAAGCCGTCGAACTCGGCCGCGTTGCGTGCGGTGACAAGCAGGTTCGCGTGCGAGAGCATCACGCCTTTGGGCGTGCCGGTCGTGCCCGAGGTGTAAAGCATGATTGCGGTGTCGTCGGATGCGCCTTGCGCGACCTCGGCTGCAAAAAAGCCCGTGTCGCGCAAGTGGCGCTCGCGGCCGGCTTCTTGCAGTGTATCGAGCGCAACAAGCCCGCAATGCGCGTAATGGCGCATGCCGCGCGCATCGTCATAGAGGATGTGAGCGAGATCCGGGCACTCGCCGCGCGCTTCGAGCAATTTGTCCGTCTGTTCCTGGTCTTCGCCGAGAGCGAAGCGGATGTCGGCGTCGCGCAGCACTAAGGCTATTTCCCGCGCAATCGCGTCTTGGTACAGCGGTACGGGGATGCCGCCTAGCGCTTGCGCGGCGCACATCGCCCAATAGAGTCGCGGTCGGTTGTCGCCGATGATCGCCAGCCGGTCGCCGCGTGCGAAGCCAAGTCCGGCCAGCCCGCAGGCGATATTGCGTACTTCTTGGGCCGCAGCGGCCCAAGTATGGGTCTGCCAGATGCCGAATTTTTTTTCCCGCACGGCGGGCCGTGTCGGGCGGACGCGAGCGTGATGCAGCAGCCAGCGTGGAAAGGTATCCGGTCCCGCCGTCGAATTGGCCATGCCTCTCTCCTCGAACCTGCGCCCCGCTCAAGGCGGGTGGCATTTTGGCGCCGAGCGCGCATTGCGTTCTGTGCCAAAATCCTCCTTTGGATATCTGCATGCCGGTTCTTTGCCTGCATGTCACGATCCGGGCGATGCCGCGACGGGAGAGGCGGTTTCGGCCATGCCTTTTAACCCGTTGCAGCAAAGCTGCGCTAGCGTACGTCGCGGCAAAAAAGCCGGGCGCGCAAGCTTATCTTCGCTCACCTTAGCCAAGCGCACTTACAGCTTGCTGTCACCATACGGACAATATCGAAATGACGACGCTGGCCGATCTGCTCCGCGAGAGCATCTGGACCCAAGGGCTTACCGACGCGCAGCGCACCCGGATCGAAAAGGAAGTGCAACTGCGCTTCTATGCTGCGGGCAGCTCCGTCGTACGCAAGGGAGATTCTGTCGAGCACTGGATCGGCATTGTCGATGGCCTCGTCAAGATCAACACCTTTTCGGCCGATGGCCGTTCGACGACCTTCACCGGCGTGCCGCGCGGCGGCTGGCTCGGCGAAGGTTCGCTGCTCAAGGCGGAGATCCGCAAGTACGACGTGATCGCGCTGCGCGACAGCCATGTCGCTTTGATGCCCAAGAGCACCTTCATGTGGCTGCTCGACAACAGTATCCCGTTCAACCGCTTTCTGTTGAGCCAATTGAACGAACGGCTCGGCCAATTCGTTGGCATGGTCGAGAATGACCGTTTGCTCGATCCGGAAGGCCGTGTCGCGCGCTGCCTGGCCGCCTTATTCAATTCGGTGCTCTATCCGGGCATCGGCGCACAGATCCAGATTTCCCAGGAAGAGATCGGCTATCTCGCAGGTGTTTCGCGCCAGCGGGTGAACCAGGCGCTCAAGGTGCTTGAACAGGCCGGTCTGCTCAAGGTCGAATACGGTGGGCTGACGGTGCTGGATCTCGAAGGCTTGCGTTCTTTTGGCGCTTGATATTGCAAAGCCGCTTGAACTTTCGCGGTGTGGCCACATCTACTTTACGTTTTTTTACTGTTTGGAGTCGTGTCGCATGAAACGTCTTGCCTTGAGTTTTTTTGCCATCCTGCTCGGTTTTTCGCTCTTCTTGAGCGAAGCCGAGGCGAAGCGTCTTGGCGGCGGGCGTTCCATAGGCATGCAGCGCGCGCCAGTCACGCAACCCGCGCGCCAGAACGCCATGCCGCATGCGCCCGTGCCGCAGCAGGCCCAACCGGGGCTGGGTGCGCGCCCGGCCCCGGGTGTTCCGCCAGCGGCGCAGCCTTCGGGTTGGCGTAAATGGGCAGCGCCGCTTGCCGGGTTGGCGGCCGGTATTGGTCTCGCGGCGCTACTCTCGCATTTGGGCATAGGCGGCGAGTTCGCCGGTCTATTGCTGATCGCGCTCGCAGCGTTTGCCGCATTTGCGCTGTATCGCCGCTTCGGTCGTGGCGCAAGCCCGTCGCGCGACAAAGGGATGCAATACGCCGGCGCGGGTGCGCCGTACTCGGTTCCGCTGGCCGCCGATACGCTGACAGGCGCAGGAGCTGCCGGTGGCGGTACGCTTGCGAGCGGTAGCAGCATCCCCGCCGGGTTCGATGCCGAAGGCTTCGTCCGCACGGCCAAGGTCAACTTCATTCGCATGCAGGCCGCGCACGACGAAGGCAATCTCGATGACATCCGCGAATTTACGTCGCCCGAAATGTTTGCCGAACTCAAACTCGATATCGACGCGCGCGCGGGTCGCCGCGACAAGACCGACGTCGTTGCGCTGAATGCCGACTTGCTCGATGTGAGCCAGGAAGCCAGCCGCTTCCTCGCGAGCGTGCGCTTCCACGGCCTGTTGCGCGAAGATCCGGCCGCTGCGCCGGCGCAGTTCGACGAGGTTTGGCATCTGGCCAAACCGCTGGATGGCAGCCGTGGCTGGATACTGGCCGGTATCGAGCAACTGCAATGAGCGTAGGGCTTGGCGAAAAACCATTGGCGCTGCCGTCGCGCGTCTTTGCAGGGATGCTCGAAGCGCTGGTGCGGCGTAACGACTGGGCACCGGCGCGGCTTGCGCCTTTTGCCGGTCGCACGGCATGCATCGGCGTCGGTGCCTTGAGCTTCGGGCTGGAGGTCGGAGAGGGCGGGCATCTTGCGGCGAGCCCGGCCTCCGACAGCCCCGACGTTCGGTTAACGCTGCCCGGCGATGTCTGGACGCGCCTGCCGTCCGGCCCGCAGGCCGTGTTCGGTGAAGTGCGTATTACCGGCGATGCCGCATTTGCCGAAGCGCTTGGCTTCGTTCTGCGCAACCTGCGTTGGGATGTCGAGGAAGACCTCGCGCGCATCGTGGGCGATCCGCTTGCCCACCGTCTTCACGGCGGCGCGCTGACTGCCGCCGCCTGGTTGCGTCAGGCGACCGGCAACGCCTTCGCCAACTTGCGCGAATACGCAGTTGACGAAGCCGGCATCACGCCTTCGCGCGAGGAGCTTGGCGCGTTTGGCGCTGAAGTAGCCGAACTGCGCGACGCAATCGCTCGCCTTTCCAAGCGGGCAGACCGCCTAAGTCGCTGATCTCCGCATGATTTTTCTTTCGGGGTATTCAATAGGAATACCCCGAAAGGCTTGCATGTCGACACGTTTTACACTTACGATCCGAGTCTCGCTGATTTCCCTGTCGAGACGTGATCTATTTCGCGCCGGCATGTAAAAACAGGGGCCGAGTCCGCTTTGCGGCCGACCAAGAAAATGGAAAGGGGAGGCGATGGCATTTGTCATGGTTTCCACGGGAGCGCTAACGCATTCTGGCGTGCGCACCCTGTCGTTACGAAGTCTGTTGCTCGGTAGCGGCCTGGCCGCGCTGTTGCTTGTGGCCGTGGGCGTCGCGATCGGTTATTTCGCCGCGCGCGGTGACACGGGCGTGAGCTTGCCGCTGCATGGCGCGCCGAATCAGAAGCCTTATACGGTCGAACAACTGGGCGCGCTTGCTGGCCGCCTGTTCAAGCTCGAGAACGAAGCGGCGCAGCTCGATCGACGCCTCGGTCTGACGCCGAACCGCGATGTTCCGACGCACGGCGCAAGCCAGGTTGGCCGTCCGGCGGCCAAGATACTCTCGGGCGGCAGTGGCGGCCCGATGTTGCCGCCACGTTTGCTCGCTCAAGATCCGGTTGCTGCGCTCGACTACGGCATTATGAAGATCGAGGCGCAGCTAGCACGGATAGGTAGTCTTTCCACTCAACGCAATCTTGGTCAGATGTTTTTCCCCAGTCGATTGCCGATTGCCGACGTCGAACTCGGTTCGCCGTACGGCAACCGGACGGACCCGATCACGCGTCGGCTGGCCTTCCACGGCGGACTCGACTTCGAGGCCGATCCTGGTACACCGATTCATGCAGCGGCTGGCGGCGTCGTGGAATTTGCCGGATGGCATCACGACTTCGGCTGGCTCGTCGAACTCGACCACGGCAACGGCCTGATGACGCGCTATGCCCACGCGTCGAAGCTTGCGGTCAAGACCGGCATGGTCGTAGCCCCCGGCGATGTGTTGTCCTATGTCGGCACGACGGGTCGCTCGACCGGTCCGCACCTGCATTTCGAGGTGCTGCGCGACGGTGAGTACGACGATCCGCAGAACTATCTCGCCGGCCTTTGAGCGTGGCGAAGGGTTTCCATAGCGCGAGCACGCGCCAGCTGACGAAGGCGAGTTTCGTTCTCACGCGCGACCGGCGCAGCCGGCACCTGTTATTGGGTACGCTCAGCGGCATCGTTTGCGCGGCGCTTGCGATCCTGCTGTTTTATTTTGTCGCGCCCGAGGCAACGAGCGTGCGGCAACTTACGCAGGCGCGCCATCAGTTGGCCGTGCTTGGCAAAAAATACGACGACCGCGAGCTCGAACTGCGCATGACCAGTGCGAAGGCGGCCGAGCTCGAGCGTCAGATCGATATTCTCAATCAGCGTATCCGTGAAATGCAGGACAAGTTGGCGTTCTACCGGAAGGCGCAGGAAAGCAAGAAATAAGGAGTAGAGCTATGTTTACGAGCAAACCGAAAAAACCTTCGCTGATCGAAATCAGCAAGTTGTCCAGCCTGATCGCGGAAGACGTCGAAATCTCGGGCGACCTGCATTTCGCGACGGGCTTGCGGATCGACGGTTCGCTCAAGGGTAATGCGATTGGCAAGCCCGGCGAAGGCAAGCGCCAAAGCCTGCTCGTGCTGTCCGACAAGGGGCGGGTGGAGGGCAGTATTCGCTGCTATGACGCAGTGATTAACGGGACTGTCGTCGGCGATCTGGTCGTCGAGCATTTCCTCGAGTTGCAGCCGAATGCGCACATCACCGGCACGATTCGCTATCAGAAATTGCAGATGGATGTCGGCGCGGTCGTCGAGGGGCATCTCTCCAAGACGGTAAGCCAGGAAACGAGCGCGACGGTAGTCGAATTCGAGCCGGTGCGTAGCGCCAGCTCGAATGCCTGATCAGCGATTTAGCCTTTTTGTACCGCGATCCAGCGCCGAATACGCGTTTCGAGCAGCGGTAGTGGCAAGGCGCCCTCGCTTAGCACTTGGCGGTGGAATTCGCGTACGTCGAAGCGCGGGCCGAGCGCTTGTTCGGCCTCGCTTCGCAGTCGGCGGATCGTGAGCTGCCCCAGCTTGTAACCGAGCGCTTGGCCGGGCCAGACCATGTAACGCTCGACTTCGGCGATTACATCGCTTTGCGCCATGGAGGAATGCGCCTGCATGAAGGCGATTGCCCGTTCGCGGCTCCAGCCCTTGTGATGAAGCCCGGTGTCCACAACGAGCCGCATCGCGCGCAACATTTCGTCGGAGAGATGGCCGTACCACTGGTAGGGATCGCTATAAAGACCGAGTTCGCCGCCTAGCGATTCGGAGTAGAGCGCCCAGCCTTCCTCGAAGGCCACGTTCGAGGCGAAGCGGCGGAAACGCGGCATTGCCGTCATTTCCTGGCTCAAGGAGATCTGGTAGTGGTGGCCGGGTGCAGCTTCATGTAGCGACAGCGTTTCCATGCCGTAGATCGGCTGGGCCTTTAAATTGAAAGTGTTTATATAGAAAACACCCGGCCGCGAACCGTCGGCCGAAGCGGCTTCGTAGAAGGCACCAGGCGCGGCTTCGGCGCGGAAATCCTCGACGGGACGGATCTCATAGTCGGCATGCGGTCGCATCGAAAAGATGCGAGGCAATTGTGCATCGACGCGCGCCTTGACCTGCCTGTAGCCTTCGACGAGTTCCTCGGGCCGCTTGAAGTAAAAGCGCGGCGAGGTTTGCAGTTCGTGGAAGAAATTCTTGAGGCTGCCCTTGTAGCCGACCTTATGCATCACGCGCCGCATTTCGCCCTCGATCCGCGCGACCTCGGCGAGACCGAGCGTGTGAATCCGGTCGGGCGCCCAGTTCAGCGTCGTGGAGGTTTCGATTGCGTAGCCGTACCAGGCCGGGCCGTCGGGCAACGCGTCCCAGCCGACATTCGTGCGGCAGTGTGGCAGGTATTCGTTTGCGATGAACGCGCGCAATTTGCGGTAGGCCGGCTGCAAACGCGTTTCGATCAATGTGCGATAGGCGTCTCCGAGACGCGCCAGGGCTTCGCTATCGAGTCCGGCCGGCATGCGTTCGCGCACGGGTAGCCAGAAGACACTGTCTTCGGTCTTGGCAGCGAGGATCTGGTCGAGCTGGGGCAGGATACGGCTTGCGGTAATGCGCGGTAGCGTCACGTCGCGCGCGGCGCCTTCGCGCATTGCGGCAATCGCATCATCGACCCAGGCTGGAAACCCGTCTGCGCGGCGCAACCAGGCCTGATGTTCGGCCAGCGTGCTCAAGGGTTGCGGACCGCTGCCCGAACCGAAAACGGCGAGCGTCATCGGCAGACCATCGAGCTGGGTCATCGGCATCAGGTAATCGGGAAAGCGCTCGCCTTGGAGTTCGAGCTTCAGATCGCGGATGAAAAGGTCGAGGCTGAGTTGATCTTCGGGAGCGAGCGCGTCGCGCGCGAGTGCTTCGGCGGCCTGCAAGGCCACGCGATCTTGCACGATACGGCGTGCACGCGTCGCGAGGTTTGCGGGGCGGCCAAGCTGGTCGTCGTATTTGTGCTCGCCGATCCGCGTCGCAAAAAGCGGATCGAGCGCCAGTGTGGCGTCGAAATGGTCCTCGACAATCTGTTTGAGCCGCGCCGCAGCGCTTGTGTCATCGGCGGGGCTCAGGGCGAAAGCGGCCGGGGTGCACAGCAGCAATCCCGTGGCAAAAAAGGTTTTGAACTGGATTTTCACGCTTTGCTCTCTCTTGTGGTTTTGACCATGCGCTGCAATAAGACTAGGCCCAGAACGCCCAAGAGGCGTTCGCTCTAACTTGTGGGATGCCCCGGCAATTAGAGCCGGGGCATCCCACAAGAAAAACCCGCCGGACGGCGGGTTTTTAGCGAGGCGATCTTATTTCAATTTATTAGAGCTTTGTCTGCGATGACGCGTCGCCGACCGTGCTTGTCGCATGTCGCAGGTTCGCGTGGTCCTCAGGCTTGCTCGGCGAGCAGTTTCTCTATCCGAGCGTGTAGCGCCCCCCAATCGGGTTCGCCAAGATATTGCTGGACGATATGACCTTTCTTGTCGATCAGAAAGCTCGTCGGCGTCAGGCGAATATTGCCGAAGGCGCGCGCTGCCTCGCCCTTGCTATCGAGCGCCACGGTGAAGGGAAGTCCCTTGCGTTGCGTGTAGTCGCGCACCCAGGCCGGGTTGTCGTAATCCATCGCGACGGCCACGGTGTCAAAGCCTCGTGCCGCGAACTTGTTGTAGGTCGCGATGACCTTGGGCATTTCGCCTACGCAGGTGGTGCAGGTCGTGGCCCAGAAGTTCACGAAGACCACCTTGCCGCGCAGAGCGCTCGTTGTCAGCGTCTGGCCGTCGAGTCGGGTTACGCTGACATTGGGCGCCGATTTTTGCTGGCCGAAAGCGAACCAACCGCCGGCGGCGACAGCAGCGAAAAGCGCGAAGATGCTTAACTGTTTGGCAATTGGTTTCATGAATAGACCTGGCTACGGGGCGAGCGCGTAATTGTCGTCGGTCTGACCGGTTTTGTCAGGACGGGTTCCGCGTTGAGGCCATCGTCCGTTCAGCCGAGGAACATCCGATAGGCCGGGTTATCCGTCTCGTCGCAATGTTCGTAGCCGAGTTCGGCGAGGAACGTTGCGAAGGCGTCGTCGTCCTTGGGCGGTACCTGGATGCCCACGAGTACGCGACCAAAGTCGGCGCCATGATTGCGGTAGTGGAACAAGGAGATATTCCAGTCCGAGCGCATGTGCGAGAGGAAGGTCATCAGCGCGCCGGGCCGCTCGGGGAAGACGAAGCGCAGGATGCGCTCATTATCGGCTGCGGGCGCGTGGCCGCCGACCATGTGGCGCACATGGAGCTTGGCCATTTCGTCGTCGGTCAGGTCCAGCGCTTCGAGTTCGTGGCGGCGTAGCGTTTCCACCAGACGTAGCGATTCGGCGCGCGAATGCACCTGCACGCCGACGAAGACGTGCGCGCGCGTCGCGCTGCCATAGCGGTAGTTGAATTCGGTGATGTTGCGGTTGCCGAGCAGGCTGCAGAACTTGCGGAAGCTACCGGGCTTTTCGGGGACCGTGACCGCGAGGACCGCTTCGCGCTGCTCGCCGATTTCGGCGCGTTCGGCGACGAAACGCAGGCGGTCGAAATTCATGTTGGCGCCCGAGGCGACTGCAACGAAGGTTTTGTCGTGCGCCTTGTGCTGCGCCGCATAGGCTTTGACGCCAGCGACCGCGAGTGCGCCGGAGGGTTCGAGGATGGCGCGCGTATCCTCGAAGACGTCCTTGATTGCGGCGCAAATCGCGTCGTTATCGACGAGGACGACTTCGTCGACAAGCTCGCGGCAGAGCCGGAAGGTCTCCTCGCCGACAAGCCGGACCGCCGTGCCGTCGGCGAACAGACCCGCCTGATCGAGCTTGACGCGCTCGCCCTTGGCGAGCGAGCGCGCCATCGCATCGGCATCGAAGGTTTCGACGCCGATGATCTTGATGTCGGGCCGCAGGCGCTTGATGTAGGCCGCCACGCCGGCGATCAGGCCGCCGCCGCCAATGGCGCAGAACACCGCGTGCAGCGGTTTCGGATGTTGGCGCAGAATCTCCATGCCTATCGTGCCCTGGCCGGCGATCACGTCGGGGTCGTCGAACGGGTGCACAAAGGTGAGTTTTTCGCGCAGTTCGAGTTCGCGCGCATGGGCGTAGGCTTCGTCGAACGAGTTGCCGTGCAGCACGACTTCGCCGCCGCGCGAGCGCACGCCGTCGATCTTGATCGGCGGCGTCGTGGCCGGCATCACGATGACCGCGCGAGTGCCGAGTTTTGCCGCCGCGAGCGCCACGCCCTGGGCATGATTGCCGGCCGAGGCGCAGATCACGCCACGTGCAAGCGCCTGCGGCGAGAGCTTCACGAGCTTGTTGTAAGCGCCGCGCAGCTTGAATGAAAACACCGGCTGCATGTCCTCGCGCTTGAGGTAGATCCGGTTGTGGCTGCGCGCGGAAAGATTGGGCGCGAAGTCGAGCGGTGATTCGATTGCAACGTCATAGACCGTTGCATTGAGGATTCTTTCGAGATAATCGTTCTGCATGACTCACAATTCGACGAAGCGCCCAGCGCCCGAGCGGAACCCGACAGCGTAGCAGCCGGGCCTTTGTCGCGGCAAGCGAAGTGGATCAGAATCTTGCGTGTGCGCAATTGTCCGCGAACCCCGTTCCAGCCATAAAAGGAGTACCACCATGATCGATCGCTTAAATCCGGGCCGCCGTTATTCCGACGCCGTCAGCCATAGCGGCCTCGTTTATGCCGTCGAGGTGCCGGTCAGCGAGACGGCCGACATCCGCCAGCAGACCCGCGAAGTGCTGGCGGCGCTCGACGCTACGCTCGCGCTCGCGGACAGCGACAAGGCGCGCCTGTTGTCGGCCACGATCTACCTGACCGACATGGCCGATTACGCTGCCATGAACAGCGCCTGGGAAGACTGGCTACCGCCGGGCGCCGCGCCGTCGCGTGCGTGCGTTCAAGTCGCGGCGCTTGCGCATCCGGGGTGGCGGATCGAAATCGCCGTCGTGGCGGCGGTTGCGCCTACGGCCTGAAAGCCGCACACCGGGGCGGTCGCGGACGGATAGGCGAGTATCATCGCGCGTCCTTTCGTAAAACCGGCCCAAATCCCTCAGCCCCATGCAAGCCCTGGTCCGCCTTCCCCAAGCGTTGTTCGGAGCCGTGCGCCGCGACGCGCTGTTGCTGATCCTTTTGCTCATATTCGTGGTTCTTTCGCTGATCGAGCCAGGCCAGATCGCGCACTATCCACAGCGCGTGGACTGGCCGACGATCGCGGCGCTCGCTGGCCTGTTGTTGCTGACGATGGGCCTGGAGGAAAGCGGTTTCCTCCAGCATGCGGCCTTCCTCGTCGTCACGCGCATGCATACCGAACGCCACTTGGCGCTGCTGCTCGTTACCGCTTCGGCATTGCTCGCAACGGTCCTGACGAACGACATCGCATTGTTCATCGTCGTGCCGCTCACGCTCGGCCTGCACGGCATGGCGGCGTTGCCGACCGGGCGTCTCGTGATTTTCGAAGCGCTTGCGGTCAATGCGGGTTCGGTGCTCACGCCGATGGGCAATCCACAGAATCTCTTTCTGTGGCACCACTCGGGGCTCGCCTTTCACGACTTCGTTGCCGAAATGCTGCCGCTGGCCACGATGCTGTTGAGCCTCTTGCTCGTCTTCACCGCGCTCGCGTTTTCCGGCAAGCGCATCGACACGCACGAAGACCTCGCACCGCCGCCGCTCGCGCGCGGCATGCTCGCGACGAGTCTCGCGCTCTACCCGGTTTTTCTCGTGCTCGTCGATCGCCACGAACCGTATTGGGCGCTCGGCATGCTGCTCGTAATCTATCTCACGCGCTTTCGCGACGTCGTACGCCGCGTCGACTGGGCGCTCCTGATCGTCTTCGTGCTGATGTTCATCGATCTGCGCACGCTTGCGCAGTCCGGCTGGATTCAGGATTTCGTTGCGCGGATCGGGCTCGCATTGCCCGAACGGCTCTATCTCACGGGCGTGGTCGTGTCGCAGTTCATCAGCAACGTGCCTGGAGCGATTCTGCTGGCCGAACACTCCGCAGACTGGCGCATGATCGCGTGGGGCGTCAATGTGGGTGGCTTTGGCTGTCTGCTCGGCTCGCTTGCCAACCTGATCGCGTTGCGCCTGCTCGGCGAACGGCGCGCCTGGTTTGTCTTCCACGCCTACTCGGTGCCCTACCTGTTGGTGGCCGCGACGCTCGGCTATGCCTGGTTGTTCCTGCGTTGAAGCGGCATTGGCGTTCCAGCCGGGGTCAGTACCGCAGAACGCCCTCGGCCACGATGACGGCTGCGCCGCCGACGCGTACTTCGGTAATCCGACCGCCGGCCTTGTCCGCCGACAGCCGCAAGAGGCTTGCACGGCCGAAATCCTCGCCCTGCATGATTTTCCACGCGTAGCGGCCGTCCGCCTCCGGCGCGCGGGCGGCGAGCAGGCCGCCCAGTGCGACGGCGGCGGAACCGGTGGCGGGGTCTTCGATCAGACCGAGGCTGAAACCGAACATGCGCGCATGCAGGTGTTCCGGGGTAGCCTGCCAGTAAGCATAGACGCCACGTGCGTCGCATTCGACAAGACGCGCCATGGCGCTGGCATCGGGTTTGCAGCGCGAGAGCGCCGCACGGCTCGCCAGCGCCACGCAGAGAAAGGGGTTGCCACAGGATGCGACTTCGGCGTCAGGCAGAATGTCGGCGTCCGCTAACCCGAGCATCCTTGCAATCGCCGCGTCCTCGACCGCGCGCTTGAAGCTCGGCGCGACTGCGGCAGTCAGTTCGGCGAAAATCGCGCGCCCATTTTCGACTTTGAGCCGCACGCCGACGGGACCGACGCCTTCTTCGAGCACGATACGGCTTTCGCCTTCGGGCGCGGGAACGAGGCCTTGCGTGGCGAGAACGATTGCGCAGCCAACCGTAGGATGCCCGGCGAACGGCAGTTCCCGCGCTGGCGTGAAAATGCGTACGCGCGCGGCATGCGCCGGATCGACGGGCGGGAAGACGAAGATCGTCTCCGACAGATTCATCTCGGCGGCGATTCGTTGCATGGCGGCGTCGGTAAGTCCGACAGCGTGCGGGAACACCGCAAGCGGATTGCCGGCGAAGGGCGTGTCGGTGAAAACATCCGCGATCAGATAGGGCAGTTGCATGCGCGGGTCTCGTGTGAGGAAACAACGACGACTGGGTATCTCGAAAAACTCCCGCCGCCGCAGGGTGTGCTCAAGCTCATTTTGACCGAGCGCTATAGGCGGGAGCCCGAAAAGGTCGCCCCGGTCGCGAGGATCGGGAACCTGCTCGGGCTCGTTTTCCTGCCGCTCACGCTGCACAGAAGCGTGAGCGGATACCGCAGATTACTTTTGCCGGGCGTCCAGCTGAACGGCGACAGCCTGGACATAGGTGACCTCGACCTGGTCGCCGGCTTTTACGTCCTTCAGATACTTCGGTTCCGAGGCTTTGATCGTCATCGTATGCTTGGGACCACGTAGCGTGATCGTTTGTTTGGCATGGTCCACGCCGATTACGTCGGCGACTACGATGATGCGCTTGCCGATGGCGCCGCTGGGCTTGCCGTCGATTTGCGTGGCTGCGGTGTCGGAAAGTTCCCTACGTTCGCGGATCTTGCCGTGGACTTTCTTGAGTTCGAAGGCGATCGCTTCGACATAGGTCAGATCGAGTTTATCGCCGACCTTGATTTGATCTAAACGCTTGACGTCCTCGCCCGCGACGACCTCGAAGATATTCCCGCGCGGCCCCTTGAGCGTCAGCATGCGCGAGGCCGGATCGATAGCCATTACGACGGCGCTGACCGAAACCTTACCGCCCTTGGCGACCATCCCTTCGCCTTCAACTTTGGCCATCGAAGCGCCCGTGTTAGGGGCCATGTCTTCGGCCCAGACGGGGAGGGCAAGCGCGGCAAACAGGCTGGCGACGACGAAGTGGCTTTTTTGCATGAAGAACTCCTTCCGGTGAAAACCAGGACATGAATGCCGAAGCTTCCCGCGAATTTGTTTCTATTTTGTTGCAGCCACCTGCGAATTGATGGCGTTGGCTGCAATGTGCGATCGCGGGGAGCGAGGCTTGAGCATAGACGAGCGCGCGCGTCCATGCCGTGCGGCTTGTGAAGACCCAGGCATAAATGCCTGGGCATCTCACAGGTTCAAGCGGTTTTGCCCCAGTCTTATTGCGCGCAATACACGGTCGCGCACCGTCCGCCGTCGCCTCAACCGAGGTGCCGGCGTAGGGCTGCGCTGACGAGTTCGGCAATCCGCGCGACGTAGAGCGTGCCCATCTCGGGATAGAAGCGTTCGGCCTCCTCGCTACCGAGCGCGAGCAGGCCGAAGACCTGGCCGTCGTGGCGTAGCGGTAGCAGCGCGACTGAGCGCACATGGGCGCCGGCTGCGCCGAACCAGGTCGCGATTTCGGGCTGGGTGGTCGGCCCGCAATAGGGGTGGCGCAAATCGGCGACGAAGAAACGCAATTCCTCGGAAACCGGCTCGAATTCGGGCGCTTCGCGCGTGATTACGCTGTGCCAGATGCGCATGCCAATGTGCGGCACTTCGAAATCGTCGACGAGATGGTTGTCGAGCAGGCCGCGCACGGATTCGAAGCTGTCGGCGTCGACAAGGCTCAAAACCAGGCGATGTACCTTCTCCAGGATTGCGTCGTTTTCTTCGCCGAAATGCACGAGATCGGCCATCTTTTCCTGTAGCGAGCGCAGCTTGTCGCGCAGCGCCATGAGTTGGCGCTCGGTCAGCGAGATCGCCTCTCCGGTGTCCGGGTGCGGCACGCTCAGGCGAGCGAGCAGTCCGGCGTTCTTGTTGAAGAAATCCGGGTGCTTTTGCAGATAGTCGGCTACGTCGTTTGCAGTCATGGGTGAGAGGGCGATCGGTAAGGATTTTGTATGGAGCGGTTTTTTAGTCGATGTCGATTTCGCCATCGAAGACCGAGACGGCCGGCCCCGTCATATGAACCGGAGTGGCAGGGCCGCCCCAGGCGATGGTGAGCTCGCCGCCGCGCATGGCGACGCGAACCGGGCTGTCGAGCAGGCCGCGCCGTATACCGGTTACGACGGCCGCGCAGGCGCCGGTGCCACAGGCGAGCGTTTCGCCGGCCGCGCGCTCGAATACGCGCAGCCGGATATGGCCGCGATCGGTAATTTGCATGAAACCTGCGTTGACGCGGGCCGGGAAGCGCGGGTGGTGTTCGATCAGCGGCCCCATGAGTTCGATCGGCGCGCGATCCACGTCGGCCACGACTTGCGTCGCATGCGGGTTACCCATGCTGACTGCGCCGATCAGGACTTGCGTGCCGGCGACATCGAGCGGCTGGCTCGGTGCGTCGCTCTCGGAAACGAAGGGAATCCGCGCCGGTTCCAGCACCGGCACGCCCATGTCTACCGAGACAAGGCCGTCGGCCGTGAGGCGCGGCGTGATCACGCCGGCGAGGGTTTCGACGCGGATTTCGTCGCGCTCGCAAAGCCCCTTATCGCGGACGAAGCGGGCGAAGGCGCGCGCGCCGTTGCCGCACTGCTCGACTTCGCCGTCGAGATTGAAGATGCGGTAGCGGAAATCGACATCGGGCAGACTGCTCGCCGCAACGATCAGAATCTGATCGCAGCCGATACCAAAGCGCCGGTCGGCAAGCCGACGCGCACGCGCGGGCGTCACTTCGAAGTTCTGGTTGATTGCGTCGATGACGACGAAATCGTTGCCCAGCCCCTGCATTTTCGTGAAGCGCAGTTTCATCGCGGCATTCTCCCACAGGCACACGTCATCCCGGCAGCACTCAAATGATCAACTGCCGATGGCGTCGGTATATGCAATCGTTCATCACGACCTTCGCCCCAGCCTGACTGGCGCGTTCCGCAGCGGCCTCATCCTCAACATGATCTTGAATCCATATTGCGCCTATCCCAAGCTGCACGGCTTCATCGACGAGCGGGCCGACACGCGCGGAATTGATATAGAAGTTCGCCAGCTCGATCCGCTCCGGTACGGCGGATAGCGTTGGATAAGCGGTTTCGCCGAACAAAGTGGCTATGGCCGGATGGACGGGAATCACGCGGTAGCCGCGCGCCTTGAGGAATTCGCCGATGTAATGACTCGGCCGTTCGGGGTTCGGCGAGGCGCCGACGATTGCGATCGTGCGGACATCCTGCAGGAGCTTGCGCAGGCTGTCTTCATCGGGGTTGCTGAACATGAACGGTGCTCTCCCTCTCAATGATTCGATCAGTAAAACCCGGGTTCGCCAGGCGGGCGCGTCTTGAAGCGTTTGTGCACCCAGTAGTATTGCTCGGGCATGCCAAGTACATGCTGTTCGATGAGGCCGTTCATGCGTAGCGTATCGGCGTATTCGTCGGCGCTCGGGAAGTTTTCCCAGAACGGACCGACCGTGACCTCGTAGCCACGGCCCGCCGGCAGCATACGGACGATGCAGCTTACGATGTCGGCGCGCGCAAGCCGGGCGATGCGCGGCAGGCCGGGCACGGTTGCGGCCGCCACGCCGAAAAAAGGCACGAAGAGCGAATCGCGCGGGCCAAAATCCATATCCGGCAGGTAATAGAAGATGCGTCCGCCCTCGCGCAGCTTCTTGACCGCCGCGCGCACGCCTTCCTGGCGCGACAGCAAAAACTGGTCGCCGAAGCGGCTACGTCCGTGGAACAGCCATTTTTCGAGTTCCTTGTTCGACTGCGCCGAGTAGATGGAAACGCTATTGACCTCGGTGGCAAGCCGCGTGGCGGCGGTGTCGAGTGCACAGAAATGCGGCACCAGAAAAATCACGGGGCGGCCTTCGGCCAGCCGCGCATGGACCTTTTCCATGCCTTCGACGCGCACGAGCCTTTGAATCCGCGCGGCGGAGCCGAACCAGAGCAGACCGCGTTCGAGAAAGCTGCGGGCGACGCACATGAAGTGGCGTCGCGCGAGCTTGGCGCGCTCGGCCGTGCTCAAATGCGGGAAGCAGAGGCGCAGATTTGTCAGCGTGACGCGGCGACGCGGCACGACGAGCCAGTAAAGCAACCAGCCGAGCCCGTTGCCAATGACGGCCTGAACAGGCAACGGCAGCCAGTGAAGCAGCCAGAGAAAAGCGACGACGAGCCGGCTCATGAAACGGATTCCTCGGCGAGCGGGCCGGCTACCCCGGCCGGCTGCTTGTAACGGTTGTAGCCCCAAAGATATTGATCGGGACAGGCCAGGATCAAGCGCTCTAGCGCCGCGTTGAGCGCCGCGACGCGCACTTCCTGCGAGCCTGCGGGCAGCACGAGCGGTTCGATGTGCAGCACATAGCCGCGCGCCCACGGCAGGCGCCGTGTGTAAACGAGAAAAGGCGCGACACCGCGCTGGCCGGCGAGCCTTGCTGCGAGCGTCATCGAATAAGCCGGTTTGCCGAAGAACGGCGCCCACAGCCCTTCGCCGGCCTGCGGTACTTGGTCGGGCAGAATGCCGACCGCCTCGCCCGCCTTGAGTGCCTTGAGTAGTGCGCGCACGCCGCCAGTGTCGGCCGGCGCGGCGTGCATGCGACCGCGATTGCGCCCCGCGTCCATCAACGGCGCCAGTACGGCCTTGCGCGGGCGCCGGAAGAGTACGGTAATCGGCCCGACTTCGGCGGCATAGAACTGCGGCGCGATTTCAAAGCCGCCCAGGTGCGACGTCACGAAAAGTATGCCGTGGCCAGCTTGGCGCGCGGCTTCCAAGGCGTCCCAGCCGTGTGCGCCGCGAACGGCCCGCACGGTGCAGGCGGGTTCGCGCGACCAGACCCAGGCGGTTTCCAGCGCCCCTTTGCCGGCCTCGCTGGCCGCGCGCAGACGTTCGGTGAGCGAAGCCGGGCGGCCGAGCGCGCGACCGTAGTTCTCGGCGAGCAGGCGGCGATAACGTCCTGCGACGACCCAAACGAGCAGGCCCAGGGCGCTGCCCAGGCTATGCAGAACGAGAAGCGGCAGATGGCCGAACAGGCGGAAAAAGCGGTTCATTGAGACAGATCGGCGCCCTATGCCGATTTGACGAAGTTTTTAGGGCTGAGGGATAATAACCGATCCGCCGAGTTAAACCGACAACTTGCAGGGCGGCTAATAAATACTGCTAAAGCGTCGCCCGCTCGGAACCCCGGAGCTGGCCACGCAGGCCAACCGGGGTTTTTGTTTTTGGAGCGGGCATGAGCAACGACTTTCTCTTTACCTCGGAATCTGTTTCCGAAGGCCATCCGGACAAGGTGTCCGATCAGATTTCCGACGCGATCCTCGATGCTATCTTCACGCAGGACATACACGCCCGCGTGGCAGCCGAGACGCTTTGCAACACGGGTCTGGTCGTGCTGGCGGGCGAAATCACGACGCATGCGAACGTCGACTACATCCAGGTCGCGCGCGACACGATCCGGCGCATCGGCTACGACAACACCGACTACGGCATCGACTACAAGGGCTGCGCGGTGCTCGTGGCCTACGACAAGCAAAGCCCCGACATCGCGCAAGGCGTCGATCACGCCTCGGATGACTATCTGAATACCGGGGCCGGCGATCAGGGTTTGATGTTCGGTTATGCCTGCGACGAGACGCCGCAGTTGATGCCGGCACCGATCTGGTACGCGCACCGCCTCGTGCAACGCCAGTCCGAACTGCGCCGCGATGGCCGCCTGCCGTGGCTGCGTCCGGACGCGAAGAGCCAGGTCACCTTCCGCTATGTCGATGGCGTACCGCATTCTATCGATACTGTCGTGCTGTCGACGCAACATGCGCCCGAGGTCTCGCAGGAAACGATCCGCGAGGGCGTTATCGAGGAGATCATCAAGGCCGTGATCCCGGCCGAACTCCTGCGCGACACGAAGTACCTCGTAAATCCGACCGGGCGTTTTGTCATCGGCGGTCCGCAGGGCGATTGCGGCCTGACCGGGCGCAAGATCATCGTCGATACCTACGGCGGCGCCTGCCCGCATGGCGGCGGCGCTTTTTCGGGCAAGGACCCGACGAAGGTCGACCGCTCGGCTGCCTACGCCGCCCGCTATGTTGCAAAGAACATCGTCGCGGCGGGGCTTGCGCGCCAATGCCAGGTCCAGTTGTCGTACGCAATCGGCGTAGCCAGGCCGATCAACGTAACGGTCTACACCGAAGGCACGGGCAAGCTGCCGGATCACGAAATCGCGCGGCTTGTCGAGGCGCAATTCGACCTACGTCCGAAGGGCATCATCCAGATGCTCGACCTGCTGCGTCCGATCTACCAGAAGACCGCTGCCTACGGCCATTTTGGCCGCGACGAACCGGAGTTCTCCTGGGAAGCGACCGATAAGGTGGAAGTCCTGCGCGCTGCTGCCGGCATCTGATTTTCCTGCGCGGATGAAAAAAGGGCAGCCACCGAGGCTGCCCTTTTTCTTGCGGCGGATTTAAATCAGAAGCGGTAGCCGACGCCCAGGCTCAGGATCAACGGATCGAGGTTGAGCTTGGTGACGGTTGCATTGTTGGCCGGCCGCAGATAGACATCCGTAGCCATCCAGGTGTACTTGGCATCCACGTTCAGGTACCACTGCGGTGCGAGCTTGTAGTCCATACCGACTTGCAGCGAAGCGCCCCAGCTATCGCGCTTGACGTCAACCGCGCCTTCGAGCAGATCGACGTTCCAGATGCGCGTGTAGTTGATGCCGGCGCCAACGTAAGGCTTGAAGTCGCCCATCGGGAAATGGTATTGCACCATCAGATGCGGCGGCAGTTCCTTAAGCGAACCGATATTGCCTACGCCGGTCAGTTCGACGTCGTGCGATTGCGGCACCGTCAGTACGAGTTCGGTCGCAATGTTCGGCGTGAAGAAATAGGTGATATCGAGTTCGGGAATCCACTTGCTTTGGACCTTGACCTCGGACGGCGCGAGCAGGTTGTCCGAATTGCTGTTGCTGAAATCGACGTAAGCCGCGCGGCCACGCACCATCCAGTTACCTTCTTCGGCGGCCATGGCCGCACCGGAAGCAAAAAGACCCGCGACGAGCGCGCCGGCAACTGCACTACGAATGATGTAAGACATTTTATGGTTCTCCCCTCTGAAACTAATCGTACTAGGCCAAGATGACCGGACAGGGCGAGTATCAACATTGGGAGAGTTCGCCGATTGACCATGATCAAGCGGCGTTTTTTACGCTGTTCGGCGTACGTCGAAACGACTATTTTTGTTGTAAAAAAGCATCACTCCGGGCTGGACGGGAGTTTTTACCGCAGCTCGATACAGTCACGCGACCAGAGTCTCGGCGAAATGGCAGGCGACACGGTGGGTGCCGACTTCGCGCAGCGGCGGCGCCTCGCGGCAGCGCGCCTGGGCGTGAGCGCAGCGTGCGGCATAGGCGCAGCCCGGTGGCGGGGCGAGCGGCGAGGGCGGTTCGCCCTGGATGCGCTCGCGCGGCACGCGCTCAGTACGATTGAGCCGTGGCGTCGCAGCGAGCAAGGCCCGCGTGTAGGGATGAAGGGGTGCAGCGAAGACTTCGCGCAGCCCGCCTTGCTCGACGATGCGCCCGAGATACATCACGATGACTTCGTCGGCAATGTGTTCGACGACCGCGAGGTTGTGCGAGATGAAGACATACGCCACCCCGCTGTCGCGCTGGAGATCCATCAAGAGATTGAGCACCTGCGCCTGGATCGACACATCGAGCGCAGCAACCGGTTCGTCGGCCACGACGAGCGCGGGCTCGCTCATCAGCGCGCGCGCAATCGCGATCCGCTGGCGCTGGCCGCCCGAGAACATATGCGGATAGCGTGCCGCGTGCTCGGGCCGCAGGCCGACGCGGGCCATCGCGTCGCGTATCTTCTCGGCGCGTTCGCTGGCGCTCAAACGGCCGTTGATCGCCAGGGGCTCGGCGAGAATCGTGGCGACCCGCTTGCGTGGATTTAAGCTCGCATAGGGGTTTTGGAAGACCATCTGAAGCTTGGGCCGTAGCGTCGCGAGCGCGGCTTTCGATATGTTCGACAGATCCGCGCCGTCGAGCAGCAAGCGGCCCGCGCTTGGCGTCTCCAGCAGCGTGATCTGACGCGCGAGCGTGCTCTTGCCGCAACCCGATTCGCCGACGACCGCGAGCGTGCGACCGGCCCGCACTACGAAGCTCACGCCGTCCAGCGCGCGCACTACCGCTTGTGGCCGGAAGAGCCCCTGGCGCACGCGATAGTGTTTACATAGATCTCGCGCCTCGAATAGAACATCGCTCATAGCGCGCCTCCCATATCCGGATGCCCGCTAGGCAAGCCTTGCGGATCGAGCGGGAAATGGCAGCGTACAAGCGCTGTCGCCTCACCGCTCAAGGCCGGCCGTTGTGCATGGCAGCGCGCCACGGCGAAGCGGCAGCGCGGCGCAAGCAGGCAGCCCGACGGACGGTCGTAGTGTCCGGGGACGATACCCGGCAGGCTCGCCAAGCGTTCTGCGCCACGGTTGTGTTCGGGCAGTGCGGCGAGCAGGGCGTGCGTGTAGGGATGACGCGGTGCATCGAAAAGCGCCGGCACAGCGCCGCTTTCCATGACTTGGCCTGCGTACATGACGACAACCCGCTGCGCGATTTCTCCGACGACTGCAAGATCGTGCGTGATCAGCAGCAAGGCCATACCGCGCTCGCGCTGCAGGCGTAGCAAGAGTTGCAGCACCTGCGCCTGCACCGTGACGTCGAGCGCGGTTGTCGGTTCGTCGGCAATCAAGAGACGCGGCTGGCAGGCGATTGCCATCGCGATCATCACGCGCTGGCTCATGCCGCCCGAGATTTGATGCGGATAGGCGTCAAGCCGCTGTTCTGCGTCGGGGATTTCGACTTGCTTCAACAATTCCAAGGCGCGAGCGCGCAGCGCGCGGCGCGAGCCGCCTTCATGCACGGCAAGCGTCTCGATAATTTGGTTGCCGACGGTAAAACAGGGATTGAGGCTTGCCTGCGGATCTTGAAACACCATCGCGATGTCGCGGCCGAGCAGCCGGCGCCGCGCGGCGGCTGACATTGCGAAGAGATCCTTACCGTCGAAACGCAGCCTGTCCGCGCTGACACGGCCGGGTGGATCGACCAGGCCCATCAGCGCGAGCGAGGCTACGCTCTTGCCCGAACCCGATTCGCCGACGAGGCCGACGACCTCACCCGCTTCAAGCGTGAGATCGAGGCCGTCCACCGCCTTTAGCTGAGCGAACTCGACGTGGAGATTACGCACTTCGAGCAATGACATTCTGGAAGGTGCGCTCATCGCTTGAGCCTCGGATCGAGCGCGTCGCGCAGGCCATCGCCCATCAGGTTGAAGGCCAGCACCGCGATGAAGATCGCGCCGCCTGGAAAGGTTACGACCCACCATGCAGACTGGATGAACTCTAGCGCGCTGGCGAGCATTGCGCCCCATTCGGAGGCTGGCGGCTGCACGCCGAGGCCGAGAAAGCCGAGCGCGGCGGCACTGAGAATCGCGGTCGAAAAACCGAGCGTAGCCTGCACAATCAGCGGCGCGAGGCAGTTCGGCAGTACGCTGATGAACATCAGGCGCGGCAGGCTAGCTCCGGCGATGCGCGAGGCCAGCACGTATTCCTTGTCGCGTTCGCCGACTACTGCTGCGCGCGTGAGCCGTACATAGTGAGGCAGCAAGGCAATTGCGATTGCAAGCATCGCGTTGATCAGGCCCGGCCCGAGCACCGCGATGACCGCGACAGCGAGCAGCAGCGAAGGCAGCGCCAACAAAACATCCATCAAACGCATGATCGCGTTGTCGAGCCAGCCGCGCGAAAATCCCGCGACGAGCCCCAGCAAAATGCCGCAACCGAGTGAGAGCGCGACCGCAACGAGGCCGATACCGAGCGAAAGTCGCGCGCCGAAGATCAGGCGCGAGGCGATGTCGCGGCCAAGGCTGTCGGTGCCGAGCAGAAATTGCCCGCGACCGCCGGCAAGCCATGAGGGTGGAATAAGAGTTGCAGCGCGATACTGTTCGGCCGGCGAATGCGGCGCGAGCCCTTCGGCGAACAGCGCGCAGGCGACGAGTGCGAGCACGACGAAAAGGCCTGCGACGGCGCCCGGATTGCGCGAAAAATCGCGCCAGAACTCAGTCAGCGGATGCGGAGGGCTTTGTACGACGCGATTCATCGTGGATGGCGGATGCGTGGATTAATGATGCCGTAGAGCAGGTCTACCGCGAGATTCACCGCGATGACGAGCACCGCGCAAAGCAGGATGCCGCCCTGCACGACCGGATAGTCGCGGCGGTGGATCGCCTCGATCAACCATTTACCGACGCCGGGCCAGGCGAAGATCGTTTCGGTCAGCACCGCGCCGCCGAGCAGTACGCCGACCTGCAGGCCGATGACGGTCGCGACCGGAATCAGTGCATTGCGGAGTGCATGCTTGGCGACGACGCGCAACGGCGACAAGCCCTTGGCGCGCGCGGCGCGGATGTAGTCCTCGCGCAGCACTTCGAGCATCGATGATCGCGTCATGCGCGCAAGCGTGGCGAGCGGGATCGTGCCGAGCGCGATTGTCGGCAAAATCAGGTGCGACAGGGCCGAGCGAAACGCGCCTTGCTCGCCCGACAACAGGGCGTCGACAAGCATCAAGCCGGTGATGCGCGGCGGATCGAATTCGATGGCGAGCCGGCCCGAAACCGGCGTCCATCCGAGATACACCGAAAAGTAGAGGATCAGCAGCAGCGCCCACCAGAATATCGGCATCGAATAGCCCGCCAGCGACACGCCCATCACGCCGTAGTCGATTGGCGTATTGCGCTTGACCGCCGCGAGCATGCCGGCTGGAATACCGAGCAGCGCGGCAAACAGCATCGCGCAAAGCGCGAGTTCCAGCGTGGCCGGAAAACGTTCGAGAAATTCCGCCATCACCGGTTCATGGCTCACGATAGACACGCCCAGATCGCCGTGCAGCGTGCGCCAGACGAATTCGCCGTATTGCACCGGCAAAGGCCGGTCCAGCCCGAATTCGCGCAACAACTGCGCGTGGCGCACCGGATCGATGCCGCGCTCGCCCGACATCGCCTCGACCGGGTCGCCCGGGATCATGCGGATCAGCGAAAACACGAGCAGCGTGATGCCGACGAAGGTCGGGATCATGGCGGCGAAGCGTTTGAGGAGAAGACCGAGCATTGAGGTTTTAGGCGATTTTATTCATTGGAAAACCCGGCTTTTTTCAGACGACGAATGGCAAGCACAAGCAAGGCGGCGCGCAATTATTCGAGCAGGATCCCTTATAAGGTAATCACTTTCTCCGCCGCACCCTGGGCTTCCACGATGTCGAGCATATTGCCGATCTGGCCGACCGCGACGCGCTCCATCAAGCCGAAATATTCGAGGCAGCTGCGGCAGGCGATCAGCGCAACCCCCGCGCTGGCGAGCGCGCGCAGTTCTTCGATGCAGTTGGAGTCGTCGGCGACGAGCAGCACGCCGCGCGTGTAGAACGCGATGGCGCGCGGCAGGTTGGCGCTCTCCGCCAGCGTGCGGAAATAGGTCGCAACGACACGGCGGCGCAGCGTGTCGTCGCCGTGCCCGAGTCCGTCGTTGCCGACGACGATCAAGGTGTTCGCGAAAGGGTTGGACATAAAAGCAGCCTTGCAGGTTTTGCAGAACCTGCAAGTGTATGCGAGGGGACGGCAGGCGCGCCGTCCTGGCTCGTTTCAGTGCAAATCGATGGCGATCCGGCGTAGCTGCGCGTGATCCTTCTTCGGAATCCTCAGCTTTAACACGCCTTGCGCGAGTTCCGCCGTAATTTTCTCGGCATCGAGTTCGCGCGAGAGCGTGAAGGCGCGGCGATAGCGCGGCGATTCGACTTCGGTATGAATGGCGGCCATGCCATCGGGTTGCGAGAAAACTACCGCGCCTTCGATGGTCAGTACGTCGGCTTCGACTTGCAGGTTCAGGTTTTCCTTGGCCACGCCGGGCAGGTCTGCGTGAAGCGTAATGCCTTCGGCATCCTCGATTACGCTCACATCGGGAATCAGCGCGGCTTCGATCCGGCGTACGGTGGATGGGTTCGTTTC
This sequence comes from Niveibacterium sp., assembly GCA_031554255.1. Classification (GTDB taxonomy): domain Bacteria; phylum Pseudomonadota; class Gammaproteobacteria; order Burkholderiales; family Rhodocyclaceae; genus Niveibacterium. The sequence continues at coordinate 94,929 of JAVBKC010000041.1, forward strand.
AATCATGATGCATGCTCCCTTATTGGACGGTGATGCGACGCGCTTGTGCGGCTTCGCGGCGCGGTACGCTGACATGCAGCAGGCCATCGCGATATTTCGCGACGATGCCGGTGGGATCTACATCGTCGGGCAGCGAGAGCACGCGGCGAAAGCGCCCGGCGAATCGTTCGGCGAGTTGTACGTTCGCCTGGGTATCGCGGGTCGGCAGTTCGGATTTGCGTTCGCCCGAGATCGTCAGCACGCCTTTTTCGATTTGTACAGCGAGCGCGGCCGGATCGAGGCCGGGTGCGAAAACATGAATGTCGACCGCGCGTTCCGAGCTGCCGACGTTGATATGCGGGAAGCCGCCGCGCGTGCTGCCGCGAATGCCGGGATTGGCTTCTAAGGATTGCCAGAGTCCGCGCTGAATGCGTTCGAGTTCGCTTACGACATCGTGCGGGAATACGCTACGGAAAGTCATCGTTATCTCCTTGTCGGTGGTGGCACACAAGCTGTGCCCATGCCTCCAAGATAGGGGCGAGGAAGGCCGCTTCAAGAACTTGAAATCGCGCCATGCGGCCCCACGTCTGCGTTTCACGCGCGGGCGCGCGACGGCTCGGGCTTCGTCAGGGACGCTCCCGAACATCTGGGCGCTTTGCCGGCGCATCAACCACAGCCACGGCAGTCGTTCCTGCCCTGCCCCGACGCGGGACGCCTACGGTTCGTGCCAAATGCCACTTGCACTGCAAGGAGAGAGCACCAAAACCTCTGTTCAGTCTCGCCGTGCTTGCTATGCTGAATTCGCAGCTCGGACGAATCATTCCATTACTAAACCAACCATGCCTTTGTCGACTTCGCCGTGCCCGGTACAAGGTCTGCGACGCGTCTTCGTTGCCTGATTGATTTAGAAACGGAATCAGAAGCCACTAGTGCTGGATCGGGAGACAAACCATGAGGTTCTTGACCACGCGTTACGGTGCAAGTCCCGCCATTCATGGCGGGGTAAGCTGCAACAAGACTGATCCCAGAACGCCTGACGGGCGTTCGCTCGACCTTGGCAGGGTCTTCACGAAGTATGGCTGCATTTTTCTGGCTGGCGCGTCATTGCTGCTCTCCGGCACGGCATGCGCCGAAAACACCGACGACCGTTACTGGGGTGTGATCGAGGGATTCTGGCCCTCGATCAAGTCGTCGGCGCGGCTCGATTTTCCCGGCACCAATATTCCGGGTACCGAACTCAGCCTCGAAAACGAAATGGGTCTGTCCGACCGGGAAGCCCTGCCCTCGGTTCTGCTCGGCGCTCGCCTTTACGACAATTGGCGCGTCGAGTTCGAGTACTACCAGCTCGATCGGAACGGTGCCAGCGCGGCAGGTCGCGACATCCACTGGGGGGATCTGACCTTCCCGGTTTCAGCGGCGATTTCGACCAAGTTCGATACGACGATCTATCGCCTCAGCGGTGGCTATTCGTTCTACAAGAAGCCGGAGGCCGAAGTCGGCGTCACGCTGGGCCTACATATCACCGATTTCGCAATTGCGCTGTCGGGCAACGCGACCACGCCGAATCGCGCGGCCTCCTTCAATTCGGAACAGCGGGACCAGCTCGTGCCGCTGCCGACGATCGGGCTCTACGGACACTATTCCTTTGCCAAGGACTGGACCCTCGGCGGCCGAGTCGATTACTTCAGCCTCGACTATGACAAATACAATGGTTCTCTGACCAATTGGGTCGCCTCGGTAGACTGGCGCTTCACAAAGAACTTCGGCGTCGGGCTGGGTTATCGATATGTCGATTACAAGGTCAGCGTGTCCAAAGACAACTTCCACGGCGAGGTAGATTATCGCTTCGACGGACCGACGCTGTTCCTCGAAGGGGCCTACTGACGAGCGGCTTCATTCGCTTCGGGCCGCTGCCACCGGAGCCCGCTTCGCAGGCGGCCGCACGATGATCGTGCGCGCGCGCAGCTGCCCGCAACCGCCGTCGATATCTTGCCCTGCCGAATTGCGCACCTTGGTCAGCACGCCGCGCTTGTGCAGCGCGCGCGCCATCTCGGTGACGCGCGCCGGATCGGGCCGCTTGTAGTCGAGCGTTTCGATCGTGTTGTAGGGAATCAGGTTCATCACCGCGTATTTGCCGGCGAGTAGGCGTGCGATACCTTCGATTTCCGCGTCGCTGTCGTTGACGCCTGCGAGCAGCGTCCATTGGTACTGGATCGGATAGCCGGTGTCGCGTGCGTAGCGTTCGCTAAGTTCGACGAGCTCGGCCGGATCGATGCGCGGCGCGCGCGGCAGTAGTTGCGCACGCAGATCGGCGCGCGTCGTGTGCAGCGATAGCGCCAGAGCGGGTTTTACCGGTTCCTGCGGCAAACGTTCGAAGACCCGGCGGTCGCCGACTGTCGAGAACACGAGATTCTTGTGGCCGATGCCACCGGCTGTGCCGAGCAACTGGATCGCTTCGATCACATTGTCGAGGTTGTGGGCCGGCTCGCCTATTCCCATGAACACGACCTTCTTCACCTGGCGCTGGCGCCGCGCCAGCACGACTTGCGCGACGATTTCGGCGCTGCCGAGCTGGCGGATCAGCCCTTCGCGACCGGTCATGCAGAACACGCAGCCGACCGCACAGCCCAGTTGCGTGGACACGCAGACGCCGTTGCGCGGCAACAGCACGCTTTCCACCGTCTGTCCGTCGCCAAGTTCGACGAGCAGGCGCGCCGACCCGTCCGCGCCGGGATGCTCCGACTTCACGCGTGCGAGCGCGTCGAGCGTCGCGGACAGCGCGGGTAAGTCGTTGCGCAGGGCGAGCGGCAGGAAATCCTGCGCCGCCTGGCGGCGCGTGCCGTGGGCTAGCGGCTGCGCCTGCATCCAGGCGCGCAGCACGCGGGCTTCATGGGCGGGTTTCGCGCCGTGTTCGCAAAGGCGCTGGCGGATGTCTTCGATACGCATCGGGGGTCGCTTCAGTGCGCCGCGCCAACAGCGCAACGGTAAATGTTTGATTCTAATGCGCGCTCATTTTAGACACGGCCTTTTGTGAGCGCCCTTTGCCGCGTCGTCGAGCACCGCAGAACGAATGGCAGTCATGGCGATCACTGTCCGGGCCCCGCTTCCTTCCTATCGTCAGATCAGGGATCAGGGCGTCGGCTTGCCAAGCAGCAGATCGCGCATCGTGGCGCCGACACCCGCAGCGGACTGCGGGTTTTGCCCGGTGACGAGGCGCCCGTCCACCACGACCTTGGCCGTCCAATTCGGCGCGGGCTGGTGCGTTGCGCCGCGCTGTGCCAGGGTAGTCGCGAGCAGAAACGGCACCACCTTATCGAGTTGGACGGCGCGTTCTTCGTCGTCGGTGAAAGCGCTGACGTTTTTGCCCGAAACGAGATAGGCGCCGTCGCTGAGCGTGACATTGACCAATGCAGCCGGGCCGTGACAAACCGCGCCGACCACGCCGCCGGCTTCAAAGATCGCTCGCGTCGCGCGCACTACGTCGGGGCTGGTCGGGAAGTCCCACATCGCGCCGTGGCCACCGGCGAAAAAGATCGCCGAATATTTTGAGGGATCGGCATCGGCTAGGCGTTGCGTATGCCGCACGGCCTCGCGGAACTCCGCGCTGTTCCAGTAACGGGCGTTGATGGCATCGTCAAGTTCCAGTCCATCCACCGGCGGTTCGCCGCCCTGGATCGAGGCGAACGCAACCGGGATACCGGCTTCTTCCAACTCTGCCAGCGTATGCGTGACTTCGCCGAGGTAGTAGCCGGTCGCCTGGCCGGTGCTTCCCTTGGTTCCATGGCTGGTAAGGACGAACAGCACGGGCTTGATGTCGGAGCGAGGGGTGACGCGCATGATTTCGGTGTCTCCTTGAATACGGGCTACAGGCGTTTGCGCCTGGACGGATGCGGCGAGAGCGAACAACAACAAAGATAGCAATCGGTGTAGGGCTTGCATGAAAATCTCTTGAGTTTGTAGCGTTGAGATACTGTATTGAATACATTCAAGGAGATAAACTGCTGAAAATGAAATTCATTTATTCTTGATTGGATAAAGTGAGCCGTCGATTCGATTACCTTGGTGATGTCGAAGCCTTCCTCGCCGTGGTGGAGCACGGCTCTTTCACTGCGGGAGCGGTTGTGTTATCGACCACGCCCTCGGTCCTGAGCCGTGCCATCACCCGGCTGGAGGCGCGCCTGAGTAACCAGCTTTTGCGTCGGACAACGCGCCGGATCGGTTTGACCGCAGCAGGTCGGCTTTACTTGGAGCAAGCGCGCACGGCCTTTGCGTTGCTCGGCGACGCCGAGCGCGAAGTTCAGGGACAAGAAGGCGAACTTACGGGCCGCGTGCGATTGAGCGTACCGACGACCTACGGCCATTACCGCCTGCCGCCGCTACTGGCGCGCTTTACCCGGCAGTATCCGAATGTCCAGGTCGAACTGAACATCACGAACCGCAATGTGGATCTGGTCGCCGAAGGCTTCGATCTGGCGATCCGGCTCGGACAACTTCCCGACAGCGGACTCGTGGCGCGCAAATTGGAGGACGCGGCGCTATGTCTTGTTGCCGCGCCCGACTACCTCGGGCAGGCCGGGACGCCGACGACGCTGGAAGACCTCCGGCAGCACGTTTGCCTGCCTTTCGTCATGCCGAGCACCGGGCGTATAACGCCGTGGGCGTTCAAGGATGGCCAGAACGACATCGATTGGCAGCCCCCGCCCGGCATTCGAGTATCCGACGATGTGCTCGGGGTGGTGTCCCTGGCCCATCAGGGGATGGGCATTTGCCAAAGTTACGATTTCATCGTTCGCGAACCTATCGAACGAGGCCGTCTGGTCGAACTGCTGCCACACTTGCGCGGTCGCACACGCCCTTTCTCGGTCGTATACGCGCCGCACCGCAGCCAATCCGCTGCGACACGGGCATTGATCGATCTGCTGACGGCCGGATGACGCGTACCGACCGGTTTCACCCAACACCCGCAGCGCCTGTCCGACATCCGGCGTACACTTGCCGGCTATTTCGTCCTTGCCTCGCACACGCCTTCGCGCCTCTGTTCCATGAACGCCCCGTCTCCGCAAAAAACCTACGATATCCGCCCCGGCCAGTCCGTCGAGCTGCTCCGTGCACTGCACATCCTGACGCGCGACGGCAAGATGAACCAGGACAGCCGGCGCAAGCTCAAGCAGGTCTATCACCTGTTCCAGTTCATCGAACCGCTGCTCAAGGACGTGCTGGCCGAGCGCGCCGAGATCAGCCTGGTCGATCACGGGGCGGGCAAGTCTTATCTGGGCTTCATCCTTTACGACCTTTTCTTCAAGGAACAGGCGCCACGCGGGCAGATCTGGGGCATAGAAACACGCGACGAACTGGTTGCGCATTCGTGCGAACTGGCGCAACGCCTGGGTTTCGCGGGCATGAGTTTTCTTAATCTTTCGGTCGCGGATTCCATCGTTTCGCAGGCCTTGCCCGCCAAAGTGGATATCGTTACCGCGTTGCATGCCTGCAATACCGCCACCGACGATGCGATCCGTTTTGCGCTGGCCAAATCGGCGCGCTTCATCGTGCTGGTTCCCTGTTGCCAGGCGGAGGTCGCCGCCTTACTACGCAAAAACAAGGGGCAGTCCCTCGGCAAATCGGCCCTGACCGAACTATGGCGCCATCCCTTGCACACGCGCGAGTTCGGCAGCCACCTTACCAATGTGCTGCGCTGCCTACAGCTGGAAGCGCACGGCTACCAGGTGAACGTAACCGAGCTGGTCGGTTGGGAGCATTCGATGAAAAACGAACTGATCGTCGCAAGCTACAAAGATCTGCCGCGCCGCCGGCCGGCCGAGCGTCTGCGCGAAGTGCTGGCCGCCTCCGGGCTGGAAGAACTTTCTGCGCGCTTCTTTAGCGCGGATGCGGTGGCGGCATGAGTGCCGCCGCACGGCCGCCCGAAGGCGGCGCTTTCCTCCCTCGGGGAGGTGATCGCGTAAGCGATCGGAGGGTGGTTCAGTGAATGGGGTAGATATCCACTGGTCGGACGAAGCCGGCGTGGCGAAGTCCGCGCCCTGGCGTTCCGAGAGCGCGGCGTCAGCGCCCAAGCGCGTGCAGTTGGCCGACGACCGAATGTCAGCCGACCAGGCTCACCGCCTCGTCAGCGAGGGCTCGGGCCTGCTCTGGCAGGGCGACTTCCAGAACGCGCGCCAATTGCTCCAGGCGCTCACTCGCCGCGTCGGACGCAAGCCGAAGAAGGCTGGCGCCACGCTCATCGATAGCTTCAATCTGCACCGCATGAATCAGGCGCAACGCGCGCGCAACCTCGGCCTGCTGCTGATTTCCTTCGATGCCGACTACCTTATTCCCCTGCGTCGCGCGCCTGACGTGCGAGTGGCCTGCGAGGAAGCCTACGGACCCTCGACGGGCCCCTTCGTGGCCTCGCTGCGCGAGCTGCTGGGGCTGATCGGCGCGCACGAATGGCGCAAGAAGGGCGTCGAGATTCCCACGCTGGGCGCACGCATCCACCCGCACTACGGCGTGTTCTCGCCCGTACGCGGCGAATACATCGACCTGGTGGCGCGCGCACCCTTGCCCAAGGCGCTGGCTCAAAACGGCATTGCCGTCGACGTGGGTACCGGTACCGGCGTACTCGCCGCAGTGCTCGCCCGGCGTGGCGTGCAAAGGGTGATTGCCACGGATCAGGACGCGCGCGCCTTGGCCTGCGCGGCCGACAACCTCAAGCGCCTCGGCTTCGCGCCGCGAGTCGAACTGCGGCGCGCCGATCTCTTCCCGGCCGAGCGCGCGGCCCTCGTCGTGTGCAATCCGCCCTGGCTCCCGGCCAAACCCAGCTCGCCGCTGGAGCACGCCATCTACGACCCCGACAGCCGCATGCTGCGCGGCTTCCTCCAGGGGCTGGCGGCGCACCTCGCGCCGGGCGGCGAAGGCTGGCTGATCCTCTCCGACCTCGCCGAGCACCTGGGTCTGCGCAGCCGCGCGCAACTGGAAACCTGGATCGCCGAAGCCGGCCTCAAGCTGCTCGAACGCCTCGACATCCGGCCCCACCACGGCAAGGCAGCCGACCCGGACGACCCGCTTCACGCCGCGCGTAAGGCGGAAGTTACCTCGCTATGGCGGTTGGGCGCGCGGTAGGCTGGGTCACTCCGGGGTGTTGCACTTGAAGTTAGAGTCTAAGCCGTCACGGACTAAATTCTCCAGCTCTGATATATATGCAATTTGGATGATACTATCCAGCCCCAAACGCCGCCGCATGGTGCCGCAGGTGGTCGTCGATGAAACTCGCAATGAAGTAATAGCTGTGACCGTACCCGGCATGCATGCGCAGCGTGAGCGGATGGCCGGCCGCCGTGGCTGCGGCTTGCAGCGCTGCCGGCTTGAGCTGGGCGGCGAGAAATTCGTCGGCCTCGCCCTGGTCGATGAGGATCGGCAATTTCTCGCTCGCTGCGCCAATCAGCAGGCTCGCATCCCATTCGCGCCAGCGCTCGCGATCCGGCCCGAGATAATGCGCGAAAGCTTTTTCGCCCCATGGACATTGCGTCGGGTTGGCAATCGGCGCGAAGGCCGAGAGCGAGCGATAGCGCCCCGGATTGCGTAGCGCGCAAACGAGTGCGCCGTGGCCGCCCATCGAGTGGCCGCTGATGCCGCGCAGGCTGGAGACCGGGAAGTTGGCTTCGACGAGCGCGGGCAGTTCATGCACGATGTAGTCGTGCATGCGGTAGTGCGCGGCCCAGGGTGCTTCGGTGGCGTCGAGGTAAAACCCCGCGCCGAGGCCGAAATCCCATGCGCCGGCCGGGTCGCCTGGCACATTGGGGCCGCGCGGGCTGGTGTCGGGCGCGACGATGACGAGGCCGAGTGCGGCCGCGAGGCGTTGCGCGCCGGCTTTCTGCATGAAGTTCTCGTCGGTGCAGGTGAGGCCGGAAAGCCAGTAGAGCGCCGGTAGGCGTGCGCCGCTTTCGGCCTGCGGCGGCAGATAGATGGTGAACGTCATCTCGCACGCGAGCGTGGTCGACCTATGGCGGTAACGCCGCTGCCAGCCGCCGAAACTTTTGTTGCTGGAAATTTGCGCAAGAGGCATGGCCACCACCTTAAAAGTGAATGATGGTGCGGATGCTCTTGCCTTCGTGCATCAGGTCGAAGGCTTCGTTGATACGCGCGAGCGGCAATCTGTGCGTGATGAAGGTGTCGAGGGGAATTTCGCCGCGCTGCGCCTTTTCGACATAGCCCGGCAGTTCGGTGCGGCCGCGTACGCCGCCGAACGCACTGCCGCGCCAGACGCGTCCGGTCACGAGCTGGAACGGCCGCGTGCTGATTTCCTCGCCTGCGCCGGCCACGCCGATGATCACCGATTCGCCCCAGCCTTTGTGACAGCATTCGAGCGCCGCGCGCATCAGCTTGACGTTGCCGACGCATTCGAACGAGTAATCCACGCCGCCGTCGGTCATTTCGACGATCACATCCTGGATCGGTTTGGCGAAAGCGTTCGGATCGACGCAATCCGTTGCGCCGAGCTGGCGCGCCACTTCGAACTTGGCCGGGTTGATGTCGACGGCGATGATGCGGCCGGCATGCGCCATCTTCGCGCCGATGATCGCAGCCAATCCGATGCCGCCGAGGCCGAAGATTGCGACCGTCGCACCCGCTTCCACCTTGGCCGTATTGAGGACGGCGCCGATGCCGGTCGTCACGCCGCAGCCGAGCAGGCAAACCTTGTCGAGCGGCGCGTCCTGCGGGATTTTGGCGAGCGAAATCTCGGGCAGTACCGTGTATTCGGAAAACGTCGAGCAGCCCATGTAGTGATAGATCGGTTGTCCCTGGTACGAGAAGCGCGTCGTGCCGTCCGGCATCAAACCTTTGCCCTGCGTGGCGCGGACTTTCTGGCACAGATTGGTCTTGCCGGATTTGCAGAACTTGCACTCGCGGCATTCGGCCGTGTAGAGCGGAATCACATGATCGCCGACAGCCAGCGAAGTCACGCCCGCGCCGATGGCCTCGACGATGCCGCCGCCCTCGTGACCGAGAATCGCCGGAAAGACGCCTTCCGAATCCGCGCCCGAAAGCGTGTAGGCGTCGGTGTGGCAAACACCCGTCGCAACGATGCGCACGAGCACTTCGCCGGCCTGTGGCGGCGCCACATCGACTTCGACGATCTGCAAGGGTTGTTGCGGGCCGAAAGCGACGGCTGCTCGGGACTTGATCATGAATTTGGCTCCTCGGGACGCGCGCGGCCGAGCCGGTCGCGCGCGGATGGCATAAGGACGCGAGTCTAGCGCGCAAGCCGCCAACTCTTGTACCCGGTGCGCGTGGAAAGCGCTTGCCTGTACGGGTTCAGCCACGATAATGCCGAACTTATCCGCACGGAAGGAAACCCATGCACGCAGCGCAGATCCGGATGCCGCTCTGGCCCATCGCGATGCCCTTCATAGGCGGAGCGATCCTGCTCGCCACCCTGTGGCTGCCCAGCACCTGGTCCGTGTGGCTGCTGCTCGCGCTGACGCTGGCCGGGGCGGTTTTCGCTGCGGTTCATCATGCCGAAGTCGTTGCGCATCGGATCGGCGAACCCTATGGCACGCTCGTGCTTGCGATTGCCGTCACGGTCATCGAGGTCGCGCTGATCGTCTCCGCGATGCTCAGCGGCGGGCCGGAGAAGGCCGGGCTGGCGCGCGACACTGTTTTTGCCGCGATCATGATCGTCTGTAACGGCATCGTCGGCCTCTGTCTCTTCGTCGGTGGCCTGCGCCACCGCGAGCAAGAGTTCCAGATTCGCGGAGCGAGCGCCGCAATGGCCGTACTGGCTGCGCTGTCGGTGCTCACGCTCGTGTTGCCGAACTACTCGAACGCCGTGCCAGGGCCGGTTCTGTCGCAGCCGCAACTGGTCTTCGCCGGCGTGGTGTCGCTCGTGCTCTACGGCGCTTTCGTGTTCGTGCAGACGGTGCGCCACCGTGATTACTTCCTGCTTCACGGCGTTGCCGACGAAAGTATCCACGCGCCGCCGCCGACGCGCCGCATGGCCTGGCTGTCGGGGGCTTTGCTGCTCGTCTGCCTCGTGGTGGTCGTCGGTCTTGCAAAAGCGCTCTCGCCGACGATCGAGTATCTGGTCTCGCGCGCCGGCGCGCCGCCCGCGCTCGTCGGCATCATCATAGCCAGCCTCGTGCTGCTGCCCGAAGGTCTTGCCGCGCTGCGCGCCGCGCGCGCCGACCGGCTTCAGACCAGCCTCAACCTCGCGCTCGGTTCCGCGCTCGCGAGCATCGGCCTCACGATCCCGACCGTAGCGGCGCTCTTCATCTGGAGCGGCGAACCTCTACTGCTCGGGCTCTCGCCCAAGGACAGCCTGCTGCTTTTCCTGAGCCTGATCGTCAGTACGCTGACGCTCGCCACCGGCCGCACGACGATCCTGCAAGGGCTCGTGCATCTCGTCGTCTTCGCGGCCTTCCTGTTGTTTGCGTTGAGTCCCTGATGCGAGACCTATTTGCAGATGAAGCGGGCTTTTAGCGTCGCCGCAGGTTGTATCGTCTCCAGAATCGCGACGTGCTCGCTCCATCCGGCAGGCCACGACGCCTATTTTTCCGGTGTCTTTATACTCGGCCCTTTAACTGAATCGTCGGCGCTCGTGACCAGACACAATCCAGCCTCATTCCATGATCGTCTTGGCGCCGCCGGATGCATGCAAAAATCATGAACCCGTCCACCGACGACAAAACCCGCGCGGCGGACCGTTACGACACGCTGGCCCAGGTCGCCCTCGTCGTTGCCCTGTTGATCGGTTGCTGGCTCGTGCTGCGGCCTTTCGTGGTGACGATCGTCTTTGCGACCGTCATCGCGGCTTCCACTTGGCCGGCGTTTCGCTGGTTGCGCGAACGCTCGGGTGGTCGTGCGGGTCGTGCCGCGCTGCTGGCCTGCGTGCTCGTCACGCTGACGCTCGCCGTCCCCGTCGCGCTTGCCTTCAGTTCGGCGGCCGATGGGCTGCAATGGCTGCTTGGCTTGATCCACGACCGCATCGCGGGGGGGTCGGTCGAAGCGCCGTCCTGGCTGGCGGGCATTCCCTTTGTCGGCGATTCGCTTATCGACTACTGGAACCGGCTCGCCTCCAGCCGCGAGGAATTGATCGCGCTGGCGCGCAACTTCGCGGGGCCGGCGCGCGAAATCGGCTTGAAAACCGTTGCCGCGCTCGGTAGCGGGCTCGTGCAGATCCTGCTCGCGATCTTCGTCCTGTTCTTTCTCTATCGCGACGGCGGCAAGCTCGCCGTCGATTTTCGTCACGCTGGCGAGCGTATCTTCGGCGAGCTTGGCCACGAGTTGATTCTGACGGCCCAGCAGACAGTTTTCGCCGTCGTGCTCGGCATGGTCGGCACTGCGATTGCGCAGGCGCTTGTCGCGGCAATCGGTTTTCTGATCGCCGGCGTGCCGGCGCCGCTGCTGCTCTCCTCGCTGGTCTTCCTGCTCTCGATGGTGCCGGTCGGGCCGCCCTTGGTCTGGGGTGGCGCCGCGATCTGGCTTCACAGCAATGGCGAGACGGGCTGGGCGATTTTCATGGTGCTGTGGGGGCTGCTCGCCGTAAGCTCGGTCGACAATTTCGTCAAACCTTTGCTGATTGCGCGCACCTCGCGGCTTTCGCTGCTCGTCGCGGTGCTCGGCGTGTTCGGCGGCGTGCTTGCGTTCGGCCTCGTCGGGCGCTTCATCGGCCCGACGCTGCTCGCGCTCGCGATCAACCTCGTCCGCCGCTGGCTGGAGCTGCGCGTAACGCCGGGCAATTGAACTTGCGTTATCATCACGCCTCCCCGGAATCGAATTTCCGCGTTTTTGGTTTGTTCTTAAGTGCGCTTTACCCAACGCCTGATCCTGTTGCTGATGCTGCTGTGGCTACCGTTGCAAGCGGTAGCTTCGGTCGCCATGCCGCTATGCCGCTCCGAGCGCGCTGGCGCAGCGCATACGCACAAGATGCAGGCGGGCCATCAGCACCAGCACCATATGCAGGCGCAAACCGGCATGCATGCCGATCAGGCGGCACAGGCCGACCGATACACCGATTGCGACGATTGCAGCTTCTGCCATCTAGCCTGCGCCGGCGTGATTCCGGTTGCCGCGACGCAGCTTGGCCTTGCCGCGACGGCCAGCGTCAAAATCGCAGCGCCCGCCTCGGCCTTCGCCGAAGGCATCCTCTCCCCGCTCCACCGACCTCCGATTGCCGCCGCCTAAGCGGGCGGCGCTCCGAATCTTTTCCTTGCCGTTAGCAGTCCGGTAGCCTCGCGCACCGGATTGGGCGCCGTCCGCATCGTTCCCGAGACCACGAATCCGAAACGATGAGGACACGATGCGAATCCTGTTACTTGCCTGCGTGCTCGTTACGACACGCGGCGCTATTGCCGGCCCGCTGGCCGACGCGGTCGACGCGGCCTGGCGACGCCAACCCGAGGCGCGCGCGCTCGTTGCGCACGGTGAAGCGGCAAGCGCCCGGCTCGATGCCGCGGCCAGCCCTTTTCCGCGTCCCGGCTCGCTGACGCTCTCGCAGCTCGGCGATCAATTTCACGAAGGCGCGGGCCGCCAGGAGTGGGAGGCCGAACTGGCCTGGCCGCTCTGGTTGCCCGGCCAGTGGGACGCGAGCCGCGACGCTGCCGCCGCTGTCGCCGCGGTGCAGACTGCGCGGCTCGCGGCCTCGCGCGCGAAACTCACGGCCGAGGTGCGGCGCAGTCATCTCGAATGGCGTCGCGCGCAGGCCGCGTTGCGCGCGGCGGAGGCTCGCGCGGCTTTTGCGCGTGCGCTGGGTGACGATCTGCGGCGGCGCGAACGGGCCGGCGAGGCCTCGCGCTTCGAAGCCAACCTTGGCGAGAGCGAACGGTTCGAGGCCGAGCGCGCGCTGCGCGAAGCCGAACGCGGACTGGCGCGCCTCGATGCCGACTGGCGTCTGCTGACCGGCAGCGCGCCGCCGCCCGCGCTCGACGCACCCAGCGTGCGCCTTGCCGCCGAACTCGAACGCGCCGAGCGCGAAGCCGCCGCTGCGCGCGCCGAAGAAGCCTTGAGCCGTGCAAGCACACGCGAAGCGCCGGAAATCGCATTGCGTTTCAAGCGCGAACGCAATGTCTACGGCGAAGCCTTCGACAACTCGGCCGGCATTGCCTTGCGCTGGAGTTTTGCCGCGTCGGCGCGCCAACGCGGCGAAGTCGCCAGCGCCGGGGCCGAGCGCGAGCGGCTCGAAGCCGAACGCGAGCGCTTGCGCGAAGCCCTGGCGAGCGAGACCCGCAGGCTCGCCGACGACATCGCCGCCGCCGAACGAAGCGACCGCGAAGCCGTGCAGCGGCACGCGCTGGCCAGCGACAACCTGCAACTGGCCGAAAAAGCCTGGCGACTCGGCCAGTTCGACTTGGCGGCCTTGCTGCGTGCACGGCAGGGCGAAACCGATGCCGCAGACATACAGCGCCGCGCCGCGTTCGATAGCGAAGCGCTACGCATCCGGCGCGATGAACTCGAAGGAGCAAGCCCATGATCAAATTTTTCCAAGGCGTAGCCACGCTTTGTGCACTCTTTGTGCTACCCGTGCAGGCCCACGAAGGCCACGAGCATAGCGAGACGCCCGCCAGCGCAAGCGCGCAACCGCGCTTCGAGACGCGCTCGGATATTTTCGAACTCGTCGGACGCCTCGACGGCCATGCGCTGCGGCTGCATATCGACCGCTATGCGACGAACGAGCCGGTCGCCAAAGCGAATATAGAACTCGCAAGCGGCAACTGGAAGGCGAGCGCCAAGCCGCAGCCGGACGGCAGTTTTCTCGCCGATGCCGGCGCGCTCGCCCAGGTCGGAAAGTATCCGCTCGTCATCTCCGTGACGGCCGGCGCGGAAAGCGACCTGCTCGACGCCACGCTCGATGTCGCAGGCCACGAAGCCTCGCCTGCGCCCGCTGCGGGCATGCGCGGCGCGGCGATGACGGCTGTCGCGCTGGTTGCTGCCGTGCTTGCCGCTGCCACTCTTTATTTGCGTCGCCGGAGGCGTTCATGAAATTCATCGCTCTTATTGCGACGTGCGCGTTCTTCGCGACCTCGGCCTCTATCGCCCATGCCCACGCCGGCCACGAAGACGAAGCGCCCGCGCAGGTATCGGCCGAGCGAGCGCAACGTCTGTCCGACGGCGGCGTCTTCATGCCGAAGGCGAGCCAGCGCAGTCTTGGCGTGCGCACGCAACTGGCGAAGATCGTCGAAGCCGCGCCGGCGCTCGTTTTGGAAGGCCGCGTGATCGCCGATCCCGCGTCCGGCGGGCTCTTGCAAGCGCCTTTCGCGGGTCGCATCGACGCCCCCGCCGAGGGGCTGCCGCGCCCCGGCGCGACGCTCAAGGCAGGCCGCTTGATCGCCTGGCTCACGCCCTTGGGGTCCGGTCCGGAACTGGCCTCGCTGCGCGCCAGCCGCGCCGAGATCGAAGGCCGCCTGGCGCAGGCGCGCGCACGCGTGGCAAGGCTTAATGAACTCGACGGCAGCGTGCCGAAGAAAGACATCGAAGATGCGCGCAGCGAACTTGCCGCCTTGCCGCGCCAATTGAGCGCGCTCGCGGGCGGCGCCGACGCGCGCATCGCCTTGCGCGCGCCGGTTGCCGGACGCCTTGCGGGGCTGGCCTTGCAGGCCGGTCAGATCGTCGAAGCGCGCCAGGAACTGGCCCAGATCGTGCCGCCGCGCGGCCTGCTCGTCGAGGCGCGCAGCTTCGATGCGGGCATGCGGCGATTGGGCGAGGCGCAAGCCTTGATCGGCACGCAACGCATGAAGCTTGCATGGATAGGCACGACCGGCGTGATGCGCGAACAGGCGGTACCGGTCTGGTTCCGCATCGAAGGCGATGCCTCGGAGCTTGCAATCGGCGCGCCGGCGCGTGTATTCGCGCGTCATGCCACGCTGCGCAAGGGGGTTGTCCTGCCGGCCGCTGCACTATCGGGCGACCAGAACAGCGCGGCCGTCTGGCTCCACACCGGCGCCGAGCGCTTCATGCCGCGCAGCGTGAAGGCGGTTCCGCTCGATGCCGGGCAAGTGCTGGTGACCGAAGGGCTTGCCGGCGGCGAGCGCGTCGTCGTCGCGGGCGCCACGCTGATAAGCCAAGTGCGCTAGGAGTTCAGCATGTTCGATGCACTCATCAACGCCAGCCTGCGCAATCGGCTCGTCGTACTCGTGGCCGCCATCGTGCTGCTCCTGGCCGGCGGGCTCACCTTGCGCGACATGCCGGTCGACGTGCTACCCGACCTGAACCGGCCCACCGTCACGCTCTTGACCGAGGCCGGCGGACTCGCGCCCGAAGAAGTCGAAAGCCTCGTCACCCAGCCCATCGAGATTGCGATGAACGGCATGCCCGGCGTCATGCGGGTCCGCTCGGTGTCGGGCATCGGGCTGTCTGTCGTCTATCTCGAATTCGACTGGGGCAGCGACATCTACCGCGACCGCCAGCTTGTCACCGAACGGCTCGGTCTCTTGCGCGAGCAGTTGCCCGAGGGTGTGATCCCGCAGCTCGGGCCGATCTCCTCCATCATGGGCGAAATCATGCTTGTGGCATTGCCGATCGCGCCCGGCGTGGCGGCTGCCGATGGCCGCAGCCCGGCGATGGCGGTGCGCGACTGGGCCGACTGGACGTTGCGGCCGCGCTTGCTGGGGGTGTCGGGCGTCGCCCAGGTGATCCCTATCGGCGGCGAGCTGCGCGAATTCCGCGTCGAGCCCGATCCGGCGCGGATGCGCCAGCTCGGCGTCACCCTCGATATGCTGGAAACCGCCTTGCGCGGCTTCGCGGCGAACGGCAGCGGCGGTTTTCTCGAACACCAGGGCCAGGAATGGATGGTGCGCACGCTGGGCCGCACGACGCTGATAGAGGATCTGGCAAAGCTTTCCGTCGGTGCGCCGCGCGGCGAATCGCTGCGGCTCTCGCAATTGGCGGACGTGCGTTTCGCGCCTGCCGTCAAGCGCGGCGATGCCGGCTACAACGGTGCGCCGGCGGTCATCGTTTCGATCCAGAAGCAACCCGGCGCCGATACGCTGGGGCTCAATCGCGAAGTCGAACGCGCCTTGCAGGAAATGGCCGCCAAACGGCCGGTGGGCGTCGGCGCGCCGCAAATCGTCTTCCGCCAGGCCGACTTCATCGAGCGCTCTATCGACAATGTGCGCGACGCGCTGCGCGACGGCGCAATCCTCGTCGCGGTCGTGCTTTTCCTGTTCCTCGCCAACGGTCGCACGACGCTGATTTCGCTCACCGCGATCCCCTTGTCCTTGCTCGCGGCGGTCCTCGTGTTCCGCGCGATGGGGCTGGCGATCAACACGATGACGCTGGGCGGGCTGGCCATCGCAATCGGCGAGCTTGTCGATGACGCCGTCGTCGATGTCGAGAACGTGTTGCGCCGGCTCAAGCAGAAGCTCGCCTCGGACGTGGCCCCCAGCGTGCTGGGCATCGTCGCCGAGGCCTCGAAGGAGGTGCGCAGCGGCGTCGTCTATGCCACGTTCATCGTCGTGCTGGTATTCCTGCCGCTGTTCGCGCTGCCCGGCATCGAGGGCCGGCTGTTCGCGCCGCTCGGTGTGGCCTATGTCGTTTCGATACTCGCCAGCATGGGCGTGGCGGTCACGCTGACGCCCGTACTCTGCTACTGGCTGCTGCCCAAGCTCGCGCGGCGCGATCCGCAGCCCTCGCGTTTTTCAGCCTGGCTGATGCGCCAGGACGCGCGGCTTCTGCGCTGGAGCTTTCGCCACGACCGCTTGCTCTACGCCTTGGCCGGCGCAGCCGTGCTCGCCGCGCTGATCGCTTCGACACTGCTGCCGCGCGCCTTCCTGCCGCCGTTCAACGAAGGCACGCTGACGGTTGGCGTGCTGCTGCAACCGGGCACCGCCTTGTCGGAAGCCAACCGTGTCGGCGCGCTGGCCGAAAAACTCGTGGGCGAAGTGCCGGAGGTCCAGCATGTCGGCCGCCGCACCGGTCGTGCGGAACTCGACGAACATGCCGAAGGCGTGCACTCGGGCGAACTCGAAATTTCGCTCGCGGCTTCGGCACGTTCGCGCGCGGCGGTGATCGCCGACATCCGCGCGCGGCTCGCGGTGCTGCCTGCCTCGATCTCGGTCGGCCAGCCGATTGCGCACCGGCTCGACCACCTGCTCTCCGGCGTGCAGGCGCAGATCGCGCTGAAGTTCTACGGCGCCGAGCCCGACACGCTGCGCAGTCTGGCCGAAGACCTGCGCGGCCGGCTCGCCGGCAATCCTCTGCTGGCCGACTTGCAGATCGAGGCGACGCGCCGCGTGCCGCAACTACGGATCGTGCTCGACGCCGACGAACTCGCGCGCTACGGGCTGTCGGCCGGCGCGGTGACGCGCAGCGTCGAACAGCTTGTCGCGGGCGCACGTGTGACGCAGGTCATCGAGCCGGGCCGCCGCACCAATCTCACGCTGCGCTTGCCCGACAGCGCGCGCGATACGCAGGCGCTCGCCAGCCTCCTGATCGAAACGCCGCAAGGCGCGGTGCCGCTCGCGCGGCTTGCGCGCATCGAGGAATCCGACGGCCCGAACCAGGTCGCGCGCGAAGGCGGCGAGCGCCGGCTCGTGTTGTCCGCCAATGCGGCCGGCTCGCTCGACGCCGCCGTGGGTGCAATCAAGGGCGAACTTACGCGGCTCAAGCTGCCCGATGGCTATCGGGTCTCGCTCGAAGGCCAGTTTCAGGCGCAGGAGGATGCGGCCCGCCGCATCGCCGGCCTGGGCGCCTTGTCGCTGCTTCTGATCTGCGTCGTGCTCTACAGCCGCTATCGCTCGTTGCGGCTGACCGCGTTGATTCTCGGCGGTGTGCCGCTGGCCCTTGTCGGCGCCGTGTTTGCCTTGTGGATCACGCAAGAACCGCTCTCGGTGCCCGCGCTCGTCGGCTTCATCACGCTGACCGGCATATCCACGCGCAACGGCATTCTGAAGATCAGCCACTACATCAATCTATGCGCCCACGAAGGCGAAAGCTTCGGTGCCGAGATGGTGCTGCGCGGCTCGCTCGAACGCCTGACGCCGGTGCTGATGACGGCCGCGACCGCCGCGCTCGCGCTAACGCCCCTTTTGCTCTCGCACGGCCAACCGGGCCGCGAAATTCTCCACCCGGTTGCCATCGTCATCTTCGGTGGATTGCTCAGCGCCACGCTGCTCGACACGCTGCTCACGCCGCCGCTCTTCCTGCGCATCGCCAGAAAACCGGTCGAACGCCTGCTTGCGAGCGGACGCCAGGAAACCTTCTGAAATGCATTCCGCATCTACTTCGGCTGAACCCCAAACTTTTTTGCACGACAAGGAGTCATCATGAAATTGCGCATTCCCGCCCTCGGCACGCTGCTCGTCGCAGCCCTTTTTGCCTTCCCCGCCGCCGCCCACGACGACGCCACGCTCGACGCCATGCCCTCGCCTAACGGCGGCCAACTGCGCATGGCCGGCATCTACCACTTCGAACTCGTGGTCGCCAAGGACAGCGCCAAGGCGAAGGAAAACCCCATCGCCGTCTATCTTTCCGACCACGCGAGCACGAAAAAACCGTCGGCTGGTGCGAAGGGCATGGTTACGCTGCTGACGCGCGAGGGCAAAAAGGAAATCGCCCTCGCCGCCACCGGCGACAACAAGCTCGAAGGCCGCGGCGTCTACGCCTCCGATTCGGCGATGAAGGCCATCGTCACGCTGACGTTTGCCGATGGCAGCAAGGGGCAGGCGCGCTTCGAGCCCTTGAAGGCGGCGGGCCACACTGCGCACTGAACGGCGTCCCGACGCGGGGCCGGTTGCACGCGGCCGGCCTCTCGGTAAGATGCGTTTGGTCCGCAATCCGCTGCGTGGTGGCGGCCCCGTATGCAAGCGCGTTATAAACGAGGAAGCGCCATGATCAAGAAAGTCGCCGATCCGAAACATATCTCCCGGCTGGTCCTGAACGGCTACAAATCGATAGCCGCCTGCGACATCGAGTTAGGCGCTCTGAATGTACTGATCGGCGCCAATGGCGCGGGCAAGTCGAATTTCATCGGTTTTTTTCGACTGATAAGCCGGATTCTCGATCAGCAGTTGCAAGCGTCCGTCGGTGCCGCGGGTGGGCCCGACGCCCTGCTCCACTATGGTCGCAAGAGAACCGAAGGGATAGGCGCGGCGCTGTATTTCAGCGACGAGGGCTACAAGTTCAATCTGATTCCAACCCAGGACAATCGCATGATGTTTGCCAGAGAATGTTTCTGGTGGAAGAAATCTGGCGATTTCTTTCCGTACTCCGGACACTTCGAGACCCAGTTCGACGACCAACGTGGCAACATTTGGGAGCTTTTCGTTCCAGCCATGCGCAGTTGGCGCATCTACCATTTCCACGACACCAGTCAGAGCGCCTTCGTCAAACAGGTGCATGGCATCAACGACAACGAGTACCTGCGCGACGACGCGCGCAACCTCGCGGCGTTTCTCTACAGATTGAAGCTGCATCACGCGTCGCATTACAAACGAATCGTCAAAACCATCCAATTGGTCGCGCCATTCTTCGGCGATTTCCACCTGCGTCCCACGGTGGATAACAAGGAAAAAATACAGCTCGAATGGACCGAAGCGGGGCAGGATATTCCGTTCTCGGCGAGCGCCTTGTCCGACGGCACGCTGCGCTTCATCTGTCTGGCAAGCGTGCTTTTGCAGCCAGAAGAATTCATGCCGGCGGCAATCCTGATCGATGAACCGGAGCTGGGCCTGCATCCCTACGCGGTGTCGGTTCTCGGCGCCCTGATGAAATCGGCCGCCGACCAGCATCAACTGATCATTTCCACCCAGTCGGTGGAGCTGGTCAGCGAATTCGATGCGGAAGACCTGATCGTGGTAGGCAAGGAAAACGGGGCTTCCACTTTTCAACGGCCCGATGTCGAAGCGCTCGCCGAGTGGTTGGCCGAATATAGCCTGGGAGATCTGTGGAAGAAGAACATTCTCGGCGGAAGGCCCGCGCGATGAAGCGTCTTCATTTGCTGGTGGAGGGCCAGACCGAGGAAACCTTCGTCAGAGAATTGCTTGCGCCTCACTATGCGGCAGCGGGTTTGTTCATGACGGCGATCATTGTCCGGACCAGTCCTGGCCATAAAGGCGGTATTACAAGTTATGGCAAGGTCAGGTCGCATCTGATTCGTCTGTGCCGCCAAGACGGCAAGGCCGCTGTTTCGACCTTGTTGGATCTTTATGCGCTACCCGGCGATTTTCCTGGTAAATCCGCCGCAGCCTACCCGACACAAGGCAGCGGGCGTCAGAAAGCCGAGTTCATCGAAGCGGACTGGGCGCGGGACATCGACGAACCCAATTTCATCCCTCATCTGATGGTGCATGAGTTTGAAGCTTTGCTGTTCGCGGGGCCGGAACGCTTCGGCGACTGGACGGACGATCGTGGTGTGATCGCGAAGATGACGGCCATTGCGCGGGAGAGTCAATCGCCGGAAGACATCAACGACGGCCCCGCCACAGCGCCGTCCAAACGCATATTGGGCATGATGCCGGGTTATAAGAAAACCTTGCACGGTCCGCTGATCGCGGCAGAGATCGGACTGGACGTGCTGCGCCAGGCCTGCCCGCATTTCAATGCCTGGCTTGCACGGCTTGAGCAATGGGTAGACCGCACCGGCCTCTGAGCCGGGGCGTCCCGCTTCCGCCTGTTCGTGCGCGGCGCGCGCATGTAAACGCCGCCCGCTCATCCCGTTTTTCCGCAGCAGTCCCTATCCCGTCCCTCCGCCCGTCGAGCGCGCCTTCTCCGTTCGGCAGCGTCTATCACCCAAGTCGAACGACGCCGGACGATCTTTCGCGTACCCCAAAGCGGTAGCTCCGCTCCAGCTTCTAGTCAATATGGTCTAGTTCTGTTGTATCGCACGGCCTCTTGCTTGATGTTCGTCATACACGCGCGGGAACCCTTGACCAAAATACATGCGAAAGCGGTGCCTTGAGCGATCCGCATCCCTCCTCCCCGGTCGAACTTCTCAGCACATCGAAAATGAAAGAGGAAACGATGAAATTAAAATCCCGAGTTCTGCCAGCGCTGGCGGTTCTTCCGCTGTCGATCTGGTTGGGCCATGCATTCGCTGCGGATGCCCCGACGATGACCCAGGCCGAAGTCGAAACCGGCAAGAAGATTTATTTCGAGCGCTGCGCGGGTTGCCACGGCGTGCTACGCAAGGGCGCAACCGGCAAAAATCTCGAACCGATGTGGTCCAAGAAGATCGCGGACGGTTCGACGCAAGAAGGCGGTACGCTCAAATTGGGCACCGATCGCCTGAAAAAGATCATCTCCCTCGGCACCGAGGGCGGCATGGTGAATTACGACGACATCCTGTCCAAGGATGAGATCGACATCATGGCGCGCTACATCCAGCAAAAGCCGGACGTTCCGCCCGAGTTCAGCCTCAAGGACATGGAAGCTTCCTGGAAGCTCCTCATCCCTGCAGACCAGCGGCCGAAGAAGCAGCTCAACAAGATCAACCTGAAGAATATCTTCGCGGTAACGCTGCGCGATTCGGGCGAGCTGGCACTGATCGATGGCGACACCAAGCAGATCTGGCAGATCCTCAAGACCGGCTACGCGGTGCACATCTCGCGTCTGTCGGCTTCGGGCCGCTACATCTACACGGTCGGCCGCGACGGCCTGGTCACCTTGATCGACATGTGGTTCGAAAAACCCACCACGGTTGCCACGGTGCGCATGGGTTCGGACGCGCGTTCGGTCGAAACCTCGAAGTTCAAGGGTTACGAAGACAAGTATCTGGTGGGCGGCACCTACTGGCCGCCGCAGTACGCGATCTACGACGGCGAAACGCTCAAGCCGATGAAGGTCGTTTCGACACGCGGCATGACAGTGGATGGCGAATATCACCCCGAGCCGCGCGTGGCCTCGATCGTTGCTTCGCAGATCAAGCCCGAGTGGGTGATCAACGTCAAGGAAACCGGGCAGGTGCTGCTGGTCGACTACAGCGACATCAAGAACCTCAAGAGCACGGCCATCGATACCGCCAAGTTCCTGCACGATGGCGGCTGGGATGCGTCCAAGCGCTACTTCCTGGTGGCGGCCAACGCTTCCAACAAGGTCGTGGCGGTCGATACCAAGACGAGCAAGCTCGCGGCGATCATCGACACCAAGAAGCTTCCGCACCCCGGTCGCGGCACCAACTTCATCCATCCGCAGTACGGTCCGGTCTGGGCGACGGGCCATCTGGGCGACAACGTGGTTTCGCTGATCTCCACGCCGTCGGACGATCCGAAGTTTGCCAAGTACAAGCAGTACAACTGGAAAGTCGTACAGGAATTGCCGATGCCGGGTTCGGGCGACTTGTTCGTCAAGACGCATCCGAAGTCGCATAACCTGTGGGCCGACGCGCCGATGAACCCCGAGCGCGATGTCGCCGAATCGGTCTACGTGTTCAACCTCAACGACCTCTCCAAGCCGCCGACGAAGATCAACGTTGCCAAGGATTCCGGCCTGCCCGAAACCAAGGCGCTGCGTCGCGCGGTGCACGAGGAATACAGCCAGGACGGCACCGAGGTGTGGATCTCGCTGTGGGGCGGCAAGACGGATCAGTCGGCAATCGTTATTTATGACGACAAGACGCTCAAGCTCAAGAAGGTGATCACCGATCCGCGGATCGTCACACCGACCGGCAAGTTCAACGTCTGGAACACGCAGTACGACATCTATTAAGCAGGTTCGGGACGCCGCATATCCTAGGGATGTGCGGCGTCCGTCTTGCGAACGAACACAGGAATTCAAAGTGACCGACAGCATCAAGCCGTCCGATACCGGCACTTCGCTCTGGCGCCGCCTGCGCAGGCCGAGCACGAAATACTCGCTGCTGACGCTGATCCTCGTAGGTTTCGTCGTCGGCATCCTGTTCTGGGGCGGTTTCAACACGGCGCTCGAAGCGACCAACAAGGAAGCGTTCTGCATCAGT
>JAVBKC010000016.1:0-2513 GCA_031554255.1 Niveibacterium sp.
TACTAGTCATGCCGATTTTCTTACCAATTAACCCAGACATAAATATTAATTATTAATTATTAAATATAAATATAGAACGCAGCTTTTAAGCAAAATTCTATTTTTTTAAGTGGGTGCAAATGTATAATTTATTTACACACAAACCAAAAAAATATTTTTTACTTAAAAACGGCGTTCCTTTTTACTCTTAAAGTACTTAAACTTTGATTTCAACTTCAACTCCACTTGGCAATTCAAGCTTCATTAAAGCATCAATAGTTTTAGATGAAGATGAATAAATATCAATTAATCTCTTATATGACATTACTTCAAATTGCTCTCTAGCTTTTTTGTTTACGTGCGGAGAACGCAATACTGTAAAAAGTTTTTTGTGAGTTGGCAATGGAATTGGTCCAGTTACAACAGCACCTGTAGTTTTTACTGTTTTTACAATCTTTTCAGCAGACTTGTCTACCAACATATGATCGTACGACTTCAATTTTATTCTGATTTTTTGACTCATTTCTTAAAGATTATGCGTTTCCTTTTGCTTTTTTGATAACTGCTTCTGAAATATTAGCAGGTGTTTCAGCGTAGTGTGAAAATTCCATTGTAGATGTTGCACGCCCTGAAGATAAAGTTCTTAAAGTTGTAACATATCCGAACATTTCAGACAATGGCACATCTGCTTTAATAGTTTTAGCACCAGCTCTATCACCCATGTCATTTACCTGACCTCTACGACGGTTAATATCACCTACAATATCTCCCATGTTTTCTTCTGGCGTAATAACTTCCATTTTCATGATAGGCTCTAAAATAACCGCACCAGCTGCTTTAGCCACCTCTCTATACCCCATTCTTGCTGCAAGTTCAAAAGAAAGTGCATCAGAATCCACAGGGTGGAAAGATCCATCCAATAAAGTCACCTTCAAACTATCTACTTGGTATCCTGCTAAAGGACCTGTTTTCATAGCTTCACGGAAACCTTTCTCTACAGAAGGAATATATTCTTTTGGTACGTTACCTCCTTTTACAGAATTAACAAACTGCAATCCAACAGGAACTTTACCATCGACTGCATCTGCCGGCTCAAGAACAAATACGATATCACCGTATTTACCACGACCTCCAGATTGTTTTTTGTAAGTTTCTCTGTGTTGTGCAGATTTTGTAAAAGCTTCTTTGTATTCAACTTGAGGCTCACCTTGGTTCACTTCAACTTTAAACTCACGTTTCATACGATCTACCAAGATATCTAAGTGAAGCTCACCCATACCTGAAATAATAGTTTGACCAGAAGCCTCATCAGTTCTAACTGTAAATGTCGGATCTTCTTCAGCTAATTTAGCTAAAGCCATACCCATTTTATCAACGTCAGCTTTTGTTTTTGGCTCAATAGCAATACCAATTACAGGATCTGGGAATTTCATAGATTCCAAGATAATTGGATTCTTTTCATCACAAAGAGTATCTCCTGTTTTAATATCTTTAAATCCAACAGCAGCACCAATATCTCCAGCCTCAATAAATTCGATTGGATTTTGTTTGTTAGCGTGCATTTGATAAATACGAGAGATTCTCTCTTTGTTACCAGAACGAGTATTTAAAACATACGAACCAGCATCTAAACGTCCAGAGTAAGCACGGAAGAAAGCTAAACGACCTACGAATGGGTCAGTAGCAATTTTAAATGCCAAAGCAGCAAACGGCTCTTTTACATCTGGTCTACGAATGATTTTTGTTTGATCTTCTTCTAATAATTCAGCATCATCAGGGTGAATTCCTTCAATACCTTCTTTATCTAATGGAGATGGCAAATACTTACAAACAGCATCTAACATAAATTGAACTCCTTTGTTTTTGAAAGAAGAACCAGCAAGCATAGGAATGATAGCCATATCAATAGTAGCAGCTCTCAATGCATTGTTAATTTCCTCTTCAGTAATAGAGTTCTCATCTTCCATGTACTTATCTAAAAGATTTTCATCATAAGTAGCAATCTCTTCGATAAGAATAGAACGGTAATGCTTAACATCATCAACCATATCAGCTGGGATATCAACAACATCAAAAGTAGCTCCTTGAGTCTCATCATGCCATACGATAGCTTGATTTTTAACTAAGTCAACAATACCTTTAAAATCTGCTTCATCACCAATAGGCAAAGTAATTGCAACCGCATTCGATTTCAACATATCTTTAACCTGTCCGCATACAGCTAAGAAGTTAGCACCTTGACGGTCCATTTTGTTTACGAATCCCATACGAGGAACTCTATATTGATCAGCAAGTCTCCAGTTAGTTTCTGACTGTGGCTCAACACCATCAACAGCACTAAATAAGAAAACCAAACCATCAAGTACACGTAAAGAACGGTTTACCTCTACAGTAAAGTCAACGTGTCCAGGAGTATCAATAATATTAAAGTGGTATGGTAATGATTCCGGAATAACTTTACCTTGTACAGTTGGAAAGTTCCAAGTACAAGTTGTAGCAGCAGAAGTAATTGTAATACCTCTTTCTTGCTCTTG
>JAVBKC010000044.1:0-2589 GCA_031554255.1 Niveibacterium sp.
CGACTAACGATTGGGCCGAAGTCATGCGCTTCCTGACCGCCTGAGTTTCCTTCCCCTGGCAGGGGCGATCGGATTGCGCTCCGATCGTCGGATGATCGACCTCGGGACCTCTTGCGCTCCCGTAATCTTTTTTGCCTTCGACGGCATCCTGCAGTCCAGAAAGCCTGTTTCCCGCGCTTTTGGCAGGACCGACATGGTCGGCAGGCAAGGCGTTCGCCTTTCAAGGCGCCCCGGCTATAACATTGTTTGGCCATGCTGACGCAGCCTGCTGGCCGAGTTCGGAGCCGCGAACGTTACTGTTACCCAGTGGCAATTTCTTGGCGCTTCGGCCGTGCCTTCGGGCGCGAAGCGGGGGAGTCATGATAGGTCTCAACTGGCGTGGCGCCGAATTCAAGACGTCCTCGATAGCATCGGAGTTTCCACTACGTTGCTTTTATCTCCTTCTCCATTTCCTTCTTCTCCTTTTTTTCTCCATCGTAATGAGACTTGATGGCGAGAAACATGCCCGTGCCCAACACAAGGACCTTGAACGTACCGAAGATTACAGGGACCCAAAAATTCATCATTTCCTCAAAACGCTGCTTCAGCAGCTTCATTTACGACTCGTGGGCCCGGCAAAGACGAACGAACGATAGCCGTGAGCTTTTTCCCAAGCCTTCATCTAGTGGTTGCTTAAAAATGGCAACGCTGAAAGAGGGGAGTTCGGAGAGTGAGCGCCATACTCTCAATAGGCACTGATTTTACCGCCAAGCGAGCCTTAAAAAACGCGTCTGGGGTGCGGCGTCTTGCCGCAGGCTCGGGCTCTCGGTGCCGTCAGCCCTGGCCGGCGGCAGACCTTCGTGGCTGTCCGCTTCCGCCCCTAGCTGACGTTCATCGTTGTCCGCAGGCGCAACGATGGTGTGGCAGGCGCGAGCAGGCGCACTTGACCTAAACTTGATTTTTTTTGAAGGTTGCTATGTACACACTGCGCAGATCGCGTCCTGAAGATGGCCCCGCGCTCGTTGACCTTTGGCGGCGCTCCGTGGACGCCACCCATCACTTTCTCCATGCCGAAGATCGAAAGGCCATTGATGCCGAAGTTTGTGGTTTTCTGCCCCATGCACCGCTGACTGTTGCAGTCGATGAAAATGACCGTCCCTATGGTTTTATGCTGATCGACGGTACCCATATGGAGGCGCTCTTCATCGACCCCGACGTCCGTGGAAACGGTATCGGTCGTCAATTGTTGCAGCATGGATTGTCGCTTCATGGGACATTAACCACGGACGTCAACATGCAGAATTCTCAAGCTGTTGGCTTCTATCAACGGATGGGATTCGTCGAAACTGGACGTTCGGAGAAGGATTCACAGGGACGACCTTATCCCCTGATCCATCTGCGTTACCCAGGCTAGCTGGAAAGAAGGCGGGGGCGGCTACAGACGCCCCATAGGCGACATCAAGTGCATTCCAGAGAGTTTTTCAGCTGCTTTGCGTGTGGCCGAAGGAAGCTCGAGCCGCCAACATGTCCCTGATGCGGCCTTGCGCCTTATGGACGCCGACCAGCGTTTTTAGCCTGATCAGTGAGCGCAGGATGTCTTTGTCCCTGCGTTGCGCGAATTCTCGCTATCATCCGCGATACCATGCTGACCAAAAATATACTCCCTGCGGCCTGCGCCGCCGTGCTGTGCGCACTTTCCCTGACCGCCACGGCGGCGTCTGAGGCCTTGCCTTCGTTCGACTGCGCCAAGGCGCGCACGGGAGCAGAAAAAGCCATCTGCGCGAACCCGCAACTCGCAGCGCTCGACGCGAGCATCGCCAAGCGCTACAACGACGCACGCAAATCCCTGGACGCCAACACGGCCGAAGCGTTGTTGCGCGACCAGCGCTATTTCACCAAGGTGCGCGACGACGCCTTCGAGAAGCCGTTCGACAAAGACAAACCGATCGAGGAACTCGCGACCCGCTTGAAATACCGCGACGCGTTTCTCGCCTCGCTGGATTTGGCCGAACGCAAGGGCTTTACCGGCAGATGGCGCAACCTCTCCGGCGAGATCACGCTCTGGAAGAAGCCCGACGGCGACATCCTGTATGAAGGTTCGGCCGCACAGCCGCACAACGGGCGCTGGTCGTGCAACGTGGAGGCCGCCGGCAAGGCCAAGGGCGAGCTCCTGCGGGTCAAGAGCGTCGACACCAAGGGCTGGGTATTGAACCTGCAACGCCAGGGTGATGGGCTGGTCGTCGAGGAACAGCCGCCCGGCGCGGGTTCATCTGGTCCGCCCTATTGCGGCATGAACGGAACCTTGGCCGGCACGTTCTTCCCGATACGCTGAGCGATAGCCGAAATGAGTGCCAGCGGGTAGCGGCGAAACCGCCGTACCCGGCACAAGGTCATCGCCAACATGCGGCTTTGAGGCCGGAGAGGCTAATTCTGCCCATACGGCGGATAGCTCAAGTGGCAGTGACGGCAATCAGGAAGGCATGGCGGGATACGCCTTCAAGCAAGCCATGCCAATGACTTCCGGACTGGCCGGTGACTGACCACTAGCTTCCGATATCTGTGGGGGGCGTGGCAATTTCAGTCAGGCGTTGCCCGTCGTTGCCATCCTCG
>JAVBKC010000093.1:0-30341 GCA_031554255.1 Niveibacterium sp.
CGAACAGACGCGTGACGGTGGCGATGTGCGCGTCGCTCATTTCCTTGCGCTTGGAGCCCAGGCTCTTGCGCATTTTCTGCCAGAAGCTGCTGGCGTCGATCAGTTGCACAAAGCCTTTGCGAGCGTCCGGCTTCTTGTTGGACAGTATCCACACGTAGGTGGCGATGCCGGTGTTGTAGAACATATCGGTGGGCAGGCCCACGATGGCTTCGACCAGGTCGTTTTCGAGCACGTAGCGGCGGATTTCGGATTCGCCCGAACCTGCGCCGCCCGTGAATAGGGGCGAGCCATTGAGTACGATGCCAAAGCGGCAGCCGCCTTCGCCATTGGCCACGGGCGACATTTTCGACAACAGGTGCAGGAGGAACAGCATCGAGCCGTCGGATACGCGCGGCAGGCCGGGGCCGAAGCGGCCATCGAACCCCTTTTGCTCGTGTTCCTGCCGCACGGCTTTTTCGACCTTTTTCCACTCCACGCCAAAGGGTGGATTGGAGAGCATGTAGTCGAACTTGCGCCCGCCGTGGCCGTCGTCGGAAAGGGTGTTGCCGACAATGATGTTCTCGACCGGCTGGCCCTTGATGAGCATGTCGGCCTTGCAAATGGCATAGGATTCGTCGTTGAGTTCCTGCCCGTGCATGGTGAGCCGCGCCTGCGGGTTGTGTTCGTGCAGGTATTCGCCAGCGATGGACAGCATGCCGCCTGTGCCCGCAGTCGGGTCATAGATGGTGCGCACCACGGCCTTGCCGGCGCTCAGTACATCGTCATCCTCGATGAAGACGAGGCCCACCATCAGGCGGATGACTTCGCGCGGGGTAAAGTGTTCCCCCGCCGTTTCGTTGGAGATTTCGGCGAACTTACGAATCAGCTCTTCGAACACGGCGCCCATGCTGGCGTTGTCGACCACCGTGGGGTGCAGGTCGATGTTGGCGAACTTCTCTGTGACCAGGTAGAGCAGGTTGGCTTTGGCGAGGCGTTCTACCTGGGTATGGAAGTCGAAGCGTTCGAAGATGTCGCGCGCTGCAGGCGAAAATGCCTGCACATAGGTGTACAGGTTCTGGCGAATACAGTCCTGGTCGCCCAGCAGCTTTACCAAATCCATTTGCGAGGTGTTGTAGAAGCTCTGGTTCGCCTTGCGCAGCAAAAAGGGCTCGGGGTTCAGGCCCGCGCGGGTCTTGGCGTCGAACTCGGCCAGCACGGCGGGCTTGGTGGATTCGAGCACGCAATCGAGCCGGCGCAGCACGGTAAAGGGCAGGATGACGCGACCGTATTCGGATTGCTTGTAGTCGCCGCGCAGGAGGTCGGCGACGGACCAGATAAAGGACGACAGGGCTTGGTGGTTCATACGCCATTTCTGGAAAAGATAGCTACCTCTATCAATGAGGTATGCAGTTGTCTACTTCTTCATAAAGACCCCATGCAGCAGAGCCTTCCGGTTGCGTATTTTCTCCTAATTGCGCATTGCCCGGTCTTCTTACCCGGCCCAGCCCGCCCGCACCAGATGAAAGAAGATCGGCGCCGCGAAGGCGACCGGGGCGATGCGGTCGAGCATGCCGCCGTGGCCGACGATGGCGTGGCCCCAGTAGCGCACGCCACGGTCGCGCTTGATTGCGGTCATCACAAGGCTGCCGAGAAAGCCCATCCAGGTTGCGACCAGCGCCAGCCCGCCCGCGCCCCAGACGCCGAACGGCGTGATCCAGGCGAGTAGCGCGCCGATCAGGGCTGCGCCGAATCCGCCGAGCAGAAGGCCCTCCCAGGTTCGCGACAGCGACACGCCGGCCGCGACCAGGTGGCGGCGGCAGCGCACGGCGAAGAATTTTTGCATCACGTCGCCGCTTTGCACGACGAGCACGAGGAAGGCGATCAGCAGCAGATGGCGCCCCTGGTAGCCCGGAATGCGCAGGGACAGCAAGGCCGGCACATGCGACAGGCAATAGACGCAGATCATCAAGCCCCACTGGATGTTGGCGGCGCGGTCCATGAAGCGCGTCACGTCCCGCCGCAGCGCGGTGATGATGGGGAGAAACAGGAAGGCGTAGACCGGGACCACGATCTCGGTGTAGCCGGTCCAGCCGTTCCAGATGCCCAGGTAGTGCAACGGCATGACGATGAAGAAGCTGGCGATCAGCGCCCAGTGGTCGCCCAGCCGCGTCGGCGAGAGCGTGATGAATTCGCGCAGCGCGCCGAACGATAGAAAGGCGAACAGGATCACCACGCCTTTGCGGCCGGCGATGAAGGCGATGGCGATCGTCAGCACCATGACCCACCAGCCGCGCACGCGCGCGTTGTAGCTTTCGATGACCGCGACGCGGCGGCCGCGCACGCGCCAGCGCAGATAGCGGCCGAACAGCGTGGCGGCGGCGAGAATCAGGAGTACGCCGAGAAAGAGCAGCCAGGTCGTCGTTTTGGGGCCGAGATCGGGCCCGGTCCAGGGCGATTTGGGGAGCTGGGCGAAATCGATACCTAGAAATTTCATTCGAGCGGCTCCTCGCCGCGTGGGGCCCAGGATTGCAGCACGCTGCGCGCGCGCGTCAGAAATTCGTCGCGGTCCTCGTTGAGCGTCAGCCCCATCGGTTCGCCGAAGCTGACCGTGCAGATCAGCGGAACCGGCACGATCTGGCCCTTGGGCAGCACGCGGTTCAGGTTCGCCAGCCAGACCGGCACGAGCGCGACCTCCGGATGGTCCTCGGCCAGGTGGTAGATCCCGCCCTTGAACGGCAGCAACTCTTCGCCGCTGTTGCGCGTGCCTTCCGGAAAGATGATCAGCGAATCGCCGGCGGCGAGCGCCAGACGCATCGATTCAAGCGGATCGCCGCTGCCGCGCTTGCGGTCGACGAGCACGCCGCGAAAGACTTGATGGATCAGGAAGCGCCGTAGCGGCGAGCTTTCCCAGTAATCCGCGCCGGCCACCGGCCGCGTACGGCGGCGCAGCAACTGCGGCAGGCTGGCCCAGATCAGGACGAAATCGACGTGACTCGAATGGTTGGCGAAATAGATCCGCTGTTCCGGCTCGGGTTTGCAGCCGAGCCAGCGTGCTTGCACGCCAGTCAGGATGCGCGCGAAGCGACAGATCGCGGAGGCGACGAAGGAAGCAAAACTCATCCGGGATTCGGCCGTGCGACGGCCGTTTACTTAAGGTGGGCGCGATGGTCGCGTGAAGCGGGCGGGCATGCAAGCGCCGCCGTCAATTGCGATAGCTGGCGGCCTATACGAAAAGTCTAGCAGGCGCGAAAGGCGCCGGCCTCGGTGACGATCCAGTCGAGCGGCCTGTCGTGCGGCTCGGGCAGGATCGACGCGACGCGGCCGAGTTCGAAACCGACGCCGATTGTCGTGGGTGCAGGCGCAAGCGCTGCCAGCGTGCGGTCGAAATAGCCGCCCCCGTAGCCGAGCCGGTAGCCCTGTGCATCGAAGGCGTTGAGCGGCACCAGCACGAGATCGGGCGTAAGCGGCGTATGTTGCGCCGGCACCGGGATGCCATAGGCGCCGGCGCGCATGGGTGCTTCCGGCGTCCAGCGCAGAAAGACGAGCGGCATATCGCGCGCACACACCCAGGGCAGCGCGGCGCGGCGGCCGCCAGCGGCGGCGAGCCAGTCGGCGACGAAGCCGCGCAAATCGGGTTCCCCGCGATACGGCCAGCAGAAGCCCAGGGTTGCTGGCGCCAGGCGTTCGACGAGCGGCGCCAGATGCACGCGCAAGGCGGCGCAAAGTTCGTTGTGGCGCTCGATGCTCAATACTTGGCGCGCGGCCAGCGCCGCATCGCGCATCGCACGGCGCAAATCCAGTGCTGACGCGGTTTCATCGGGAGTTCTATCGGTCATCGGGTGGTATGCTTCGGGCGATTCTAGGAGTGTATTGGATGAAGCAGCTTGTTTGTTTGGCGCTCGCAGCAGCCGCCTTTTTATCGGCGAGCGCCGTTCGAGCAGGGGGCGACGAGCGCTTCCTGGCCGCGCGCGACGCGGCCCGCGCCGGCGACCTGACCCGTCTCAACAGTCTGATCGGAGAAACCGACGGCGCACCGCTGGACGCCTACCCGGCCTATTGGGCGTTGACGATCCGGCTTGCGCGCAAGGACATCAGCGTGGATGCCGATCTTGCGGCCTTCGCGCGGCGCGAGGATGGCACCCTGATCGCCGAGCGCGCGCGCATCGACTGGATTCGTGCCGCCGGCCGCACCAGTCGCTGGGATGTCGTGCTCGAACAGGCCCCTAAGCTGCGCGCCCCCGACCAGGAAATGAACTGCTGGCTCTGGCAGGCGCGCCTGGCGCGCGGCGACGTCAAGGTGCTCGACGATGCCGAGAACCTCTGGAACGCCGCGAGCGAACCTGGCGAAGCCTGCGTACCGATTGTCGCTGCGCTCGCGCCGCGCCATTCCGCCGCCGACATCTGGCAGCGCGCGCGCCGCCTGCTCGATGCGCGCCGCAACACGGCCGCACGCGCCACGCTGGCTTATCTTGCGCCCGCCGATGCGCCAAGCGCCCAACAGATCGCCGACGCCTTCGACAGTACGACGCGTTATCTGGCGCGCAATCCGCCCAACGGCGAACGGCGCAGCCAGGAACTTGCCGTGATCGCGCTCTCGCGGCTCGCCCAGGGCGACTACCGCAACGCGGCCGCACGCACCGAAGCGCTCGGCAACGCGCTCACTCCAGACGACCGCGCCTATCTTTCCGGCGTGCTCGGCTGGCAAGCCGCCCGCGCCAATCAGCCCGAAGCCCTGTCGTGGTTCCGCGCCGCCGGCAAAGCACCGCTTGCCGACGAAGCGCGCGCCTGGCAGGTTCGCGCCGCGCTACGCGCCCAGGCATGGGGCGATGTGCGGCGGGCCATCGAGGCGATGAGCCCGGCCCAGCGCGTCCAGCCCGAATGGACATACTGGTCCGGCCGCGCCGCAATCGCCCTTGGCCGCACCCAGGAAGGCCGCGACACGCTCGCGCCCATCGCCGGCCAGGCGCATTTCTACGGCATGCTCGCCGGCGAAGAACTCGGCCGTGGCTTCTCCGTCCCACTGGGCGCCAAACCCGCCACGAGCGAGGAAATCGCGCGCGTCTCGAACGATATGTCGATTCGCCGCGCGCTGACGTTGTTCCGGCTCGACAACCGGCTCGACGGCGTACGCGAATGGAATTGGGCGATGCGCGAGGCCGACGACCGCACGCTGCTCGCGGCAGCCGAAATCGCCCGCCGCGAAGCGCTCTACGACCGCGCGATCTACAGCGCCGAACGCACGCAGAGCCAGCACGACTATGCGCTGCGCTATCTCACGCCGTATTACGACAAGGTCGAGCCGGCCGCGCGCCGCTGGGGGCTCGATCTGTTCTGGGTCTATGGCCTGATGCGCCAGGAAAGCCGCTTCGTCATCGTCGCGCGCTCCTCGGCCGGCGCCCAGGGCCTGATGCAAGTGATGCCGGGCACGGCCAAGTACATCTCCAAACGCATGAATCTGCCGTACTTGCCTAGCCAGCTCTCCAGCATGGATACCAACGTGCTGTTCGGCACCGCCTATCTGCGGATGATGATGGACCGCCTCGACAACCAGTTTGCGCCCGCATCCGCCGCCTACAACGCCGGCCCCGGCCGGATCCCGCGCTGGAAGGGCAATGCGCCGATGGAAGGTGCAATCTTCGCCGAAACGATTCCGATCAACGAAACGCGCGACTACGTGAAGAAAGTGCTCGCCAATAGCGTCGCCTACGCGGCCTTGCTCACGGGCAAGCCGCAATCGCTCAAGGCGCGGCTCGGCACAATCCAGCCGACGGGGGTGACGGGCGAGGCGGAGCTTGCAAGCATGCCTTCGGGCGACGGCGGAGAGTGAGCCGACACCGTTGGCGCGGTAGGATATAAAACCCGCGAGAAACCCCCGCGCGACGGGGTTTTCAAACCATTCGAGGTTCTTGCATGAAACTCGTTATCGGCAACAAAAATTATTCCTCCTGGTCGCTGCGCGCCTGGCTCGCGCTGCGCGCCGTCGGACAGCCGTTTGAAGAGGAACGCATCCCGCTCGACCGGCCCGATACGCGCGAACGCATATTGCGCTTCTCGCCGACCGGCTGCGTACCCTGCCTGATCGACGAACGACTCACTGTGTGGGATTCGCTCGCAATCATCGAATACCTCGCCGAACACTTTCCGCAGTTGTGGCCGGCCACGGCCGCCGAGCGCGCTGTGGCGCGCGCGATCTCGGCCGAAATGCATACCGGCTTTCAGGCGCTGCGCAGCCAGATGCCGATGAACATTCGGCGCAGCCTGCCGGGTCGCGGGCGCAGCCCGGAGTCCGAGGCCGACATTGCCCGCATCGTGCAGATCTGGGCCGACTGCCGTCAGCGCTTCGGCTTCGGTGGGCCTTATCTTTTCGGTGCCTTCAGCGCCGCCGATGCGATGTTCGCGCCGGTCTGCTTCCGCTTCCAGACCTACGCCGTCGAACCGCAGGACAAGGCTGGCGGCTATCTTGCAACGATGCTCGCGCATCCGGCGATGCAGGAATGGGCTGAGGCCGCGCGCGCCGAAACCGAAATCGTGCCGACCGACGAACTGCCGAATTGAAGCTAGCCCCAGATTCTTAGTCGCCCATGAAAGCCTATATCGTCGGCGGCGCCGTGCGCGATGCGCTGCTCGGCCTGCCGGTTTCCGACCGCGATTGGGTCGTCGTCGGCGCCACGCCAGCTGCCATGACGGCCGCCGGCTTCCGCCCGGTCGGCAAGGACTTCCCGGTCTTCCTGCATCCTGTCACGCAGGAGGAATACGCGCTCGCGCGCACCGAGCGTAAAACCGCGCCCGGCTACCACGGCTTCGTCGTCCATGCCGAGCCCAGCGTCACGCTCGAAGAAGATCTGCGGCGGCGCGACCTTACGATCAACGCAATCGCCCAGGACGAAGCCGGGACGCTGATCGACCCCTGGGGCGGCCAACGCGACCTGGCCGAGCGTCGCTTTCGCCATGTGAGCCCGGCCTTCGCCGAAGATCCGGTGCGCATCCTGCGCGTAGCGCGTTTTGCCGCGCGCTTCACCGATTTCACGACCGCGCCGGCTACGCTCGCCCTGATGCGCGAAATGGTTAAGGCCGGCGAAGTCGATCACCTCGTCGCCGAGCGCGTCTGGCAGGAAGTGTCGCGCGGACTCATGTCGGCCGGGCCTTCGCGCATGCTGGCCTTGCTTGTCGATTGCGGCGCGCTCGCGCGCCTGATGCCGGAACTATCGAACACGGACGCCGAACAGCGCGGTGCGCGCCTCGATGCCGCCGCCGCTGCGAACGCGGCGCTTGGCGTGCGTGTTGCGCTGTTGCTCGCGCCGCTCGCATTCGACGCAGCCGATGCCCTGAGCGCACGGCTCAAAGTGCCTGGCGATTGCCGCGATCTGGCCCTCATGCTCGCGCGCGAAGCGCCATCGCTGACCGCCGCGCGCATCGACGCGGCGCGCGTGTTCGCGCTATGCGAACGCTGCGACGCCTGGCGCCGCCCGCAGCGCTTCGCCGACCTGCTCGCCGCACTGCAAATCCTGGCCCCGGCCCTGCCCGTCGAATCGATTGCGCGCGCAGAGGCTGCCGCCCGCGCCATCGACGCGGGCGCAATCGCCAAGGCTTGCACCGACAAAACCGCGATCCCGCATGCGCTGGCGGCAGCGCGCACGGCCGCAATCGCGGCCCGGCTCTGAAGCTTTCGATGCGCGCACCCGCCCGTTTCCTGCTTGCCGCAACAAGCCTCGCACTCGCGCTTCCCGTCGCCGCCCAGTTGCCGACGTTCGAACAAGTCCGCGCGGACTATCGCCCCTCCGACGCACTCCTGCTCGACCGCAACGGCACGCCGCTCGCCGATATACGCTTCGATCCGCTCGTGCGACGGCTCGACTGGGTGCCGCTCTCGCAGTTCTCGCCGGCGCTGCGCGAAGCGCTGATCGTCTCCGAGGACAAGCGTTTCTTCGAACACCAAGGCGTGGACTGGAAAGCCTTCGTCGGCGCGCTCTGGCACAACCTGTTCCATCACACGCAACGCGGCGCATCGACGCTGACGATGCAGCTGGCCGGCCTGCTCGATCCGGCGCTCGCGCTGCCAAACCAGCGCGGCGGACGCCGCAACCTCGAACAGAAATGGGATCAGGGGCGCGCGGCGCAGGAACTCGAAGCGTACTGGAGCAAACAGCAGATCCTCGAAGCCTATCTGAACCTCGCACCGTTCCGCGGCGATCTGCAAGGCGTGCATGCGGCCAGCGGCGTGCTTTTCGACAAGAAACCCGACGAACTCGACCGCGCCGAGGCGCTGCTCGTCACCGCAATCCTGCCGAGCCCCAACGCAAAAGCCGAGCGCATCGCGCGGCGCGCCTGTGCGCGCGCCCGCGTGCTCAAGAGCAGTGCGCTGTGTCCGCGCATCGAGCAACTTGCCGACAAGCTGGACACGCCGCGCAACCGGCCGCGCTACACGCTCGCGCCGCAACTCGCGCGACGCCTGCTGCGCCAGGGCGGCGAACGCATCGCGACGACACTTGACGCGGCGACGCAGGAAAGCGCGCTCGCCGGGCTGGGCGACGCGCTTGCCACCGCACAATCGCCGCCGCAGCTCGCCGGCGTGCTCGTCATGGACAACGCGGACGCCAGCCTGCGCGCCTGGGTCGGCGGCATGCAGGCAGGCGACCCCGATGCGCTCCAGGTGCGCAGCGTCTGGCGCGATGCCGGGCTGCCTTTCGCCGCAGCGCTCGCCATCGAAAGAAAACTCGCCACGGCCGCCAGCCTGCTGCCGTTCGGCGGAGGCAACACGGCCGAAGGCTGGCGCAGTCTGCGCGCGGTCATGCAGAACGCCGATCCGACCAGCGCTAGCGCCCTGCTCGCCACGGCCGGCGACGGCCTGGCCGAACGCATGCAGGCGCTCGGCCTCGACGCACGTGCCGACACCCTGCCCAACGCCAGCGCGAATCTGCCGCAGCTCGCGCAGGCCTTGCGCAGTCTTGCCGGCGGCGGCCAGTTCGCGGCGGCGCACGTACTCGCCGAGGCGCAGTCACCGCGTCGAAGCTGGCATGCAGACGCCGCCTTCGTCGCTACCGACTTGCTCGCCGACTTCGATGCGCGCAGCGCGCTGTTTGCCGAGGCGCTACCGTCGAGCGCAGGCTGGCAGGCGCTGTGGGCGCTCAATGCGGCGGACGACGGCAGCGCTGCAATCGTCGCTGTCGGCGACCGGCAAACGCTCGCCGTCATCGTCGCCGGCACGGGCGTCGGTAAGGATTCGCCAGCCCATCTTGCCGCCCGCGCCTTGCGCAATGTGATGACGCGGCTCGCGCTGCCCGCCGCGCAAACCCCACGCGTACCGTTCGGACTCGCGCGCGGCCTTGTCAGCTTCGAGCCGCCGGTCGAACCGCCGCGCCGCGAATGGTTCCTGCGCGGCACCGAACTCGTTTTATCGCAGCCGCCCGGCACTGCCACCTATGTCGCGCCGGCAATCCTGCATCCACTTGCGAGCGAAGGCGTGGTCGAACTGGGCGACGGCGAATCGCTCGTGCTCGAAGCCAATGCCAGCGCGCGCGGTGCGCACTGGCGCGCCAACGGCCAGGAACTCGGCGAGGGCTTGCGCCGCGCCTGGCGACCCGATCCTGGCTACTACAAACTCGAACTGCGCGGCCCGAATGGCGAATTCTGGGATAGCCGCGAATTCACGCTGAAGCAGAAGTTCGATGCGGGTTGATGATTAAAAAAACATAAGGGCGCCTTGAGGAACCCCGGTTTCCAAGAGAGCAAGAGTTTTTCGAGGTGCCCATAACGCGCTCAAGCGCCCCAAACGGAGTCCAGCCTTATGCAAACCTATGTAGCCGCTGCCGATCTTGGCGCTTCGAGCGGGCGAGTACTTTTGGCATGTCACGACAGCGCAAGCGGCGCCTTGAGCATCGAGGAGATCCACCGGTTTCCGAACGGTTTCGTCCACCGCAACGGTCACGATTGCTGGGACGTTGAGACATTGCTCGCCCAGATTGAACATGGGCTGGAAAAAATCATCGCACGGGGCATCGTGCCCGCATCGGTCGGTATCGACACCTGGGGCGTCGACTTCGTGCTGCTCGATGCCGCAGGCCAACTGCTCGGCGAAGCCATTGCCTATCGCGACCCGCGGACCGATGGCGTTCCCGCGCAGGTATTTAAGGCGCTGCCGTGGGAAGCCTTGTATGCGCGCACCGGCATCCAGTACATGCAGATCAATACGCTCTTCCAGCTCGTGGCGCTCACGCAAGCAAACCCGCAGTGGCTGGCGCACGCGCACAGCTTGCTGCTGATGGCGGACTACCTGCAATACCGGCTTTGCGGCGCCAAGTCCTGCGAGTACACGAATGCAAGCACGACGCAGCTCGTCGATATCGCCAGCGGGAATTGGGACTATGAGCTGATCGCATTGCTCGGCCTGCCGCCGCACTGGTTCCAGGATTTGTGCCAGCCCGGCACCCGGATCGGCGAATGGGTTTCGCACAGCGGCGAATGCGTCGCGCTGATTACGCCGGCCACCCACGACACGGCGTCAGCGGTACTCGCAATACCGCTGGAGGATGAGGGCTCGGTATTCATCAGTTCGGGCACCTGGTCCCTGATGGGTATAGAAAGTTGCCGGCCTTACCACGACGCGCGCGCCATGTCCGCCAATTTCACCAACGAGGGCGGCGTCGACAATACCTTCCGCGTGCTCAAGAACATCATGGGCTTGTGGTTGATTCAGCGTCTGCTCGATGCATATCCCACGACCACCTTCGCCGATCTGGTGCAAGAGGCAGGCGCGGCGTGTCCGATGGCCTGCCTCATCAATCCGAACGACGCCCGTTTCTTGAATCCGCCGTCGATGCGCGAAGCGATTCGGAACTACTGCGAAGAGACGCAGCAGGGCACGCCGAAAACCATCGGCGAATTCGCGCGCTGCATTTTCGAAAGCCTGGCTTTCTCGTATCGACAAACGCTGGCAGAACTCTCCACGATAACCGGCCAGACATTCGCGCGCATTCATATCGTCGGCGGCGGCAGTCGCAACAGCTTTCTCAACCAGCTCTGCGCCGATTTCTGCCGTCTGCCGGTTCTCGCCGGGCCGGCCGAGGCTTCCGCCCTGGGTAACATCACCTGCCAGCTCCGTGCGCTCGGCAAGCTTGCTGACCGCAAAGCCATCCGCCAGCTCATCCGCAATCAGTTCGCGGGCGAGCATGCGCTTCCGAGGGCGCAGGTTTCTGATCTTGCAGATCTGCACTGGCACAGGTTCCTGACCCTGTGCGCATATTCGACGCCCTCATTTCCCGAGTAGCGCATCCCGCAGCGGCGCACGGAAAGCGTGCGTTGCCGGGTCGTATACACCGAAGCCAGCCGCGAATTCCCAGTAGGCCCAGGATAATCCGCGCGCCTCGGCCGCATCGCGCATGAAACGCGTGTAGTTCGCGCGCGAAGCCATGTCCGCCTTGGCGTAAGCGCCGAACTCACCGAGATAGATCGGATAGCGCTGCGCCTCCGACCACCGACGCGCGGTATCGAGTGGCGCAAGCATCTGCGTCTCTTGATTTTTGCTGCAACAGGCAAGCCCGGCCGGCAATGTAGGCGACACCCATTCCGCGCCCTGGTGCGTGAAATCGAACGGCGCATAGTTGTGAATCGTGACGATCAGGTTCGCATCGTTCGGCAATTCGAGGCGTGCGAGC
Source organism: Niveibacterium sp. (assembly GCA_031554255.1). GTDB lineage: Bacteria > Pseudomonadota > Gammaproteobacteria > Burkholderiales > Rhodocyclaceae > Niveibacterium. The sequence continues at coordinate 11,631 of JAVBKC010000093.1, forward strand.
GCGTCGGCGCTGTTCCATTGCACCGGACCGATCATGACAATGCGCTGCGGATTACGCGCACGAACGACGTGCATCGCGCGCGCAGCAAGCGCGTTCCATTTCGAGGCCGTCTGCCGACCATGCGGCTCGTTGTACAGCTCGAAAACAAGGCGGTCGCTGCGATCCTTGAAGCGTTCGGCGATCTGCCGCCAGAGCAAGAGGAAGCGTTCGTCGAGCACCGCCGCATCGACCGCAGCTTCGTTGGCATCGAGCGCATCGCCATCGAGCTGGCGGTAGTGGTGCATGTTCAGCACCACGTAAAGACCGCGCGCGAGCAGCTTGTCCACCGTGGCTTCGACGCGCGCCATGAAGGCTGCGTCGATCGCATAGGGCGCCGTGGCCGCAGCATGATTGCTCCAACGTACCGGCAAGCGTACCGATGCAAAACCTGCGGATACCGCCGCCTCGATGAATTCGTCGCGCATCACGAGGCCCCAGTCGCCCTCGCGCGGCGCATCGAAAATATTGCCGAAATTCACGCCGCGCGCGAGCGCTGCGGCGGAGTCCCTCGCCTTGGCCGACGCTCCGGGCGGCACGCCGTTGGACATGGGGGGAAACGCGGCCAAACCGTTGCCATGTGTCGAGCATGCACAGGCGAGGCATGCAAGAACAAACAGGAGAGTGCTGCGCGGTGGGGTCAGCATGATGTTTCCCTAGTCTGAACCGGCGAACCGGGCGTCCCGCCGGAAGGCTATCCCCCAAACATCACACGCCCCTCGACGAGCGTATAGGCCACGACCCCCGGCAGCTCCATACCGAGGAAGGGCGTGTTCTTGCCCTGGCTCTTGAGCGTTTCGCGCGAGAGCTTGCGATAGGCGGTGGGGTTGAAGATGCAGACATCGGCGCGTGCGCCGACGCCCAGATGGCCGCCCTTCTTGATGCCCATGATGCGTGCCGCATCGGAGGTGATGCGCGCGAGCGTTTGCGCGAGCGGCAGCTTCATTTCCTGGCCCCACTTGAGGGTCAGCGGCAGCAAGAGTTCGAGGCCGGTCGCGCCGGGCTCGGATTCGGCGAACGGGATCAGCTTGCCGTCGTCATCGACCGGGCTGTGGTCGGAGCACACCGCGTCGATGTCGCCAGCGGCAAGCCCGGCGCGCAGGGCCTCGCGGTCGCGCTGCGCGCGCAGCGGTGGCACAAGGTGGCAGAGCGGGTTGAAGAAGCCGATATCGATGTCGCAAAGATGCAGGTAGTGCGCGCCGACGTCGCAGGTGACGTCCACCCCTTCGGCGCGCGCGCGGCGGATCAGCGCCAGCCCTGCTGCCGATGACAAACGAGTGACGTGCAGTTTGACGCCGGTAGCGCGCGCCAGATGCAATTGACGCGAAAGCGCGATGGTTTCGGCTTCGACCGGAATGCCGGTGAGGCCCATCCGCGCCGCGACCTCGCCATCGTGCGCGACGCCCTGCGAGAGGTAGTGGTCCAGCGGTTGCAGCCAGACGCGGAAGCCGAATGTCGCCGCGTACTGCATTGCGCGCATCAGCACCATCGTGTCGACGACCGGCACCGTGGCCTGGCCAAAGGCCACGCAGCCGGCCTCGGCCAGTTCGGCCATTTCGGTCAGGCGCTCGCCCTTGAGGCCGGATGTCAGTGCGCCAATTGGATAAACGTGCGCGCAGTTCAGATTGCGCGCACGGTAGCAGAGCATTTCGACCAGACCCGGTTCGTCGAGCACCGGATCGGTATCGGGCGGACAGGCCAAGCTCGTCACGCCACCGGCCATCGCGGCCTGCATTTCGGATTCGAGCGTCGCGCGGTATTCGAAACCAGGCTCGCGCAACCGCGCGGAAAGATCGACGAGCCCAGGGGCGACGATCAGCCCCGTGGCGTCGATGGCGCGATCCGCCGTGAAGCCATCGGGCGCACCGCCTAGCGCGACGATCTTGCCCTCGGCAATGAAGACGTCCTGCTCGGCGTCTACCTGATTGGCCGGGTCGATCACGCGGCCCTTGGCGATATGAAGTCTCATCGTTATGGTTCCCGAATTCTCATTGACCACGCGTTGCGGCGCGCGCCCCGCCATGAATGCCGGGACCTTCACTGGCGAGCATCGACATCACGGCCATGCGGACCGCGATGCCGAAGGTTACTTGCGGCAGGATCACGGCATTAATGCCGTCGGCGACCGCCGAGTCGATTTCGACGCCGCGATTCATCGGCCCTGGGTGCATGACGATTGCGTCGGGCTTGGCTACCGCGAGCTTCTCCGGCGTGAGCCCCCAGACCTTGAAGTATTCCTGCGACGAGGGCAGCAATGCGCCCTGCATGCGTTCGTTTTGCAGGCGCAGCATCATGACGACATCGACATCGCGCAATCCTTCGCGCATATCGTGGAAGACGCGCACGCCCATGCGTTCGACATCGGTCGGCAGCAGCGTGCGGGGGCCGATCACGCGGACCTCGGGCACGCCGAGCGTCGTCAGCGCGGCGATTTCGGAGCGCGCGACGCGCGAATGCAGCACGTCGCCGACGACCGCCACCGTCAGTTGCGTGAAGTCCTTCTTGTAGTGGCGGATCGTGTACATGTCGAGCAGGCCCTGCGTCGGGTGCGCATGGCGTCCGTCGCCGGCGTTGATGACCGAGATATGCTCGCGCCCGGTCCGCTGCAGATGCTCGGCGATCAGATAGGGGGCGCCGCTCGACGCATGGCGCACGACGAACATGTCGGCGCCCATCGCGCAGAGATTGTCTATCGTGTCGAGCAGGGTCTCGCCTTTGTTGGTCGAACTCGTCGCGACGTTCAGATTGATCACGTCGGCGGAAAGCCGCTTGGCCGCAATTTCGAAGGTGGTGCGCGTGCGCGTGCTGTTCTCGAAAAACACGTTGAACACGCTCTTGCCGCGTAAAAGCGGCAGCTTCTTGACTTCGCGCTGGCCAACCTCGGTGAAGGGCGCGGCCGTATCGAGAATGCGCTCTAGCGCCGCGCGCGGCAGTCCTTCGAGCGTCAAGAGATGGCGCAATTCGCCGTTTTTGTTCAGTTGGGGATTAAGCATGGATCAATCTCAGCGAGAGCTGGCCGTCCTCGGCCTTTTGCAGTTGCAGGCGGTCGCGCGCCGAAAGCGGCGCGGCCAGCGTATGGCTGCAAAAGCGCGCCGCAATCGGCAGCTCGCGTCCGCCGCGATCGACGAGAACCGCCAGGTCGATACGCGCCGGGCGGCCGTAGTCGAAGAGTTCGTTGAGCGCGGCGCGCGTCGTGCGGCCGGTGTAGAGCACATCGTCGACGAGAATCACCGGCGTGCTGTCGACATCGAAGCGGATGTCGCACTTGCGCGGCGATGGGTGCAGACCCTTGGCGCCGTAGTCGTCGCGGTAGAAGGACACGTCGATGATGCCGAGCGGCGCCTCGATGGCAAGCAATTCGTGCAGACGCTCGGCGAGCCAGACGCCGCCGGTGTGGATGCCTATCATCGCCGTGGCGGGCGTGAGGTGGGGCCGGATCTGGGCAGCCAGGGTGGCGATCAACTGCTCGGCGTCAGGTAGATGCATGGCGGGTATCGAACCAGGTTTGGAGAATGCGTTGGGCGGCGACCGCGTCCAGAAGCTGTTTGCGTTTCTTCCAGCCGTGGCCGGCCTCGCGCAAGAGCAAATCGGCCTCGACCGAGGTCAGGCGCTCGTCGATCAGTTCGACGGGCAGCCCGAAGCGGCCATTCAGTTGGTTGGCAAAACGGCGGCAGCGCGCGGTCATGGCGTGCTCGGCACCGTCGGCATGCGTCGGCAGGCCGACAACGAGCGAAGCCGGCTGCCATTCGGCAAGGAGTTTGGCGATCGCGGCAAAACGCAGCGCATCGTTTTCGCCCGCGATCACGGTCAGCGCCTGGGCCATGCAAAGTTCGGTTTCTCCAACGGCCACGCCGATGCGGGCGAGTCCGAAATCGAAACCGAGCACTGTTCCCATTATGCGTTACGCGTGGCCGGCCACATCGGACAGGTTAGCGAAGTCAAAACCGAGTAGTTTCATTGCAGCAGCCAGCCGTTCGTCGGACGGCAGATCGAAAATGATGCGCGGATCGGCCGCCACCGTGAGCCAGGCGTTCTGTGCGAGTTCCTGTTCGAGTTGGCCGGCCGACCATCCGGCATAGCCGAGCGCGACCAGCACATCGCCGGGCAAACCGGAGTTGCCCAGCGATTCGAGGATGTCCTTGGAACTCGTAAGCGCAAGTTCCTCGCTGACCTTGAGCGAGGAATGCCACTCGCCGGCCGGGCGGTGCAGCACGAAACCGCGGTCGGTCTGGACCGGCCCGCCGAAATAGACCGACTGGCGCGCGATGGCGGAAGAATCGAGGCCGATCTCGATTTTTTCGAACAGCTCGCCCAGATCCATGTCGATCGGGCGGTTGATGATCACGCCGAGCGCCCCTTCATCGTTGTGTTCGGCGATGAAGGTGAGGGTCCGGGAAAAATTCGGATCGGCCATGGCGGGCATGGCGATCAGGAAGTGATTGGTGAGGTTGGTCTGTTCCACGCCTTCATTTTATCAGGGGTGTTTCGAAAAACCCCGCTTTGCGGGAAAGGCCGTACGCAAACGGAACATTGCGATACGGCATATACCTGCTACGCAAGGAACAATTTCTTGCGAGGCTCATGCGCTGACGCCACAAAACGGGGGGCTCAAGAAGCATTGTCGGATGCTCTTCTCGCCCTGCTTGTTACACTTCGCGGCCATGAATGCGCGCGACATTATCTCTTTGGGCCAGGTCTTCACGCCGCAGGCGGTGGTTTTTGCCATGCTTGCGCTGCGCCGCCGCGCCGGCAGCGTGCTCGAACCCGCGTGCGGCGACGGCGCCTTCCTGCAACATTTGCCCGCGGCGAGCGCAGTCGAATTCGATGCGCGCTTCGCGCCGGCGAACGCCCATGTCGGCGATTTTTTCGCTTGGGAGGCGCCCGGACGCTTCGACACGATCATCGGTAATCCGCCTTATGTGCGCAACCCGGACATCCCGCCGGCGACGCGCGAACGATTGCCGAAGGCGGACTTCGAGCGTCGCGGCAATCTCTACCTCTATTTCATCAGTCGTTGTCTTGATCTGCTCGCGCCCGGCGGCGAGTTGATCTTCATCACGCCACGCAATTTTCTCAAGGCGACGAGCGCCCACAAGCTCAACCGCAAGCTTTATGCGCTCGGCACGATCACGCATGCGATAGATCTGGGCGACAAAAGGAGTTTTGCCAAGGCGGTACCCAATTGCCTTATCTGGCGCTTCGAGCGCGACGACTTTTCGCGCCGCACGGCATTTTTGGATGCCGCCCGTTTCAACCGGCTCGACGAAGTATTCGCGGCGGCCCAGGCCGGCGCTTGGGAGATGCGCGCTTTCGTCGAGTCCAGCGGACATCTCGCCTTCACGAGCGCGGCCTGCCATGTGGCGCTCGGCGATGTATTCAGCGTCAAGGTCGGGGCGGTTTCCGGGGCCGATGCGATTTTCGCCAACGAGACCTACGGCACGCACGATTTCGTTTGTTCGCACACCGCCACGACCGGCCGCACACGGCGCATGATCTGGTCGCCCGAAGCGCCGCCGGCCGCGCTCGAACCGTTTCGCGAGCGCTTGCTCGCGCGCCGGATCGTCTGTTTCGACAAAACCAACTGGTGGCGCTGGGGTCGCGGCTGGCCGCAGACCGATGCGCCGCGCATCTATGTCAATGGCAGAACGCGACGTCCGCAGCCCTTCTTTCTCAACCCGTCGAACAACTTCGACGGCGCGATACTGGCGCTGTTTCCGTATGTGGCGAACGCGAAACTGGCCGTCCTGTGCGATCTGCTCAATCATGTAGATTGGGCCGGACAGGGTTTCGTATGCGACGGACGCTTCCTGTTCACCCAACGCGCGCTCGAACAGGCCTGGCTACCCGAGGCTTTCGCCGCCTTTGCGCGGGCTGAGCGGGCAGCGGACGCCGGGCAGTTTCCTGTCAGAGAGTAAAATGGAACGCCTTTTGTGGAGATCGGACCCATGGTTCCCCACCTGACCACCGCCCTGACCGGGCCGCTGCAAGAATTGGAGCGCAAGTTCCTCGATAACGCGACCGCGATCGAACGCTGGTTGCGCGGTAAGTGGCAGGATTTCACGCCGCCGTTCTACGGTTCGGTCGATCTGCGCAATAGCGGATTCAAGCTCGCGCCGGTGGACATGAACCTGTTTCCCGGTGGCTTCAATAATCTGCACGAAAGCTTTATGCCGCTTTGCGTGCAGGCCGCACAAACCGCAATCGAACGGCTTTGCCCGGATGCCCGCAGCCTGCTGCTGATCCCGGAAAACCATACGCGCAACCAGTTCTACCTGATGAACGTCGCGCGGCTCGTGACGATCCTGCAGCACGCCGGCCTCGACGTTCGCATCGGCAGCATGCTGCCCGAGATCACCGCGCCGACGCCGCTCGCGCTGCCCGATGGCAACAGCCTGCTGCTCGAACCGCTGGTGCGCGATGGCGACCGGCTTGGGCTGGCCGGCTTCGACCCCTGCGCGGTCCTGCTCAATAACGATCTTTCGGCCGGTGTGCCCGAAATCCTGACCGGGCTCGAATCGCAGTTCGTGATTCCGCCGCTACACGCGGGCTGGGCCACGCGGCGCAAGTCGATTCACTTCCGCGCCTACGACGAGGTCGCCGACGAATTCGCGGCCATGCTCGGCATCGACCCCTGGCTGCTCAACCCCTACTTCGGCCGCTGCGGCAAGATCAGTTTTCACGAGCGGATCGGCGAGGAATGCCTGGCGAACCAGGTCGACACGCTGCTCGGCAAGATCCGCACGAAGTACGCCGAATACGGCGTCGACGAAACGCCCTTCGTCGTCGTCAAGGCCGATGCCGGCACCTATGGCATGGGCGTGATGACGGTGCGCGACGCCGCCGAGGTCACGGGCCTGAACCGCCGCCAGCGCAACAAGATGGCAGTCATCAAGGAAGGCATGCAGGTTTCCGAGGTCATCATTCAAGAAGGCGTGCATACGCTGGAAACTGTCAATGGCGGCGTCGCCGAGCCGGTCGTCTATATGCTCGACCGCTATGTCGTCGGCGGTTTCTACCGCGTCCACGCCGAGCGCGGGCGCGACGAAAACCTGAATGCGCCGGGCATGCACTTCGAGCCGCTGGCCTTCGAAACCCACTGCAACCTGCCGCAGTGCAACCAGGCCCCCGACGCGCCGCCGAACCGTTTTTATGCTTATGGCGTGGTCGCGCGGCTGGCGCTGCTGGCCGCTTCGGTCGAACTCGAACGCACCGCGCCGGTGGAGGCGCTGGCCGCATGAAGATCGCCTTCATCGTCGATCCGCTCGAAAAGCTCAAGGCGTACAAGGATTCTTCCGTCGCGATGATGCGCGCGGCCGCAGCAGGCGGCCACGTAGTCTTCGCGATCGGGCGCGAATCGCTGCGGCTGCGCGACGGCGCAGTGCGCGCGCCGGCTCGCCAGCTCGCGCTGTCCGCCGACGATCACGCCTGGTACGTGGCGCAGGCGCCGCGCGACGCCGCGCTCGTCGAGTTCGACGCAGTGCTGATGCGCCAGGACCCGCCATTCGATTTCGAATATGTCGCCGCGACCTGGTTGCTCGAACTTGCGCAGAAGCAGGGCGCGCGGATCTACAACGATCCGCGGGCGATTCGCGACCATTCGGAAAAAATCGCAATCGCCGAGTTCGCGCAATTTACCGCGCCCACGCTCGTCGCACGCGCGGCCGAGGATCTTGATGCCTTCATCGACGAGTTCGGCGACGTGGTGCTCAAACCGCTCGACGGCATGGGCGGCAGCGGCGTCTTCCGCGTGCGCAGCGACGATCCGAACCGTCACGCGATTATCGAAACGCTGGGCCAGCTCGGCGCGCGCAGCATCATGGCGCAGCGCTTTATCCCGCAAATTATCGATGGCGATAAACGCATCCTGCTGATCGCCGGCGAGGTCGTGCCCTACAGCCTCGCCCGCATTCCCACGGCCGGCCAGACGCGCGGCAACCTCGCGGCAGGCGGACGCGGCGAGGCGCGCGCCCTCACGCCGCGCGACCGCGAAATCGGCGAAGCGCTGGCGCCGCTGCTGTGGCAGCGCGGCCTCTTGATCGTCGGCATCGACGTGATCGGCGATTACCTCACCGAGGTCAATGTCACGAGCCCGACCTGCATGGTCGAGATCGCCCAGCAAACCGGTTTCGACAGCGCCGGACGCGTGATTGCCGCGCTCGAACGCGCAGCGGCCTGAGTAGGAGGCTGTGCAGCGCGCGCTCGCTTTGCTGGCTACCCGTTGGCTGCTGCTGGCGGCGCTAATTGGCCTTACCGCCTGCAATCGCGCCACGAGCCATCGCGAAGAAGCCTATGTCTTCGGCACGCGCGTCGAGGTCACGATTTTCGGCCTGCCCGAAGATCGCGCACAGAAGGCCGCATCGCTCGTGCTGCGCGAGTTCGACCGCATCCATCGCAGCTATCACGCCTGGGAAGACTCGGAACTGTCCGCGCTGAACGCGGCAATCGCGCAGGGCGAAGCTTTCCAGGCCACGTCCGAACTTGCCGGCCTGCTCGATGCGACGCGCAAGCTCGCGCGCCAGGGCGACGAATTACTCAATCCGGCAATTGGCGGTCTGATCGCGCTATGGGGCTTCCAGAACGATCATTTCGAGGCCCGCCTGCCCACGCAGGCCGCAATCGATCGCCTCGTCGCGGCGGCGCCGACACTCGATGCCTTGAGCATCGAGGGCAAGCAGATTCGCAGCAACAATCGCGCGGTAAAGATAGACCTCGGCGGTGTCGCCAAGGGTTGGGCGCTGGACCGCGCCGCCGCAATTTTGCGTGAGCAAGGCGTGCGCAATGCGCTGATTAACATCGGCGGCAACGTCCTCGCGCTCGGCAGCAAAAACGGCATACCCTGGCGCGTCGGCATTCAGCATCCGCGCCGCGCAGGCACGCTCGCCACGCTGGCGCTGGGGGATGGCGAGGCCATCGGTAGCTCGGGAGACTACCAGCGCTTTTTCGAGCTGGACGGACGCCGCTATTGCCACCTGATTGATCCGCGCAACGGCATGCCGGCCCAAGGTACGCAGAGCCTGACAGTGCTCGTAACGGCGCGCCCCACTGCCGGTTTGCTCTCGGACGCCGCGAGCAAACCGGCTTTTATCGATGCCGCGCACTGGCGCGAACGGCTCGCCGCCTATGCCATCGCATACGGATTGCGCGTAGGCGGCGACGGCCGCGTCGAAGTCACGCCGGCGATGGCGCGGCGGCTCGAATTCGCCAGCGATGTACGGCCCGTTGTGCTTCCGGAGTAAGCTTGGCCACGCGTTGCAGCGCAAGCCCCGGCATTCATGTCAGGGTCTTCACGGCGTAGTTCGCAAGTTAAAATAACGCTCACGGACTAAAGAGGCGGTATCGGATGATAGGAATTTTTCTGATCACGCACGGGACCTTGGGAGAGTCGTTGATACAATGTGCCTGTCATGTCCTGAACCGGCGTCCGCGGCAGATCGCGCAGCTCGGCGTGTCGGGCGCCGACGATCCACTCGATCTGCTGCCAGAGGCGCATTCGCTGATTGCGACAGTTGACGCAGGCGATGGCGTGCTGATTCTGACCGACATCTACGGCGCCACACCGAGCAATATCGCGCAGAAGCTGCTCGCGCCAGGACGGATAGAAGCCATCGCGGGCGTGAATCTGCCGATGCTGCTGCGCGTATTGACCTATCGCGATAAGAGCGATATCCAGGCTGTCATGACCAAAGCCGTCTCGGGCGGTTGCGACGGCGTGCTCCAGATGAGGATAGACCGGGATGCCAAGAGCTGAAGCGCCAATCATCAATAAACTAGGCCTGCATGCGCGCGCCTCGGCCAAACTGACGCAAACCGCCAGCCTGTTTTTCGCCGACGTCTGGCTCGAACGCAATGGCAAGCGAATCAATGCCAAAAGCATCATGGGCGTGATGATGCTTGCGGCCGGCAAGGGTTCGAACATCGTCGTCGATACCGAGGGCGAAGATGCCGACGCCGCGCTGGCGGCCGTGTTGCAATTGATCGCCGAACGTTTCGGCGAAAGCGAATAGCCCAAGGAGCGCGTCCGATGTCCTTTACGATCCACGGACTACCTGTTTCGCAGGGCATCGCAATCGGTCACGCGCAACTCGTTTCGCATGCCTTGCTCGAAGTCCACCACTACGTCGTCTCGCCGCGCGCGGTGGCCAAGGAACTGGCGCGGCTCGACGAAGCCATCGCAAACGTCTCCGCCGAACTGAGTCTTCTGAAGAAAACCCCGAGCGCCGCGCATTCCGAAGTCTCGGTCTTCGTCGACCTGCAGCAGATGTTCCTGCAAGACCCGATGCTGATCGACGCCGCCCGCGAGCACATCAGCACACGCCGCTGCAATGCGGAATGGGCGCTGGTGCAGCAAATGACCGCGCTCGTCGAACAGTTCGATGCGATAGACGATGCTTACCTGCGCGAACGCAAGGCCGACATCGTTCAGCTCGTCGAACGGCTCGTCAAGAGCCTGCTCGGCCATCCCGGCTACGTGCCGACGCGTCGGCGCGCCGATCTCGGCACGATCGTCGTCGCACACGATCTTTCGCCGGCGGACACGATCCACTTCAAGGATGCGCAGATCGCCGGTTTCGTCACCGATGTTGGCGGCGCCACTTCGCATACGGCGATTGTCGCGCGCAGCCTCGCGATCCCGGCCGTGGTCGGGCTCCATCATGTGCGCCATGTCGTCAATGACGATGACCTTCTGATCATCGACGGCACGCGCGGCGTCGTCATCGTCGATCCCGACGAACGCGTGCTGGAGGAATACCAGCTACGCAAATCCACGCTCGAAATCGAGCGCTCGAAACTCAAGCGCCTGCGCAGCGCGCCGGCCGCCACGCTGGATGGCGAGCGCGTGCAGCTTTGCGCAAATATCGAATTGGCGCGCGACACGCAAGCCGTGAAGCTTATCGAAGCCGATGGCGTCGGCTTGTTCCGCACCGAATTCCTCTTTATGGGTCGCGACGAGCTGCCCGGCGAGGACGAGCAGTTCGAAGCTTATCGCGCGGTGCTCAAGGGCCTCTCCGGCAAGCCGGTGACGATACGCACGCTCGACATCGGCGCCGACAAAGCTCTGCGCGGCATGGAATCGCGTAGCGACGCGAACCCCGCGCTCGGTCTGCGCGCGATCCGCTTCAGCCTTGCCGAACCGAAGATGTTCCGCACCCAGCTGCGCGCGCTGCTGCGCGCCTCGGTACACGGCCAGCTCAAGATCCTGGTGCCGATGCTCGCCACGCTGGCCGAGATCCAGCAAACCTTTGCGGCGCTCGCGCGCGCCAAGGAAGAGTTGCGTATCGAGAAAGTCCGCTTCGTCGACAACATTCCGGTAGGCGGCATGATCGAGGTTCCCGCTGCCGCGCTATCGGTCAGTTTATTCGTGCGGCATCTGCAGTTCCTGTCGATCGGCACGAACGATCTGATCCAGTACACGCTCGCGATCGACCGCACCGACGAAGCCGTCTCGCACCTCTACGATCCCTGGCATCCGGCCGTCCTGCACCTCGTTCAGCGCACCGTGCAGACGGGACTACGAGCCGGCGTGCCGGTTTCGATCTGCGGTGAGATGGCCGGCGAAATCGCCAATACGCGGCTCCTGCTCGGCCTCGGGCTGCGCGAGTTTTCCATGCATCCGGCGCAGATTCTCGAAATCAAGCAGGAGATCCTGCGCGCCGACGCGGCCGAACTTGCCAATCGCGTCACGCGGCTTATGAAGCTTGACGATCCCGATCGTATGCGGGAGGCGATTGTCCGGCTCTAACTCCGTTTCTAAATCAATCAGGCCGCGAAGAGGAGCAGCGAATTGACTTTCGCATCTTCGCGCGGTAGTTTTACCGCTTCACAGCGCCGATTTGTCTCAGCTTGCGGGCGCTAAATAAATACGGCTAAATCAGAGCATGCCCGATCGTCTGCTCTCCAGCCGTTCGGGCTTTTTGCATTCAGGAAACTCAATGGACACGCATCCCGGGTCCGTCGGCGACGTTACGCCGCAACGGGCGTATTTTTCCGAACCGCTGACGCTACGCAGCGGCGACGCGCTACCCACCTACGAACTCATTTACGAGACCTACGGCACGCTGAACGCCGCCTGCGACAACGCGGTACTCGTATGCCATGCGCTCTCGGGCTCGCATCATGTGGCCGGCACTTATGCCGGCCAGCCGCGCTCGGAAGGCTGGTGGGATAACCTGATCGGTCCGGGCAAACCGCTCGATACCGACAAGTTCTTTGTCATCGGCGTCAATAACCTCGGCGGCTGCTACGGCTCGACCGGGCCAAACTCGATCAACCCCGCCACCGGCAAGCCCTGGGGCGCGGATTTTCCGTTCGTCACGGTCGAAGACTGGGTGAGTTCGCAGGCACGGCTCGCCGATCAGCTCGGCATCGGGCAGTTCGCCGCCGTCCTAGGCGGCAGCCTCGGCGGCATGCAGGCCTTGCAGTGGACGCTGGCCTACCCGGATCGCGTACGTAATGCCGCGATCATTGCGGCAGCGGCCAAGCTTTCTGCGCAGAACATCGCGTTTAACGAAGTCGCGCGGCAAGCGATCCTGTCGGACCCGGAATTCCACGGCGGCCACTATTACGCGCATGGCGTCGTGCCGACAAGCGGCTTGCGGCTCGCGCGCATGGTCGGCCACATCACCTATCTGTCGGACGATTCGATGGGCGAGAAATTCGGCCGCCGCCTGCGCCACGGCGAGCATAAATTCCACTGGGACGTGGAGTTCGAGATCGAATCCTACCTGCGCCATCAGGGCGATAAATTCGCCGGTTTCTTCGACGCGAACACCTATCTGCTCGCGACCAAGGCCCTCGATTATTTCGACCCGGCCTACGGCTTCGACGGCAACCTGAAGGCGGCGCTGGCGCGCGCGCGTGCGAACTTCCTCCTGGCTTCTTTTTCCACCGACTGGCGTTTCTCGCCGGCGCGCTCGCGCGAACTCATGTACGCACTAGCCTACAACGGGCTCGCGGTCAGTTACGCCGAACTCGAAAGCGCGGCAGGGCACGATTCCTTCCTGCTCGACGATCCGCAGTATCACGCCATCATGCGAGCCTGGTTCGCCGGTATTCCAGTAGGAGCTGCGAAATGAGTACGCATATCGGCAAACAACGTTATGACTTCGAGGTAATCGCGCGCTGGGTCACGTCCGGCGAACAGGTGCTCGACCTGGGCTGCGGCGACGGCAGCCTGCTCGTGCATCTGCGCGAAACGCGCCAGGTGAAAGGCTATGGCATCGAAGTCGATCCAGAGCGTGTCGTCGCCTGTCTTAACAATGGCGTCAACGTGATCCAGATCGACCTCGAACAAGGTCTCGCGGGCTTCGAGGAAGCACAGTTCGACCATGTGATCATGAGCCTTTCGCTGCAATCGGTGCGCCGCACCGAAAAGATCCTCGACGAGATGCTACGCGTCGGTGTCGAGGCCGTCGTGAGCTTCCCGAACTTCGGTTACTGGAAGCATCGTCAAGCGATTTTGAACGGGCGCATGCCGGTCTCCGAGAGCCTGCCCTATCAGTGGTACAACACGCCGAACGTGCGCTTCTTCACGATCGCGGATTTCGAGGCGCTTTGCGCGCAGCGCGGCATCTTTATTCGCGAGCGCGCGGCTTTCGACGACGGGCAAGAAATCGTCGAGGAAGCGAATTTCCTTGCGAGCGTGGCGATGTTCAGACTGGGACGGCGGTAGGCGTCGCACGCTGACGCCGAGATTCGCCGTGGCCCAGCAGGCGGCTTTCGCAACAAGCACGACGCGAATTTGCTGTAGCACAAATCGCGCTGGCGCGACTGTGCGAGACTCGCGCGATTGTCGTGCGTGGCGGAACAGTCCGCCGCCATACCCCCGAAAAATCTTTGCGCACACCTGGAGCTTATCCATGAATTTGATCACGCGGATGTTGGCCGAATGCATCGGCACGTTTTGGCTCGTACTAGGCGGCTGCGGTGCCGCCGTGCTCGCGGCAGGCGTGCCGCAGCTGGGCATCGGATTCGCGGGCGTCTCGCTCGCCTTCGGCCTGACGGTCCTGACGATGGCCTATGCGATTGGCCATATCTCGGGATGCCATCTGAATCCGGCCGTCACGGTCGGCCTCGCGACCGCCGGCCGCTTTCCCTGGAAAGACGTTGGCCCTTACGTCGTAATCCAGGTCGTCGGCGCCACGCTTGCAGCTGCGGTCCTCGCCTACATCGCCAAAGGCCAGCCGGGCTTTGATCTGGTCGCCAGCGGTTTTGCCACCAACGGTTATGGCGAGCACTCGCCCGGACACTATTCGATGGGCGCCGCGCTGGTCGCCGAAATCGTGCTGACGGCCATGTTCCTGATGGTGATTCTCGGTTCGACGGACCGCCGCGCTCCGGCCGGCATGGCGCCGGTCGCCATCGGTCTGTGCCTGACGCTGATTCACCTGATCAGCATCCCGGTGACCAATACCTCGGTCAACCCCGCGCGCTCGACGAGTCAGGCGCTATTCGTCCAGGGCTGGGCCATCGACCAGCTCTGGCTGTTCTGGATCGCGCCGCTGATCGGTGCCGTCATTGCGGGCTTCCTGTACGCCACGCTATTCGAGAAGAAGCCGGCCTGATTAGCTATTGCCCACGAAGCGGGTGTCATGTGACGCCCGCTTTGTCGATTCATGCCGGCGTCTTCGCGACCGCCGTATCGCGCGCTTTCGGGCAACCGAACCACACCACCTTGTAACCGCGCCGGCTGGCCCAGTCATTGACTGTGGCGACCTTTCCGGCATCGCATTGTGCGTCGTCGTTTGCGACGGGCAGCGGCCCCTCGCTCGCGCATGCGCCCATCAACAGGCCGACGCCAATAAGCGGCAGCGTAAGCAGTTTCCTCATGGCCAACTCCTTCCGGGTGCGCGAATCCACCCGCTCTGAGACTAGACCATGCGGCGCGCGATGTAGAGCCCAACTTGCTCCCGCGATTCTATTCGCGTACCTTCGTCCATTCGCCAGGGGTCCCCGCGCACGGGGTGAGACATACCCTCTGAACCTGATCCGGGTCATGCCGGCGTAGGGAGGCGATGCCGGCCCACTCCGCGCACGCGCTTCCTCCCGCAATTTGCCCAATGGAGGAAGTCCATGAACGCCAAAGAAACCTTCAGTGCCTCGACCGCGCATGTCGACGCGGCCGCCATCGCGCCGCTACCGAATTCGCGCAAGGTTTATTTCACCGGTTCGCGCGCGGACATTCGCGTGCCGATGCGCGAGATCGCGCAAGCCGATACACCGACAGTCGCGGGCGACGCCACACACGGCGAGAAGAATCCGCCGATCTATGTCTACGATTGTTCCGGACCCTACACCGATCCGCAGGCCGTTATCGACGTGCGCAACGGCCTCCCTGCGCTCCGCACAGAGTGGATCGCCGAGCGCGGCGACAGCGAATTGCTGCCCGCGCTGACATCCGACTACGGCCGTACGCGTCATGCCGACGTCAAACTCGATGCGCTGCGCTTCAATCTGCGGCGGCAGCCGCGTCGCGCAAAAGCCGGTGCGAACGTCACACAGATGCACTATGCGCGACTAGGCATCATCACGCCGGAAATGGAATTCATCGCGATTCGCGAGAATATTAACCGTGCCGCATATATCGAATCGCTGAAGGCGAGCGGCCCCAACGGCGCCAAGATGGCCGCCTTCATGGGTCGCCGGCATGCTGGCCAGGGTTTTGGCGCATCGATCCCCGATGTCATTACGCCCGAGTTCGTGCGCGACGAAGTGGCGCGCGGCCGCGCGATCATTCCAGCCATTATCAACCACCCGGTATCCGAGCCGTTGATCATCGGCCGCAACTTTCTTACCAAGATCAACGCCAACATCGGCAACAGCGCGGTCACCTCCAGCATTCAGGAAGAAGTCGACAAACTGACCTGGGCGATCCGCTGGGGCGGCGACACGGTGATGGATCTATCGACCGGCAAGAACATCCACGAAACGCGCGAGTGGATTCTGCGCAACAGCCCGGTGCCGATCGGTACTGTGCCGATCTACCAGGCACTCGAAAAGGTCAATGGCCGTGCCGAGGACCTGAACTGGGAAATCTTCCGCGACACGCTGATCGAGCAGGCCGAGCAAGGCGTCGATTACTTCACGATTCATGCCGGCGTGCGGCTTCGGTATGTGCCGATGACGGCAAACCGCATGACCGGCATCGTCTCGCGCGGCGGTTCGATCCTGGCCAAATGGTGTCTCTCGCATCACAAGGAAAATTTCCTCTACACGCACTTCGAGGACATCTGCGAAATCATGAAGGCCTATGACGTTGCCTTCTCGCTCGGCGACGGTCTGCGCCCCGGTTCGATCTGGGATGCCAACGACGAAGCGCAGCTCGGCGAACTCGCAACGCTCGGCGAGCTTACGCAGGTTGCATGGAAGCACGACGTGCAGGTCATGATAGAAGGCCCCGGCCATGTCCCGCAGCAGTTGATCAAGGAGAACATGGAACTGGAGCTGGAATGGTGCAAGGAAGCACCGTTCTACACGCTGGGGCCGCTGGTGACCGACATCGCCCCCGGCTACGACCACATCACGAGCGCAATCGGTGCCGCGCAGATCGGCTGGTACGGCTGCGCGATGCTTTGCTACGTCACGCCGAAGGAACATCTGGGCCTGCCCGACAAGAACGACGTGAAGGCCGGCATCATTGCCTACAAGATCGCAGCGCACGCGGCGGATTTGGCCAAGGGCCATCCGGCGAGCCAGATCCGCGATAACGCGATGAGCAAGGCGCGCTTCGAATTCCGTTGGGAAGACCAGTTCAATCTTGGGCTCGACCCCGACACCGCGCGCAGCTATCACGACGAAACGCTGCCGCAGGCCGGCGCGAAGGTCGCGCATTTCTGTTCGATGTGCGGCCCGCATTTCTGCTCCATGAAGATCACGCAGGACGTACGCGATTTCGCCGCCGCGCAGGGCATCGCCGAAACGGAAGCTTTGCAGAAGGGCATGGAAGTGAAATCGGTGGAGTTCGTACGGACTGGCGCTGAGGTGTATCGCAAGGTTTGATCACCAGATTTTATGCCAGGGTCTTCACGGGCGCCCTGATAGAATCGCCCTCTCCATCCCGTTCAAGCAGGAAGACCCGTGAAGATCGTCTGTCTCGACCTCGAAGGCGTACTCGTTCCCGAAATCTGGATCGCCTTTTCCGACGCCACCGGCATTGCGGCGCTGCGGCGCACGACGCGCGACGAACCCGATTACGACAAGCTGATGAAGTACCGGCTCGGCATTCTCGCCGAGCATAAACTCGGCCTGCCGCAGATCCAGAAGGTCATCGCCGGCCTCGCGCCACTGCCGGGCGCAGCCAGCTTCCTCGACGCGCTGCGCCAGGACTATCAGGTCGTGATCCTGTCCGACACCTTCTACGAATTCGGCCTGCCGCTGATGCGCCAACTCGGCATGCCGACCCTGTTCTGCCACCGCCTCGAAGCCGCCGCAGACGGTATGCTCGTCAATTATCACCTGCGCATGCCGGACCAGAAGCGCGCGGCGGTCAAGGCGTTCCAGGGGCTGAACTTCAAGATCATCGCGGCGGGCGATTCCTACAACGACACGGCGATGCTCGGTCAGGCCGAGGCCGGCATCCTGATGCATCCGCCCGAGAACGTCGTGCGCGAATTCCCGCAGTACCCGGTCGCGCGCGACTACGACACGCTGCGGCGCTACATCGACGAGGCCGCCGCCCGTATCTGATCCAGATAACGCCTATGCATACGCAACGCTTTTATACGCTGACCGCCTCCTGTACCGACCGCGTCGGCATCGTCGCGCGCGTCTCGAATTTCTTCGCCGAGCACGGCGGCTGGATACTTGAGACGAACCTGCACGCCGACCGCGATGTCGACCGCTATTTCATGCGTATCGAGGTCAAGGCAGATTCGCTGCCCTTCCTGCTCGCCGAACTACGCGAACGCTTCCGACCAATTGCCGAAGAATTCGGCATGAACTGGAAGATCACCGACAGCGCGGTCAAGAAGCGCGTAGTGGTCCTCGTTTCCAAGCAGGAGCATTGTCTTTACGATCTGCTCTCGCGCTGGCAGAGCAAGGAGCTCGACATCGAGATTCCGTGCGTGATCTCGAATCACGACGTGCTCCGCGGCTTCGTCGAATGGCACGGCATTCCGTTCCACCACGTGCCGGTCATGTCCGACAACAAGGCGGCGGCCTACTCCGAAATGCAGCGGATAGTCGAGGACGTGCGCGGCGATTGCATCGTGCTTGCGCGGTATATGCAGATCCTCTCGCCCGAACTCTGCGCCGCATATCCTGCCAGCATCCTCAACATCCATCACAGTTTCTTGCCCAGCTTCGTCGGCGCCAAACCCTATCATCAGGCATACCAGCGCGGCGTCAAGCTGATAGGCGCGACCTGCCACTACGTTACCGCCGAACTCGATCAAGGGCCGATCATCGATCAGGACGTGATCCGCGTCGATCACTCCGATGCGGTCGAGGACATGGTTCGCTATGGCAAGGACATCGAAAAGGCCGTGCTAGCGCGCGGCCTGCGCTACCACCTCGAAGACCGGGTGCTGGTGCACGGCAACAAGACGGTCGTCTTCCGGTAAAAGACCATGCTGATCACCCGCGACAACGCCCTGCTGCTGGTCGTCGATATCCAGGAAAAGCTGGCGCCGGCCATCCACGAGGCCGCCACGGCGACCGCCAACTCGGTGCGCCTGCTCC
>JAVBKC010000130.1:0-8746 GCA_031554255.1 Niveibacterium sp.
GTCACCAGCACCGACGGCACAGCCCATGTCGTGACCATCACGATTAACGGCACCAATGACGCGTCCACCGTCACGGGCACCAACACCGGCGCGGTCACGGAAGACGGCACACTCACCGCCAGCGGCAAGCTCACTCTCACCGACGCCGACGCAGGCCCGGCCACGTTCACAGCCGCCACGATTCAGGATGGCAATTACGGCGCACTCGCAATCGATGCTGCCGGCGCCTGGACTTACACGCTCAACAACGCCAACGCCTCCGTGCAACAGCTTGCAAGCGGCGCAACCCTCACTCGCCCGATCACAGTCACCAGCACCGACGGCACAGCCCATGTCGTGACCATCACGATTAACGGCGCCAATGACGCACCGACTGCCACGAGCGGCACCGCAATCGGTCTCGAAGACACCGCGCTACAGTTGGGCTGGGGCGATTTCACTGCCAGCGACATCGACTCACCCGCCAGCGCTTTGTCGATCAAGATCGGCAGCCTGCCGGCCAATGGTCTGTTACAACACAAGGATGCCGACAACAACTGGCAATCGGTCAGTATCGACCAGCAATTCACCAAGGCGAATATCGACGCCGGTATGCTGAGATTCGTACCAGGGCTGCACGAATCGGGTTCATCCAACGCCACGAGGCTCACCTACACGGTCAGCGATGGCCACTTGACCAGCAATACCGGCACCCTGCGCATTGATCTCGCGTCCGTGGCGGATAAACCGCAATTGACGCTGGATGTCGGCCCCACGCAGACCTCCGACTTCGAAAGCATCGTCTTTTCCGGTGACAACACGATAACCGCTGATCCCGGCACCTTGACCTCGTATGGCTCCTCGACCTGGCGCAGCAGCAATAATGCCGACAGTGCAGAGCACAAGAATGGCGCGCTGGAGGTGGGCTATCAGCATCTCTACCTCGACGGCCCCATCAGCACCAACAAGATACTCGAACTCGAACAATTGCCAGATCAACCGTCCAACCTCTATACCGATCTCCAGACCAACAAGGGGGACGTATATCAACTGGCATTCGACTACTCCCCGCGACCTTCTTTCACTTCTAAGGTCGAGGTGTATTGGGAAGGCAAGGTAGTCAAGACGCTAGACAGCACCAAGCCAGGTTTCGAACACTCCCAACTGGCCTTGCTGGCCACACAGGACGGCCCGGTACGCTTGGAGTTCCGCGCCGGTGACAAAAATGGAGGGGGCGGCCTGCTCGACAATATTTCGCTCGGCAATGCACACAGCAGCTTTGGCTTCCGCGACGAGTGGATCAAATTGAGCAAGATATCGGGCCAATTGCAGGATACCGATGGCTCCGAGAGCTTGAAGTTTTCTCTCACCGGCATTCCGATCGGCGCACAGCTGATGGACGGCGGCGGACACAGCTTCACCGCTACATCGGGAAATACCTCGATCGACGTGACGGACTGGAATCGCGCGAACCTGCAACTGAAGCTGCCCGACGGATTTGTCGATAGCACGCTGCGAATTGGCGTGTCCGCAACATCGACTGAAACCTCCAATGGCAACACAGCCACAACGACCGATCATATCGACGTAAGTGTGCAGAACCGTGCGCCGGCCTTCAGTAACTCGCCCCTGGCATTCTCCGAGGCCATCGGCGGCAAAATCAGCGGCAGCGTTACCGCCATCGATCAAGATGGCGACACGATGAGCTACCTTCCAGCCAGCACCACCACGACCAACGGCTCGGTCGTCGTCGCCAGCAACGGAAGCTTCGTCTATACGCCGAAACCCAACTACCAAGGCAGCGACAGTTTCACCGTCACGGCCACCGATAGCCGCGGCAGCACCGCCACGACCACCGTCAAGGTCGAGGTCGAGGTGGCCGATAAACCGCAGCTAACACTCGACGTAGCCCCTCCGTCCACAGTCCATGTCACCGACTTCGAGGGCGTCAGCATTCCCTCGGCGGGGATCACGCCTTCTGTCGCCCCTGGAGCCATGACCTCTCTCGGAACCTCGACCTGGCACAGCGACAACTCGGGTGGCCTCGTGGAAGTAGGCTACCAGCATACCCATCTCGGCGGCACCAGTACCAACAAGGTGCTTGGCATCGAACGAAATTGGGGAGATGCATGCAATCTGTACACCGATCTTCAGGCCCTCAAAGGGGATGTATACCAACTGAAGTTCGACTATGCCACGCTGCCGGGCTACGACTCGGCGGTCCGTGTGTTTTGGGAAGGCCGGGACATGGGAATATTCTATCCGACGGATTTCAAGAACTTTCAACTGAATTTGACGGCCACGCAGGACGGCCCGGCCCGGCTGGAGTTCCGCGCCCGCGACACGGGCGGGGCCGGCGGTCTGCTCGACAACATTTCGCTAGGCAAAATCGATAGCAACGTCGGCTTCCAGGGCGACTGGATCAAATTGAGCAAAATATCGGCGAACCTGCTCGATACCGATGGCTCTGAGAAACTAACGCTGTCGCTAACCGGTATCCCAAAAGGAACACAACTGCAGGACGACAAAGGCCATTTATTTATCGCCATAGCAGACGGGGCCTCGGCCGACATAACGGACTGGAACCTCGCGCACCTGCAACTGAAGTCTTCTCCGACCACGGCTGCCGGCACGCTTCACATAGGCGTGTCCGCAACATCAGTCGAAACCTCCAATAGCAGCACCGCCACAACGACCGGAACCATCGATGTAATCGTACGTGCCCATGAACAGATGTCCGTGACGACCATCGATCCGAATCACGCAACACAGATCAGTAGCACCGATAGCATTGCGCCGATCACTGGCAGCAACAACACCCTCGTCTGGCGACTTGGCGACGCGGGAGTCAAGGGCCGCGCGGAGGTCGATACGATCACCGACTTCGGTCAGAACGGACGTCCCAACGTGCTCGACCTGCACGATCTGCTGCAAGGCGAATCCCACGTCGGCGAGGACAGCGGCAATCTGACGAACTACCTGCACGTCGAACAGTCGGGCAGCGACGCGATGATCCACGTCAGCAGCACGGGCGACTTCAAGAGCGGTTACTCGGCCAGCGCGGAAGACCAGATCATCGTGCTGCAAAACGTCGATCTGACCAACCGCGGCAGCCTGAACACCGATGCCGAAATGATCATCAGCATGCTCAAGAGCGGCGCCTTGAAAGCCGACTGAAACCGGTCGGTCGTCCACAGTCCCTTCGAACGGCACCCCACAGGGTGCCGTTTTTTTTATGCACGACGCCCACGCTTGACGTGGAAAAAACGGCGTCCTTGGAGACGCCGCTTCTTTATTGCCCGCGCAGCCGTCCCGTGACAGCCGGCCCAGTCACGCCCGCCACGCCGAGTTCGGCGAGCATTTGCCATTCGGCCTCGGAATCCACGCGCTCGGCCATCACCGCGATGTCGAGCCCGCGCGCAACATCGACAATCGCCTTGACGAGGCGTTGATTGCCCGTGTTGTCCTCGATACCGGCGATAAAACTGCCATCGATCTTCAGATAATCGACACGCTGCGCGTGAAGCCGAGGAATCGCCGAAAAGTGGCGGCCGAAGTGCTCGATGCCAAGCTTGCAGCCGTGCCGGGCGAGAATAGGCGCAATCGCCGCGAGGCCAGCCAAACCCTGGTCCAGCCCTTGCTCGGACACCTCGACCCAGAGTTTTTGCGCAGCGGCTGGCGAGGCGGCCACCAGCCGTTGTAGACCTTCGCGGAATTTCAAATCCTGCAATGAGGCTGGCGACAAATTCACCGCAGTTGCGCCGTTTGAATGCTGCAAGCGCTGCAACGCGAGTTCGATGGCCAAGAGATCGAGGTCGGCCGTCATGCCGAGTCGATCGACCGCCGGCATGAACTGGCCTGCCGTCCAGGGCGCGCCGTCGTCGGGCGCGCGCATTCGCATCATTGCCTCCTCGTGCCAGAGCCGGCCGTCGATATGCGCAACCGGGAAGGTCGCAAGCGCAAAGTTGCGTCCGTCAATCGCAGCCGCGAGCAGGTTCCGCCATTCGTCCTGCGTGCGCGCAACAAGCGGCGCATTGTGATCGGAGACGACCGGCGCGGTTTGTTCGCCATGCTCGGCGCGCATCAACGCGGCGTCGGCACGCGCGAGCACACCGCCCAGATCCTCGCCAAGCTTGAACAAAGTCACACCGACAAAACCGACCGGGCTCTCGTCCGCATGCCCTTCGCGATGCAGGGCTTCGAGCGCATGCGCGGCAGCGGACGCATGCGCGTTGGCTTGTTCGGAGTCCGCCCCCGGCATCAGCCAGGCAAAATCGGCGCCATTGAGCCGCGCGATGAAGTGACCAGACTCGCCGGCTGCGGCGCCGCGCAGTGCATCGGCCACCAACTTGATCAGCGCGTCAGTACGTTCGCGACCGAGCCGGCGGTTAACGTCGGCAAGCTTGGCGAAGCGCACGAGCGCGAGCGCCCCGGTCGGCGCCGACGATTCGTCGGCAAGTTCACCGCGCAAACGGCCAATGAAGAAGCTGCGGTTCGGCAGTTTGGTGAGTGCGTCGCGGTTGGCTTCCGCGCGTAAATCCTCGATCCGGTTCGCCTGCTCTGCGAACATCGTGCGGATCTGCTCGACCATCATATTCAGCGCACGCACGGCCGCGCGCAATTCAAGCACGCGCGGCTCCGGCATTGTGATGAAGCGCCGTTCGGCGATCGCCTGGGCTTGCTGCACCATCTGATCGACAGGGCGGCGCAGCCAACGCATCACAACGTTCATCGCCAACCCCCACAGTAACGCCAAGGCGAACATGAAGGCGAACAGTTGCAGCATGCCGCGCCACAGCGCATCGTAAGCAAAACGCTTATGCGCAATGACACTCACGCTACCACTCTGATTCCAGCCCTGCGAGACAAGCGCCGTGCCAGGCGTGGCCTCCAGATGGGCCAGCCGCACGAACCATCCGGGGGCATGGTCCGGTGGCGTCTGGCCGCGCCGCTCGACGATGACAGCGCCGCGCGTATTGGTGAAGCGAATCAGCTCAAAGTGACCCGAATCGAACAAGGCGCTTACCAGCAGCTCGGCGCTCGCCTTATCGTTCGGCTGCTGCTGCGAGAGCGAAAGCGCGAGCGAAGCCGCGCCGTCGGCGCCCTGCGCGAACAACTGTTGCTCAAGATAGCCACGCGCGGTGTAAACACTGACGCCAGCGCTGCCGAGCAAGGCGACGAGGCTCGCAACAATGACCGTAATCCAAAGCTGGCGCAGAAGCGACATTTGACAATCCTCTTTCCTATTGGGGCAGATAGCCCTCGGCCTTCATCCTGCTGAGCAGATCCTTCCAGCGCGAAAGCCGGTCGACTGGCCGGGTCTCGCTACCCGCGTAGACGCCCTCGGTATTGAAGCTGAAAACTGGGGCGAGATCGGGTCGTCGCCCGGCAGGCCGGATCTCGCCAAGCAAATTATCGAGCACCAGCGGTTCGGCCTCGGGCGTGGTGTAGTAACCGAGCACCATGTGCGCCTGAGTGACGCTGCTGGCCGGGCCGCCGATGCGCGCGCGGACATAAATCAGACGCAGCTTGCGCACATCGACACCGAGTTCGCGCAGGCTAAAATACTTGGCGATCACGAAATCCTCGCAATCGCCGGCGCCCTGCCCGAGTAATTCGAGCGGCGAGGCCCAGTAGTCCTCCTGACCCCAGACCTCCTGGTCGGTCGCAAAACGGATGCGGCGATTGAAGTAATCGTTGATTCGCGTCAGTTGCTCGGTTTCGCTGCTGTTGCGCAAATTTGCAATCACCTGCCGCCATTCGCGCAGCGCCGTAAGGCCCCGCGCGCCGAAGCGCTTACCGACAGTCGCTTCCATTTGCGCTTCGTCGGCGCGTGCCGGGCGTCCGCGCGTAAGCGCCAACGCGAGCAGACACGAGAGCCCCACAGTCAGGAAGCGACGGCGGGCCAGACTGGCGGTTTGGCAATGTAAAATTTCACTTACCTGCAAGCTCAAGGTTTAGCGGCTTCACCGGATCGAGACATAAAGCACAAAGAAATCAAGCTTTTGGTGCGAAGAGTTATAATATTACATAGGTTTGCCATGAGACTTGTCTGATTATCATCTCACTTCAAAGCAGTTAAAAATCACGAATTTACTAAAAAAATCGTTTTTTTAGATTTTGACTTGGTCAATAATCGCACCTCGCGAGTTGAAAAAAACGTGAAAGACGTGGTCGGCTTTGGTTTCGACTTCGTCCCCGAGGAAAACCATGACACAAAATTCAAAAAAATTGGCAATTGCAATCGCGCTAGCCTTGGCTGGCGTTCCGGCATTCGCCGATGGAACGTTGCAACAAGCTGTCGAAAAGTCGATCCTCAATAACCCCGAGGTCGTCACGCGCTACCATACCCTGCGCGCAAGCGAGGAAGAACAAGGCGCATCGCGGGGTAACTGGCTCCCCAAGCTCAATGCCCAAGCCTATGGCGGCGGCGAAAGCCAGTCGTATCCGCCCGGAGGCGGCGGCAGCGGCGGCTCTTGGTACAGCCATCCGGGCGCTTCGATCGCATTGCGCCAACTGATTTTCGACGGACTGGCGACCTCGAACGACGTAAAGCGCCTCGGCTTCGCCAAGCTCGCGCGTTACTACGAACTGCTGGGCGCGTCCGACGACATCGCGCTCGCCGCAAGCCAGGCTTATATCGACGTGCAGCGCTACCGCCGGCTGGTCGATCTAGCCCGCGATAACTGGGCCACGCACAAGGAAGTATTCGGTCAGATCGAAGACCGGACGAAGGCTGGCGTCGGCCGCCGCGCCGACCTCGAACAGGCCGCCGGCCGTCTTGCGCTCGCACAATCGAACTGGCTGACCGAGGCGCAGAACCTGCA
Source organism: Niveibacterium sp. (assembly GCA_031554255.1). GTDB lineage: Bacteria > Pseudomonadota > Gammaproteobacteria > Burkholderiales > Rhodocyclaceae > Niveibacterium. Next base: position 6,807 of record JAVBKC010000130.1, read on the forward strand.
CGACGTGATCCAGCGTTATAAGCGTATTGTCGGCGAAGTGCCGCCGGAAGCGCTCGCCGAAATACCCGCCGTCGACGCGCGACTGCCGAAGGAGCGCAATCCACTGCCGGTCATCGTGGCAGCGAACCCGAACTTTCGCGCGACCGTTGCCGGACTGCGCAGCGCGCGCTACGAAACCGAAACACGTCGCGCAAGCAACTTGCCCAGCCTGGAACTCCAGGCAAGCCAGGCATGGGACCGCAATCGCGACAACCTGACTGGCAATTACAACGACTCGCAGGTGCGCGTCGTAATGAACTACAACATCTTCAATGGCGGCAGCGATCAAGCGCGCATCCGCCAAGCCCGCGAGCTTTACTATGCGGCGGTAGACCAGCGCGACAAAACCTGCCGCGACGTATCTCAAACCGCAGCTGTTGCGCTCAACGACGTAAAAATACTGACGCAGCAGCAGCAGTATCTCGATCAGCACGCCCTATCGACATCGAAGGTTCGCGACGCGTATCGCCAGCAATTCGACATCGGCCAGCGTACGCTGCTCGACCTGCTCGACACCGAAAACGAACTTTTTTCGGCCCGCCGCGCCGCATCTGTCGGTTTGTATGACCTGCAATTCGCGAAGTACCGCGTACTGGCCGCCGCGCACGATTTGCTACCCGCACTGCAACTCGCGCCTCTCGCCAAGAACGCGCCGGAGGAAGATGGCCATGACGGTGGTCCACCCGAGGACTCGGCGGCCGATTGCGCGAATAATTTGTACATCGCGCCAGATCTCGACCCCGACGCAGCAATGGCCAGCCGTCCGGCACCGTTGCCGACACGCCCGCCCATGCCCGCAGCAACGCCAGCAATAGCGCCAGTACCGGCAACCGCAGCAAAAGCGGCACCCACGGCGAAATCCGCATCGACATCGAAGACCACTCCTGCCGTGAGTCTCAAAGCCCAGACCGACAAGTTGTTCGCCTACGGCGGCGCTAAGGTTCAGCCGAGCGCGGCGACCGAACTCGATAAATTCGCTGAAAAGGCATCGCACTACGACATCGAGAAGGTCAAGGTTACCGGCCACACCGACCGCATCGGTACGGGCGCTGTCAATCAGCGCCTGTCGGAGCAACGCGCTTCCGCCGTGCGCGATTATCTGATCGGCAAGGGCATGGACGCCGGCAAGTTCTCGGTCGAGGGCAAAGGCGCGACGCTGCCCATCAGCAAGTGCGACAAACAGGACGATGAGACGCATCTCAACACAAAGCTTATCGAATGCCTCAAGCCCGACCGCCGCGTCGAGATCGAAATGACTGGAACGCTGACGAAGCGCTGACACCCAAAAATTCCGCAGAAATTCCAGCGGACAGACCCCAAAAAGCCCCGCTGTGCGGGGCTTTTTGGTTTGTATGAACGATTGCCATACCAATTTTCTACTCATCAAATCAGGCGTGAAATGGTCGTGCGCGACCGGGCGACTGACTGTCTGCTGACCGATGACGTCCATCGATGCCTTGCGCGAGTTGAAGTGGATTTTCGCCGCTTTTCTCGCCCTTGCGATCGCACGTCATACGCTATCATTCTTGGTTCATACGGAGACAACATAAAAATATGAACAATCACAACCAACAACACCTTCGACAGGTATTCTGCGCCAGCCTCAACATCCCGCCCGAACAGGTCGTAGACATGCTGAGCTTCAAACAGTATCCCGGAATGGGACTCGGTTGCGTACATGGCGCTTGTGGCGGCCATCGAATCGGCGTTCGACATCATGCTTGACACCGATGATGTGATCGACATGTCGAACTTCGCAAAAGCTCGTGAGATCGTCACCAAGTACGGGGTTGAAAAATGAAGCTTAGCGTTATCGTCCCGGCTTTTCGGCTCGAGGGTCTGATAGGCCCCTGCCTCAACAGTTTAACCAGCCAGAAAACGGCCTTCGATTTTGAAATTCT
>JAVBKC010000067.1:0-31915 GCA_031554255.1 Niveibacterium sp.
GACGACTTCTTTGCGCCGGGCGGCCGCGTACGCGAGGACGGCCGCATGGTCTATGACATGTACCTGTTCCAGGTGAAAAAACCGTCCGAGTCCAAGGAGCCCTGGGACTACTACAATGTCCGCGCGAAGATTCCCGCCGCCGAGGCGTTCCAACCGCTGTCGGCCTCGCGCTGCGTGCTCGTCAAAAAATAAGCACCCGCCGTCCTGATTATGGACAACCAGGATTACGTGATAGAGACGCGGGGCCTCACGCGCGCCTTCGCGGGTTTCGTGGCCGTCTCGGACGTGAGCCTGCGCGTGCAACGCGGCCACATTCACGTCCTGATCGGCCCCAACGGCGCGGGCAAGACGACCTGCTTCAATCTTCTGACCAAGTTCCTCGCGCCGACGAAGGGGCAGATCTTCTACAAGGGGCGCGACATCACGGCGCTTTCGGCGGCGCAGGTCGCACGGCTCGGCATTGTGCGCAGCTTCCAGATCTCGGCGGTGTTTCCGCATCTCTCGGTGCTCGACAACATCCGCGTCGCGCTGCAGCGCAAGCTCGGCAAGACCTACCATTTCTGGGAGTCGGCCACGAAGCTCGATCAACTCGACGCGCGCGCGCACGCGCTGCTTGCCGATGTCGGCTTGGCTGACAAGGCCACGCACACAGCGGTCGAACTGCCCTACGGTCAGAAGCGTGCGCTCGAAATCGCGACGACGCTGGCGCAGGACCCCGAACTCATGCTGCTCGACGAACCGACGCAGGGCATGGCCCACGAGGATGTCGATCGGGTAATGGAACTGATCCGCCGCGTTGCGGTAGGGCGCACGGTGCTGATGGTCGAGCACAATATGAAGGTCGTCGCCGGCATTGGCGACGCGATCACCGTGCTCGCGCGCGGCGCCGTACTCGCCGAGGGCGACTACGCGAGCGTCTCGCGTCATCCCGCCGTCATCGAAGCCTATATGGGTAGCGAGGTCGCGAAAGCATAATGGCCGACACGGAATTCTTGCGCGTCGCCGGTCTGCATGCGTTCTATGGCGAATCCCATGTGCTGCATGGCATGGACTTCGCGGTCAGGCGCGGCGAATGCGTAAGCCTGCTCGGCCGCAACGGCGCGGGCCGCACCACGACATTGCGCGCGATCATGGGACTGACCGGCAAGCGCAGCGGCTCGGTCACGATCAATGGCGTCGATGCGATCGCACTGGCGCCGCACAGGATCGCGCGGCTCGGCGTTGGCTATTGCCCGGAGGAGCGCGGCATTTACGCCAGCCTCTCGTGCGAGGAATGCCTGATGCTGCCGCCGCTCGTGCATTCGAGCGGGCTATCGATAGACGAGATCTACGCACTCTTCCCCAACCTCGCCGAGCGCCGCCGCAGCCAGGCTTCGCGCCTTTCGGGCGGCGAACAGCAAATGCTCGCGCTCGCGCGCATCCTGCGTACCGGCGCGCGGCTTCTGCTGCTCGACGAAATTTCCGAGGGCCTCGCACCAGTCATTGTGCATAAATTGGCCTCAGTGATCCGCATGCTTAAAACACGCGGCTACACGATCCTGCTCGTTGAGCAGAACGCGCGCTTCGCCGCGCCGTTGTCGGACCGCATGCTTATCGTCGAACACGGCCGCATCGTCGCCGAAGTCGCGCAGCACGAATTGACCGATAAGGCCGACATGCTGCGCAATTATCTCGGAGTCTGAGCATGACGGAATTTTTCGGCGTGCCTCTGCCCGCGCTCATGGGGCAACTCGTGCTCGGACTCGTCCAGGGTTCGTTCTACGCAATGCTCTCGCTCGGGCTTGCGGTGATCTTCGGCATGCTCGGCATCGTCAACTTCGCCCACGGCGCGTTCTACATGCTCGGCGCGATGCTGGCCTGGATGGGGCTCAACTATTTTGGCATCGGCTACTGGTGGTGCCTGCTATTCGCGCCAATTCTTGTCGGCGCATTCGGCATGCTGATCGAGCGCACGATGCTGCGCCGGATCGCCAACATGGATCACATCTACGGCCTGCTGCTGACCTTCGGGCTCGCGCTCGTATTCGAAGGCGTATTGCGCGATCGATATGGCGTATCGGGTATGCCATACGCAATCCCCGACGAACTCGGCGGCGCCTTCGATCTTGGCTTCATGTTCCTGCCAAAGTATCGCGGCTTCGTCGTCGCAGCCTCGCTCGCCGTCTGCCTGTGCACCTGGCTTGTCATCGAGAAGACGCGACTCGGCGCCTACCTGCGCGCGGCGACAGAGAATCCGAAGCTCACGCAAGCATTCGGCATCAACGTGCCATTGATGGTGACGCTGACCTATGGTTTCGGCGTCGCGCTCGCGGGCTTCGCCGGTGTGCTTGCCGCGCCTGCGCTACAGGTGTCGCCGCTGATGGGCGCGCATCTGATCATCGTCGTCTTTGCCGTCGTCGTGATCGGCGGCATGGGTTCCATCCTCGGCGCAATCCTTACCGGGCTTGCGTTGGGCGTCGTCGAAGGGCTCTGCAAGGTGGTGTGGCCGCAGGCATCGGCCACCGTTGTCTTCGTGATCATGTCCATCGTCCTGCTGCTGCGGCCCGCAGGCCTGTTCGGCAGGGAACAATGATCGGGTTCATATGCAAAACATGAAAACCCGCGCGCTCTGGATAGCTTTCGCAGTCCTGCTTGCCGCCGCGCCGCAGCTCGTCTATCCAGTGCTGCTGATGAAGCTCATGTGCTTCGCGCTGTTCGCCGCCGCCTTCAATCTACTGATGGGCTATGCGGGCCTGCTGTCCTTCGGCCATGCCGCCTTTTTCGGCGGTGGCGCCTACGTTGCCGGCTATGTCATGAAGCAATGGCATTTCACGCCCGAACTCGGCCTCTTTGCCGGCACTGCGAGCGCAGCCGCGCTCGGCGCCATCGTCGGCGTACTCGCAATCCGGCGCGCCGGCATCTACTTCGCGATGATCACGCTCGCACTCGCGCAGATGATCTATTTCGTATGGCTGCAAGCGCCCTTCACCGGCGGCGAGGACGGCCTGCAAGACGTGCCGCGCGGTAAACTATTCGGCCTGTTTGACCTCGCCGACGACCGCGCACTCTATTGGCTGATCCTCGCCGTCTTCCTCGGCGGACTCTGGCTGATCCAGCGCGCGATCCATTCGCCATTCGGCAAGATACTGCTCGCGATCCGCGAAAACGAACCGCGCGCAATCTCGCTCGGCTACGACGTCGCGTGGGTCAAATTGCTCGCCTTCGTCCTCTCGGCCGGCCTGGCCGGGCTCGCCGGCGCCGCAAAGGTGATCGTATTCCGCTTCGCAACGCTGACCGATGCCGCCTGGCATACCTCGGGCGAAGTTGTCCTGATGACGCTGCTCGGCGGCCTGGGCACCGTAACCGGCCCGCTCGTCGGCGCAGGCGTGATCGTCGCGCTGCAAAACGAACTGGCGGACAAGGTTGGCTCCTGGATCAGCGTGATCATGGGCCTGATCTTCATCTTCTGCGTGCTCGTCTTCAGGCGCGGCATCGTCGGCGAGTTGATCGCCCTGCGGCGACGCCTCGGCATCGAAGACGCGCGGCGGCATTCGCGACGCTGAAAAAGAGACTATCCGTCGAACTCAGTGGTGCATATTGTGCCCGCCCGCATTGCCATCGAGCGCGCGGATCTCGGCCTCGATCTTGACGTTTGAGCGCTTGCCGCCTTCTTCAATTTGCAGTTCGAGCGGCAACTTGTTGCCGGCCTTGAGCGGCTGTTTAAGGCCGAAGAGCATGATGTGGTAGCCGCCCGGTTTGAGTTCGACTGGCCGGCCGGCCGGCAGCGCAAGACGCGGTACCGCATTCATCTTCATCACCTCGCCTTGCATTTTCATCTCGTGGACTTCGGCTTTATCGGCAAACGGCGTAGTCGCGCCAACGAGCGTCGCGTCCTGCCTGCTTGTCAGTGTCATAAAAGCGCCGGTGGCGGTTTGGGCTGCAACGGTGCCACGCACCCAGGCGCCATCGATCTTGAGGTCGGCGGCCGTAGCCATCGTGGACAGGGCGAACAGTGCTGAAGCAATTACCAGGCGCATCGTCGGGCATCCTTTCATTGGATTGGAGCAAGGCCGTGGATTCTAGCGGCTGCGCGTATGCTGAACACTGAATTTTTCGATGGATCGGAGCATGAACCCGAACGAACTGAGCAGCACGCGCATCGACAAGTGGCTTTGGGCTGCGCGTTTTTTCAAGACACGCAGCCTCGCGACCGAGGCTGTCGATGGCGGCCGCGTGGAGATTAACGGACATCGCATCAAACCGGCCAAGGAAGTGAAGCTGGGCGATAGCGTTGAGGTTTCGCTTGGCCACGAGACGCGCAGCGTGATTGTGCGCGGCATTGCCGAACGCCGTGGGCCAGCAAGCGTAGCGCAGCAGCTTTACGAGGAAACGCCGGAAAGCATTGCGAAGCGCCAAGAAGCGAGCGCGCTGCGACGGTTGCGGGTGGAGCCGGCGGACGAGCGTCAGGGCCGACCGACGAAGCGCGAACGGCGCAGTTACGACCGCTGGCGCGGCGACTAGGCGTCAGTCGCGAGCACCCGCACCGCCTGCGCATGTCCCGCTTGCGCGAGCCAGCGCGAGAACAGGCGGTAGCGCTCCAGATCGAAGCGGCGCGGCGGCAGGTTGGCGAGCAATTCGTCGGCGGCGGCTTCGTCGTGCGCGCTGCCGAGCAGGCACCAGCGGTCGAATACGTGCAGCGCGGTGCGGCCGGTGGCCTCGAAAGTTTCGCTGATCGCGACCGGCCCACTCCACGGCCAGGGCTTGAGCCGCAGCGGACGCAGGGCGGCAAGCAATCGTTCGTCATGTGCGGCAGGCGTTTCGCGCTCAGTGCAGACGCCGTTGCAACGGCGCAGCCCGTGGGCCTGGCATGGGCCGCTGCCCTGTTCCAGACCTAGCCTTTGAGGACACAGGCGGCCTAACAACGCAAGTTCGCGCAGCGCGTTTTCCGCTTCGCGCATGCCACGGAAGCTGCCGAAGAGATCAGTCCATTCGGCCGGGTCGCTGCCTGCGAGCGCTTCCAGCGTAAGCACAGGACCATGTTTGCGATTCGCAATGAAGCGCAAGCCGAAGGCAGCGCCCGTGTTCATGGCGGGCTGGTACCGCCGCGCGAGCTCGAGTTCGATCAGATGCGCATCGAGACTGCCGGCCGCAAGTTCGGTTTCGACGCGCTTGGTCTGCGCTGCGACTCGCGCGCTCTTCGCATCTTTCCCGGTGAAGTAGCCGAGCACCTTGGAGCGTAAATGCGGCGTCTGGCCAATATCGACGAGGCCATCGGCGCCGTTCAGAAAGATGTAGACGCCAGGGGCCTCCGGCAGGGCTTCGAGATCGCCGATCGGAAGCTTGGGCACCGAGCGGCCGCTGGAACTTGCGCGCTTGATCGCGGCTTCGATCTGCGCAGAATCGAAGTTGGCGACCGCTTCCTGCAAGAAGCGCCAGACGATTTCGGCATCGGTCATTGCGCGATGCCGGTCGGTCACCACATAACCGTGACGCGCAATGATCGCGTCCAGCCCATGCCGCGCATGTTGCGGATAGAGCGCGCGCGAAAACTTGACGCTGCACAGCACCGGCGAATCGAAGTGAATACCGCGCTCACCGAAGGCTGTGCGCAAAAAATTGAAATCGAATCGCGCGTTATGCGCCACGAATACTGCGCCGTCGAGACGCAGCGCGATTTCGTCGGCAAGCGCGCGGAAGTTCGGCGCCGAGGCGACCATCGCGTCGCTGATGCCGGTGACTTCCTGGATGCGCGGGGGAATCGACCGCTCGGGATCGACGAGCGAGGACCAGCGATCGACGAGCATACCGCCGTCGATACGCAGGATCGCAACCTCGGTGATTCGGTCGCGGTTCGGATCGGCCCCCGTCGTTTCGAGATCGACAATCGCAAGCGGACGTTCGAAAAGCGGACTCATCGAGGCTTCATGCTACACGCATAGCGCGTGAAAACATGATCCGTGCGGTCAAACTTCGGTTTGGTAGGCGTAGGCTTTTTGCGTTACGCGAGATTCCGCGTAGTCGCGTTGGGTTTCTAGATCTTGCGGCTTGTCCCACCAAAGAGCGCGACCCTTACGCTGTTCTTCGCGCTCTTGCGGATGGTTTTCCATCCATTCGCGCATGAATTTGGTGTGCTCTGATTCGTACATCGCCATCGTGATTGCCTCCGGAATCCTGGGATTTTATCAGCGGCGAGGCTTGCCGGGCTGGCCTTTTACTGTTGATCGGTGGATTTCAGACGCGTAATCCGAACGACTTCCGGCGTACGGCGGATCGCGCGCATCACGCGCGCCAGATGCAGGCGGTCGGTAACTTGCAGCGTAAAGTAAATCTGCGTGTGGACTGCGCGCTCGCTGTCCATGCTCACGTGCTGGATATTCGCATGTTCCTCGGCAATCGAGGCAGCAATTTTGGCGAGTACGCCGCGCCTATGCTCGACGATTACGCGGATCGCAACATCGAACAGGCGCTCGCCGTCGTTTTCCCATTCGACATCGACCCAGCGGTCGCGGTCGGCGCGATTGCGCGATAAGTTCGGACAGTCGTTCTGGTGGACTTCGACGCCTTGCCCCTTGCGCAGCAGGCCGACGATAGGGTCGCCGGGGATAGGCCGGCAACAGCGCGCGAGCTGGACCGCAACGCCTTCGCTGCCGCGAATCTGAATTGGTCCCGGCGCCTTCGGCCGAGTCGCCAGGCCTTCGATGTCGTCGATGCCAAGCGACTCGACGACTATTGCGAGCCGCTTGGCGACAATCGCCGGCAAGCGCTTGCCAAGGCCGATATCGGTGAAAATTTCCTGCTTGTCATGGGCGCCGACTTCGCGCAAAAGCTTGTCCCACACAATCCGCGAAAGTGCTGCGAGCGTCAGGCCATGACCGCGCAGTGCCTGGGCAAGCAGGCGTTCGCCAAGCGCGACCGATTCGTCCTGCTGCGAAGTTTTGAGGAAATGGCGGATCTGAGCGCGCGCCTTGCCGGTACGCACATAGGTTAGCCAATTCGGGTTTGGGTTCGCATGGGCGGCGGTGAGGATCTCTACCTGGTCGCCGTTCTTGAGTTCGCTGCGCAGCGGCATTAAGTCGCCATTAATTTTGCAGGCGACGCAGCGGTTGCCTATATCGGTGTGTACCGCGTAGGCGAAATCGACGACTGTCGCACCGCGCGGCAGATTGAAGATTTTGCCCTTGGGGCTGAAGATGAATACTTCGCCGGGAAAGAGATCGATCTTCACATGCTCAAGGAATTCGGTCGAGTCGCCTGATGTCGACTGCAGCTCGATCAACGACTGCAACCAGTTATGCGTGCGCTGCTGGATGTCGGATAAGCGGTCGGCGCTGTCCTTATAGAGCCAGTGCGAGGCCACGCCGCTCTCGGCCACATGGTGCATCTCGGCGGTGCGGATCTGGATTTCGACCGGCGTGCCATAGGGGCCAATCAGCGTCGTGTGCAACGATTGGTAGCCGTTGGCCTTCGGGATCGCGATGTAATCCTTGAACTTGCCCGGCACCGGCTTGTATAGCTCGTGCAGCGCGCCAAGCGCGAGATAGCAGGTCGGGATATCCTTGACGACGATGCGAAAGCCATAAATATCGAGCACCTGAGAAAACGACAGATGCTTATCGACCATCTTGCGATAGATGCCGAACACGTGCTTTTCGCGGCCCCATACCTCGGCGTCGATCTGCCACTGCGGCAGTCGCTCCTGAATCGCCGCGAGTAACTTGCCGACGATTTCGCGCCGGTTGTCGCGCGCCGCGCGCACCGCCTTCGAAAGCACGCGGTAGCGCAGCGGATAAAGATAACGGAAAGAATGCTCCTGCAACTCGCGGAACAGACTGTTAAGGCCGAGCCGGTTGGCAATCGGCGCATAGATTTCAAGCGTCTCGCGCGCGATCCGGCGCTGCTTCTGCGGCCGCACGGCGCCGAGCGTGCGCATGTTGTGCAGCCGGTCGGCAAGCTTGATCAGGATAACTCGCACGTCGCGCGCCATCGCGAGGAACATCTTGCGGAAGTTCTCGGCCTGGGCTTCTTCCTGGCTATGCGCCTCGATCTTGTCGAGCTTGGAGACGCCATCGACGAGATCGGCCGCAACCTTGCCGAAGGCTTCCGCAATCGCCTGCTTGGTGATCGCGGTATCTTCCATCACGTCGTGGAGCAGCGCCGCGATCAGCGCCTGGGAGTCCAGATGCCACTCGGTAAGCTGCTCGGTAACTGCGATCGGATGCGAGACATAAGGCTCGCCCGAGATACGAAACTGGCCCGCGTGCGCTTCCGCCGAAAAGCGGATTGCGCGTTCGAACAGGGCCATTTCTTCCGGCGACAAATAGGCCGAGGCACGGCTGCGCAGTCGCGAAACATCCACGTCCGCCAGCGAGCCTTGTAGATCGGAATCGGATGAGGAGGCAGGGAGGGAACTCACATGTGCGGCTTCCATGTGATTTCCCCGGCTTCAGATCCGTACGCGCGCGCAGGCCGCCGGGATTTCACGGCTTGCGGCAAAACGGATCGAAGACGCGACGTCCAAGCAATCAGTCCTCAATGACGAGAAAGGAGAAGACGGCGGGTACGCGGGCCTTTTGCACCGGAAGGCGCACTCTGCAAGCGCGCACCACGGCGGCGAGGTCGGCCTGGGCCTCGGCTAAGTCATTGTTGATAATACAGTATTCGAATTCGTCGACATGCTGCATCTCGTCGAGCGCGACATCGAGCCTACCCCGGATCACTGTATCGGAATCCGAACCGCGCGCGCGTAGGCGCTGCTCGAGGATTTCGAGCGAGGGCGGCAGAATGAAGATGCCAATCGTCTGCGGGAACGCGAGCCGCACCTGGCGCGCGCCCTGCCAGTCGATTTCGAGTAACACGTCTTGGCCCGTGCGCATTTTCTCGGCCATCCAGGTACGCGAGGAGCCATAGAAGTTTCCATGCACCTCGGCCCATTCGAGGAAATCCCCGCGCACGCGCATCGTGTCGAATTCGCCACGATCGACGAAGTGGTAGTCGTGGCCATCGACTTCGCCTGGTCGTGGTGCGCGCGTTGTGTAGGAAATGGAAAGCTGGATGCTCGCGTCATCGCGGAGCAGTTGCCGGACCAGCGTAGTTTTACCGGCGCCCGATGGCGCGACGACGATATAGAGCTGACCGGGTGTAATCATCGGTAAAGAAAGGCTAAGGATTTGTACGAACGCCGCAGTCGGCGCTAGCGGATCCGTCGAAGTCTAACCCGCCTCGGCCGGAATCTCTCTGGGGTGCCTCGAAAAACCACGGTTTCTAAGCGAGACAAGGCGCGAGCAAAAAATTTCGACGCCGCATCTGATTGATATGTAAGGAGAAGTTTTTTTGCGAGCAACGCAGCGTCGCGACGGAAGCGGGAGTTTTTCGAGGTGCCCACTACAAAACCTACCATTTCTCCGCGGAGGATCTGTCCACGGGGAAAAACTGGGACAGCCGCTACCGTACGCCAAGATGCGTATTCCATCATCGAGTAGGAGCATCCCATGCAGCAGAAAACAAGCCGTCTGCTCAAATTACTGGCATTCGATGCTCTGTTTTTCGCATCCGGTGCGGGTGCGGTAGAGCTCGTCTGCCCGGCCAGGATTGAGCTTGATCCCGTTGCATTACAAACCGTATCCGAAGGATGGGCCATCTCGCAGAGATGCACTAGTCTCAGTGTGGATGGTGCGTTCGTCACAGAGGGACCACCTCAAAGGCGTATGGACCTCAGACCAGGCGACTATAAGATACGGGGGCATGTGGTATCGGTTTGGCGATTTGACGAAATTGCAAGACAGAAGGAACTGTGGTTTTCCTGCAGTTATGGGAAATGGCTGGTTCTGCTTTCCAAGCAATTGCCAACTGGTCTTTCGCAATGCCAGGACATACCAACCCCGATAGATAAAAATGGATTGAGGGGAATGGGCGTTGTTTGTAAGTAGTTCGGCAATGCTATTCTGGCCCGGCATGCATGGATTGATTTGTAGCAGCCGCGAAGAAACCCGGCCTTCGCGCTCGAAGGCCGGGCGACTCGCATCGCCGCTTACAGGTGAATCCCGCCTGCCACCTCGATCCGTTGTGCATTGATCCAGCGGTTGTCGTCGGAGAGCAAAGCCGCAATCGCGCCGCCGATATCGTCGGGCAATCCGACGCGGCCGAGCGGCGTCTGGGAAGCGATCATGGCGTTGACCTGGGCGTTGTCGCGCACCACGCCGCCGCCGAAATCGGTTTCGATAGCGCCCGGCGCGATCGAATTGACTGCAATCTGACGCGGGCCAAGTTCGAGCGCCATGTAGCGCGTCAGCGTGTCGATTGCGCCCTTCATCGTTGCGTAGGCGGCGTAGCCGGGCAAGGAAAAGCGCGCTAACCCGCTCGACAGATTCACGATTCGGCCGCCGTTGGCGATCAATGGCAGCAGTTTCTGCGTCAGGAAGAACGTACCCTTTAGATGGATATTCACCATCTCGTCGAACTGTTCTTCGGTCGTCTCGGCGAAGTTCGCATAAACGCCAGTGCCGGCGTTATTGACAAGGAAATCGAAGTGCTCGCGCTGCCAGCTCGTGCGCAACGCTGTTTTCACCTGTTCGGCGAAGGCCGCAAAGCCGGTACTTTTACCCACATCGAGTTGTAGCGCGACGGCGCGGCCGCCGAGCGCTTCGATCTCGGCTACCGCGCTGTCCGCCTCCGCCTGCTTGCTGCGATAGGTCAAAATCAGATCGACGCCCTTTTTGGCCAGATGCAAAGCGGTATTGCGGCCAAGGCCACGGCTGCCGCCGGTCACGATTGCGATTTTCTTGCTCATGTTCCACTCCGTTCGGTTCAGTATGGGGGCAAATATTCCAGTCTGTGTCGAGATCATGCTAACCGAAATGCGTATTTCGTACCCCATGCTATGGGGAAGCAAGCTGCCGGTTCGATTAAAATGGCGCCCCGTGTTCGCATACGTTTCACATAAGGCCGTCGTTATGACGCATTCTCCAGGGCGCCGCTCAGCCGTGCTGACGCTGGCGACACTTCCCCTTCTGGCTTCGTGCGCCAGCTCACTGCAAACCATGCCGCACGCAACAGATGCACTCGCGACACTCGAACGCGAAGCGGGCGGGCGTCTTGGCGTCTTTGCGCTGGACTGCGGAAACGGTGAGACGTTCGGCTTTCGCGGCGATGAGCGCTTTGCCTTCTGTAGCACCTTCAAGGCCATGTTGGCCAGCGCGGTACTCAAGCGAAGCGAGAGCGAGGCCGGCCTGTTGCAACAACGCATCCGGTATGCAAGCGCGGATCTCTCCAATTCGCCAATCACACAGAAGCACCTCGCGGATGGCATGACAGTCGCAGAACTCTGCGCGGCCGCGATTCAATACAGCGATAACAGCGCCGCCAACTTGCTGATAGATCTGCTCGGCGGCCCGCTGGTTGTTACTGGATTCGCCCGCTCCATTGGCGATACCGCATTCAGTCTCGACCGCCGCGAGCCGGAACTCAATAGCGCTATCCCCGGCGACGTACGCGACACCACGACGCCCGAGGCGATGGCACGCAGCCTGCAAAAACTTGCCCTGGGCGATGCGCTCGCCGCCGTGCAACGGAAACAGTTGCAGGACTGGTTGCGCGGCAATACGACAGGCGCAAAACGCATCCGCGCCGCCGTTGCGGATAATTGGGTGGTTGGCGACAAAACCGGCAGCGGCGGCGACTACGGCACGACCAACGACATTGGCGTACTGTGGCCACCAACCGGCGCGCCTATCGTCATGGCGATTTACTTCGTGCAGCATACGAAAGACGCCGCGCCGCGCGACACGGTGGTCGCGCAGGCGGCGCGGATTGCGCTGACGGCACTGGGCCGGGCAGCAAATTAGCACCGAACGACGGCTATGGAAGGATCAATCGCAGGGCCATCGCACCGACTTGTCATAAGTGGAGCCCGAGCAACTGGGCGCGATAGGTTGGAGAAGTTGCCGCCAGGAGCCGCTTGGTTTTGAAGCTTGCTTTTCTTGATGTATCGAGTCGAAGCAAGTTGATGACGATGTGGCGCACGATGGCCAGATTGTTGGCGGCAAAGCCTGTGCGTACCGTGGACTGATCTTCATTGAACTGAACATCCAGACACCAGTGCAGGCGGTTTTCTACCTCCCAATGGCTGCGCACGGCCTGCGCGATACGCTCGGCATCGGCCGGCAGACCGCTCAGATAGTAGCGGCGCTCCGTCCTGGATACCCACCGACGGTACGCTCACGCTCGGCGATGGCAAAGCTGGCCAAGCCTTGCCATTGTTGAGCCTTGTAGAGCCGATCCACGGCATCGAAGGCCCGGCAGCGTCGCACTTCGGTGCCTCCGTGCCCTGTCGACTCACCGCCTCCAGGGGCGTTTCTACGCCGGCTTGGGCCAGTAGAATCGACTCGGCTAATTTGGGATGATTGTCTTTGACGCACAGCACATAGTGGGCTTGTCGGGCGCGAATAGCGCTGGCGATACTCGTCTGCGTGCCCATAGCGTCGATGGTAACGGTGCAGCCTTCCAGTGCCAGGGTGGCCAACAGCTGGGGAATGGCGGTAATTTCGTTAGATTTTTTATCGGTGGCGCTCTGGCCGAGCACAAGCCCGATGCCTGCGACCAGGCGACGTTCAGCCTCGCCGCGGGCCCTGCTGGTGGGGGCCAGCATGTTCATTGGTGTCTGTCACCACGCTTACATTACCTATTCAGAAATCCACACCGGCAAAAAGACCTGGGGGCAGTTCGGGCTAACCGTGGCTGTGGGTGCGATGCTGCTGGTGATTGGCATCTGGTTGCTTGCCGAAGCCACGCGCCGGCTTCGTCAGTGACGGCAAGGTGCCATACACCCCATCCAAAGAATCGCCCAAGTTCTGATTTCTGACCAGGATCGAAGCGAGCGGCCAGTAAACGCTATGCCATCGATGGCGGTGTGGGAGGCAGCCTCATGCCGTGGAAGCCGGTGATTGAACGGCGGCAGAGGCAGCGCAACAAGCCCTCCCCATCTCGTTGCCGGGCGTTTCAGCCCAATATTTGACTGATCATTAAAATATCGACTATATTTCAGTCTCAATAACCACCAGTCAGCACATAACCAAGACGTCCAGAGACAGCGCCATGAGTGGAAGACCCCGAGAATTCGACGATGAAGCAGTTATCGAGGCCGCGATGGACGTGTTCTGGTCCCACGGCTACGAAGCGACCTCAACACAGGAACTGGTCGAGCGCACCGGCCTGGGCCGGGGCAGCCTCTATAACGCCTTCGGCAGCAAGCAGGGGCTCTACCACGAAGCGCTGAAACGCTATCAGGAGCACGGCATCCTGGCGCAGTCGCAGATCCTGGGTGGCCCCGGCACGGTCAAAGAGCGTCTGCGCGCACTGATGCTATGGGGCATCGAAGGCGACCTCGATCCGGTCAAAAAGCGTGGCTGCATGGCTTTATTTGCTGCACTGGAACGGTCCGAAAAAGACCCTGTGGTCGAACAAATCAGCCGTGTCTATGTCACCCGACTGGAACAGTTGTTGTGCCACCTTTTCACAGTGGCGCAGCGTAACGGTGAGGTGTCCCCAGAGCGTTCGGCGCTATCAATGGCGCGGGCCTTCATGAGCAGCTACTACGGCTTGCGTGTGCTTGGCCGTTCCATGTCGCAGCGGGCCTTCCTCGAAGATGTCATGGAGGGCACGTTGGCCCAGCTTTGATCTGGGCTTGCTGGGTGTCGGGCCTACGTGGCCCTTTTGTTTTGTCAATTATGGAATGAATAGTAAAAAATGAGCCAACCCACTCCGATACCCCTTGCCATCCATCTCCTGGGCCTGACGATCTTCGCTTTGACCACGGCCGAGTTCATGGTGGCGGGCATGATGCCAGCGCTGGCAGCAGCGCTGGATGTCTCCGTCGGTGCGATCGGTCACCTGATTTCTCTGTACGCGCTGGGCATGGCGATTGGCGGGCCGTTGCTGACTGCACTGCTGCTGGCGCTGCGCATTCCCCACAAGCCTGCGCTACTCTGGATGCTGGCTCTCTACGTGGTCGGCGCGGTTTTGGCTGCTGTGGCCAATGGTTATGGCGTCATGGCCGTGGGTCGCGTGGTCATGGGTGTTGCGAGTTCTGCTTTCTTCGGCGTGGCCCTGACCCTCTGTGCGGGGCTGGTCGCGCCGCACGCGCGTGGCCGTGCGACGTCGTTCGTGTTGGCAGGCCTGATGCTCGCGCCGGTCTTCGGCGTCCCGATCACGGCATGGATCCAGCAGAGTTTCGGCTGGCGCGCCAGTTTCTGGGCAGTGGCTGTGCTGTCAATGTTCTGCACGATAGTGGTCGCCAGGCACGTGCCTGCATCAAAGAAACAAGATCACATCAGTCTTGGCGTTGAGTTCCGATCCCTTCGCAATGGCAGATTGTGGGCGGCCTACAGCACTAGTGCGCTCATCATCGGCGCGACCTTCGCCGCCTTCAGTTACCTCTCGCCGATCTTCATAGAGGTAACGGGATTTCCCGCCGCTGCCATCCCGTGGTTGCTGGTGTTGTACGGGCTCGCCAATGTCATCGGCAACCTCATGGTCGGGCGTCTGGCGGATCGCCACACGATGGCGGTACTGGCCGTCGGCCTGGGCATCCTGGGACTGGCGCTATTGGCGTTCGCGCTGTTCGCGCACAAGCCTATCGTCAGCGTCGGCGCTTTTCTGTCCATAGGCCTAACCGGCGTGGCGCTCAACCCGGCGATGGTCGCACGGGTCATGCGCGCGGCTTCGCCAGGGCCACTGGTCAACACCATGCACGCCGCGTTGATCACTGCGGGACTGGCGTTCGGCTCGTGGATCTCCGGCGTTGCCATCGACGCTGGCCTTGGTCTGCGTTCCCCCTTGTGGATTGGTGCGGCGCTGGCCGCGCTCGGATTGTTGAGTTTGCTCGCCGCGCGGCAGGATTGGCTTGCCCGGTCTGCGGCGCTTCCCTCATAGAAACCCCTTTTTTCATTGTCCCAAGGAGATTGCATCATGAGCTCACTTGCAGGAAAAGCCGCTCTCGTCACCGGGGGCAGCCGTGGTATCGGCGCAGCCATCGCTCGCGCCCTGGCCGCAGGGCCATCGCACCGACTTGTCATAAGTCGAGCCCGAGCAACTGGGTCCGATAGGTTGGAGAAGTTCCCGCCAGGAACCGCTTGGTTTTGATGCTGGCTTTTCTTGATGCATCGAGTCGAAGCAAGTTGATGACGATGTGGCGCACGATGGCCAGATTGCTGGCGGTAAAGCCTGTGCGTACCGTGGACTGAACATCCAGACACCAGTGCAGGCGGTTCTCCACCTCCCAATGGCTGCGCACGGCCTGCGCGATGCGCTCGGCATCGGCCGGCAGACTGCTCAGATAGGGCGATCTCCAGAAAATCGTCCGCCCGGCACAATGCGCCACACACCGCCACGGTCGGCAACTCGGCCAGATCATGGCGCACGTGACGTGCGCTGCGCGGGTCGTTTATCGTGACGAAGACTTCGGGCAGCGCCATCACCTGTGTTTTTTTATCGCATGTGAAAAAGAGCAGCAAGTTACGCCTATTTGCAGCAGGTGAACAGCGGCAAATTCTTGCTCCATGGAAATATGCCAAGTAGGTGCATTGTCCTTGGGATCAATCGAGCCCCGCGAGGTAGTGCGCCAGGTCGTCCATATCCTGTTCGGCCAGCGTCTTCGATACGGCGCTCATATTGCCGGCGTCATTGGTGCGGTGGCCCTGCTTGAAATCGCGTAATTGCTTGAGGACGTAGTCGTGGTACTGACCGGCCACGCGCGGTATTTCGTTCTGCCCCTTGAATCCGCCGAGGTGGCACATCGTGCATAAGGTTTCCTGCGCTTTGCGCAGTCCGCGCTCGGCCTTGACCGGATCAGCCCGGAAGCCCGTGTCGCGCGGACGTTGCGACGAAAAATAGGCGGCAAGATCGAACATGTCTTCGCGCGTGAGCTTTTCGACGAACGGCCGCATCGGCTCGACCTTGCGCCGGCCCTCCTTGATGTCGCGCAGTTGCAGATAGATGTAGCGCGCCGTCTGGCCCGCGAGAATTGGAAATTGCGGGTCTTTCGAGTTGCCGTCCGCGCCGTGGCAGGCCGCGCAGGCGGCGGCCTTGGCCTGGCCCGCCTCGACGCTTTGCGCGAAGGCCGCAAAAGCAAGATTTGCAGCCACCATCGCAATCGCGATGCGTAAAAACGGCGCGGCTCGCCGCGCCGTCGTACCGCTCGTGGCCGAACTCACAAGGCGAACACGAACAGACTGTTGCCACGCTTGAAGTCGATCTGCGTATTTCCCCCGCAACCCATCGCGACATACTGCTTGCCTTTCACCATGTAGGACACAGGCATTGCATTCGCGCCAGCGCCGCAGTTGAAGGACCACAGTTTCTTGCCGCTGGCCGAATCGAGCGCGTTGAAACTGCCGTTGCCCTCGCCGAAGAAATACAGTCCGCCGCCTGTCGTAAGCCCGCCACCTATCAGAGGCTGCTCGGTGTCGAACTTCCAGGCGACCTTGCCACTGTCCACATTCACCGCTGAAACGCGCCCCCATTGTTTTTCGCTCGGGATCGTCTTGAACGCGCCGCCGAGCCAGAGTTTGCCGCCTGGGTATTTTGCAGTCTCGACGTGATAGGTCATCGGCTGATGCAGATTGAGCGCTATCGCCAGATGGTGCTTCGGCTCATAGGACATCGGGCTCCATTCGACGCCCCCGTTCGCACCAGGCAACATACGCGCGCCCTCGGCCGTGGGGAGTACCCACATGTTCTCCTGCGGAATCATCGCTTCGGAATAGCGGATCAGCGAGCAATCCTTGCGGTCGTGAACATAGACATGGCCTGTTTTTCCGCCGTGCATGACAGCTGCAACCTTTTGTCCGTGCTTGTCCTCCGCTTCGACGAGAATCGGCGGGCTCACGGCATCGAGATCCCATACGTCATGGGCGATGTACTGGAAGTGGCATTTGTAGGCACCGGTATCGAGATTCACCGCAACGAGCGAATCGGTGTAGAGATTGTCGCCGGGCCGCTCGGCGCCGTAGAGGTCGGGCGAGGGATTGCCGACGACGAACCAGATCGTGCGCGCTTTCAAGTCGACCGCCGGGTTCATCCATACGCCGCCGCCCAGCGTTTGATAGAACTCACCGCCGTCGGCAGCGAGCTTGGCCTTTTCGGCCGCGATGTCGCGATGCATATCGCGCCCTGTCGCGTCGTGCGCAGCCCACACGCCCTCATGGCCCGTTTCGGGGATCGTATAGAAGGTCCACATTAGCTTGCCGTCATTGGCATCGAAGGCTTTTACAAAACCGCGAATGCCGTATTCGCCGCCATTCGTGCCGATCAAAACCTTTCCGTCGACGACGGTGGGCGCCATCGTTTCGCTATAGCCCTTGTCGGGATCGCCGACTTCGACGTTCCAGAGCACCGCGCCGCTCTTCGCGTCCAGCGCCACAAGGCGCGAATCCAGCGTACCCATGAAGAGCTTGCCGCCCGACACCGCGACGCCGCGATTATTCGGTCCGCAGCAGAACGTGGTGATCGGCCCCATCTTGTGCTTGTAATGCCAGAACTCCTTCCCAGTCGCGGCATCCACGGCATAGACATGGTTGAACGAGGTCGTCATGAACATCACGCCATCGACCACGATGGGCGCGGTTTCCATCGACTCCACGACTTCGGTCTGCACGACGAAGGCCGGTTTTAAGCTCTTCACGTTCTGCGTATTGATTTGCGCGCCAGGGTAGTAACGCGTCTGTTCGTAATTGCCATTCGTATGCAGCCAGTTGGCATTCTGGCTACCCGCCGCGTTAAGCGCGTCCTGCGTCACGCTGACGCTCGTCGGCACACCTGGCCCCGTCATCTTGCCGCCACTAACTTCCTGCGCCTGCGCGCAGAACGCGACGAGGGCTCCGGCGGCAAGCACCCACCTGGCCGCCGCGATTTTTGCGTTTTCCACCATGGTGTCTCCTTGTGAGCATGACGCGAACCTGCGCTTGCGGAGGCGGACGCGGCTCATGCGCAGGCGATATGACACTCGCGCCGAGAGATCGGATGGCGAAGGCCGCGCGTCATGCTTGTTTGCCAACGCATCCGATTCATAGGGGTCTCGCTCCCGTGTGAATGAAGTCATTGTAGGAAACGGATCGAACGAATACCTTAAAGCGTGGTAGGTGTTTTCAAACTATTCACGCCAGGACGTTTTCGCGGCGCACAAGAGCGGGGTATTCCATGACAAGCAAAATTCTGGCTTTCGTCGTTCTCGGTCTGTTATCCAGCAGTGCGGCGCTCGGTCAGTCGCAGCGCAACATCAATCAGGATCTGCTTGCCGCCGCGCGCGCCGGTAATACGCTGACGGCAAATTCGCTACTCGCCGAAGGCGCCAGTCCAAACGCCCGCAACCGTATTGGCGATACGCCGCTCAACATCGCCGCGCGCAACGGCCAGCTCGAACTCGTCGAAGCGCTGGTCGCGCACGGCGCCGACGTCAATCTGCCGAACCTCGCGCGCGTTACGCCGCTAATGGCCGCCGCGTTCGGCGGCCACGACAAGGTCATGGAAACTTTGATCGCACATGGCGCCGAACTCGGCCGTATCGACAGGGTGGACAAAACCGCCCTCGTTTATGCTGCGGGCAATGGCAACACGGCAGCGGTGCAGGTGCTACTTGCCGCCGGCGTGGACCCGAACGAGCGCAATCCCGAAAAACTTACGCCGCTGATGTGGGCGGCCGGCTACGGCAAGCTCGATGCAATAAAGCTGCTGCTTGCGCATGGCGCCGATGTCATGGCGCGCGACGATCGTGGCATGACCGCGCTGGCAATCGCAGCGCAGCAAAAACAGGACGAAGCAATAAATCTGTTGAAGGACGCCGGAGCGGAGTAAGGCTCCGCGCCGCGCGCGTCACCGAATCGCCACGCCCCACGGCAGCTTTCCCACCGGCACGTCGGCGATCCGCACCGCACGTTCGGTATCTATCACCGACACGCTGCCGCTGCGCCCGCAGGCGACGTAGAGCTTCTTGCCATCCGGCGTGAGCGCCATGTTCCAGGGCCGCTGGCCGACCGGAATCGTGATGCTCACGGTATGCGTCGCGGTATCGATCACCGAAACCGTCGCCTCGCCGCCATTCGAGACGAATACGCGCTTGCCATCCGGATGCACGGCAATACCGTTGCTGCGCAGGCCGGCCTTGATCGTTGCAAGCACGCTGTAATTTTCCGCGTCGATCACGTATACAAGGTTCGCGTTCTCCGCCGCCACGTAGGCCCGCTTGCCGTCCGGCGCGAAGCCGATACCGCGCGGCCGCGCACCGACCGGCACCTGCGCCACCTCGGCGCGCGTCGTCATATCGATGACGTCAATCGCCTCGCCTTCCTCGGCGCTGACGAACACATGGCGTCCGTCTGGCGAGAACACCGCATGCTCCGGATTCTTGCCGCGTACCTCGACGACGAAGGCTTTCGTGTTGGTGCGCGTGTCGATGAAAGCCACGTCGCGGCTTTCCTCCACCGCCGCCGCGACCCAGCGCCCGTCGGGCGAAATCCCCACACCCTCGGGCGATTCGCCGAGCGCGATTGTGCCGACCGTGGCGCGACTCGCCACGTCGATCATGACAAGTCGATTGTTCGGCTGATCGCTGACATAAACCGTGCGCCCGTCCAGGCTCACCACAGTCCCGCGCGGTTTTTTGCCCGCCGGTATTTCCGCGACGACGCTGTCGGTTGCCGTGTCGATGACGCTCAAGCTGCCCGAGCCTTCGTTCGGCACATAGGCAAAGGGCGCGGCCAGCGCCGCCAGGGGGAGCGCCGTGGCGCAGGCAATCAGCAGCAGACGGACAGACATGACAAATACCTCGCTCAAAAGCTGTACTCCGCGCTCGCGCCCAGCATTCCATTACGCCCCGGCGCGGGTTCGTAATAGCGACGGTTCGTATCGCCGACGATGACCGAGCCTATGATCGCGCGGTCGAACAGGTTATCCACGCGCAGGAATTCACTAAGCCGCCAAGCGCCGAACTGCTGCTTCGCGGTCAGGCGTAGATTGGCCTGCGTGTAGGCTGGCGCCGGCGGCTCGGTATTGCTGTCCTCGACATAGACCTTGCCGCGATAGATGCCTTCGAACGCAATCGCGATGCCATCCGTCGCCTGCCAGGCCAGCTCGGCGAATGCATTGGCGCGGGCCACGCCGGGCAGGCGGTCGCCGGCCTCGACAAGCGTATTCGCGCTGCCCGAGCGGAACGACTCGTCATAAATCGCGCGCAGCTCGGTAAAGGCGATTCGCGTCGTGAGGCTAGGCGCGAGTACCGCGTCGAACGCGATCTCCACGCCCTGGCGCAAAGTGCGCGATGCATTCTTGTAACTCGTGCGACCGCCGACCGCCTGATCGACGACGAGTTCGTTCTCCGTGCGCGCTTCGAACAGCGCCATGTTCAGTCGCACGTCATCGCCGAAAAAACTTTTCAGCCCGAGTTCGAAATGCGTGCTGGTTTCCGGCAGCAAGCCGAAGTTAAACCCGCCGCCGCTGCCAGAATATGAAAGTTCGGTAAGTGTCGGTGTCTCAAAACCCTTCGCCGCACTCGCATAAATATTCAATCCGGGCGCGATTTTGTACAACACGCCCGCGACTGGCGTCGTGCGGCGATAAGAAACCGAACCGCTGTCGTCGCCATTGCCCGGCGCAATGTAACGGTCGTCCACCTCGAAGCGGATTTCGTTGTAACGCAGCCCCACAAATACGCCCCAGTGCTCGCTCTGCCACTCGGCCTGCATATAGGGGCCGAGGCCCGTCACGCTATCGGTCTCGTCGCGCCGTAACCTGCCCTGCACGCCCAGCGTATCACCGATGAAATTTTCATAACCCCGGCGGTCGTCCGAACTGCGGTCCACATCCAGGCCGCCCGTAAGGCTGAGTTTGCCGCCGGCCAACTCGCGCACGGCGATCCAGCGCGCCGCAAGACCGGCAAAACCGCGCTCGAACGCAATCACACCGCCCGAATGGCGCGGATTGGCCTGCACCGCCTTCGGGATAGACTGAAACTGCTCGACCTCGCGCTCGCCGTAATACGCGGCAAGCTGCAAGCGATCCTCGCCAAAACGCTGCTCGTAGCTCGCGCCGCCCTGCAAATGGTCGATGCTCTTACGCGTATTGAATGCAAGCGCCGACGGATCGACACCGCGCGGATTCGCCTGCGCCACGCTCCAGCTCAAACCCATCGGGTCCTGCGTGTCATGTTGCGTAAGACTGTTCGCGACAAGCGCGAGCTTGCCGCCCTCGCCGAGATCGGGGTTTAACTTGACGAACGACTGATCGCGCGTCGCCGCGCTGTGCTCGCGGTAGCCGTTCGTATCGAAGCGCGAAGCATTGAGCAAAAACCCGAGCGCGTCGGGCTTGCCCTGCGCCGTCACGCTTGTCTTCCAGGTGGCGTAACTACCCGCATCGACGCCGCCCTCCACGCTGACCGCCCCCGCACCGTCACGGCTGAAAAGCTGGATCACCCCGCCCGAATCGTTGCCATAAATCGCCGAAAACGGACCGCGCAGCACCTCGATCCGCTCGACGACGTCGAGATTGAACGTCGCCGCCTGCCCCTGCCCATCCGGCGTACTGGCCGGAATGCCATCGGCAATCAGCTTTATGCCGCGCACGCCGAACGCCGAGCGCGCGCCGAAACCGCGCGAGGAAATCTGCAAGTCCTGCGCATAGTTTTGGCGGTTTTGTACGACGAGCCCCGGTACGGCGACGAGCGATTCGGAGGCGTTGATGCGGGCCTGGCCGTCGATGATGCGTTCGCGGGTGACGACGTCGATTGCGGCCGGCATATCGAAGGCGCGGGATTCGGTGCGTGTGCCGGTTACGATAACCGTATCGATTGCGATGGGCGGGGGTTCGGCGGCGGACGCCAGCCGGCAGGCGACAGACAGTAGCGCCGCGAGCGATATGTGACAGGCATGGTAAATCACGATTTGTCCTTCCACCCATATCTCACCCCCACCCAGACCCCGATCGGCACTCCCGGCGAGCGGAACTGCTCGGGGGCTACCGAAGTTGCATCGAACGTCCCGCCCGCTCCCCTGAAGAAGTTCTCCCCCAGGACACCGCTTCCGTCATAGCGCTGGTCAAACAAATTGCGAATTTCCCCGAAGACCTCCCACGCCGACGTAAGCCTGTAACGTCCGTCCAGATTCACCACGCAGTATCCTGGAAGCTTTCCATTGGCATCCTGGTTGTTCTCGTCGCCGCGCGCGTATTGCCCGCCGATCGCGACGAGGTTTGCGCCCAGGCTCAGGCGCTCGCCCTTGTATTCGGCCTCTAAGCGCAGGCTGTGCGCCGGTACGCCGGGGATGCGGTTGCCGGGCGCAATGGCGATGTCGCCGTTCGCGTCGGCGCTCGAATTGGCGGGGCTGTGCGACGTGAAGGCGGATTCGAATGTCGCGCGGGTATAGCTGTAGGTCGCAGAGAATGCATAAGCGCCGATATGGTGTTCTGCACCGAGTTCCGCGCCGACGCGGCGCGTGGTGCCGATGTTCTGGAAGTAGCCGGCGTTGACGTTGCTGCCGCTACTGATGAACTGGATGTCGTCGCGCAGGTCGGTACGGTAGAGCGCGGCGCTGTAGCGCGTGGTTTGTGCGATGCGTCCGCGCAGGCCGAGTTCGCCGGTGCGCGAGATAACAGGTTTGAGCGGCGGGTCGGCGAGGAAGTCGTTCGGCAACTTGCAGGGCGTCGCGGGGTCGGCGCAGGTGAGTTCCATCGGCGTGGCGACGCGCATGCCTTCGCCATAGCTTGCGTAAGCGCCGAAGCTTTTGCTCGCCGTGAAGTTCATGCCGACGCCGGGGTTGAAACGCTGGAAGTCGTGCTCGCCGGCAAGTTGCGGGTCCATGCCCGACGCGTCGTCGATCTTGATGCGCGCCAGGTTCCAGCGGCCCGATAGCGTCAGGTGCCAGTGCTCGTCGAACGAGAAGAGGTCGGATAGATAAATTCCGATGTAATGGTGGCGCTCGGCGGCCGCGACCTGCGCTTGCTCGGCGTCGAAGGTGGCCACGCCGCGATCCGGTGTGAAGACACCGGGCTGGCTCCATTGCGTGTAGGCGGTTCGCGCGGCGTCCAGCGATGCGCCTAGCGTGAGCTGGTTGTCGTGGCCGGCCAGCGGCGTGCCGCGCACGAGTTGCAGCGATGCGCCCCAGCCGAGGCTTTCGGTGAGACCGCGGTCCATCGATGCGGGCGCATTGTCCATGCCGATGGGTTCTAGGGGGTCGAAGTCGTCGGTAACGTTGCTCGACAGATTCTGGCCATGCAGTTGGCGTAGGTAGAGGCCGGCGGTGAGCAGCATATCGTCGGCGATGCTGTGGTTGCCGCGCGCGCTCAGCATTGCGAGGCGATTTTCGGTGAGATCCGGCCAGGTGTAGGCCTGACGGCGGTCGGCCTGCATCGAGAGCGGCAGCGCCTGGACGCCGTTGAGGCGGGTGTCGGCGAGCAGCAGGCTGATGTCGCCGTCCTGCGCCGCGCCGCTGGCGCCTGCGCGCACGAAGAGCTGGCCGACGCGGCTTGTCGAATGTTCGCGCCAGCCGTCTTCGCTGCCGTAGTTGCCGGCGACGAAGAGATGGCCTGCAGCGCCGTGCGCACCATATTCTCCTTGCATGTTCGTGCGGCCCCAGGAGCCGGCGGATGCCTGCAGCGCCGCGCCGGGGCTGGTGTCGCCGCGCCGCGTCTGCATGCTCATGGCGCCGCCTAGCGTATTGAGTCCGAAGGCCGGATTCGAGCCGGGTAAAAGTTGCACGTTGTCTATCGCGTTGGTCGGGATCAAGTCCCAGTTCACCGTGTCGCCGAAGGCTTCGTTGATCCGTACGCCATCGAGAAACACCGATATGCCTTGCGGCGTGCCGGCGAGCGGCGAGGCCATGAAGCCACGATAGATCAGGTCGGACTGATACGGGTTGCTTTGCGAGGGCAGGGTGATGACGCTGGCGAATGCGCGCGCGAGTTGTTCGGATAGATCGAGCGGTTGGCGCGCGCGGATGGCCTCGGCGGTTTCCATTTGCACATTCGCGGACACCTGTTCCAGTGGTACGCCGAGGCCGGGCAAGGGTGTGGTGCCGACAATGCGCACGGCGGGCGCTTCTATTTCCTGCGCCGTGGCGGCGCTCGCGATCAAACCGAGGTAGATCGTTACAAGGCGGGGTGCGCGCATCAACCGGCCTTCGCGAGCCGGTATTGCACGGGAATCAGGATGTCGAAATCGCGGCCGCGCAAGGCTTCGGGCAGTGGCGGCAGCTCGCCGCATGTTTCGACGAGCTTGATTGCGGATTGATCTAGCAGATCGAATCCGCTGGACTGGACGAGCTGGATGGACACGATGTTTCCCTTCGTTGCGATATGAACCCGTAGCCGCACCTCGCCTTCCCATCCGCGCAGCGCGGCAAGCTTGGGGTATTGCTGGCGCGTGGCGAGCTGTCTGGATACCGCGTTGCCGAAGCGCTCCAGCGCGAGCGGGTCGGGCGGCGCGGCAGCGACGGCGGCAGCCTCGTGCGGTGCCGTCGCGCTTGCTGACGCGCCGGGCGGCGAATCTATCGATTCGTCATTCGTTTGCGATGTTTGCTGTTCCACAGATGGTGCGAGAGCCAGCGCACGGCGCGCGTGGGGTTTGCCGATTACGGGAGGCGCCATGAGGGCGCGAGTGGCGAGGGGCGGCGCGGGCATCCGGCGCGTCGTTGCGTACGGCGGCTCGGGACTTTGCAGACGAACGTGCAGCGGAGGAAGCGGCGTCGCCTCTGGCTGCTGCCTGCGGCCGAGCGGCTGCGGCAGCATCAGCGCGAATAGGTGCAGCAGCAGCGAAGCGCCGACCGCCCATTCGAGCACGCCGGACGAAAAGCCATGCGAACCGGGCGCGGCGCTCGCGTTCAAGCTGCCTCCTCGCTTGGGCTGTGAGCCACTCGCTGATTCGTACAGTGTGGCGGGTGGATGAGGCGCGCGCTACCCGTTGTCGCGCCAAGGCGTGAAAAATCCGCGCGTGAAGACCCTGGCATAAATACCGGCGCGTGCGTTGCAGCGCGTCGTCATGTGTGGGTATGCGCGGCACAGAAGCAAAAACGCCTTGATGGAAAGGTCGGCTTTGCTATACCCACACTAGGGCCGCCACCAAAACCGCCATCGTGGCGAACGGCGCATGCAACATGAGTTCGGCCGTCGCGCGCGGCCTCTTCTCGAACCTTGCGGGTCGGACAGGGAGGGGTCGAATCATGCGGGAGCGCTGGAAACATGCTGCATTGCTGCTGACTGGACTCCTCCTCGCGGCCTGCTCGAAGGGGCCGCAGCCCGGCGAGGTGCAGGACGAAGCCATGCGCGCGGGACGCACGGCGGCCTCGTTTCCGCATGCGGACGAGGATTATTTTCATGACATGGATGGCGGCGTCGCGCTGACGCCCGACGAAGTTCGCGGCCGCAATATGTGGATCGTATGGAGCGGCGGTAACGACCGTTTTTGGGACAGCCTTTCCGGCTATACCTTCGGCGCCTTCGATCTGCTGAAGATCATCAGCTCGCATCCTGGCCTCGGCTATTCGCGCGAGAACCGCTGGACCTATCTGGGCCTCGTTAACGAACCCTGCTTCGAGCCCTCGACGGGGCCGGACAAGAACCGGCGCGGGCTCTGGCTGGACGTGCGCGGCAAGGACTGCGCGCCCGATCCGTTCGAGAACGAAGCCAAGTATCCGGGGGTCGTCGTTGGCGCGCGCGGCAAACAGCTCGGCGACGGCACGACGCAGCCGGTCGGCTCTTTTTACGGTTACGCGACCGGCATCGTGGGGCTACGGCTGTTTCCGAATCCGGATTTCGACGAAAAAGCCGCCAAGGCCTGGAACCCGGAGCGCTACTACACCGATCCCACTTATTACAACCGCAAGGATCTCGTGCGGCCGTATCGCGTCGGTATGTCGTGCGGTTTCTGCCACGTCGGCCCCAGCCCAGTCAAACCGCCGCTAAACGCCGCGCATCCGCAGTTCGCGAACTTGAGTTCGTCGGTCGGCGCGCAATACATGTGGGTGGACAGAATGTTTATCTTCAACGCCAACAAACCGGGCGGGCAGAGCAACTTCATGTACCAGCTCGCCCACACTTACCGGCCGGGCTCGATGGATACATCCATCATATCGACCGA
The DNA here is from genome assembly GCA_031554255.1 of Niveibacterium sp. Taxonomy (GTDB): domain Bacteria; phylum Pseudomonadota; class Gammaproteobacteria; order Burkholderiales; family Rhodocyclaceae; genus Niveibacterium. Next base: position 26,090 of record JAVBKC010000067.1, read on the forward strand.
TAGCATCAACAACGCGCGCACGATGAACGCCGTCTACGACTTCGTTTCGCGCCTGGGGCTGGCGCAGAAGCTCGGGCACGAAAAGCTTGCGGGCGGCGAACTCGACAATCGACAGTTCAACGATTTCGTGACGAGCGGGCCGCTGCTCGATTACTTCCTCAAGCCCGACAACGTACGCACTACGCATGTGCTCAAGGACGGTTCCGATTCGGTTGGCCTGCTCGGCGCCTTGAACCGTGTGTACATAAATATCGGGCTTTTTAGCGAGGAATGGGTGCTGCACTTCAACCCCATCGTCGGCGGCAAGGACATTACGCCGATTCCCATCAAGAGCGCGCAGAAAAACTCGGTCTACTGGCAAGCCACCGAGGCGGGCACACCGGCGACGGCGTTGTTCTTCCTCAAGGCCGCGCAGCCGGATCGACTGAAGGATGCGCCTGGCGGCGACAAGTACCTCGCGACCGACGCAGCGACGCTCGCGCATGGCAAGGACATTTTCGCGAACACCTGTGCGCGCTGCCATTCGGGCAAGGCGCCGCCACCGCCGGCGGGCCTCGATATCGATAAATGTCAGGGCGCGGCGTATCTCGGTTGCTTCAAGAAGTATTGGGCCTGGACGCAAAGCGAGGACTACAAAGCAAAGATGCGCGCAATCGTCGCCGCACCCGATTTCCTGCAGGGCAACTATCTATCCACCGATGCGCGCATTCCGGTGACATTGCTGCGCACGAACCTGTGCAGTCCGCTCGCGACGAATGCGCTGGGCGGCAATATCTGGGACAACTTTTCGTCGCAGAGCTATAAGCAGCTTGCATCGGTCGGCAGCGTCACGATCTGGGACCCTTTCACCGGCGAGCCGATGCGCTACGCGATGCCGGCCGGCGGGCGCGGCTATACGCGCGTGCCTTCGCTGATCGGGCTCTGGTCTACTGCGCCCTTCCTGCTCAACAACACGGTAGGGCCCTTCGATAGCGACCCCTCGGTCGATGCGCGGATGAAGGTGTTCGACGCCTCGATCGAACAAATGCTGTGGCCCGAGAAGCGCCTGCATGACGCCGAGTTCGGCGCGAAAGTCCCCGGCACGATAGATCGTACGACCGAACGCAGCCATCTGGCGATCCCGGTCGGGTATTTGCCCGAGGCTTTGCAGCCGTGGGAACAGAAGCTGCACGACTGGCTGCCCTCGCTCATCGGCGCAAGCGGCGATTTGATACTCGGGCCGATTCCGAAGGGCGTGCCGGTCGGCGCGCTCGCCAACTTCAAGCTCCGCTCGGAAAGCGACAACGCGAGCGAGAAGGCCGCGCACATCAAGGATCTTGGCGAGTTGATTGTCAAGCTCAAGGCCGATCTGCTAACCAATCCGGGTAATGCCAGCGATGCCGATCTGCGTAAGCATTTCGTCGATTTGCGCGGGCCGCTGCTCAAGCTTTCCAAATGCCCGGACCTCGTTGTGAACAAAGGCCATTACTTCGGCACCAGCGAATTCAACAAACAGGACGGCCTGACCGACGACGAACGGGCCTTCGGGAAGGAGCCCGAACTGTCCGACGCGGATAGACGCGCGCTGATTTCCTTCCTCAAAACCTTCTGACAAACGCGCATGAGCGACGCTTACGCGCAGGAGTGGGACTATGTCATCGTCGGTGCGGGCGCGGGAGGAGGGACACTGGCTGCAAGGCTCGCCGAAGCGGGCATGCGCGTGTTCGTGCTCGAAGCCGGCGGCGATCCTGTCGTCATGGCGGACACGCGGATGCCCGACGAGTACAGCGTGCCGGCCTTCCACGCTTTCGCCTGCGAAAACCCGGCCATGAGCTGGAACTTCCAGGTCCGTCACTACGCCGACGAAGCGCGCCAGGCGCGCGATCCCAAATACGTGTCCGGACGCGGCGTGCTCTATCCGCGCGCGGCAGCGCTCGGCGGCTGCACCGCGCATAACGCGATGATCTACATGCTGCCGCACGATTCGGACTGGAACCATATCGCACGGCTGACCGGCGACCGTCGCTGGCGCGCGTCGCATATGCGCCGCTATGCTATACGCATCGAAAGTTGCAATTACCGGCCGCTGTGGCGCGCGCTGCGGCGGATCGGACTCGACTGGACCGGGCATGGCTGGAACGGCTGGCTTTCGACCGAGAAAGCAGTTCCGCATGCGGTGCTCGGCGACGACGAACTACTGCAAACGGTGCTTGCCTCGACGCGAAGCTTCACGGGCGATCTGCCGCGACCGCTCGCGACCATCGCGCGCTGGCTGCGCTCCGTGGGCGATCCAAACGCACGCACCTGGTTCCGCCGCAGTTTCGAGGGACTCTGCTATACGCCCTTATCGACACGCAATCATGCGCGCTGCGGCGTGCGCGAGCGCCTGCTGGAAGTATGCAAAAGGCATCCAGAAAACCTGCATATCGAACTCGACGCGCTTGCCGCACGCGTGCTGTTCGATGCGACGGGCCGCGCGACGGGGGTCGAATACCTGAAAGGCGCGCGGCTATACCGCGCGCATCCAGCGCCACGCGGCACGGATGCGGTGCTGCGCACGGTGCGTGCGGGCCGCGAAGTGATCTTGTGCGGCGGCGCGTTCAACACCCCGCAATTGCTGATGCTCTCCGGCATCGGCCCGGCAACGGCACTGCGCGAGCACGGTATCGCGCTGCGCCACGACTTGCCCGGTGTCGGTCGCAACTTGCAGGATCGCTACGAAGTTGCGTTGACCCACAGAATGCGGCAGCCCTGGGGCGTGCTGCGCGGCGATCCGCTATGGCGGCTCTGGGACGGCGCGCGCGACGGCATGTATACATCAAGCGGCGCGGCGCTCGCCTTCGTACGCCGTTCGGTAGCTTCGCTACGCGAGCCCGACATCTTCTGCATGGCACTGCTCGCCTCGTTCGAGGGCTATTGCGAAGGCTTCTCGGCGCCGATCCGCGCGCATCGCGACCGGCTGACCTGGGCCGTGCTCAAGGCGCACACGAAGAACCGCGCGGGCACGATCAGGCTGCGCTCGAACGATCCGCGCGATATGCCCTTGATCGATTTCCACTATTTCGACGAGGGCAGCGATGCGGCCGGCGAGGATCTTGCGGCCGTCGTCGAGGCAATCCGCTTCGTACGCAAACTGACTGAGCCCCTGATTGCACGCGGCCTGATTACCGAGGAAATCACCCCCGGCCCCGCCGTTACGAGCGACGCGGATTTGCGCGACTACGTGCGCAATACCGCCTGGGGACATCACGCCTCATGCACGTGCGCAATCGGGCCGGAAGGCAGCGATGGCGTGCTGGACGGCGATTTGCGCGTGCATGGCGTGCGTGGGCTGCGCGTCGTCGATGCCTCGGCGTTCCCATTGATTCCGGGCTTCTTCGTTGCGAGCGCGGTGCACATTCTTGGCGAGAAAGCCGCCGATCTGATCCTGGTTGATACGAAGCGCAGTCGGTAAGGCCGCGCAAGGAGACCATCATGGCATATGACGTACAGAAGCTGCTCACGATGACGCAGGACGAACTCGACGATCTGTTCAAGGCCAGTCCTGCCGGCGCCATTCCGAACGGCGAGGCCAAGGGTACGGCGATCATCGCGCCGGGAACCCGCTATTCGTCGAACATCGCAAGCTTCATCAACCTGTTCGGCTGGCAGGGCAAGGTCTTCGACGCCGAGAAGGGACTGCTCAAGAATCGCATCACGGCCTTCGGTATCGCTGCAATCGTCGCCCGCGTCTACAAGGACCCGAGCTGGCTGGATGGCAAGGAGTGCATCGTGCTCGATTACTCCGACACCTCACTCGTCGCGCACTGGATTCGCGACGAGATCCGTCTGATCGAGCCGGATCTTTATCTTGGCAAGGTGTATTGGGGCCACGACCGGCTGATCGATTTTTCGCTGGAGTTCAAGGAATAGAAGGAAGCCGCGATTCCATGACGCCTCAAGCGGCCTTTCTGATTGTGGCGCCCGTTGCGGCGGGACGGATCGCCGCTTTGCGGGAGTTGCTGGACGGCATGAATTCCGAGCCTGGCATCGTCGATCCGCAGAACGCGATTTTGCCTTTCGGCAAGTTCGAGCAATTACATTTCGCGCGGCTCGTGCTGATCGATGACGCAACGATGGCCGATCTCGAACATTTTGGCCTGCCGCGTCCTACGCTTGCGACCTGTCTTGCACTGCTCGGCGAATGCGATGGCAGCGCCGATGATTTTCTCGCCGACCTCACGCGCCTGGCCGAGAACGGTTTGCGCCAGCTCTTTCTGCATTGCGAAGGTTTCGCCGTGGATACGGATATGCGCGGCTGGTTGGCCGCTTGCGCCAGACCGTCGGCCGTCTGTTATGTGAATCGGGTTGGCCGTACCGTGCGTCAGATCCGCGAGGAAGTCGCGCTGGCCCATGCGCTCGCCGCGCGGCGAGCGCGCGAGGCGTCTCTCGTGGGCACTTCGGCCAAGGCGCGACGCGATGCGCTGCTGGCCTTCGTCCAGTTGCAGTTGCGCAGCGGCCGGCTGCAACTGACGCCGATCGCGCCGACGCCATTTTTCTGGCGCTTGCGCAATACCGCTCATGCCGTCGGTATTCCCTTGCTCGGACTTCTCGTGCTGCCCTTGCTGATCGTGAGCGCGCCGTTGATTGTGTACCGGCTGCGCCGCGCCGAACGCAGCGATCCCGAATACTGCCCACGGCCGGCGGCCTCGGCGGTGCTGGCGATGCAGCGCGTCGAGGACCACGACATGACGAACAGTTTTACCGCCATCGGTCCGGTCAAACCGGGTCTGCTGCGCAAATGGCTGCTGCGCACGCTACTTGTAGCAATCGACTACGGCTGCCGCCATATATTCAACGCGGGGCATCTGGCGCGCGTGCAGACGATCCACTTCGCACGCTGGGCCTATCTCGACGGCGGCGCGCGCGTGCTGTTCACGAGCAATTACGACGGCAGCCACGAAGCCTATATGGACGACTTCATCAACAAGGTCGCATGGGGGCTGAATCTTGCGTTCAGCAACGGTCTCGGCTGGCCGCGCACCGATTGGCTGATCAAGGGCGGCGCGCGGCACGAACTGCGTTTCAAGTATTACCAGCGGCGGCATCAGATCCCGACGCAGGTTTGGTACAAGGCTTATCCGGGCTTGGCGCTCGTCGATCTCGAACGCAACCGCCGCATCCGTGAAGGCGTCGAGGCCGGCGAGGTGGACGAGGCTACAGCGCGGGCTTGGCTGAGGTTGCTATGAGCATGGCCGGCGTCGATTACGACGACATTCAAGGTCTCGCGCGCTTCGGCTACAAACACCTGACGCAGGCAAGCTTCCTGCTGCTGCGCGTGAAAGATAGGGCCGCCGCGCGGGCCTGGCTTGCCGTAGCACCAGTCGCCAGCGCCGAGGAGCGCAAGCCTTTGCCGCAAACCGCCCTGCAGATTGCGCTGACGCGCGAAGGGCTCGATGCGCTTGGCGTACCGTCCGACATCGTTAGCGGGTTCTCGGCGGAATTTATCGCCGGCATGGCCAGCGACGAAGCGCGTTCGCGGCGGCTTGGCGACATCGCGCAGAACGATCCGGCGGATTGGCTCTGGGGCGGCAGCACAGGACGTGCGCCACATCTGCTCGTCATGCTCTACGCCGCGCCAGGGCAACTTGCGGAACTCGAATTCTCGGTCGTTACGACAAGCGCCGCAGGTTTCGAACTTTGCGACCGACTCGCAACGACGAACATGGATGGCGTGGAACCCTTCGGCTTCGTCGATGGTATCTCGCAGCCGGAGCCCGACTGGGCTCGCCAGCGCGAAGCGCGCGACGCGATGCAATTCGCTTATTCGAATATCGTCAGCCTCGGTGAATTCCTGCTCGGCTACCC
>JAVBKC010000111.1:0-9716 GCA_031554255.1 Niveibacterium sp.
TGCGCAAGCGCTGGCGCACGCCGTACGTGCGCACTGGGGCATTGAGAACCAACTGCATTGGATGCTCGACGTCTGCCTGGGCGAAGACGATTGCATGGTTCGCAAGGATAACGCTCCACAAAATCTCTCCTTGCTCAAGAAAATCGTACTCAATTTGATTCGCGCCGATACCACGGATACAGCCAAGATCAGCTTGCGACTCAAACGCAAGCGGGCCGCATGGGATGACGATATCCGCATGCGCATGCTCGGCATTCATCCGTTATGACTTCCGAGTGCGATGGCCCTGGGGGCGCAGGAGGCGCCGGCAGCGTGGATGTGATGATCGCAAACCGTATAGAAGATGTATTGGGCGACTGTAAAACACTGCGTTAAACATCTGCAGTGCTGGCAGTGCGCTATCAAGCGCTACTCAACCTGCCCGTGACGATGTGCGCGATCTTTCGGTCGCGTAGGTCTTGCCGACTCGATCCTGGCCCGAGTCAGGCGCTTGCCCGATCAGAAACCGAAAGACAAGAACAAGCTCTACAGCCTGCATGCGCCGGAAGTGGAGTGCATTTCCAAGGGCAAGTCCCGGCAGCCCTATGAATTTGGGGTAAAGGTCACGGTCGCGACAACGCATCGGGAAGGCTTGGTCGTCGGCATGCGCAGCCTGCCTGGCAATCCGTTCGATGGCCACACGCTGGCCGAAGCGCTTGAGCAGGTGGAGATCCTCACCGAGCAAAAACCCAAAGCGGTCTTTGTGGACAAGGGCTACCGGGGCGCCGAAGTGCCCGGCATCAAGGTCTGGCGCAGCGGGATGCGGCGCGGTGTCACGCGTCGGCTCAAGCAGGACATCAAACGGCGCAGCGCCATTGAGCCGATGATCGGACACATGAAAAACGAAGGGCTGCTGCGCCGCTATTGGCTCCACGGCAGTCTGCTCCATGCCGTGCTCTGCGGCGCGGGCCATAACTTGCGCATGATCCTCAGGAAGCTGCGGCTTCTTCGCCGCCCGGATTCAAGTGCTACTGATTACCTTATCGGAGCGCCAGATCAACCGGAGCGTTCATTTCGTGCTGGCAGGATTCGGGCCGTCATGAATTGTTCAGGACAGACTACTTACGATCAGATCGCTGCCCGCGACAAAACCAGCCTGGATATTTTTTGGCTCAAGGACAAGAGCCTGGCCGATTTGGACAACCTGCCCGAGCCGGACGAGCTGGCCGACGAGATTATCGAGAACATCGAAGCCGGGCTGGCGAGCTTCCGGGCCATTGCGGCGGCTTTGCAGTGAGCCGTGTGAGTGTTCCCCCTGGCGAGTCGGTCTCCTATCGAGTGTCGGAACTCGTCGCGGAATACGAGTTCATCGAGTTTTTGCCAATAATGGCAACGCCGCTGCTCGCGGCATTTATTGAACAGGGCTGGTCTTTCAGGATTGAGTGACCGGCTGCGCGACTTCCTCGACGGCGATGCGCGCGACCAGCGCCGTTACCGCCTCGGGTATCGGCGGTGTCGCGCCCGCCCGCATGCAGGCCGCGCTGCCGCTGGCGACGGCGTGCGCAAGATGCTGCGACCAGGCGTCGCGTGGATTGCGGATCAGGTTTGCAACAATGCCGGCAAGGCTGGCGTCGCCCGCACCGACCGTGTCGACGACGCTGATTTGCGGTGCGCGGCATTGCCAGGCGCGGCCTTCGGCGTAGAGCTTCGCGCCCCCAGCGCCTTCGGTGTAGAGCAGCGGTTTGCCGTGGCGCTGGGCGATCAGGCGTGCGAGGCTGGCAGCGATGTCGGCGTCGCGATAGAGGCCGCGCAGGTCTTCGTCGGAGACTTTCATTAAATCCGCGATGGCGGTGAGGCGCGCGAGGATGGGGTCATAACTGGCGTCCATCAGATTGCGATAGTTCGGGTCATAGCTGATTTTTACGCCATTTACATGAAGCCACTCGGCCAGCGCGAGTAGTTGCTCGGCGAGCCCCGGCCGTGCCAGTGCGATGCCGCCGAAATGCGCCCAGGACAGCGCGGCGATCCAGCCCGTGGGCAGTTTGGTCGCGTCGAAGGCGAGATCCGCCGCGCCGTTGCCGAGAAAGAAGTATTGCGGCGGATGCGCCTCGGGCACGATTGCGAGCAGCGGTGGCGCGTCGGTTTGCTGCAAAAAGCGCATGTCGAGCCCGGCGGCAGCGCTGTCGCGCGCGAGCGCTATGCCAAAGCAATCACGGCTGACGCTGCCGGCAAAAGCGCTGCGCAGGCCCTGGCTCGCCGCCGCGCGCGCGACGTTCCAGCAAGAGCCGCCGCTGCGCGCATGCCAGGTGTCGCCCTCGGCGCGGATCATGTCGGTCAGCGCCTCGCCGATGGAGACAAATTCGGGCAGTGCGCTCATTTACCCGCTCCCTCGGTTTTGTTGGAAGGCAGGCCACCGTCATACGGTGGCCGTGGGGGTAGTCCCAAGGAAACGCCGGGCCGCCCCAAGTTTCCTTGCGCCCCCTCGGGGGGCAGGCCGCCGTCATACGGCGGCCGTGGGGGTAGTCCCATCCCGCGCAGCACTTCGTAGCACGCGCCCATCGTGTGGTAATCAACCTTGCCGGCCGGGCTTTTCTCGTCGCCGAGCTTGCGGTTGTCGGCGGAAAGTATCCGATACCAGGCGCCGTATCGGTGGTCGACGAAATGCTGCCAGGCATAGCGCCAGATGCGCTCGTAACTCTGCCAGTACGCCGCCGTGCCCGTGCGCAGCGCTAGCAGCGCGGCGGCGGCGAGGCTTTCGGCCTGGACCCAGAAATATTTGTCGGTGTCAGAGATCGCGCCGTCCGGCGCGAAACCATAGAAGAGGCCGCCGTGTTGCTCGTCCCAGGCATGTGCAAGCGCGCTGTCGAAAAGTTCGATTGCGCGCGGCGCGAGCCAGTCGGCACTGCCGGCGAGTTTGTCGGCATGACGTTCGAGCATCAGCAGGAGCTTGGCCCATTCGGTCAAATGGCCGGGCTGATAGCCCCAGGGGCGGAAGATGTTCGTCTTGTCGTTGCGGTTGTAGTCCCGGTCTAGCGACCAGTCGGCGCGGTAATGCTCCCAAATCAGGCCATCGGCCAGCGCGGCCTGGCGCATGGTGATATTGCGCGCGAGCCGTTCCGCGCGATGCAGATAGCGGACTTCCCCGTTTGCTTCGAAGGCCGCGAGCATCGCTTCGCAAGCGTGCATATTGGCGTTCTGGCCACGGTATTCGCCGACGCTCCAGTCGGGGCTTGCTTCGTCGGCATAGAGCCCGTCTTGCTCGGACCAGAAATGCTCTTCCATCAGGTCGAAGGTCTCGGCGAGCCACGGCCGCGCATCTTCGCTACCGGCCATGATGCCGTTCGCGTAGGCGAGGACGACGAAGGCGAGCCCGTAGCAGTGGTTCGTGGCGTCGACGACATTTACTGCGCCGTTATTGCCGACATCGAGCACCCAGGCATAGCCGCCGTTTGCCTGGCGGTGGGCGTCGCGCAGGAAGGCGAGCCCGTGTCGCATGGCGGTCAGGTATTCGGGTTCCTGGAAATGGCGCCAGGCCATCGCGTAATTGAAGACGAAGCGCGTACTGCTGACCAGATGGCGCGTGCGCGCGTCGTAAATCGAGCCGTCGTCGCGGAAAAAATGAAAGAAACCGCCGCGTGGATCGACTGCCGCCGGATGGTAGAAACGCATCGTCGTGCGGACATGGTGGAGCAGGAAACCGGGATCGCGGAAATTGGGTTCCATGTTCAGTTCGCCACCAAAGAAAGAGAGGGGAGGGGCGCGCAAGTTGCGCGTTCGACGAGGGCTACGGGTGCGGATACATGGGCAGGCGGCGCGTTGGCAGCGGCGGCCAGCAAGAGCCGCATGCCGATTTCGCCCATTGCCACCTTGTCTATCGATAACGTCGTGAGCGGCGGCATGCTTGTCGCAGCGGCCGCGATGTCGTCGAAACCGATTACGGCAATGTCATCGGGTATGCGCAGGCCGGCTTGCTGGAGCGAGCGCATCGCGGCAAGCGCGCAGGCGTCGTTATAGGCGAAGAGCGCATCGGGCGGCGTGGCGAGCGCGAGTAACCGGGTCGTTGCGGCGGCCGTCGCGCGGTCGTAATCGTCGGGCAACTCCAGCGCGGCTTCGAGCTGCGGATCGGCCGGGATTGCGTTGCGGAACAAGGCTGCCCGATAGCCGCGCATGCGTTGCAGCGTGCTGTGGTGCGCGAGCGGGCCGTGGATAAAGGCGATGCGCCGGTATCCCGCAGCGAGCAGGCGCTCGGTCGCGGCAAGCGCGCCGCCTTCGTTATCGGCATTGACCGAGGGCAAATCGCGCCAGCGGGAGTCGACGAGCACGGTTGGTCGCCCGCTGGCGACGAATTCGGCGACAAGCTCGGGTTCCATATAGCCGACGCAGAGGAAACCGTCCGGCTCATGCGGCGGCATCAGTATTTCGCGGACCGGATCGGTCGGGCCGATCGAACGGAACGCAAGCGCGATACCGTTCTCGCGGCATACGGTTTCCGCGCCTTCGATGACGTTCGAATAAAACTGATTGCCCGACAGCGGCGAGTGCTGGCGATGCAGCAGTAGCGTCACGCGACGCAGGCGCATGACGCGCAGCTTGGCGGTGTCGTAACCGAGCTGCTGCGCGACCGCGAGGATATGCGCGCGCGTCTGCTCCGACAGGCCGGGTTGATTTTTCAAGGCGCGCGACACGGAGCCTGGCGAGACGCCGGCTGCGGCGGCGACCTGACGGATGCTGATCGAATTCATGGAGCGGGATTATCGCGCCCTCAAATTGTTTAGTAAACACATGGATTTTTCGCCTGTTCAATGGCTATGGTATACGCGAACCTGGAATGCATATTCACTGCGGAGGCTGTTAAATTGTGTGTTGCGGTACATGGCAATGATTAGAAAACCGGAAAAAATGCAAATAATTGTTTACTAAACCATTGCGAGGACTAGCGCCGGGTCGCACAGTGGAGCAAGCGCTGCCTGGGCTTCGTCGGCCGGATGCAGCAGCAAACCCAACAAGGAGGACGTGATAATGCAAGGCAAGATGCAGTTGTCTGTACTGGCTGTTGCGGTGGGTCTCGCTTGTGGCGTCGGCGTCGCGCAAGCGGCCGAGGTGGAAGTGCTGCATTGGTGGACCTCGGGCGGCGAGGCGAAATCGGTCGGCGAACTGAAGAAAATGCTCGAAGCCAAAGGCGATACCTGGAAGGACTTCGCGGTTGCCGGCGGTGCGGGCGAAAACGCGATGACGGTGCTCAAGTCGCGCGTCGTTTCCGGCAATCCGCCCGTGGCCGCGCAGATCAAGGGCCCGTCGATCCAGGAGTGGGGCGCCGAAGGCGTGCTCGCCAATATCGATGCGACCGCCAGCGCCGAAAAGTGGGATCAACTGCTGCCGCCCGGCGTGGCGGCGATCATGAAATACAAGGGGCATTACGTGGCCGCGCCGGTCAATGTGCACCGCGTGAACTGGATGTGGGCCAATCCGGAAGTCTTCAAGAAAGCTGGCGTCGAAATTCCGAAGACCTGGGATGACTTCGAGAAGGCAGCCGACAAGATCCAGAAGGCCGGTTTCGTCGCCGTCGCCCACGGCGGCCAGCCGTGGCAGGACTTCACCGTCTTTGAAACCGTGGTGCTGGGCGTCGGCGGTCCGGCGTTCTACAAGAAGGCGCTTGTCGATCTCGACCAGGCTTCGCTCAACAGCCCGACGATGGTCAAATCCTTCGAGATCCTCGGCAAGATCCACAAATATGTCGACAAGGACAGCCCGAACCGCGACTGGAACCTCGCCACCGCGATGGTCATCAATGGCAAGGCTGCAATGCAGTTCATGGGCGATTGGGCCAAGGGCGAGTTCACCGCTGCCGGCAAAGTGCCCGGCAAGGATTTTGTCTGTGTACCCGCGCCGGGTACCGACAAGGGCTATACCTTCAACGTCGACAGCTTTGTGATGTTCAAGCAGAGCAAGGCCGATGTCGCGAAGGGCCAGGCCGATCTGGCCGCCGCGATCATGAGCCCCGAATTCCAGGAAGTGTTCAACTTGAACAAGGGTTCGATCCCGGTGCGCCTTGGCATGAAGATGGACAAGTTCGACGATTGCGCGAAGCGTTCCTCCGAGGATTTCGTCGCGACGAACAAGTCGGGCGGCCTCGTGCCCTCGATTGCCCACGGCATGGCCGTGCCTTCGGCTACAGCCGGCGCGATGCAGGACGTCGTGACGCAGTATTTCAATGGCACCGGCATGTCGCCGAAACAGGCTGCCGAGAAACTCGCGAGCGCCGCCAAGACCAAGTAGCAGCGTCGGGTAACACGCAATGCCCGCGCCGTGGATGGCTTGGCGCGGGCGCTCGCCGCCTGTTTCGGAGGGTATTGCATGGCAGGCTCAATGCCTCTGACCAAGGAGATAGCCGTAGGCGTGCCGCACGTCGCCTCGGCGCGGCTCCGCGATCTGATCGAAGCCTGGTTGCCGAAGATCGTTCTGGCGCCCAGCGTTTGCGCCTGTCTCGTTTTCGTATATGGCTACATCATTTGGACGGCGGTCCTTTCGCTGACGCCATCGCGCATGCTTCCAGCATACGAATTCGCCGGCTTCGCGCAGTACGCCGCCTTGTGGGACAACGATCGTTGGTGGCTCGCGCTGAAGAATCTCGCGATCTTCGGCGGCTGTTTCATTATCGTCTGCCTTGTCGTCGGGCTCGTGCTCGCGATCCTGCTCGACCAGCGCGTGCGCGCCGAAGGCTTCATCCGGCAAATCTATCTGTACCCGATGGCGCTTTCCTTCATCGTGACCGGTACGGCCTGGAAATGGATACTCAATCCCGGCCTCGGTCTCGAAAAACTGATGCACGACCTGGGTTTCACGAGTTTTAGCTTCGACTGGCTCGTCAATCCGGAGCGCGCGATCTACACGGTCGCGATTGCCGGCGTCTGGCAATCGTCCGGCTTCGTGATGGCATTGTTCCTCGCCGGTCTGCGCGGCCTCGACGACGAAATCATCAAGGCCGCGCGCGTGGACGGCGCTTCGCTGCCGCGCATCTATTGGCGCATCGTCCTGCCTAGCCTGCGCCCGGTGTTTTTCTCGTGTTTCATGATCCTCGCGCATATCGCGATCAAGAGTTTCGATCTCGTCGTGTCGCTGACCGGCGGCGGTCCCGGTTTTGCGAGCGACGTACCGGCGACCTTCATGTATATCCACGCCTTCACGCGCAACCAGATCGGCCTCGGCGCCGCGAGCGCGGTGATGATGCTGATGATCATCGCCGCGGTCGTCGTACCGATGATCTGGTCCGAAACGCGGAGGACGCGCAATGGTTGAGCCCATGCGGCGCCGGGCCGGCCGGTTTTTGATCTACGCCGCGCTCGCGCTCGTTTGCCTTTACTACCTCGCCCCGCTCTATGTGATGCTGGTGACATCGCTCAAGAGCCTCGACGAGATTCGCACCGGCAACCTGCTCGCGCTGCCGCAGCACGTGAATGTCGAGCCCTGGGCCAAGGCTTGGGGCACGGCTTGCACTGGTGTGCTGTGCGGCGGACTCAAGGGTTATTTCTGGAACTCGGTGTCCTTCGTGATTCCGGCCGTGCTGATCTCGACCGCAATCGGTGCGTTCAACGGCTATGTGCTGACGATGTGGCGCTTTCGTGGGTCGGACACTTTTTTCACGCTGCTGCTATTCGGCTGCTTCATTCCGTTTCAGGCCGTGCTGTTGCCGATGGCGCGCACGCTTGGCCTGCTCGGGCTTGCGAGTTCGGTTGCCGGGCTGGTGTTCGTGCATGTCGTCTATGGGCTGTGCTTTACGACGCTGTTCTTTCGCAATTACTACGTGTCGATTCCCGCTGATCTGGTCAAGGCGGCGCGCATCGATGGCGCGGGCTTCGCGCGGATCTTCCTGCGCATCATCCTGCCGCTATCGGGGCCGATTGTCGTCGTTTCGGTCATCTGGCAATTCACGCAGATCTGGAACGATTTTCTGTTCGGCGTGGTGTTTTCCTCGGGCGAGCGGCAGCCGATCACCGTCGCGCTCAACAATCTCGTGAACACTTCGACCGGCGTCAAGGAATACAACGTCAACATGGCCGCCGCAATCATCGCGGCGCTGCCCACGCTCTTCGTTTATGTCATTGCCGGGAAGTATTTCGTCAGGGGATTGACCGCCGGTTCGGTCAAGGGTTGAAAGGGAATACGAAAAGATGGGCGCGCTCTCGATTCGCAAGCTTTGCAAGACTTTCAATCAGACGCAGGTGTTAAAAGGCATCGACATCGAAATCGCACGCGGCGAGTTCCTGATCCTCGTCGGCCCCTCGGGCTGCGGCAAATCGACCTTGCTCTCGCTGATCGCGGGGCTCGACACAATTACATCGGGCGACATCTACATCGACGAACGCAGGGTCAACGATCTGTCGCCAAAGGATCGCGATATCGCGATGGTCTTCCAGTCCTATGCGTTGTACCCGAACATGACGGTGCGCGACAACATCGCTTTCGGCCTAGAAATGCGCAAGGTGCCCAGGATGGAGCGCCGGGCAGCGGTCGACCGCGTCGCCCAAATTTTGCAGATGGGCCATCTGCTCGACCGCCGTCCGGCGCAGTTATCGGGCGGACAGCGCCAGCGTGTTGCGATGGGCCGCGCGATTGCGCGCGACCCGGCGCTTTTCCTGTTCGACGAACCGCTCTCGAACCTCGACGCCAAGCTGCGCGTCGAGATGCGCACCGAGATCAAGCTGCTGCACCGCCGCTTGGGCACCACGACGGTTTATGTCACGCACGACCAAGTAGAGGCGATGACGTTGGGCGACAAGATCGCGGTCATGAACGGTGGCGCCGTGCAGCAGTTCGGCACGCCGCAGCAGCTTTACGACGATCCGACGAACCTCTTCGTCGCCGGCTTCATGGGCTCGCCCTCGATGAACTTCATCCGCACGCGCGTCGAGGAAATCGGCGGTAATGATTGTGGCGTGCGCTTCGAATCCGACGGCCAGGGTTTCGTCTTCCCCGCCATGAACAGGAACGGCGCTTTGCGCCAATGGCTGGGCAAGGAAGTCATCTTCGGCATCCGGCCCGAGCAGATCACGCAGGCCTCGCCGTCGGCGGGCGAGGGGGCGTCGAGCAGAAGGATCGACCTGAAGCTTACGCTCACCGAACCGACCGGCCCCGATACGCTTGTGCTCGTGCGGATCAACGGCAAGGAAGTTGCATGCCGCGTGCATCCGGCTTATGCGAAATCCGTAGGCGAGACGATGGCGCTGGAATTCGATTTGTCCAAGGCCGTTTATTTCGACCCGGAAACCGAGCAACGGATTTGCTGAGTATCAGATAGCACAAAGCCCAGTCCGAAAACTGGGCTTTGTGCTCGATTCCTTGGTGCACCCGGAGCGACTCGAACGCCCGACCCCCCAGCGCATCGCACCGATTTGTCATAAGTTGAACCCGAGTAGCTGGGCCCGATCGGTTGGAGAAGTTGCTGCCAAGGGCCGCTTGATTTTGATGCTGGCTTTTCATTGCCCACCAGATTCTTGATCGGCACGTTGGCCGTCACCACTTCGGTCAGCAGCAGGCGATGGAACGGTGCGGAACATGAGCATGATCTTCTGAGACGCCCAGACCTCACTTCGCTTACCGCTACTTCTCGCGCAGCCAGGTCCACACCACGAGGGCCTCGTCGATTGCGGGCACTACGCCCAGGGTGAGCATGCGCTGGCCCTCGTGCAGCCGCACGAAACGGCCGGGGGCCTGGCTTAAGTAGGCGTAGTTCGGATGGT
>JAVBKC010000083.1:0-5706 GCA_031554255.1 Niveibacterium sp.
CGCAGTATCGCGACGAAAGCGGGAGTTTTTCGAGGTGCCCTAATCAGAATGGATACGCCCGGCGTTCGCGCCGGGACGTTTCCCGCAGCAGGAGGAGTTCGCAATGGCTGGAGGAGAGGGAATAACTGCCCCCGGGTCTGCTGCTGCGCAGCAGCCGGCCGGGAGCTCAAGGAAACTTGGGGCGGCCCGGCGTTTTCTTGAACGCATGCCGCAAGCGCGTGCCTGCGCGGTGCAAGGCACCCCGCCCGAGCGCGATGACAGGGTGCAGGAAGTTGGTCGGGTACAACGCCTGATGGGGCGGCCCGAGGCGGCCTCGGTGGCTGGCGCGCTGCTGGTTTTCGCAATTTTCGGCTATGCGGCAGGCGGTTCTGGCATGTTCGCGATGGACGGTATCCTGAACTGGCAAACCGTTGCGGCTTATCTGGGCATTATCGCGATTGGGGCGTGCCTATTGATGATCGCGGGCGAGTTCGATCTTTCGCTCGGTTCGATGATCGGTTTTGCCGGCATGATGATCGCAATTCCGCCGCTGTACTTTCACTGGCCGGTGTGGCTATCCATCCTGCTTGCATTTGCTGCTTCGCTTGCACTCGGCTGGCTCAATGGCTATCTCGTGATCAAGACGAAGCTGCCATCCTTCATCGTCACGCTGGCCTTTCTGTTTATCCTGCGCGGCCTCTCGCTCGCGTTGTCGATCTTCTTCACCAACCGCACGATCATCTCGGGCATTGGCGACGCGGCGGCCAAAGATTGGCTCGCTTCGGCGCTCTTCGTCGGCACGGTCGGGGAGGGGCTGTTCCACTGGCTCGCCGGGCTCGGATGGCTACAGACGCTCGCCGACGGCAGCCCGCTCGTCAAGGGCGTGCCCAAGGTCATCGTCTGGTGGGCGGTGCTGCTCGTCTTTGCGGCGGTGCTGTTGGCCTTCACACGCTTTGGCAACTGGGTCTTTGCGGTCGGCGGCGACGCCAACGCGGCAAGGAATGTTGGTGTGCCGGTGCGCTTCGTGAAGATCTCGCTCTTCATGTTCACCGCGTTCTGCGCTTGCCTCTTCGCGGCACTCCAGGTTTGCGACATCGGTTCGGCTGCGGCCGATCGCGGACTCGGTAAGGAATTCGAGGCAATCATTGCCGCCGTCATAGGTGGAACGCTGCTTACGGGCGGTTACGGCTCGGTGATCGGTGCCTCGGTCGGTGCGCTGATCTTCGGCGTCGTGCAGATCGGCATCACCTACACGAATGCCGGCTCCGACTGGTTCCGCGTGTTTTTGGGCCTGATGCTGCTGGTGGCCGTGATCTTCAATAATTTTGTGCGCCGCCGCGTAACCGAATCGCGCTAGGGGGGACGATGCAATCCGAATACATCCTGGAGCTTGACCGCGTCAGTAAGCGCTTCGGCTCGGTGATTGCCCTGCGCGACGTGTCGCTGCGCCTGGCGCGTGGCGAGGTCCATTGCCTGCTCGGCGACAACGGCGCAGGCAAGAGCACATTGATCAAGATCTTGGCCGGTGTGCATAAGCCCACGACGGGTGAATTCTGCGTCGATGGCGAGGCGGTTCAATTCCAGAGCCCGAGCGCTGCGCTAGACCGTGGTATCGCCACGGTCTACCAGGATCTCGCGTTGGTGCCGCTGATGTCGATTGCGCGTAATTTTTTCCTTGGCCGCGAGCCGGTGAAGCAGCGTTTCGGGCTCTTCCCCTTCCTCGACATGGAGACGATGGCCAATGTGGCGGCCGAAAAATTACGCAGTATGGGTATCATGATCCGCGACGCCAATCAGAGCGTTGGCACCATGTCGGGGGGCGAGAAACAGTGCCTCGCGATTGCCCGCGCGATCCATTTCGGCGCGCGCGTATTGATTCTCGACGAGCCGACCGCGGCGCTCGGTGTGCGGCAGTCGTTCAACGTGCTGCGGCTCATCCATAAGGCACGCGAGCAGGGCATCTCGGTGATTTTCATTACGCATAATGTCCATCACGCCTATCCGATCGGCGATTCCTTCACGCTGCTCTCGCGCGGCGTCTCGGTTGGCAGCTTTGCCAAGGCGCAGATTTCCAAGGACGAGGTGCTCGACATCATGGCTGGCGGCGGTGAGATGCGCGAGCTGATGTCGGGCCTGGACGGCGTACGCATCTAGTCGGGGCTTCGTTCATGAGAAATACGACACACTTTTCCGACGGGCGTTTGCGCGATCTTGTTTCCATTGGTCGGCTGGCCGTCGATTTATATGCCGAACAAATCGGTTGCCGGCTCGAAGACGTTGCGAGCTTTGCCAAATACTTAGGAGGCTCTTCGGCCAACGTCGCCTTCGGTCTGGCCCGGTTGGGCCTCAAAAGCGCAATGATCTCGCGCGTCGGCAATGAGCCGATGGGCCGCTTTCTACTCGAAACGCTGGCGCGCGAGGGTTGCGATATCTCGCAGGTGAAAGTGGACCCCGAGCGGCTGACTGCCTTGGTCCTGCTCGGGCTGCGCGACCGTGAAACCTTTCCGCTGATCTTCTATCGCGAAAACTGCGCCGACATGGCTTTCGGCCCCGAGGATGTCGATGAGGCCTTCATCGCCGGTTCGCGCGCTCTGCATATCACCGGCACGCATTTTTCGACCGAACGCGTACGTGCGGGCTCGCTGTGCGCGCTTGAATTCGCGCGCAAGCATGGTGTGCGCAGCGTGCTCGACATCGACTACCGACCCGTGCTGTGGGGCTTGGCCGCGCGCGGCGATGGCGAAACGCGCTATGTGCCCAGTGGCGAGGTCACGGCGAAACTGCAGGAAATCCTGCCGTGGTTCGATCTTGTCGTCGGCACCGAGGAAGAGTTCCACATCGCCGGTGGCACGACCGATACGCTCGCCGCGCTGCGTCAGGTGCGCTTGACGACGCCCGCGGTGCTCGTCGTCAAGCGCGGGCCGCTTGGCTGCGCGGTCATCGAAGGCGCGATTCCGGCCTCGCTGGACGCGGCGTTCTCGGTGGCCGGCGCGCGTGTTGAAGTACTCAACGTGCTCGGCGCGGGGGACGCCTTCCTCGCGGGCTTTCTGTCGGGCTGGCTGCGCGGCGCGGATTACCGCGAATGCTGTTTGCGTGCGAACGCCTGCGGTGCGCTCGTCGTGTCGCGCCACGCCTGCGCGCCGGCGATGCCGACAGAAGCCGAATTGCAGTACTTTTTAGCCAATACCCAAAGAATACAGGCGCCCGCGCAGGATGCGCGGCTCGCGCATTTGCATCGGGTAACGCCCCAGCGCGCGCCGCGCGATGAACTTTGCATTTTCGCCTTCGACCATCGCAGCCAGTTCTACGAACTCGTGCGCCAGGCGGGCGCCGACGAAGCGCGCCTACCACGGCTCAAGCGCCTGCTCGTCGATGCCGTCGCCGCGACCGAACACGATTTGAATCTG
Source organism: Niveibacterium sp. (assembly GCA_031554255.1). GTDB lineage: Bacteria > Pseudomonadota > Gammaproteobacteria > Burkholderiales > Rhodocyclaceae > Niveibacterium. The sequence goes on from JAVBKC010000083.1 coordinate 3,387, forward strand.
CAAGGCCGCATCGGTGTGCTGCTCGATGGCCACTATGGCGAGGACGCGCTTGCCGCCGCAAGCGGGCGCGGCTGGTGGATAGGCCGGCCGCTCGAACTTCCGGGCTCCTATCCGCTGGTCTTCGAACCTGGCCGATCGATAGGTACTGCGCTGGTCTCGTGGCCGCGCGAGCACGTCGTCAAATGCCTCGTTTTCTATCATCCGGACGATGCCGTCGAAAATCGTATCGAGCAGGAAGCGCAGCTTGCCGCGCTGTTCGACGCGACGCGCGCGAGCGGCCATGAACTGCTGATCGAGGTGATTGCGCCCGCGCACTTGCCGCAGGCGGCCGACACCGTGCCGCGCGCGCTCAAGCGCTTGTACAACATCGGCATACAGCCCGACTGGTGGAAGCTCGCACCGATGGCGGCCGCCCAGTGGTGCGAGATTGACGCATTGATCGCCGCGCGCGACCCCCACTGTCGTGGCGTCGTGATGCTCGGGCTCAACGCGCCGGTTACCGAGCTTGTGCAGGGCTTCGAAGAAGCGCGCGCGAGCACGAGCTGCCGAGGCTTCGCGGTCGGCCGCAGCATCTTCCATGACGCCGCCGCCGCATGGCTCGCGGGTGCCATAGACGACGCAAGCTTGGTCGCGCGCTGTCGCGACAACTTCGAACAACTGATCCGCGCCTGGCAGGGTGTGCGCGCCGATGCAGATAAAAAAAGGGAGGCTGCTTGATGGGAGACGTCAAAACGCTGCGGCTGACGACCGCGCAGGCGCTCGTACGCTGGCTTGTGGCGCAGCGCGTCGAAACGCCTGCGGGCATCGTGCCGCTTTTCGGCGGCGTCTGGGCGATTTTCGGGCACGGCAACGTCGCCGCGCTCGGCGAAGCGCTATATGCCGTGCGCGAGGAACTGCCGACGCTGCGTGCACACAACGAGCAATCGATGGCGCATGCCGCAATTGCCTACGCAAAAGCGCATTTGCGCCGCCGCATGATGGCGGTGACAAGCTCGATCGGGCCGGGCGCGACGAACCTCGTCACGGCGGCGGCGGTGGCCCATGTCAATCGCCTACCGATGCTGATTTTGCCCGGCGACGTTTTCGTCTCGCGCGCGCCCGACCCGGTGTTGCAGCAGCTAGAGGATTTCCACGACGGCGGCGCGTCGGTCAATGATTGCTTCAAGCCGGTGTCGCGTTATTTCGACCGCATAGTGAGGCCCGCGCAATTATTGACGGCCTTGCCGCGCACGCTCGCGGTGCTGACCGATGCGGCGCTCTGCGGGCCGGTCACGCTGGCGCTGCCGCAGGACGTGCAGGCCGAGGCTCACGACTGGCCCGAGGATTTTTTTGCGCCGCGCCTCGTGCGCTTTCGCGCGCCACCAGTTGATTCGTTCGAACTTGAGCAAGTCGCCGAACGCATCCGTCATGCACGGCGTCCGTTGATCGTGGCTGGTGGCGGCGTGCTCTACAGCGCCGGGGGGCCCCTCGCCTTGCGCGCGTTTGCCGAGGCGCACGGCGTGCCGGTCGCGGAAACCCAGGCCGGCAAGAGCGCCTTGCCGTGGGACCACGCTTTGCAGGCCGGCGCCATTGGCGTGACCGGCGCTGCGGCCGCCAATACGTTGGCGCGCGAAGCCGACCTCGTGCTTGCTGTTGGCACGCGTTTGCAGGATTTCACGACCGGCTCGCACACATTGTTTGCGCAGGCCGAACTTCTTGCGATCAACCCGAATCTTTTCGATGTGATCAAGTGGCGCGCGGCTGCCTTGCAGTCCGATGCGGCGCTTGGGCTTGCCGCGCTTTCGCGCGCGCTCGAAGGCTGGCGCAGCGACGCGGCCTGGGGGGCGCGCGCCGTAAGACTCGCGGACGACTGGCGCGACGCCGTGTCTTCAATCTTGGTCGGTGCGCGTGCACCGCTGCCTACTTACGCGCAAATCATCGGTGCGGTCCAGCGCTCGGTCGAGGACTCGCCGGTCAATGACGTTGTCGTTTGCGCTGGCGGCACGCTACCGGGTGAGCTGCACAAGCTCTGGCGCAGCGCCACGCCGGGCGGCTACCACCTCGAATACGGTTATTCGTGTATGGGCTACGAGATTGCCGGCGGCCTGGGCGTCAAGTTCGCGCGCCCGCAAAGCGAAGTCATCGTGATGCTCGGCGACGGTAGCTACTTGATGGCCAATAGCGAGATCGCGACTTCGGTGATGCTGGGACGCAAGATCATCGTGCTCGTGCTCGACAACCGTGGCTACGCCTGCATCAACCGCTTGCAACAAGCCTGTGGCAGCGCGCCGTTCAATAACCTTTGGGAAGATTGCCTGCAAGGCCCGGACGGCGCGCCGTC
>JAVBKC010000081.1:0-20599 GCA_031554255.1 Niveibacterium sp.
GACACGAGCGTCAAGACCAGCATTAAGACCAAGCGCCTTTTGGCGGCAACTTCGGACGAGTTCCGCACCGTTCTACTTGGCTTTCCGCCTGAAGAAGACGATGACGATTAATGTCAAATGCGTAGCTGCGGGAGCCCTGGGACAAATGGTACGAACGCGAGCTGAAAACCACTGCTGACGGCATTCGCACCTATGAACAAAACACCTATTATGCAGGGCACTGGCGTGAGGATTACGAACCGTGGGTGCAAATGCTGGCCGGGATGTATTACGGCCCGGATCGCCAACGTGTGGCCTGGAACTCCGCATTGCTGTACGACATGATCTACACCCAGCCGGTGGTCTATGAGCTGGGGCAATTGCAAATGCCAACCCTTTTGTTGATTGGGCAGAAAGACACCACCGCAATCGGCAAGGACCTGGCTCCCCCGGCCATCCGCGCCACCCTGGGTAATTACCCGGAACTGGGCCGCGCAACCGCAAAACGCATTCCGCATGCCACCTTGGTGGAGTTTCCCGAGCTGGGGCACGCACCGCAGATGCAAGATCCTGTGGCGTTTCATCACGCGTTGCTGGAGGGTCTGGCTGCATTAAAACCAGTTTCAAGTCAATGAAACGTGCGCCAGAATTTATGAGCCCGGGTCATGTCCTCGCGGCAAGATCATGAACAGGCTATCAGGGCAAATGCGATGTTCCTGCGGTACGCGGCGGTAGGCAGCCACATCGCTGACCGTGATGGTTCCGTACGTCGGTCATGCGCTCGAGCAGCGTCGGTGATTCCTTTATGTCGTGCCGGTTATACCGGTGCGGGCATAAAACTTCTGCCGGTGCGGCGCAACTGCGCGGCCTGCCAGGACGGTACAATTCACGCTTTTCCCGACGCGGCGCCCAGTCAGCGCGCCCGTTTGCAGAATTACGTATTTCTGGCGTCGCAACCTAAAAAAGCCCGTCCGCACCGATACCATGCCCGAGATCCTCAAGCTGCGCGGCGCGCCCGCGCTTTCCGCTTCCCGTCTGGCGCGTCTTACCCAAGCGCTCAAATCGGCATTCCCCAGGCTCAAGACGCTCGCGGCCGAGCATTGGTACTTCGTCGAACTCGACTCGCCGCTTACTGATGCCGAAACCGAACGTTTAGCCGATCTCGTCGGCGCTTTTGCGCAGGGCGAGCCGCCCGATGGCGAGCTGTTGCTGGTCACGCCGCGCATGGGCACGATTTCGCCCTGGTCGTCGAAGGCGACCGATATCGTGCATAACTGTGCGTTCGCCAAGGTTCGCCGCATCGAACGCGGCACGGCTTACACGCTGGCGCTGCGCGGCGCGTTCGACGCCGAGGCGCAGGCCGTCGTGCTGCCGCTCCTGCACGACCGCATGACTGAATCGGTATTGACGAATGTGGATGCGGCGCATGCGCTGTTCGCCCACTACGCGCCGCAGCCGCTCGCAATCATCGATGTCCTCGGCGGCGGCCGCGCTGCGCTCGTCGTGGCCAATGGCGAACTTGGCCTCGCCTTGTCGATTGATGAAGTGGATTACCTCGTCGAGAACTTCTCGAAGATGGGCCGTAATCCGACCGATGTCGAACTCATGATGTTCGCGCAGGCCAATTCCGAGCATTGCCGGCACAAGATATTCAATGCCGATTGGGTGATCGATGGCGCCAAGGAGGACAAGAGCCTCTTCGGCATGATCCGCGATACGCACAAGGCGCAGCCCGAGCATACGATCGTCGCCTATTCCGACAACTCGGCCGTGTTCGAGGGCGCCGAAATCAGCCGCTTCTATCCCGCCAAGGATGGCCGCTGGTGTTACTGGTCCGAGCTGACTCACCTGATCGCGAAAGTCGAAACGCATAATCATCCGACCGCCATTTCGCCGTTTCCGGGCGCGGCGACCGGCGCTGGCGGCGAAATTCGCGACGAGGGTGCGACCGGGCGCGGCTCCAAGCCCAAGGCCGGGCTCGCCGGTTTTTCGGTATCCAATTTGAAGATCCCGGGTTTTGAGCAGCCGTGGGAAGTCGATTACGGCAAGCCCGAGCGCATCGCCTCCGCGCTGCAAATCATGATAGACGGCCCGCTTGGCGCGGCTGCCTTCAACAACGAATTCGGCCGTCCGAACCTGACCGGCTATTTCCGTGTCTTCGAGCAGGAAGTCATGGGCGAGGTGCGCGGCTATCACAAGCCGATCATGCTCGCCGGCGGCGTCGGCAGCATCCAGGCCGAGCAGTCGCACAAGTGCGATTTCTCGCCCGGTACGCTGCTGATCCAGCTCGGCGGCCCCGGCATGCTGATCGGGCTGGGCGGTGGCGCGGCCTCGTCGATGGCGACCGGCGCGAACACCGCCGATCTGGATTTCGCCTCGGTTCAGCGCGGCAATCCGGAAATCGAGCGACGCGCCCAGGAGGTTATCGACGCCTGCTGGCAGCAGGGTGCGGACAATCCCATCCTTGCGATTCACGACGTTGGCGCAGGCGGACTCTCGAACGCGATGCCCGAGCTTGCCGATCATGCCAAGCTCGGCGCGCATTTCGAACTGCGCAATATCCAGATCGAAGAACCGGGCATGAGTCCGCGCGAGATCTGGTCGAACGAAGCGCAGGAGCGCTATGTGCTCGCCATTGCGCCCGAGCGTCTGGCCGATTTCGCAGCGATCTGTGCGCGTGAACGCTGTCCGTTCGCCGTACTCGGCAGCGCGACGGCCGACGGCCGGCTCAAGCTTGGCGATAGCCATTTCGGCAATAACCCGGTCGACATGGATATGCAGGTGCTGCTCGGCAAGCCGCCGCGCATGACGCGCGACGTCGCCCACCGCGAAATCTACCTGCCGCCGTTCGATACAACCGACATAACGCTCGCCGAGGCGGTGGACCGCGTGCTGCGCCACCCTACGGTCGCCTCGAAGAACTTCCTGATCACGATAGGCGACCGCTCGGTCGGCGGCTTGACCGCGCGCGACCAGATGGTCGGCCCGTGGCAGGTGCCGGTGGCCGACGTGGCCGTCACGGCGGCAAGCTTTACGGGCTATCTTGGCGAAGCGATGGCTCTGGGCGAGCGCACGCCGCTGGCCTGTGTGTCGCCGACGGCCTCGGGCCGCATGGCGGTCGGCGAGGCGGTGACGAATCTGCTCGCGGCCGATGTGGTGAGTCTCAAACAGATCAAACTCTCGGCCAACTGGATGGCGGCTTGCGGACATAAAGGCGAGGATGCGCACCTGTTCGCGACGGTCAAGGCGGTGTCCGAGTTCTGCCAGGCGGCGCAGCTGGCGATTCCGGTCGGCAAGGATTCGCTCTCTATGCGCACGGTCTGGCAGGAGGATGCCGCCGAGAAAAAGGTCGTCGCGCCGTTGTCCCTGATCGTTACGGCTTTTGCGCCCGTGGGCGATATACGCCGCACGCTGACGCCGCAGTTAAAACACCTGCCCGGCGTCGAAACCGAACTCGTGTTGATCGACCTTGGGCGTGGCCGTCACCGGCTCGGCGGTTCGGTCTTCGCGCAGAGTTACAACTCGGTCGCCGAGCATGCGCCCGACATCGACGCCGCAACCCTTACGGCATTCGTCGCCGCGGTGTCCGAACTCAAATCCAATAAGGATGTGCTGGCCTACCACGACCGTGGCGACGGTGGTCTGTTGGCGACCGTCGCCGAGATGGCTTTCGCGGGCCATTGCGGGGTCTCGCTCGAACTCGATTCGATCGCCTATGACGAACATCTATCGGATGTCGACGGCGGCGAGAAGAAAGCCGGCATGCTGGCCGGGCGTTTTAACGACCGCGTGCTTGCCGCGCTCTTCGCCGAAGAACTCGGCGCGGTGATCCAGATCCGCCGCGAGCGGCGTGACGCCGTCATGGCGAGTCTTGCCGCGCACGGGCTTGCCGCCTGCACGCATTTCATCGGCCAGCCGAACGCGCGCGACGAGCTGCGTATCTGGCGCAATGCGAAGATGATTTATTCGGCATCGCGCACCGCCTTGCAGCGCACCTGGAGCGAGGTCGGCTACCGCATCGCTACGCTCCGCGACGATGCGGCGAGCGCGCAGGAAGAATTCGACGCGTTGCTCGACGCCGCCGATCCAGGCTTGTCGCTTACGCCAAGTTTCGATCCAGCAGAGGACATTGCCGCCCCGATGATCGCGACGGGTGCGCGGCCGAAAATTGCGATCCTGCGCGAGCAGGGCGTCAATTCGCAGGCCGAGATGGCGTCGGCCTTCGAGCGTGCCGGTTTCGATGCCTATGACGTTCACATGTCCGACCTGTTCGCCGGCCGTTATACGCTCGATCAGTTCAAGGGCCTTGCCGCCTGTGGCGGCTTCTCGTATGGCGATGTGTTAGGCGCGGGTCAGGGCTGGGCCAAGACCATCCTGTTCAACGAGGCCTTGCGCGCGCAGTTCGCGGCGTTTTTCTCGCGCGACGACAGCTTTGCGCTCGGCGTCTGCAACGGTTGCCAGATGATGGCGCACTTGGCACCCATCATTGCGGGGGCCGAGTGCTGGCCGGTCTTCCATCGCAATCGTAGCGAGCAGTTCGAGGCGCGTTTTGCGTTGGTCGAAGTACAGGAGAGCCCCTCGATCTTCCTCGCCGGCATGGCGGGCAGCCGCATGCCGGTTGTCGTCTCGCACGGTGAAGGCCGCGCGGTTTTCGATGGCATCGATGCGCAGGACAATGCGCAGATCGCGCTGCGTTATGTCGACAACTATGGCGCGGTCGCGAAATGCTATCCGGCCAACCCGAACGGCTCGCCCGACGGTATTACAGGGCTTACGACACCGGACGGACGCTTCACGATCATGATGCCGCATCCGGAGCGTACGCGTCGCGCGTCGCAGATGTCCTGGGCGCCGGATTCCCTAGGCGAGGATTCACCGTGGATGCGGATCTTCCGCAATGCGCGTGTGTGGCTAGGCTGAACCTAAGTTGAACGCGGGGTGGCTTGTGGCCACCCCGCGTTAGTTCGGATGGATGCGATGCCGGATCAGTGCTTATCGGCCTGGCGGAAAACACGCTCCCCCGCAACCCAGGTTTCCAGCACCTGCGTTTTCCAGATGTCGGCCGGAGCGATCTTGAACAGATCGCGGTCGACGAGGATGAAGTCGGCCCACTTACCGGCTTCGAGCGAGCCTAGCGTTTTTTCCTGATGCTCCGCGTAGGCCGCATCCAGCGTGAAGGCGCGGAAGGCTTGCGTCAGCGTCATGGCTTCCTCGGGGTGCCAGCCCTTGGCCGGGCGGCCTGCGTGATCCATGCGCGTGACCGCAGAATAAATGCCCCAGAACGGATTGGGCGATTCGACCGGGAAGTCCGAACCGCCGGCGACGATCGTGCCCTGCTTGAGGAAGGTTTGCCAGGCGTAAGCGCCTGTCATGCGCGTCTTGCCGATGCGGTCTTCGGCCATGTTCATGTCGCTGGTGGCGTGCGTCGGTTGCATCGAGGCGATGACATCGAGCTGCTTGAAGCGCGGAATGTCGGCCGGCGCGACGATCTGGGCGTGCTCGATCCGGTTACGCAATGCGCGTCCCTCGGGCACTTCCTTGTAGGCAGCTTCGAGCGCGTCGAGCACCTGGTGGTTGGTCGCATCGCCAATGGCATGCACATTGACCTGGTAGCCGGCCTTGAGGGCGGTTTTGACGCTCGTTCGAATGACATCCTCATTCATGAAGAGCAGACCGCTGTGGTCGTGGTCGTCCGTGTAGGGCTGGATCAGTGCGGCGCCACGGCTGCCGAGCGCGCCGTCGCCGTAGAGCTTGACCGCGCGCAGCGCGTAGCGATCGTTGCGGTAGCCGACCAGCGGACCCTTGGCGGACAAGGCTTTGAAGTCGTTGCCTGTGTCGCGGATCATGCCGTAGATGCGGACCGACAATTTGCCTTGATCGGCGAATTCACGGTAGATCCGGTCTTCGTAAACACCCAGGCCGGCGTCGCCCGCGCCCGTCAAGCCGACCGAGTTCAAAAGCGATAGCGAGGCCGCCAGCGCGGCGCGGCCGTCGTCTTCGGTATACGGCGGGATCACGTTGTTGACCAATGCCGTGGCCTTGTCCACCAGTACGCCAGTGGGATTGCCGTTGGCGTCGCGCTCGATGCGTCCGCCGGCGGGGTCTTTGGTATCGCGCGTGATGCCAGCGGCCTGAATCGCTCGCGTATTGAGCCAAACGGCATGGCCGTCGACGCGTACCAGGCGCACCGGGCGGTCGGATATGGCGGCGTCCAGTTCGGCGGCGGTCGGGAAGCGGCCGAGTTTCCAGTTGACCTGATTCCAGCCGTGGCCGAGCAGCCATTTCTTTTGTGGGTGCTTGTCGCCATAGGCGCGGATGGCAGCCTGGGCTTCTTGCAGGCTGGTGGTCTCCGACAAGGAGATTTCGGAGGTCTTGAAGCCGATGCGGAATACGTGGCCGTGCACGTCGATCATGCCCGGCAGGAGCGTCTTGCCCTGGCCGTCGATACGGTTTGCATCGGGATATTGCGCGCGCAGTAAGGAGGCGTCGCCGGTGGCCAATACCTTGCCCTGATCGAACACCAGGCCGGTAAAGGTGGCGATTTTGTCGTCCTTGAGCGTGTAGCCCTGCACCGATTCGATTAAAGTCGGCGCGGCTTGTGCCGACAGCGCCGACAGCGCCGTTGCGATGGCCAGGGCCCGCAGGTTTTTGCGGATCACGGTTTTCAAATCAACTCTCCTTCGGATTTTGCATTTAAGCCAACGGATGCTTGCGGCATCACGGGAATTTCATCTCTTCGACACGCACGAAACGCGTTTTTCGCACGACGCGGTAGCCCAGCCAGATCAACAGGAAAATCGGGATGCCGATGTAGGTGGCGACGACGGTCAGCCAGTCGATCTTGCCTGCCATGAAGGCTTGGTAGTTCTGACCTAGCGTAATGATGATGCACAACGCGAACGCAAAGATCGGGCCGTAGGGGAAGAACGGCGAGTGATAGGGCAGACGCGCAAGGTCCAGCCCTTGCGCGATATAGCCCCGGCGAAAGCGGTAGTGGCTGACGGCGATGCCTAGCCACGCGATGAAACCGGTCATGCCCGACAGATTGAGCAGCCAAAGATAGACGGCCTTGCTTTCGAACAGCGAAGTGAGAAAGCACAGCGCCCCCACCGCCGTGGTGGCCAAGAGCGCCAGCAGCGGCACACCGTTGCGCGTTAAGCGCGCGAAGATGCGCGGCGCGCGGCCCTCGGTGGCCAGGTTGTAGAGCATGCGGGTCGAGGCGTACATCCCCGAGTTGCCGGCCGAGAGTACGGCGGTGAGGATCACTGCGTTCATTACGCCCGCCGCGACGGCCAGCCCGGCATGCTTGAACACCAGCGTAAAGGGGCTCACGCCGAGGGTTTCCACGTCGTTCTTGAGCAGGTTGGGGTCGGTATAGGGAATCAGGATGCCGATGATCAGGATCGCCAGCACATAGAACAGCAGAATGCGCCAGAACACCTGGCGCACCGCGCGCGGGATCGTCTTGGCCGGATCGGCCGATTCGCCGGCGGCAATGCCAATGAGTTCGGTGCCCTGAAACGAGAAGCCGGCGATCATCGCGACGCCGATCAGCGCCGGCAAGCCGCCGACGAAGGGCGCGTCGCCGAGCGTCAGATTGTGGAGGCCGGCCGGTATCGTCGATACGCTGCCATGCAGGATGCCGAAGATCATCAGCGTGCCGGTGACGATGAAGGCGATCACCGTCGCGACCTTAATTAACGCGAACCAATATTCGGCCTCGCCAAAGCCGCGCACCGAGATTGCGTTGAAGAGGAACATCACGCCGAGGAACAGCGCGCTCCAGAGTATGCCGGGGGTATCGGGAAACCAATACTTCATCACGATTTGCGCCGCCGCGAGTTCCACCGCGATCGTGACGGCCCAGTTGTACCAGTAGTTCCAGCCCAGCGCGAAGCCGAAGCCTTCTTCGACATACAGCGCGCCGTAAGTGGCGAACGAGCCGGCGACCGGCATATAAGCGGCCAGCTCGCCCAGGCTGGTCATCAGAAAATAGACCATGACGCCGATCAGCGCGTAGGCCGCAAGCGCGCCGCCGGGGCCGGCCTGGGCAATCGTGGCGCCCGAGGCGACGAAGAGTCCCGTACCGATGGAACCGCCGATGGCGATCATCGTAAGGTGGCGCGCGCGCAGGGTGCGGCGCAAGGCGGGCGCCGCGGCGTTGGGTGTGTGTGGGCTGGGCATTGGGCGTGTTGTCCGGACTCGGGGGCCGGAGTTGGACAACGGGTCGGCGCGCATCCGCCGACCTTGCCGGTATCTGCCTTCGCCCCGCTACCTGACTTTGCCGGCCGGTATGTGGAGCGGGATTATAAGTTAAGCGCCCAGAGAAACCGCCTGCATGCGTCCGCTGCGTATCAAAGCGTTTCCCGTGGCGCGCCGGTTTGCAGGTCGCCCGCAATATAGCCGTGCAACTGGTTGATCGTCGCTTCCTGGTCGGCGATCACGGATTTGACGACATCGCCAATCGTGATGATGCCGGTGATCTCGCCGCGCTCGACGACCGGCAGATGGCGGAAACGGTTGTTCGTCATCATCGCCATGCAGTCGTCGATCGTTTGCGAGGGCGAAACCGTGAGCACGTTCTGCGTCATCAGTTCGCCTATCGTCGCATCCTTCGAAGTCCGTCCGCGCAGCACGACTTTGCGCGCGTAATCGCGCTCGGTGAATATGCCGACGAGCCGATTGCCTTCGGTGACGATAACCGAGCCGATGTCGTGCTTCGCCATCAGTTCCAGCGCGGTAAATACCGAGCTTTGCGGCGTCACCGTGTGAATCGTGCCGCCCTTGCCTTGCAGGATCTGTCTCACCGTTGTCGTCATTGTCCTTCTCCATCGAAGCGGCGACCCCGAACCCTCGCTCTGGGCTGGTCGCGGCAAAATCTCAAGACTACTCGTTGTTTCTCTTGGACCGAGATATTTGTACGGAAAATCCTCATTGCGCCCGCGCTCCCCGGACTTGTGAGCAAGATCACTACAAGTTGCTATGGATATGGCAAATTCCGCGTTCGCGCTGTTTCAGGCATTTCTCCAGAGTCCTTTCATAAGATCCAGGGCTTTTTTCATGAATGTCATTCGGAAATTGGTTTTTGCTGTCGTTCTTTCGCTCGCCGTGCCGGTAGCGTAGGCCGAAGACAAGGCCAAGCGGCGGATGCGGTAAAGGTTGTCTCCGGCCAAGGTCAGCCTGCTCGATCAAGGCAAGCTGAAGCTGCCTGCACGAGGTATGGGTACCGTAGCCAGCGGCGGGCGATTTGCTGCGCGCAATTTGTGTTGTGGGTCAATTGCGATCTTGCGGACAGATCGTGAGCGGCGGGCGCGACGCGCTGGCTCGACCATTGATGCGACAGTGGTCCCACAGCGGAGGGGCATCCGCGATACATCGGTCGTGCAAATCCGAACCTGCTCGGGCTGTGCGTATCTTCGTCCAGCAACGCTTTCTTACGAATTCGTTCGTGCCACCGTAGGCTAGAATGCCTTCCAAGTCCTTGTAACTTAATGCTTTAGTGGCAAAGGTCCGCAGTCGGCGGGAATCCTCGTCGTGATTAGCACTCCCAGACTGCGAGTGCTAAAATCGCCGTTGCGGCAAAAAAGGAGTACTCCATGACGACTTCCCTGTCCTTTCCCGTCCCAACCACACTGGGCAGTCTGGATCAATACATCCAGGCGGCGAACCGTTTCCCGCTTCTGACCGAGGAGCAGGAACTCTCGCTTGCCCGTAGATTGCGCGACAAGCAGGATCTGGAGGCCGCGCGTCAGCTCGTGTTGTCGCACCTGCGACTCGTGGTTTCGGTCGCACGCAATTACATGGGCTACGGCCTGCCGCACAGCGATCTGATCCAGGAAGGCAACATCGGCTTGATGAAGGCGGTCAAGCGTTTCGATCCGGACCGCGGCGTACGGCTCGTGAGTTTCGCGATCCATTGGATCAAGGCCGAAATCCACGAACACATCCTGAAGAACTGGCGTCTGGTCAAGATCGCGACAACCAAGGCGCAGCGTAAATTGTTCTTCAATCTGCGCAGTCTCCGACACGACAGCGGCACCCTGAGCCCGAACGAAGTTGCCGAAATGGCGCAAACGCTAGGCGTAAAACCCGAGGAAGTGCGCGAGATGGAAACGCGTTTCTCGGGCGGCGACGTGGCGCTCGAACTCGGTCCCGACGAGGATGACGATAACCGCATGGCGCCTATCGCCTATCTTGCCGACACGCAGAACGAGCCTTCGGCCGTAATTGCGGCAAAGAAGCGCGACCGTTTGCATGGCGAAGGCATCGAAAGCGCGCTCGACGCGCTCGACGCGCGCAGCCGCGACATCATCCGCCGCCGCTGGCTGGCCGATGGCGATAGTGCGACATTGCAAGAACTCGCCAACGAATACGGTGTTTCGGCCGAGCGGATTCGCCAGATCGAAGCCAAGGCAATGCAAAAGATGCGCGGCGCGCTGGCCGAATACGTTTGATTGCGTATCTGCTGTTGTTCAATCCGCAAGCAAACCATCGCGCAAATGCCGGTGCACCGACAAAGCCGCGCCCAGCCAGCCGAGCAATGCCGCGAGCCCGACGAGGGCCGCGACTTCGAATAGCGCGGGATTGTGTAATGCGAGCGGAATCCCATAGGAATCGGCCAGGCGTTGCGCTGGCGGGCGCATGAGGGCCAGGATGCCGACGAGCAGGGCCCAGGCGAGCAGGCCGCCGAGTGCGCCCTGCAACGCGCCGAAATAGAGGTAGGGGCGGCGTACCCAGGACCGCGTTGCGCCGAGCAAGAGGCTCACGCCGATTTCGTGGCGCTGGGTGAGGATCTGGAGGCGGATCGTGTTGAAGGTGACGATCACGAGCGCCGCGCCGAGCAGGGCCGCAAGCACCGCGACCGAGGAGCGCGCGAGCGCTACGAGTGCGGCCAAGCGCTGGACCCATTCGGTATCGAGCTGCACATGCGCTACGCCCGGCAGACGCGAGGCGCCGTCGCGCAGGCGCTCGAACTCGGCCGTGCCGTCGTTGCGCGGTGTAATCACATAAGCATCGGGCAGCGGATTGTCGCCCAGCGCGGTTGCCACGTCGCCGAGCCCGGCGCCGGCCGCGAGCGCCTTGAGCGCCTGATCGCGCGGCACAAAACGCAATTGGGCGACGCCCGGATCGGCGCGTAGTTTTTCGGCAACGTTTTCGACTTGCCGGCGCTCGGCGCCGATCTTCATGAACACGCTGATCTCGGGCCGGCCCGAGAGTCCCTCGACGAGCTGGGCAACGCTGTCGGCAAGCACATAGCCGAGCGCCGGCAGCGCGAGCGCGATTGCGACGACGAGCGCGGAGAGCAGGCTGCCGAACGGCGCGCGGGCGAGCCGGCGGGCGGCGTGCGCGAGCGCGCCGAGATGGAGTCCGAACCAGCCGGTCATATTCATGCGACGAGCCTTCCGCGCGCGAGTTCGAGCCGGCGCGGTGCGCGGCTGGCGAAGAGGGCGTCGTCGTGGGTGGCGATGATCATGGTGACGCCGGCTTCGTTGAACGAACGGAAGAGTGTGGCGATTTCTGCGGCATAGTCGGCGTCCAGATGCGCGGTCGGTTCGTCGGCGATCAGGATCGCGGGGCGGTTGACGATCGCGCGCGCAATTGCGGCGCGCTGCTGTTCGCCGCCCGAAAGCGTAATCGGCATGGCTTTTTCGAAACCCGCGAGGCCAACGCGATCCAGCGCGGCATGCGCGCGTTTGGCGGCTTCCTTGGCTGGCAGACCGGCAATCGAGAGCGGCAGCATCACGTTATCGAAGACGGCACGATCGAAGAGCAGACGGCTTTCCTGCGTCACGAGACCGAGGCTGCGGCGTAGGTAGGGAATCGCTCCGGGCCGCAGGCTGCCGACATCGATGTCGTTGACGAGCACGCGGCCGGCACTGGGGCGTTCGAGCGCAGGAATCAGTTTGAGCAGCGTGCTCTTGCCGGCACCAGAGTGACCGCGCAGCACGATCAGTTCGCCGCTGCGCACTTCGAAGCTGATGTCTGCGAGCCCTTCGACACCACCCGGATAGCGCTTGGACACCGCCTCGAAGCGAATCATGCGTGAACCGCTCCGCGCAATAGCCCCATGATTACGACATCGTCGTACTCGCCATCGAGAAAGCGCGCACGCCGCCGCCTGCCTTCGAAGACGAAGCCGAAGCGCTCATAAAGCGCGATTGCGAGCGTGTTGCTGCCGTATGCCGAAAGTTCGATACGCTCCAGCCCGCATTTCCAGCCCGCCGTAACGATCTCCTTGAGCAGCCGAAAACCGAGGCCGCGCCCACGGTAGGGCGGCAACAGCCCCATGCCGAGCGAACCCAGATGGGTGTGTCCTTCGCCCAGCGGAACCGTCAGATCGGCATGGCCGATGAGTTTTTCGTCATCGAGCACCACCAGAGACGGCACGCCTCGCGTTATCGCCGTGTTGAACATTTCGAGCGTCTCGGGCAGCGTTTTAGGCTCGGTCTTACCCCAATAGCGGCGCTCGTGCGCGATGAACTCGGAGTAGGCATGGAAGGATTCGAGGTCTTCGAGCCGGACCGGCCGTATCAGGATGTTTTCGGGAGAGAACATGAATGCCTTGCGTGCGGAAGGAGGAGTCGGCGTGACGTGCGAAATCCTTTAGCGTGGGTCTTGATCGAATAGCGCTGCGACGAATTCGCGCGCGACGAAGGGTTGCAGATCCTCGATGCCTTCGCCGACGCCGATGAAGCGGATCGGCTTAGGATGCGCGCGCGCGATGGCTGCGAGCACGCCGCCCTTGGCGGTGCCGTCGAGCTTGGTGACGATAAGGCCGGTCACGCCGATTGCTGCATCGAAGGCCTTGAGCTGCTGCAAGGCGTTCTGGCCGATATTAGCGTCGAGCACGAGCAGAACTTCGTGCGGCCCGGAGGGTTCGGCCTTCTGAATTACGCGACGGACCTTGGCGATCTCTTCCATCAAGTGCAACTGCGTCGGCAGCCGGCCTGCGGTGTCGGCGAGAAGGATGTCCACGCCACGCGCCTTGGCGGCACTTACCGCATCGAAAATCACGGCGGCCGGGTCGCCCGATTCCTGCGAGATGACGGTTACATCGTTGCGGCGGCCCCATTCCTGTAATTGTTCGCGCGCGGCGGCGCGGAAGGTATCGCCGGCGGCCAAGAGCACGCTGTGTCCTTCGTCCTGGAAGCGCCGAGCGAGCTTGCCGATCGAGGTCGTCTTGCCCGAGCCGTTGACGCCGGCGAGCATGATGATCGTCGGGCGGTGCGCATGAATATCGAGTGCTTGTTCGAGCGGCTTGAGCAAACCTTCGAGCAATTCCATCAGGACGCCGCGCAGTTCTTCGCCGGTTTCCAGTCGGTCGCGTTTCCAGCGCTTGTGCATCTCGCCGATCAGGTATTGCGTGGCATCGACGCCGCAATCGGCTTGCAGCAAGGTGGTTTCGAGTTCGTCGAGCAGATCGGCATCGATCTTGCGGCGGCTGAAGATGTCGCCGATATCGGCGCCAAACGTCGATCCGGCAGCGGCGATCTGAGCCCGCGTACGCGAAAGGCCAGCGCGCAGCCGCTCCATCCAGGAGCGTTTGGCCGGTTCGGCTTCGGCTGCCGGGTGCGCCACAATCGGCGGCGCAGGTTCAGCCAGGGCTGGGCTGGGCGCGGCGATTTCAGGCTGCGAAGCCTCGGCCGGCGCGGGCTTGTCTTTCTTCCAAAAACTGAACATGAGGTAGGTGCTTCCGTAGGAAGTGGCGGCAGGCATGGCGCGCGCGCCGCAGTGCCGCTAAGATGCCGCGTTTTCGCGGTCGGCTTTGTGGCCGAAATTCGCCCGGAAGTCTAGCAGATGGTCCTATATAAGCTCCGCCATCGCGGTTTAGCTCGTACATTGGAAGGCACGAAGGCCATGACACCATGAAGCCACTGCGCATCGTGGGCGGGCGCTGGCGCTCCCGGCGGCTCGCCGTTGCGGATGTAACGGGCTTGAGACCAACGCCCGACCGGGTCCGCGAAACGCTATTCAATTGGCTGGGGCAGAACATCGATGGCTGGACGTGTCTCGACCTCTTTGCCGGCAGCGGAGCGCTCGGCTTCGAGGCGGCATCGCGCGGCGCAGCACACGTGACACTGGTCGAGCGCGATCCGCGCGCGTATGCTGTGCTGCAACAAAACGCCGCGCTACTCGGCGCAGACGCCTTGTGCTGCCAGCGCGGTGACGCATTGCGTTTCATCGAAACGACGCCCGAGCGCTATGATCTTGTGCTGCTCGACCCGCCCTATCGCTTAGATTGGCTGGCGCGGATCGAACAAGGCTTGCCGCGCGTGCTGACCGAAGGCGCCTATGTTTATGTGGAAGCCGAGCATCCCGTTGCACGATTCGCGGGTTTGAGTTCGGTCAAATCCGGTTCGGCCGGGCAAGTGCACTATCAACTGTTCAGAGGAGGGACAGCATGAAGGAAGGTGTAGCGGTCTACCCCGGCACCTTCGATCCATTTACGCGGGGCCACGAAGATCTAGTGCGGCGCGCGGCGCGCCTGTTCAAGTCCGTGATCGTTGGCGTGGCCGACAGCCGTAGCAAGCGACCGATCTTCGACTTGGACGAACGCGTCGAGATCGCGCGCGAGGTACTGGCGGATCTGCCGAATGTCGAAATCTACGGATTCGGCGGCTTGTTGCTCGATTTTCTCAAGCAACAGGATGCACGGATCGTTATAAGGGGTCTGCGCGCGGTATCGGATTTCGAATACGAGTTCCAGATGGCTGGAATGAACCGTAGACTTTATCCGGTAGTCGAAACGGTATTCCTGACGCCTGGCGACGAGTTCATGTTCCTGTCGGCGACGATGGTGCGCGAAATCGCGCTGCTCGGCGGCGATGTGAGCAAGTTCGTGCAACCGATGGTGCAGGTCAAGCTCAAGAACAAGGTAGAAGGAAGGGACTAAAGTCGCAAGCTTGTCCCGGTATCATTGGCGCGGCGTCGTGCCCGCAGAGAGAGTAAGGAAGAGGTAGCCCCATGGCTTTGATGATTACGGACGAATGCATCAACTGCGACGTCTGCGAACCCGAGTGCCCGAACAACGCGATTTCGCAAGGCGCTGAAATTTACGAGATCGATTCGAACAAGTGCACCGAGTGCGTCGGTCACTACGACGAGCCGCAGTGCCAACAGGTCTGCCCGGTCGACTGCATCCCGCACAGCCCCGAGCATGTCGAGACCAAGGATCAATTGATGGATAAATTCCTCAAACTGACCGCTCAGAAAATCTGATCTCCGGCTTGCCTGGCAAGAGAAAAGCGGCTCTAACTGGCCGCTTTTTCGTTGTGCGCTCAAGTTTGGCAGCGCGGGCACCAGTAGGTTGCACGCTGGCCGAGCACGCACTGGCGGATGGCGCCGCCGCAGACGCGGCAGGGTTCGCCTGAACGGCCATAAACGCAGGCGGCAAGCTGAAAATAGCCCGGCTCTCCGTGGCTGCCGACATAATCGCGCAGGGTGCTGCCGCCAGCGTGGATCGCATCCGAAAGCGTAGTTCTGACCGCCTCGGCGAGCCGACTGCAGCGGGCCAGCGAGAGTCGCCCGGCCGGTGTCGTCGGCTGGATGCGTGCGCGGAACAGGCTTTCGGAAGCGTAGATGTTGCCGACGCCGACCAGGGTATGCGCATCCATCAGCAAAAGTTTGATCGCGCAGCGACGCTTGCGCGTTGCCGCGAACAGCCAGGCGCCATCGAAATTCTCCGCCAGCGGTTCGATCCCGAGCGGCGCGACGAGAGGGTGGTCCGAGCCATCGCCGGGCCACCAGTCGACGACGCCGAAGCGGCGTGGATCGTGATAGCGCAGCGTTTGCTCGCCGATGTCGATATCGACGTGATCGTGCTTACGCACCGAGCACCCCTGAGGCACCAGACGCAGGCTGCCCGACATGCCTAGATGGATCAGCAGTGTCGCGTCGCCGGCCCGGATCAGCAGGTATTTGCCGCGCCGGGCGACCGAATCGATCCGTCTGCCGGGTAGTTCGCGCGCAAGCGAAGCGGGCACCGGGATGCGCAGCCGGGCATTGCGAACGGTTACGCCGCTGACGACGCAACCTTCCAGATGCGGCGCAATACCGCGCCGCGTGGTCTCGACTTCGGGCAGTTCGGGCATGGGGAATGCGGGCTTGCTGATAAGATCGGCGAAGAACGGATCTTAATCCCCTCCAGTCAAACTGTTTCGTACGCCTCACGGAGTTCTTCCATCATGCAACGCCTTCTGCTGCCGCGACTTCTCGTGGCGCTGTTGATGAGCCTGGGCCTCGCGTCAGCCAAGGCTCAGGATGCGGCCGATCCGACCGATGAAGGCGCTGCGCCGAGCGCCGCGACCGCGGCGTCCGAGCTGCCGAACGAAGAACTGACGCCGCAGATCGTCTATGAAATGCTGCTGTCCGAAATCGCGGGCGCGCGTGGCAGGCTGGACATCTCGGTTCCGGGGTATCTGGATCTGGCCAAGCAGACGCGCGACCCGCGCATCGCCAAGCGCGCAACCGAGATTGCGCTCTATGCGCGGCGCGCGCCCGAAGCGCTCGAAGCCGCGCGGCTATGGGCCACGCTCGATCCGGCGTCGGAAGCGGCGGTGCAAACGCTCGCCGGCCTGCTTGCGGGCGGCATGGGCAAGCTCGAAGAACTCGAACCTCAACTCGCGCGGCTGCTCGCGCGACACAAGGACGGCCCGGCTCCGATGCTGATGGGGTTAAACCGCACGCTCTCGCGCTATCCGGACAAGGCCGAGGTGCGCCAGACGGTGGATCGACTAACCGAGCCCTATCAGAAAATCCCCGAAGCGCATTTCGCGCGTGCGCACGCGGCCTTCAACGCGGGCGACGCGCCCGGCGCGCTCGTCGAACTCGAACGGGCGCTGGCCGAGCGGCCCGACTGGGAACCCGCTGCCCTGCTCAAAGCGCAATTGCTGCAACAGGCCGGCCAGACCCCGGAAGCAATCGCCAGTCTGAAGGACTTCGTCGCAAAACGCCCCGGCGCGCGCGATGCACGTTACACCTATGCGCGTTTGCTCGTCGCCGACCACCAATACGCCAACGCCGCGACCGAATTCGAAAAACTCGTCAAGGAGATGCCCGAGAACAGCGAGGTCGGTTTCACCTACGGCCTGCTGCTGGTGCAAATGGGCAAGGACGACGCGGGCGAGGCCGAATTCAAACGCGTACTCGCGCTCGGGCGGCCCGATCAGGATGCGGTGCGTCTACAGCTTGGTCAGCTCTACGAGGATCAAAAGCGCACGGCCGAGGCGATGACGATGTATCGCAGCCTAAGCGGCTCGCAGCGGACGACGGGCTTTGCGCGCGCGGCGATGCTGCAAGCGCGCGGCGGCGACCTGCCCGGCGCACGCGAGCAATTCCGGCGCCTGCGCGAGGAGAACCCTAAGGACGCGACGATCTATCTGCTTGCCGAAGCGCAGATCCTGCGCGAATTCAATCGTGCGCAGGAAGCCTTCGATCTGCTTGGCGAAGAACTCAAACGCCAGCCCGATCAGCCCGAAATCCTTTACGACTATTCCTTGCTCGCCGAACGGCTGGAAAAACTCGACGTGATGGAGCGCAATCTGCGCCGCCTGATCGTGCTCAAGCCCGACGAAGCCCAGGCCTACAACGCGCTCGGCTATTCGTTCGCCGAACGCGACCAGCGGCTCGACGAGGCCCGGCAACTGATAAAGAAGGCACTCGAACTCGCGCCCGACGATGGCTTCGTTCTCGACAGCATGGGCTGGGTGCTTTATCGCTCGGGCGATCTTCCCGGCGCGCGCGACCATCTACGGCGCGCTTTCGCGGCTCGGCCCGATCCCGAGATCGCGGCGCATCTGGGCGAAGTGCTCTGGATGATGGGACAAAAAAGCGACGCGCGTTCGCTCTGGAACGACGCGCTGCGCCAGCACCCCGGGAACGAGGAACTGGCCAAGGTTCTCAAGCGCTTTCCCGAATGATCTGGCGCTTCCTTTGGGTGGCGCTTCTCGCAAGCCTCCTTGCGGCCTGCGCGACGACGCCTGCACCGCAGCCGGCGCTCATGGCGCCGGGCGATTTTTTGCTCTCTGGGCGCATCCTGATCCGCCAGGCCGACAAGGCGGACGTATTGCGACTGTCCTGGCAACACGTCGCTCTGGCCGACCATGTACGGCTGGAAACATCGCTAGGCCAGACGATCGCCGTGGTCGAACTTACTCCGCAACGCGCCTGGACCAAGCTTGGCGACGGGCGCGAGCTCGAACGCTTTGATGACACGGCGCTCGCGCAGGAACTGCTCGGTACGCCACTGCCGCTGCGGCGCTTCGCGGACTGGGTGCGCGGCGAACCGCCGCGCGGTGCGACCGGCGTCGAGCGGGATGCCGCCAATCGCCTCATTGCAATGCGCGACGCCGACTGGCAACTGCGCTATACCGGCTATGGCGAAATAAACGATGCGCCGAGCCGGCCGGCGCAGATCGAAGCGCGCAGCGGCGACATCGTAGTGCGGCTGCGAATCGAAGCCTGGAGCGGGAGCAGTTTGTAATGAATCGAATGAGAGCGCGGATTTTCGCGCCCGCGAAAATCAATCTGTTCCTGCACGTAGTCGGCCGTAGGCCCGACGGTTACCACCTGTTGCAGACAGCTTTTCGCATGCTCAATCGCGGCGACTGGGTGGATTTGTGCGTACGCGAGGACGGCGAAGTGCGTCGCACGACGGAACTTGCCGGCGTGCCCGAAGCGAGCGATCTCGTTGTGCGTGCGGCGCGGCTTTTGCAAAGCAAGACGGGTTGCAGGCTGGGCGTCGATATCGCGGTCGAGAAAAATCTGCCGATGGGCGGCGGACTCGGCGGCGGTAGCTCGAATGCGGCGAGCGTAATGCTGGCGCTCAACCGCCTGTGGGGTATCAACGCCGAACGCGAAATCTTGCAGGAGTGGGGCCTGGAACTTGGTGCCGACGTACCGTTCTTCATCTTCGGGCAGAGCGCTTTCGCCGAAGGTGTCGGCGAAAAATTGCAGCCGTTGCGCCTTGCTCCCTCTTGGTATGTCGTCGTCGAACCGCCCGTTTCGGTTGCCACGGCAGAAATTTTTTCTGCCAAGGATTTGACACGCGATAGCGAAATTCTCATAATGCCGAGCTTTCCGGAAGCGGGAAACCGGAACGACCTTCAACCGGTCGTGTGTCGCAGATACCCTGAGGTAGGCGCCGCACTCGATCTATTGAATACGTTCGGCGAAGCAACGATGAGTGGTTCAGGTGCGTGCGTGTTTTTGCCCTGCGAGGGCGAAGGTAAAGCGCAGGCCGTGCTTGCGAAGCTGCCAGTCCATGTGAGGGCTTGGGCGGCCGAGGGGCTGGAACGACATCCTCTGTTCGACTGGGTCGGCCCGGAACGGTAATACGGTTATTACTGTCATGCAGCAAAACAAGGTTTCTTGGGGAGTCGCCAAGCTGGTTAAGGCACCGGATTTTGATTCCGGCATGCGAAGGTTCGAATCCTTCCTCCCCAGCCAGACACATCGGGCAGGCTTCGGCCTGCCCGATTCTTTTATGGCGTGTGGGGCTTGGCACTACCGTGCGCTATTTTCATGGAACGTGTCGAAATAGGGGTCAGCCATGGCTTTTGGCAGCCTGATGGTATTTACCGGTAATGCAAATCCAAAACTCGCAGCCGATGTAGTTAAGCGGCTTGGAATGTCGATCGGTTCCGCGACCGTCGGCCGCTTCTCCGACGGAGAAGTGAACGTCGAGATTCTCGAAAACGTTCGCGGCAAGGACGTTTTCATCCTCCAATCGACCTGCTACCCGACGAACGACAATCTCGTCGAGCTGCTCGTCATGGCCGATGCGCTCAAACGCGCCTCCGCCGGCCGCATCACCGCAGCCATTCCCTACTTCGGTTATGCCCGCCAGGATAGACGCCCGCGCAGCGCGCGCGTGCCGATCACGGCCAAGGTTACGGCCAACATGCTGCAGGCCGTCGGCGTCCAGCGCGTACTGACCGTCGATCTGCATGCCGATCAGATTCAGGGATTCTTCGACATCCCGGTCGACAACATCTATTCGACGCCGGTGCTCCTCGACGATCTGGCGCGGCTGCGCAGCGACGATCTGCTCGTCGTCTCGCCCGATGTCGGCGGGGTGGTGCGCGCGCGCGCCTATGCGAAGAAGCTCGAAACCGATCTCGCGATCATCGACAAGCGGCGTCCGAAAGCGAACGTGGCCGAAGTCATGAACATCATCGGCGACGTCAAGGGCCGCACCTGCGTGATCGTCGACGACATCGTCGATACCGCAGGCACCTTGTGCAAGGCTGCCCAGGCACTCAAGGAAAACGGTGCCAAGAAGGTGCTCGCCTACATCACGCATCCGGTGCTTTCGGGCGCCGCCGTGAACCGGATTTCCGATTCCGACCTCGACGAACTCGTGGTGACCGACACGATCCCGCTGCGCGAAGACGCGCGCGGCTGCAAGCGGATACGCCAGATCTCGATCGGCGCGTTGCTGGCCGACACGATCATGCGGATCAACAACCAGCAATCGGTCAGTTCGCTGTTCTCGGAGTAATTTCGACAGCCGGCGCGCGGGCCTCCCCCCCCCGCCGGCTTTTTAAAACCCGGCGTCAGGTAGCGGACGGCCCGATGGAGTAAATCCCAAGTGTATCGTTTTAAAAACCGGCCAACCCCT
>JAVBKC010000102.1:0-17646 GCA_031554255.1 Niveibacterium sp.
AACGCCAACGCAACCGGCCATCGCGCTGTGCTCGCCCACTTTCACGTTGTGGGCGATCTGCACGAGATTGTCCAGCTTCACGCCGCGCGCGATCAGCGTATCGTCAAGCGCGCCACGGTCTATCGTGGTGTTCGCGCCGACTTCGACATCGTCGCCGAGGACGACTCGGCCGATCTGCGGAATCTTGACCCAGGTGCCATCGCGTTCGCGCGCATAACCGAAACCGTCCGCGCCGATGACCGCGCCCGAATGCAAGATGCAGCGCGCACCGATGACGCAGTCGTGGTAGATCGAAACATGGCCATAAAGCCGTGTCGCCTCACCAAGCACGACGCCCGATTCGACGACACAAGCCGGGCCGATTACGGCGTTCTCGCCGATCTTGCAATCGGGTCCGATATAGGCGAGCGGCCCGACAGCAACGCTCGCTGGCAGCGGAGATAGCACGACCGCGCTCGGATGCACACCGGGCGCACCCGTGCGCGGCGGGTTGAGCCATTGCGCAAGATGCGCGAAATAAAGATAGGGATTGTCGGCAACGATGCGGGCAATAGCGGTCGCGTCCTCGGCCGCCGGCGGCACGATCACGGCCGCCGCACGCGTGGCGGCCAGTTGTGAACGGTATTTCGGACTGGCGAGAAAAGCAATTTCGCCATCGCCCGCCTGTTCCAAACTCGCCACCTGCGAGATGCCGACCGAAGCGTCTCCAGCAATCCGCCCGCCGAGGCGTGCGACGATCTCGGATAGTGTCGGCACGTTCGGCTTACTTGTCCGACATCGCCTTGATGACGCGGTCGGTAATGTCAACGCGCGGATTCCAGTAAGCGGCATCCTGCACGATGAGATCGAACTTCTCGGACTCGGCGATTTCCTGTAGCGCTTTTTTCGAACGCTCAAGCACGCCGGCGAGTTCCTCGTTGCGACGCAGATTCAGGTCTTCGGAAAACTCGCGCCGGCGCCGCTGGAATTCGCGACTCATATCGTTGAATTCGCGTTCTTTATTTTTGCGGTCCGTTTCCGACATCGTTACGGAGTTCTTTTGCAGATTCTCCTGCATTACCTGGAGATCCTTGTCCAGATGCTGCAGATCCTGATCGCGTTTTTCGAATTCCTTTTCCAGCTTCTTCTGCGCCTTCACGGCAGGCGCCGATTCCCGCAATACGCGCTCCGAACTGACGAATCCGATCTTGCTCTGTGCCTGGGCCGCGCCAACAGCGAGGAAGCCGAGCACCGCCACAAGCAAAATACGACTGAGACTCACAACAACCTCCTCGGGATCAGAAAATATTGCCCAGTTGGAACTGGAAGCGCTGGGTCCGGTCCCCTTCCTTCTTACTCAGGGGCTGACCGAAGCTGAATTTGAGCGGACCAATCGGTGAAATCCATGCCAAACCCAACCCTGCACTATACCGTATGTCAGACAACTTTACCTTTTCACTCTCGCCGTAGACCATACCGCCGTCCAGGAAAAGACTGAGACGGAAAGTCTTGTCGATATTTGCAATCGGCGGCGTTACGAAGTATTCCGCGCCATAGGTGACAAGTTGCGTACCGCCGAGCGCGCGATCCGTCGAATCGTGCGGCCCTAGGGTATTGTCCTTGTAGCCGCGCACCGAGCCGATACCGCCAGCATAGTAATGCTTGTAGAACGGGACCGGCCGGCCATCGTATCCGCTCGCATAGCCCAGGTTCGTTTGCAAGAGCAGCGTATCGTCCTTGAAGTAGACCGGAATGAACCACTGGAACTGGTAGTTCAGGCGATAGAAACGCTGCTCGGCAATCGGCAGGGTCGTCTCGGTGCTGACCCGCTGCATGACGCCCTTGGTCGGCGTCAGATAGCTGTCGCGCGTATCGTGACTCCAGCCGAACGTGGCGAGCACGGTATTGGTACGCTCGCCGAAACGATTGACGAAATCGATGTACTGCGGCGGACTGTCCGTCGTTACTGTGGTCTCGGTGTTGTCGAAGGCCAGACCAAAATTGAGCTGATTATCCTCGGCAATCGGGTAGCCGAGCCGAATGCCCAGACCGGACGATTTTGTTTCGTAGTAGGCCGTGTCGGTTGTCGCCGACGGGTTGTAAGTGCGGTGGTACAGATCGTAGCCAACCGAGACGCCTTCGGGCGTGAAATACGGGTTTGTAAAGGACAGCACCGCCGTCCGATTCGATTTCCCCGTGTTCATGTTGATGCTCATTGCATTGCCGCTGCCGAACACGTTGTTCTGCGAAATCTGGGCTTGCAGTACGAGCTTGTCGGTCGTCGAGTAGCCAAGGCCGAGCAGAATGCTGCCGGTCGCGCGCTCCTTGACTGTCACGTTCAGATCGACCTGATCCGCCGTGCCCGGCACAGGTTGCGTGTCGATGTTGGTTTCTTCGAAATAGCCGAGCCTGTCCAGACGCATCTTGGAGCGCTTGATCTTCGCGCCGTCGTACCAGCCGCTTTCGAGCTGGCGCAGTTCGCGGCGGACCACTTCGTCGCGCGTGCGCGTATTGCCGGAAATTCCGATTTTCCGGATATAGACGCGTTTGCCGGGATCGACAAAAACCGTGAAAGAGACTTCGCGTTTCGCCTTGTCGAGTTCGGGCGCTGCGTTGACGTTCGCAAAGGCATAACCTTCGTTGGCAAGCCGCTCGGAAATCAGGCGCGTCGTCTCGGTCAATTTGTCGCGCGCGAAAATCTCGCCCGGATGCAGTTTGACAAGCGAGCGGATTTCTTCGTCGCCGACAATCAGATCGCCCGCCACCTTGACCGCCGCCACCTTGTATTGCTGCCCCTCGGCCAGCGCCAGGGCGATATAGATGTCTTTTTTGTCCGGCGTGATCGAGACCTGCGTGCTCTCGACATTAAAATCTAGATAGCCGCGATTCAGGTAAAAGCTGCGCAGACTTTCGATATCGCCTTGCAGTTTCGGCTTCGAATACTCGTGATCCTTCGACAGCCAATTGACTGGCGGAAACCAGCTTTTCGGGCGCGAGGTGATCTGCTTCTTGAGTTCCTTTTCGCTGAAATCCTTGTTGCCGTTGAGGCTGACTTCGCGGATTGCGGCGATTTCCCCTTCGACGATCTTGAACTTGACCGATACGCGGTTGCGCTCGAGCGGTGTGATGAGCGTCGTGATCGTCGCGCCGTAATAGCTGCGGTTCAGGTATTGCTTCTTGAGTTCCTGCTCGGCGCGTTCGAGCAGCGCACGGTCGAGAATTCGTGATTCGGCAATCCCGGCCTCACGCAAGCCTTTGCGTAGATTGTCGCTTTCGAAAGACTTGTTGCCCTCGAATTCGATGAGGCCGATCGCCGGGCGTTCGTCGATGACGACGAGCAGCACGTCGTTATCGACCTCGAGCCGCACGTCCTTGAAGAAACCCGTCGCATAAAGCGCGCGGATCGCCTGGGCGGCTTTTTCCTCGGTCAGCGTATCGCCGGTCTTGACCGGAAGATAGTTGAACACGGTCCCGGCTTCGGTTCGCTGCAAGCCTTCGACGCGAATATCCTTGACTACGAATGGCGCGAATGCAAAAACGGGTTGCGCGGCGAACAGGGCGAACATCAACCCGCTAAGGTACTTCTTTCGCATGGATTCTCTGGATCAGGACAGCAGACGGCTGATATCGTTAAAGAATGCAAACGCCATAAGCATCGCAAGCACGGCGAAACCGACTCTCTGTCCGATTTCCATCGCGTGCTCCGACACGGGCCGCCGCATCAGAATTTCGGCCAAATAATACATGATGTGCCCCCCATCCAGCAGCGGCACGGGAAGTAGATTCAGAATACCGATGCTGATGCTGATGAGTGCGAGGTATTCCAGGTAGGGCTCAACACCCATCCGGGCAGTGCGGCCCGCGTAGTCGGCAATCGTCAGCGGTCCGGAAATATTTTTTACTGAAACCTCCCCGGTCAGCATGCGCCCCATCATCCGCAGCGACAAACCTATCGTTTCCCAGGTGCGATGGCTTGCCAATACGACTGCCTGCACCGGCCCGTGGCGAACTTCGACCGCCATCCGTTCGCGCCAGCCAGGCAGATCGCCGCTCGCGACACCGATGCGTCCGATCCGTTTGCCACGCTCCTCGACCGCATCGGGCGTAACGCGCAAGTCGAGCCGCGCGACGTCGCGCTGCACGGATAGCGCGAGTTCGCGCCCAGGCGCGGCCGCAATCGCCGTCGCGAGATCGCCCCAGCCGCCGACAAAAGTGCTGCCCACCGCGAGAATCCGGTCGCCCTTCATGAGCCCCGCGCGTGCGGCCGCGCCACCGGCAACCACCTCGCCAATCACGGCCGGGCGATAGAGCGAGATGCCAAGCTGCTGCGTCGGATCGCTGGCCTCGGAATCGAATTGCACGCCGCTCGTATCGAGCACGCGTTCGCGTTGGCGGCCGCTTGCATCCATTGTCGATAGCCTCGGGCTGGCGCGGTCGGCTGCGGCGCGAAGCAAGTTCCAGCGCAGATCGACCCAGCTCGTGACCGGCTTGCCGTCGATCGCAACGATCTGTTCGGTTTCGGTAAAGCCCGCGCGCGCCGCTGCCGTACCGGGAGCCGGCATGCCGAGGATCGCGCGGGGCTCGACGACGCCATGAATCAGCAAAGCCCAGTAAAGAACGATTGCAAGCAGCAAATTGGCGATCGGTCCGGCCGCGACGATCGCGATCCGGCGATAAACGCTCTTGCGGTTGAAGGATTCGCCAAGAAGTTCGGGGGCTACCGGCGCCTCGCGCTCGTCGAGCATCTTGACGTAGCCGCCGAGCGGGATCGCGCTGAGCACCCATTCCGTGGCGTCCGGATGCTTGCGCCAGCGCAGCAGAGGACGCCCGAAACCGACGGAGAAGCGCAGCACGCGTACGCCGCACGCGCGTGCAACGATGAAATGGCCGAACTCGTGGATCGGGACGATGACCCCGATGGCAATCACGAAAGCGAACAGATTCCACAGAAACGTCATACCCTGCCCTCCGTGCGTGCAATCCATGTTCGTGCGGCTTCACGCGCTGCACGGTCGGCTTCGAGTACGGCTGCTAGCGAATCGATCTTTTCATTCGGAACCGCAGCCAGGGCGGCAGCAACGAGTTCGGCGATTGCTGTGAAACGGATACGCCGCTCAAGAAAAGTTTCGACCGCAACTTCGTTCGCCGCATTAAGAATCGTCGGTGCATTACCGCCCGTGCGCAAAGCCTCGAAAGCCAAGGCGAGACAGGGAAAGCGCGCCAGGTCGGGCGCTTCGAACGAAAACTGTCCGACATGACCGAAATCGAGCGGCGTTACACCTGCGGATATTCGTTCCGGGTAGGCCAGCGCATGTGCGATTGGCGTGCGCATATCGGGATTGCCGAGCTGCGCGAGCACCGAACCATCCAGATATTGGACCATCGAGTGAATCACGCTTTGCGGATGAACGACGACTTCGATACGCTCTGCTTCGACGCCGAAGAGCCAGTGCGCCTCGATGACTTCCAACCCCTTGTTCATCAGCGTCGCCGAATCGACAGAAATCTTGCGCCCCATGACCCAGTTCGGATGCGCAACGGCCTGTTCGGGCGTCACGGTATGCAGCGCCTCGGCCGGGGTATTCCGGAACGGCCCGCCCGAGGCGGTCAAGAGGATCTTGCTGACGCCGCATTGCGCGAGGCCATATGCAAAACCCGCCGGCAGCGATTGGAAGACCGCGTTGTGTTCGCTGTCTATCGGCAAGACGACCGCGCCGGAGGCACGCGCAGCCGCAAGGAAGATATTGCCCGACATCACGAGCGCCTCCTTGTTCGCGAGCAGCACGCGCTTACCGCTTCGCGCCGCCGCAAGCGAGGGCGCAAGCCCTGCCGCGCCGACGATGGCCGCCATGACGGTAGTCACTTCGGGCGCCGCAGCAATCGCGCAAAGCGCCTCGGCGCCCCACAGGATTTCGCAATCCGATTCGTTACCGAGCAATTCGCGCAGATCGTCGGCGGCTTTTGCGTCGGCCACCACGGCCACGCGCGGACGATGCGCCACAATGATCTGGGCGAGCCGGGCCACCTGCCGATGCGCGCTGACGGCCCAGACGCAAAAACGCTCCGGATGCCGCGCCACGACATCCAGCGTGCTCGCACCGATCGAGCCGGTTGCTCCGAGGATGGTCAAGGTTTGCAGCATGGACACCTCTAAAAACCCTGGTTTCTAAGCGAGACAAGGCGCGAACGAGAAATTGCGACGCCACATCGGTTTGATAGGTAAGAAGCAATATTTCGCACACAACTCAGTATCGCGACGAAAGCAGAAATTTTTCGAGGTGCCCGCATGGCGATATCCGGGCTATTTCGGCCAGAGTGCAACCCACAGCGCCGCGAGCGGCAATGTCGAAGTCAGGCTGTCGATGCGATCGAGCACGCCGCCGTGGCCTGGCAGCAGCTTGCTGCTGTCCTTGATGCCGGCCTGGCGCTTGAGCATCGATTCGAACAAATCGCCCTCGACCGAAAGCATCAGCAGGATCGCCAACAGCAACATGGCAATCGGCCAGCTCAAGACCTGGGGAACCATCGCCAACCAATTCGCATAAACGACGGCGCCGTACGCGAGCACCGCGAGCAGCCCGCTCCAAACGCCTTCCCAACTCTTGCCAGGTGAAATCTGCGGCGCAAGCTTGCGTTTGCCGAAGGCGCGGCCGCCGAAATACGCCCCGATATCGGCGATCCAGACAAGCCCGCAGACGGCCAGCAGCAGCCACGGCGAATGACTGCGCAAACGCGCGAGCGCGAGCGCGGCCGGCAGCAGCACAACAAGACCGCAGGCCAGCGCAAATCCACTATTGGCAAGCTGCCAGCGATGCTTGAGCCAAGCGGGCGCCACCAGAAACCAGAACAGTGCCGAGATGGCGAAGACGCAAAGATCCGTCGTAAGGCCTGCGTAGGCGGCAAGCAGATAGACGATGAGGCCGACAATACCGCCATAGATAAGCCGCTGCGGATTCGCGCAACGGCACAAACCAGCCCATTCCCAAGCGCCCGCCGCCGCGACAAAAGCACAAAACCCCCACCACGGCACGCTCGGCAGCCAGAACAGGGCTGCGGCAAGCACCAGGAGGAGAGCGATGGCGGTTACGACGCGTTGGCGCAGCATCGTTTAGTCGGCTTTGCCGGTCTGAACCTGTTCGCTCGTACGACCGAAACGACGCTCGCGACGTCCGTAGGATTCGAGCGCGGCTTCGAAAGCCTTGGCGTCGAAGCCCGGCCAGAGCGCTTCGGTAAAATAAAACTCTGTATAGGCCAGTTGCCAGAGCATGAAATTACTGATCCGCTCTTCGCCGCCAGTACGGATGAAAAGATCGGGTTCGGGTACATCGGCCAAGGCGAGAAACGGTGCGAGATCCTCTTCGACGAAGCCTTCGCGCTTGTCGGGATTGGCCGCCAGCATACGATTGACCGCCTGCAGGATGTCCCACCTGCCGCCGTAGTTCGCCGCAACGCTCAAATTCAGCCGCGTATTTTCGCGCGTGAGTGCCTCAGCCTCGGCGATCAGCTTGCGGATGCGCGGATCGAAACGTTCGAGATCGCCGATCACGCGAAAGCGGATACCGTTTTTGTGCAGCTTGGCGACTTCTTCTTCGAGCGCGCGCAGGAAGAGGTTCATCAGGAAACTGACCTCGTCCTCGGGACGGCGCCAGTTCTCGGAGCTGAAGGCGAAGAGCGTCAGATGCTCGATCCCGCGCTCGATGCATGCGCGCACGATGCTGCGCACGGTATCGACGCCACGCTTGTGGCCGGCGACGCGCGGCATCAGGCGCTTGCGCGCCCAACGCCCATTGCCATCCATGATGATCGCGATATGCCGCGGCACTGCCGCAGCTTCGGGAATGTCACGCGTGGAGCTGATGAGTCGGCCCAAAATCATGTGATTTCGCTTCTCCGTTCGCGAATGCGCGCCGGATCGCTCAGACCAGCATCAGTTCTTTTTCTTTTTCCGCGAGCTGCTTATCGATTTCGGCAACATAGCGGTCGGTGAGCTTTTGAACGTCTTCCTCGGCGCGACGCTCGTCGTCCTCGGAGATATCCTTGGCCTTCACGGCATCCTTCAGATGCGCGTTCGCGTCGCGGCGCAGATTGCGGATCGCAATGCGGGCGTTTTCGGCCTCGGTGCGGACAACCTTGATCAGGTCGCGGCGGCGCTCTTCGGTCAGCGCGGGCATCGGCACGCGAACCAGATCGCCCATCGTGGCCGGATTCAAACCGAGATCGGCGTCGCGGATCGCTTTTTCGACCTTGGCGATCATTGGTTTTTCCCACGGCTGCACGCCTATGGTGCGCGCATCGACGAGCGTGATGTTCGCAACCTGCGAAATCGGCACCAGCGAACCGTAATACTCGACTTGCACATGATCGAGAAGACCCGTGTGCGCGCGCCCGGTACGAACCTTCTGGAGATCGTGCTTGAGCGCTTCGAGCGACTTCTGCATCTTCTGTTCGGTCGTCTTCTTCAGATCGGCGATCATGACCAGCTTTCCTTGAACTCAGATATGAACAAGCGTGCCCTCGTCTTCGCCGAGGACAACGCGCCGGAGCGCCCCCGACGAGAAGATGCTGAACACCTTGATCGGGAGTTTCTGGTCACGGCACAGCGCAAAGGCCGTGGCATCCATGACCTGTAAATTCTTGCTGATCGCCTCATCGAAGCTGATGCGGGCGTAACGGGTTGCCGTGGGATCTTTCTTGGGATCGGCCGTGTAGATGCCATCGACCTTCGTGGCTTTCAGGACGATGGCGGCGCCGATTTCGGCCCCGCGCAATGCAGCTGCCGTATCGGTCGTGAAAAACGGATTGCCGGTGCCGGCGGCGAAGATCACGACCTTGCCGTCTTCGAGGTAACGAATCGCCTTGCCCCGGATATAGGGCTCGACGACGGCCTCCATCGAAAGGCCCGACTGCACACGGGCGACGAGTCCGGCGTGTTTCATCGCATCGGCCAGGGCCATCGCGTTCATGACCGTCGCAAGCATGCCCATGTAATCGGCCGTCGCGCGGTCCATACCGCTGGCCGCCCCGGCCATGCCGCGAAAGATATTGCCGCCGCCGATGACGACGCCGACCTCGACGCCGAGACCCACCACCTCCGCCACCTCTTGCACAATCCGGGAAACCACTTCGCGATTGATGCCAAATGCATCGTTGCCCATAAGGGCTTCACCGGACAGTTTGAGCAGGATGCGACGATAGGCGGGTGTCGTCATGACGGGCGGTTTCCTCAGCGTTGCGCGGCAGCAGCCTGCGCGGCGACTTCAGCCGCGAAATCGGTCTGCTTCTTCTCGATGCCTTCGCCGACGATGTAGAGCGCGAAACCGGCCACCTTGGCGGATTTGGATTTCAACAGCGCTTCGATCGTCAGCTTGTCGTCCTTGACGAACGGCTGACCAAGCAGCGTGACGTCCTTCAGGAACTTCTGCACCGAGCCTTCGGCGATCTTCTCGATCATGGCTTCCGGCTTGCCGGCTTCCTTGGCCTTCTCGATCGCGACGCGACGCTCGGTTTCGATCAGATCGGCCGACACGCCCGAGACGTCGAGCGCCTTCGGCTTGGATGCGGCGATATGCATCGCGATGTCGCGACCTAGCGCAGCGTCGCCGCCAACGAGATCGACGATCACGCCGATCTTCGAACCGCCGTGGATATAGCTGGCAATCTTGCCTTCGGCTGCGACACGGACGAAACGGCGGATCGACATGTTTTCGCCGATCTTGCCGACGAGCGCGGCGCGCACGGATTCAACCGTACCTTCGCCCAGCGGCAACGCGGACAGCGCGGCGACATCGGCCGGGCTACGCGTTGCAACGAGCTCGGCGCAATTGCGCGAGAGATTCAGGAAATCGTCGTTCTTCGCAACGAAATCGGTCTCGCTATTGATTTCGACGATCGCGGCAGTCTTGCCATCGGCCGAGATGTGAACAGCCACGACGCCTTCTGCGGCGACACGGGCGGCCGCCTTGGAAGCCTTGTTGCCGAGCTTGACGCGCAAGATTTCCTCGGCTTTCGCCAGATCGCCACCGGCTTCGGTAAGCGCCTTCTTGCATTCCATCATCGGAGCGTCGGTCT
Source organism: Niveibacterium sp. (assembly GCA_031554255.1). GTDB lineage: Bacteria > Pseudomonadota > Gammaproteobacteria > Burkholderiales > Rhodocyclaceae > Niveibacterium. The sequence goes on from JAVBKC010000102.1 coordinate 10,048, forward strand.
TCTCGCGCAGCTCCTTGACCATGCTTGCGGTGATTTCCGCCATGCTGATTCCTCTAATAATTCGGTGTTCCACAATCGGAACGGGTGCGGAAAACGCAGCACCGTTCCAATCATCCGCCTTCGCAGGAGCGGTCGGTCGCCTCGGCAGCGACCGACGGCGCGCTTACGCCTGCTCTTCCGAGCCTTCCTGAACTTCGACGAATTCGTCCTGGCCGGCAGCTACGATTTCGTTGATCACGTGGCTGCGACCTTCGAGCACCGCGTCGGCTACGCCACGCGCATAGAGACGGATCGCACGACTGGAATCGTCGTTACCCGGAATCACGTAGTCGAGGCCTTCCGGAGAATGGTTGGTATCGACGATAGCGACGATCGGAATGCCAAGCTTCTTGGCTTCGGTGATCGCGATCTTGTGATAGCCGACGTCGATGACGAACAGCGCATCGGGCAGACCGCCCATTTCCTTGATGCCGCCGATGGACTTCTGCAGCTTGGCCAGTTCGCGCGAAGCCACCAGGGCTTCCTTCTTCGACAGCTTCTCGGCCGAGCCGTCCTCGAACATCTGCTCCATGTCCTTGAGGCGCTTGATCGACTGCTTGACCGTCTTGAAGTTGGTCAGCATACCGCCAAGCCAGCGCTCGTCGACATACGGCATGCCGGCGCGCTGCGCTTCCTCGGCGAGAATCTCGCGAGCCTGGCGCTTGGTACCGACGAACATGACCGTGCCGCGATTGGATGCGAGCTTACGCACGAAACCCATGGCTTCCTGGTACTTCGCCATGGTCTTTTCGAGGTTGATGATGTGAATCTTATTGCGATGGCCGAATATGAACGGGGCCATCTTGGGATTCCAGAAACGGGTCTGGTGGCCAAAGTGAACACCGGCCTCCAGCATTTGACGCATAGTGACGGACATGAAAGTTCTCCGAACAAAGGGTTTGCCTCCGCCCCCGCGAGTCACGCAGAGATCGTGACCCAGCCTGCTTGCGCAGGACCCCTGAACGGGAGCGTGTGATGTACCGCGGCCAGCAAAAAACGCTTCCGCCGCAGTCAAGCCGAGTATTGTAGCAACAACGGGGCCGGACACTCAAGGGCCCGGCGCTAGACAAAACAAGGACTTGAAGCGCCCATACCCTGGTTTATTGCGCGCGAACCGGGGTGATTTCGCGATTCGCGCGCCAAGCTTTCAGGTTAAACCTGATAAACATCCACCGCTATTTTGAGCCTTTGCGCCAACTGGCCCAATCGATTGGAAGTCTCCACCGACGACAACGCCAGCGTGCTGTTCTCGCCAGCCTCCCTGGCCATGATCTCGACGCCTTGCGCGATGTGCTGACTCGCGCTTTGCTGCTCGGCGACCTGGTGGGCAATGGCAGCGGAAAGCTCGCTCGACAGCGCGCTTGCGCTTTGAACCTCGGCGATGGCGTTTTTTACGAAGGCCGCCTTCTCGGCATCCTCCTGGGCGACTTGTTCGACCATCTTGGCTTGCTCGACCGCATCCATGGCCGAGGATTGCATCGACTGGATCGTCCTGGAGATTTCGAGGGTGGAGGACTTCGTGCTCTCGGCCAGCTTTCTGACTTCATCGGCCACCACAGCGAAGCCCCGTCCCGATTCGCCGGCCCGCGCCGCCTCGATGGCGGCGTTAAGCGCCAACAGATTGGTTTGGCCGGCAACCGCTTCGATCGTCTGGATCACGTTGGAGATCGTCTTGCTTTGGTCGGCCAGGGTCTGGATGCTTCCGCTGGCCTGCTTGGCCAGTTGATCCATACGCCCAATGCTCTCCACCATTTCCAGCACGACTTCGCTCGCCTTATGGGCCGAGGCCGATCCCTGCTGGGCCATATCGTTGGACTCCAGGCCGTTTTGGGCGACAGTGGAAATCGATACCGAAAGCTGTTCGACGCCGGCAGCCATGGAACTCGCGCTTTGACTTTGCGTCTCGCTGCGCACCTCAACCGATTTGGCCGCAGTCTGAACCGCCATTGACTCCTTCGTCACATCATTGGCCAGATCCTGAACCGACTTCATGCTCTCGCGCAGCACCTTTTTCATGCTTTCGATTTGAAGCATGGCGCCGTTGAGCTTTTCTTTGGGCGAGGCCGTGAGTTTGCCGGCAGCAACGCTCTTGAGTTCTTCCTCGACTTCGGCCGGCGTTCCGCCCAATTGCTGGGTGACCTGCGCCTTGGAGAGCATCATCAGCGTCACAAGCTCCACCATCAGCACCAAGGCCAACACCGCGAACCAGAATTTGTCACGGTTTAGTTCCTCGAATTTCTGATCTACGGCTGCCGACGTGCGTTTATCGAGCAAATCGAAAAACTCGTCGATGTATTGCACGATCTGTGCCTTGAACTGGTGGTACTCCTTACCGTGCAAGAGTCCACGCGCCATTTCCATGTCGGGATCCCCGACCTTCGCATAGCCGCCGCTGTCGTCGGCAAAGCGCCCTTTCACGGCATTCATCGCCTTGACTTCCAGTTTGACCAGGCCGTCGGAGTTTTTACCCGCCTGCTCCAAAGCCTTGAACTCGGCATCGGAAAAACCGGCATCCTTCATCATGTCCATCAAGGGCTTGGAAGGCTTCATCTCCGGCATCGGCAGCTTGCCCGCAGCCACGAAATCCCAATAGATCCGGCCCAGTTTGGTCGGGCGCGTGGCCTTGCCGTTGCGGACATCCAGCACCGCGTTGTATTGCTTCTCGTATTCCGCGTCGCCCGTCACCGTGTAAGTTCTTGCGAGGCGGGTCAGATCGTCCGAGCTGAGCCGAAGCTCGGTGGCCAGTTGTTGGGACTCATATCGGGCCTTATGTACTTGGTCTAGTTCCAACGCTGATTTCGATAGCAGATAAAATAACGAAAAACAGCCGATGGCCGTGATTGCAGTCATCAACGCGGCAATCGCCAACGCATTAAGTTGTTTCATTAAAACTCCACGTGTTCAACAAAAAACGGCCGTCAACCAAGGTCGGCGAAGTTGTATCGCGGATCGACAGTCCGTTTATACGTATCGTCCGAGCGATACGTATCCGTCGGGCTTCGTCTCGAAATCAAGGTAAAGACTCGGACTCGACCCAGGGCGATTTTCCAGATCTGCATGAGCATTTGACACCCTGCACGAGGGTTATCTCAATCCATGCGCCGCCATTTTTCGATCTAGCCACTTCGGCATATGGCGTTTATTGCTCGGATTCAGCGACGCGCCGCAAAACAGCGAACCCGTTCGCTCTCTTGCTTCGCCGGCCCTGTAATAAAACGTAAACGGCTTGGATACCGCCTTCGGCAGTACGCTGGCGCAGCCTGTTCACACTGCCCTTCGCAGCGCCTGCCGAAACCGTTGGCACGAACCTTTGGCGAAAATCGAGCCTGCCGCAATAAGAACGGAAATCCGATCCCGTGAAATCCCAAAGACGCCATCCATTCCCGACGTTCATAAAAAAGCACTCCCCTGCCCCGACTGCAAAACCTATCGACATCATTGATTGCCGACGCTTGCCGAAAGGCGCTAACCTTGCTCTTTAAAAACAGGAATGCGGCATGAGCATCACCATCAAGACCCCAGAAGAGATCGCGGCCATGCGCGTCGCCGGCCGCCTTGCGTCCGAAGTTCTCGACTACATCACGCCGTTTGTGCAGCCGGGCGTGACAACCGGCGAACTCGACCGGCTCTGCCATGAATACATGGTCGGCGTGCAGGGCACGGTGCCAGCGCCGCTGAACTATGCCCCTCCGGGCTATAAGCCCTATCCGAAGTCGATCTGCACATCGATCAACCATCAGGTCTGTCACGGTATCCCAGGCGAGAAGGTCCTCAAGCGCGGCGATATCGTCAATCTGGACATCACTGTCATCAAGGACGGCTTTCACGGCGACACAAGCCGGATGTTCCTGATCGGCGAGGCGTCGATTCTTGCCAGACGGCTCTGCGCGATCACCTACGAATGCATGTGGTTGGGTATTGCGGCGGTGCGCCCTGGCGCGCATCTGGGCGACATCGGCCACGCGATCCAGCAACATGCCGAAGCGGCGGGCTTCTCGGTGGTGCAGGAATTCTGCGGCCACGGTATCGGCCGCAGATTCCACGAAGAGCCCCAGGTGGTGCATTACGGCCGTCCCGGGACCGGCGTGGAACTGGTGCCCGGCATGATCTTCACGGTCGAGCCGATGATCAACGCCGGCAAGCGCCACATCTCCGAGCTGCCCGATGGCTGGACCATCGTCACCAAGGACCGCAGTCTCTCGGCCCAATGGGAACACACGGTCCTCGTCACGCCGACCGGCGTCGAACCGCTGACGATCTCGGCCACCACGCCGCCCGTGCCCGAACTCGTCGCGAAGTCCTTCCCAGCCTAAAGCGCCCGATGGCCGATCTGTCCGATCCTGGCTCCTTGCGCCAGCGTATCGCAAAGGAACGCCTGCGCACCCGCGAGGCTTACGAGGCCCAGCTCGATCCGCAACGCCTGCTGCGCGACAACGCCGTCATTGTGGATAAGGCGCTGGCCGAACTCTGGCAGCTTTGCGGCATGCCCGACAGCGCAAGCCTCGTCGCTGTCGGCGGCTACGGGCGCGGCCAGCTTTTTCCGTGTTCCGATGTCGATGTTCTGATTCTGCTTGCCCAAGCACCCTCGCATGAACTCGCCGGGACGATAGAGCGCATGGTCGGCGGGCTGTGGGACATCGGGCTGGAAATCGGGCACGCAGTGCGCACTGTCGCCGAATGCGTCGAGGAATCGGCCAGGGATGTCACGGTTCGCACCAATCTGCTCGAAGCGCGCCGGCTCGCCGGCAGCGTCGAACTGTTCGATACCCTGATCCGGGCGAGCCGAGGCTTCGACCTGCAAGCTTTTTTCATCGCCAAGCGCGCCGAGCAGGAACAACGCTATAACCGTTTCAACGATACGCCTTACGCGCTCGAACCGAACTGCAAGGAAAGCCCGGGCGGCCTGCGCGACCTGCAAACGATTATCTGGATCGCGCTGGCGGCCGGTTTTGGCACCAGTTGGCAGCAATTGTCCGAGCGCGGCCTGATCACGCGCGGCGAATGCGCCGAATTGGAAAAATCCGAGCGCCTGCTGCAAAACATCCGCATCCATCTGCACCATCTGACGCGGCGCCACGAAGACCGGCTGCTGTTCGACTACCAGGAAGCGCTGGCGAGCGCAATGAAGATCGCCGCCACGAGCGAGCGGCGGGCCTCGGAAGTGCTGATGCAGCGTTATTTCCTGGCGGCGAAAAAAGTCACCCAACTCAACACGCTGCTGCTCCAGAACCTCGCCTCGCAGATTTTTCCTCCACTCGGCGACGAAGCGCCCGAAATCATCAATCCGCGCTTTTGCAAGCGCCAGGGTTTACTTGAGATTGCGCGCGAAACGCTGTTCGACGACGAACCTGGCGCGATTCTGGAAGCCTTCCTCGTCATGGAACAGCACCCGGACCTTACCGGCATGAGCGCGCGGACGCTACGCGCGCTATGGGCCGCGCGCGTGCGCGTCGATGAAGCCTTCCGCCGCGATCCGCAGAACCGCGCGCGCTTTATCGCGCTTTTCCAGCAGGCACGGGGCCTCACGCACGAATTCCGGCGCATGAACCAGTATGGCGTCCTCGGCCGTTACCTGCCGGCCTTCGGCCGCATTGTTGGCCAGATGCAGCACGATCACTTCCACGTCTATACGGTGGATCAGCACATCCTGCAGGTATTGCGCAACGTGCGCCGCCTCACGCTGGAGGAGCACGCGCACGAATATCCGCAGTGCACGCGGCTCATCAGCGGCTTCGAACGGCACTGGCTGCTCTATGTCGCCGCCCTCTTCCACGACATCGCCAAGGGCCGTGGCGGCGACCATTCCAAGCTCGGGATGAAGGATGCGCGCGACTTCTGCGGCGACCACGGGCTGGCGGCAGAAGATTCGGACCTCGTCGTCTGGCTCGTCGAACAGCATCTGACGATGTCGAAGATCGCGCAGAAAAGCGATCTGTCCGATCCCGACGTAATCCACCGTTTCGCCGAATGCGTCGGCGACGAGCGCCGTCTGATCGCGCTTTATCTGCTCACGCATGCCGATATTCGCGGCACGAGCCCGAAGGTCTGGAACGGCTGGAAGGCCAAACTGCTCGAAGACCTGTTCCAGGCCACCTGGCGTCTTTTGCGCGGCGATACGCCCGAGCAGGCAAAAGGGCTGGCCGAGCGCCAGGAAGAAGCGCGCGCCCGGCTGCGCTACTTCGGCCTCGTCGCGGGCGTAGAGACTGCACTGTGGCGCGAACTCGATACGGTGTACTTCATGCGCCACGGCATCGACGAAATCGTCTGGCATACGCGCATGCTCTACTATCGGCCCGCGTCGACACAACCTGTCGTCAAGGCGCGTCCGAGCATCGATCGCGGCCTGCAAGTCATGGTCTATGCACCCGACTCGCAGGATCTCTTCCTGCGGTTATGCGGCTATTTCAGCCGCCATGGGCTCTCCATCCTCGACGCAAAGATCCATACAACGCACAGCGCGCACGCGCTCGACAGTTTCGTGCTGCTGTTTCCGGACGGCGATGAAAACTACCGCGACATCGTGCCGCTGATCGAGCACGAACTGGCCGAACGCCTGCAATCCGGCGCTCCGCCCGACAAGCCCGGCAACAGCAGGCTCTCGCGCCAGTTACGCCACTTTCCGATTGCGCCCGAGGTCAAGATCGCACCCGACGAACGCGGACAGTTCCATATCCTCTCCATCGTCGCCGCCGACCGCCCCGGTCTGCTCTACACAATTGCCTCGACGCTGACCGAACATGACGTCAATCTACACACGGCAAAGATTTCCACGCTAGGCGAACGCGCCGAAGATACTTTCCTGATCAGCGGCCCGGATCTTGCCGCGAGCAGCGCGCTGGTCAAACTCGAAAGCGCCTTGCTCGAACGCCTACGAATCCAGTGATAGCCAGCCTCTTTGCAGAAATCACTTGCAAACTTAAAAAAAATAAACTATAGTCTTGCTTCTTCGCAGTGCATCCGTAGCTCAGTTGGATAGAGTACCTGGCTACGAACCAGGGGGTCGGGCGTTCGAGTCGCTCCGGGTGCACCAAAAAGCACTTTAGTATCAAGCGTTTAGCCCAGTCCTCGGACTGGGCTTTTTGCTTTGTTGTCTAATGGCCGCTTTCACATGAACTTGCTCCTGTAGTCTTTCAGGGCTGGGCCTGGCGTGCCGATGCGCGTAATAGCCAGAACGGCTCACGTTCCTAAGAGCGGGCCCTTGCCGCGCAGCGCCTGGCACAATCCGAGGGCCATGCCCGCGTAGCGCGAGAGTTTCTCCAATGTGGCCCTCGATTTCGCCCGGCAGCCACGTGTCGATGGCCGCGTGGATCGGCCCCGTGATCGCTGTAGTGGTCAAGTTATTTCGGACACTCAACTCGGTTGTTGTTGTGCAACCCTGGCCTCATAAGCGGTGGGCGACAGATAGCCCAAGGCGGAGTGCAAGCGCACAGAATTGTAACACCCGACGTTGTACTGATTGATGTCGCGGCGTGCCTCATCATGGTTGGCATACTGGCGCTGCCAGACGCGCTCCATCTTCAGGTTCAGGAAGAAGCGTTCCATGACAGCGTTATCCCAGCA
>JAVBKC010000144.1:0-37801 GCA_031554255.1 Niveibacterium sp.
CGGCGAAAGTCCCGATATCCGGTTCATGCCTGCGCCGGGATTCCCGCGATCTGGCAATCGCTGCGAGATAACGATAGCGAACAGGGCGACAAGCTCGCGCAGGAATGGCAGGTCACCAACGAGAGCCCCGGTGGCTTTTCCATCGTGCATGTCGCCAGCGCGGTTACAGGGCTCAATGCCGGCATGGCCATATCGCTGCGCGGCAAGGCCGAAGGCCCCTGGACGATCTGCATCGTGCGCTGGATACGCAGCGAGACGCCTGAGCGGGTCGAACTCGGTCTACAGATCGTTTCGACCGGAGCTACGACCGTGATGATAGGTTTTCGCGGCTCGCTGGAACGGCCGAACCGCATGGTCAAGGCGCTCGTCCTGCCAGCCCTGCCCGCGCTGCGCCACCATCCGGCCGTCATCGTACCGGCCGGCACCCATAGTGCGCGGCGCTTCTCGCTCGTCTCGGACCTGGAGCACGTCTACATTGCCCAAGGCCGGCTCTTGAGCCTGGATATTCAGACGGCGGACATCGAACTGTTTCAGTTCGAGATCGACCCTTATCCAATTTAGGAATTTTGCGCGAGCGCGCTGTCCACTCGCCGCAGCAAGGCGGCAATATCCTCGCGCTCATCCATCGGCGCATCGGCCGCGAGCCGCCCGATTTCATCCACCGGCAAGACGAAGCGGCGAAACAGCGCTGCATGGTCCAGCGCGTCGCCGCGACCAATCAGCAGCCAGCGTCCGTCGTCGCTCTCGGTGATCCAGCCAGCTTCGCGCATCGCTTCGAGCATGTGTTCGGCATCCTCGATCCGCTGCCGGCTCTCGAACGCCAGTTCGGCCAGGCTGGCAAGCCGCCCGCCGCGCTGCGCCGCGACGAGCGCTGCACGCAGGCGTATCGCCGCGTAGAAGCGGCCCGCCACGGTGCTTGGCAAGAGCCGTCGGTGCAGCAGATAGTCCGGGATGACGGCGGCGATCAAGGCGCCGATCAGGACTACGAGCCAGGAGCTGTAAAGCCAGACGAGGAAGATCGGCACCGCCGAAAAAGTGCCGTAAAGCAGCGTATAGCTCGGGAATTTCACGAAGTAATAGCCGAGCGCGCGCTGCAGCAGCACGATGCCCAGCCCCGCAACGAAACCGCCTATGGCCGCGTGCAGCGGCACGATGCGCCGATTCGGCACGGAGAAGAACAGGAAGCCGAAGAAGATCGAAAACAGAATGACCGGCAACGCGCGCGAAACGGCGATGCGTAACCATTCGGGCTGATGGACGGCGCCGAGCGAGGCCCTGACGACCTCGGTCGTGGCCGCAATGCTCGCCGCGAGCAAAATCGGACCGAGCGTAAGCGCGAGCCAATAGACTGTAAGCCGGCTCCACAGCGCGCGTGGCCGCTTGACGACCCAGATTGCGTTGATCGCGCGATCTATCGTCAACAGCAACAGGACGGCCGTCGCAATCAGGGCCGCGCTACCGACCAGCGTGAGGTCGGCGGCTTTTTCGGAGAACTGCACGGCGTAGGTTGCGATCACCTTACCGGCTTTATCGGGCAAAAAGTTTTCGATCAGGAAGCGGCGCAGCGTCTGGCCCAGCGCCTCGAAAACCGGTAACTGCCCCATCACGGTCAGCGCCACGGCAAGCAGCGGCACGAGCGAGAGCAATGTCGTAAAGGCGAGGCTGCCCGCAATCAGGGAGCCGCGCACGGCGTTGAAACGTTCGATCAGCAAATCGATGAAGCGGCGGATCTCGGTCATCTGCGGGTCGCCTATGGGTGCATGCGTATAATCGCGGCCCATTCTATCGGCGCGGCGAGCAATGCACGAAGTCCTGATCCTCTATTACAGTCTGCGCGGATCGGTTCGCGCGCTCGCCGAGCAGATCGCGCTCGGCGTCGAATCAGTGCCCGGCGTCGTCGCACGCTTGCGTACGGTGCCGCGCGTGCATGCCGCAATCGAGGCTGCGGAGCCCGCGATTCCGGATGCAGGCCCGCCGTATGCGGAGTCCGTCGATCTGCAAGAATGCATCGGCGTAGCGCTCGGCAGCCCGACGCGTTTCGGCAACATGGCCGCACCGCTGAAATATTTTCTCGACGGTACGAGCCCGCAGTGGCTCGCAGGCGCACTCGCGGGCAAACCGGCCTGCGTCTTCACCTCGACCGCGACGATGCATGGCGGGCAGGAAAGCACGCTGCTCTCGATGATGCTGCCGCTGCTCCACCACGGCGCCGTGATCGTCGGCCTGCCCTATACCGAACACGCATTGCACGCCACGCGCGAAGGCGGCACGCCTTACGGCGCAAGCCATCTTGCCGGCGACAGCGGCGACGCACGACTCTCCGAAGCCGAGCGCAAGCTCGCTTTCGCGCAAGGCCGCAGACTGGCCGAAATAGCCCTCAAGCTGCGGAGCGCGCGATGATGCGCACATCCGTGCTGCAAAAACTTACCGTCGCACTGCTGCTGGCGCTAATCGCGCTCGGGCTCGCCTGGGAACTCTGGCTTGCACCGTTACGCCCCGGCGGCTCCTGGCTCGTTCTGAAAATACTGCCCTTGCTGCTGCCGCTACGCGGCCTGCTCCACGGACGCCGCTATACCTTCCAATGGATGTCGCTGTTCATCTGGCTGTATTTCACCGAAGGCGTCGTGCGCGCCAGTTCCGATCACGGCTTTTCGGCAACGCTGGCCGGTATCGAAACGCTGCTTTCGCTTGGACTATTTGCCAGCGTCACAGCGTATTCGCACGCAACCGCGCCATCCCGGCAGGCCCGGCAAAACCTGTAGGTACCCGTTTTACGGCTGGCTTCGCGGGTGTCGTCGCGAAATAACTGGGCAGTTGATGCGGACTAAAGAGATCATTGTCGAGTCGGCCGAGGTGGCGTGGAAAGCGGTTCGCGCCTACCGCGACGGTAACGCCGGCTTCAGATCGAGCGGGTCGCCGTGACGACCGGTTGCGCGGCCAGAAAAACCGGCATGTAGCTCATCGAGCAGCGGCGTTAAGATCCACGGCGCGCAGCCTGTCGAGCGAGAACCGCAGCGAGCGCGAATGCGGCGCGGCGCCAAAGCCGATGCGTCCAACCCAGAACGCTCGGGCAAGCGTATCGCGGCCGATTTTTCCCACAAAGCTGTCGCGTACTTCGCGGGCTCGCGCGATGGCCGCTTCATTTGTCGTGAAGCGTCGCCCAGCTTCGATGTAGCGCGAAAAAATCAGCGGCGTCATTTCCGGTTGCTGCCACATGCCATGCTGCGTGACGGTGAGCCAGAAGCGCTGGACGGCTCGTCCGGCGGCCACTTCGCGCGCCAGCGTGTCGAGCGGCGCACGCGCGACCAGCACGTAATGCGCGGCGCAGAATAGGCCGGGCAAGAGATCGAGCTGGATGCGCGGCGCGAGCGTGCCGCCGAACCAGCGGTTCATGAACTGGACGCGGCCCCAGTCGCGCATTGCCCACTGCATCATGCGCGCCGTCATCGGATCGACGCCGAGCGCCTGTTCGGGCAGTTTGTCCGCGCTGTAGCGCGCATGCCATTCGATGACCGAGCTGTGGACCTTGTAAGCCTCTTCGGTCACGAGTCGAATCCAGGCGCTGCGATAAAGCAGTGTCGCGAATGCGCGGCGCGCGGCGGGTGTGTCGAACCATAGGACGTCGACATCCAGATCGCGCACCGAGGCTTTTAGCGCCGCGCGGATTTCCTGCGTCAGTCCGCCGACTTTCATCGGCCGCCGCTGCGTGGCGCGACGGGTAATGCACTCGATAAGCGGACTCACAGCGCGGCCCGGCGCGTCGAAGAAGCACACGCGATATTGCGGTCGCGTCGCATCCCCGGTGGCAAGGATTTGGGCTTCGCAGCGCAGGCCGTGAGCGGATGCGGCGATATCCATGGTTTCGAGCAGCGCGCCGTGCGCGATATGGCTCGCCATGCCGTCGAGGTCGTAGACCACATGGTCGCGCGTGTCGAAGGCGTGCACCACGACTTCGCGCGGGCCAATGTATTCAAAGCGCCAGGGTTGCGTGTTGTCACCGCTCGGCGCCCAACGTGCAAGATTGAGAATTTCTTCCAGGGTTTGCATGTCGGACGCGCTCATGTTGGCCTCGCCGCCTGGAGGCCGAGCTGTTTCATGCCGATCGAAATCGCGAGACGTTGCAATGGATTGCGATGTCCGCCCGGACGCCATGTGTGCGCCATGCGGTTGGTAAAGGCATCGAAGTGATAGCCGTGCGGCGCGGCCTGGATTGGCCCGCGACCGAGGATCAGCTTGAGGGTTTCGCTCGCGGCCGCGCCCGCAGCAAGCATGCAGCCCATCGGCGTAGAAGGCGCTTTACGGTTTGGCAGATCGATGCGTTCCGGCTCGACGAGATAGCCCGCATGCAGCCGCGCCGGCGTGAGGCCGACGAGAAAGCGCAGGGCTTTTTCGTTGTCGCTGCGGCCAGCGAAACCGAAGTAGTCCTCGAAGCTCATGCTATCCCGCGTGAATATCAGCACGGCGGTGCCCATGCCGACCGGTGCTGCGGTGACGGCGGGAATGCCCAGCTCGCGACAACGCGCGAAGACGCGTTCGCGCGCATCGAAAGCGAAGAAGTCGAGGCCGTCGATATAGACCGAAACGCCGTCGAGAAAGTCGTCCATGTTGGCCGCCGAAATGCCCTGCGGAAACATGCGCAGATCGGCTTCCGGGTTGATGTCGTGCGTCATCTCGGCGATCACTTCGGCCTTGGGCCGACCGACCGTGGAAACCATTGCCCCGGCCTGACGATTGAAGTTCGGATAGTCGAAGCGGTCGAAGTCGGCGAGCGAAAAAGCGCCAATCCCGAGTCGCGCGAGCGTCGTTGTGTGGTAGCCGCCGACGCCGCCAAGACCCGCCACGGCGACGCGGGCGCGGCGCAGGCGCTGCTGCTCGGCCGCGGTGACCCAGCCGAGATTGCGCGAAAACGCTTCGTCGTAGGAGAAGCCTGCCTGATCTGTCATTGCCTGCTCCTAATGGGAGTCGGACAGTCCGCTGTGCCGTATGTGGATGCAGAGCGTACTCATTCAGCCTAAATCACTAAGCCATGCCATGCGATAAAAACAGCACGCCCTGGCATGACGGCATGATGCATGGCGCGTGACAGAACCGCATTACCGCTGTTTAATAGTTGCGCGACAGAATGCACTCTCACGGCCATCTTCACCTGACATCAGTGCTGAAAGGGCTGCTCCGTGGACTCGAAAGTCATACCGCCCAACCTGGGCGAAAGTTTCCGGCATCTGTTTCGGTTATGCGTGGCGCTGAACGACGCTGACCGCGACGAGGCATTCCGTGTGCGTCACGATGTCTACTGCCGCGACCTGCACTGGGAGGCGGAGCGACCGGACGGCATGGAAAGCGATGCCTACGACGCGCATTCCATCCAATGTCTGATCCGGACCAACGACGCGCAGCAGCAGCGCGTCGGCTGCCTGCGCATCGTCTTGCCCAATCCGAATAATCCCGCCGAGCCACTGCCTGTCGAGAGCACCTGCGCGCAAACGATAGACCGCTCCTTGCTCGATCCGCGCCATCTGGAGCGACGCCGTCTCGCGGAAGTCTCGCGTCTGGCGATCGTGCACGACTATCGGCGACGCAAGGAAGAACAAGCCGAACCTGGAACGATCCAGCCGCGCGACTTCGGTACGCGAGCGCAGCCGCGCTTTCCGTTCATCCCGGTCGGTCTTTTTCTTGCGGCCTTTGCCGTTGCCGAGGTGTTGGAAATCGAGCACCTGCTCGTACTAACAGAACCGCGGCTCGCGCAGCATTTCAACCGCATCGGTTTCGACATCCGCCAGATCGGCGGCGCTATCGAGCACCGTGGCGTGCGCGTCCCGTCTGTCATGTACACGAGCCTGGTAATTCAAAACCTGCGGCCTATGCTTCGGCCGATGTGGCGGATGATCCGCGCCGAAATCCGCCGGGAGTTAGCGGCCGCGGGTCCCGACGCGCTGCCCTGGTTGCCCGGCGGCGTGCATATTCCGTTCCCGGAATCCGGGTCTTGACGCGGTACCGCGAAGAAAAAAAGGGCCGGAATCTCCCGGCCCTCATAAAAGCAGATGGCGGGCCCCAGCGGCCCGCGTGTCTGCGCTGCTGTGCTTACCACCAGGCTTCGGCTTGCACGCCGAAGGTCGAGCCGGACGTGGTGTCGCCATACACTTGATATAGCGTGTTGCCGGTGATGCCATTGCCGTTGGCATTGATCCAGTGGTTGTAGACGCCGTTGGATTTGTCGGCGGCGGCAGCGTCGTTCCACTTGGCATAGGTGTAGAACAGACGGAAGGTCGGCCGCGAGCCGGCATCCGGGCCCGCGCTCATTGCGCCTGCCAGCGTTAGCTTGTCCAGACGTTCCCACGAGCCGCCCTCGGGCTTTACTTGATCGTGGCCCAACTCGACCAGGAAGCGGAACGGGCCGGAGATCTGCGTATCGCTGCGGGCGCCGATGGTGAACCAGTCGTTCTTGGTCCAGTCGGAGTTCGTGTCGGGTCGGTCCTTCTTGCTCCGATATTCGGTGATGAAATCGAAGTTTGTGCTGATCGAATCGACGAAGGCCGACTGCTGCAGAACGACGCGCCACAGTTCATGCACATCGCTGCTTTCGGCCTTGAAACCGATCAGGTTCGAGCCATTGAGCAGGCCATTGAGCGTGTGGTACACGCCCAGGCGCCACATCGACGGATCTTTGCTGGTCTGAGTCGGCGGCGTCGTCGAAACGTCGTCGCTCACGCTCTGGCTGTACCAACCGGCCCAAACCTGCAATGCGCCTTGCTCGACGGTTTTGATTTCAGTAAGACGGGTCGTCAGCTTGTACGGTTTTTTATTGACGTTGCTGCCGCCCGAAGCGGTGGCGGTGTCGTTGTTCGGATTCATCAGCCAGGCGACCGACCACTTGCCGAAACCGAGGTTCATGTCTTCGATGCCGGCACCGTCGCCGTCTTCGTTTTCCAGGAACTGATCGTTGATACCCGTTTGCAAACGGTCGTAATAACGCCGTCCGCCCCACAGGCGCCCGTTCAGCAGTTGCGGCACATTTTCACCGAACAGATAGATCTGACCCATATTCACCGGTAGCTCGTCGCCGAAGGTGTTGGCGTTGGCGCTGCCGCCGGCGAAGGTGCGATAGACCTTCGGCATGAAGGTGATGCCCCAGGACGACTTGTCGGCCGGCGATGCGATGCGGGCCGTGAAAGTCGGTTCGATTACGTAGTCGCATTCGTTGCCGAGACGGTACTTGGTATCGGCGCCGGCGAGGCCGAAGCAGACCTGTCCGCCGCCGGCCGAGTTCAGACCGATACCGGCACGGAAGTAGCCGTGGAACTCGAGTGCATCGGCGGCGCCTGCGATCTGGCTGCCGCCCGCGAGAGCCAGGGCCAGCAGGCTGCAACGTGCGAGTTGTCTCATTTGTTAGTCCTCCTATGGTTTGACGCTATCCGCGTTATGCGGTTGGGGTTTCCGGATGAAGTACCCGGTTAAAAAACCTTGTCGTCGGCGGGAAAATGTCTTGCCGCCTCTGCTTTTGTTCTCTGGCTACCCTCTCCGTCGGGATTCCCGTCTTTCGCCCAGGAAGGAAAAAGGCGGGGTGGCATCTCTGCCACCCCGCAGCAAAAGCCACAGGAAGTGGCAGGAGGTGGTTGTTGGAAAGACGGCGCGCGCATTGCGATGCGGCGAGACCGCGTGGCGGGCGCATGACGTCGTCTTTCGGATTCATCGATGCCGGCCTGCGTGCGCGGGCAGATGGCTGCGGGGCTGCGATATCGCCATGCCGTACCCCTCAAGCCGTCGCGTTCTGGCTGCGAATGAAATCGCGATACCAGAGCGCGCTGTCCTTCATGACGCGGCGCTGCGTTGCGTAATCGACATACGTCATACCGAATCGCTTGGCATAGCCTTCGGCCCATTCGAAGTTGTCCATCAGGCTCCAGGCGAAGTAGCCGCGTACGTCGACGTTCATGGCGCGGGCTTGCGCGACGGCAGCGATATGACGCCGGTAGTAGTCGAGCCGCTCCGTGTCGTGGACCCGGTCGCCTTCCAGACGGTCGGCGGCGGCCGCACCGTTCTCGGTGATGTAGATCGGCGGCGGGGCGTAGTCGCGCGCGATGCGTATCAGATGCTCGGTCAGGCCGTCCGGATAGATTTCCCAGCCGATGTCGGTCAGACCGAGCACGTTCGGCGCGGGAAGCGGCGGCGTTGCGGTGCTGCAGAAGATCCGGCTGTAATAGTTGATGCCGAGAAAGTCGATGGGCTGGGCAATCGTTGCGAGATCTTCCGCGCTGACGCGCGGTGCATCGGCACCCAGCCAGGCAACGATGTCGGCCGGGTAAGCGCGGCCGAAAAGCGGATCCATGTACCAGCGGTTCATCGTGCCGTCGGCCATGCGCGTGGCGTGGCGGTCGGCCTCGCTGTCCGGATCGGCCGCGTAGGCGGGCGCCTGGTTCAACACAATGCCCAGTTGCGCCTTGCAACCGACTTCGCGCATCGCCTTTACGGCGAGGCCGTGGGAGAGCAGCAGATGATGGGCCACGAGGTAGGCAGCGGCGCGATCCTGCATGCCCGGCGCGAATTTTCCTTGCTCGTGGCCGAGTATTGCGGTGCACCAGGGTTCATTGTGCGTTGAAATCGTTTTCACGCGCGAACCGAAACGCAGCGCGAATTCGGCTGCATATTCGGCGAAGCGATACGCCGTATCGCGTTCGCGCCAACCGCCCTGATCTTCGAGCGCCTGCGGCAGATCCCAGTGATAGAGCGTGGCGTGGGCGGCGAGATCGCGCTTGTCGAGTTCGTCGAGCAGGCGTGCGTAGAAGTCCCAGCCAGCTTCGTTCCATGCGCCCTGACCGGTCGGCTGGATACGCGGCCAAGCGATCGAGAAGCGATAGGCGCCGACGCCAAGATCGGCGATCAGGGCGATGTCTTCCTTGTAGCGGTTGTAGTGATCGCAGGCAATGTCGCCGGTATCGCCGTTATGGATGTTGCCCGGCGTATGCGCGAAAGTGTCCCAGATCGATGGCGCACGGCCGTCCTGCGCCACACCGCCCTCGATCTGGTAGGCGCTGGTGGCGACGCCCCACACGAAATCATCTGGAAATTGCTTCTCGGTCATTGCGATAAGGCTTTCGATGGATTGGAGGTTGCGTGGCGTGTTCAACCCTTGACCGCACCCGCAGTGAGCCCCTCGATCAGACGGCGCGAAGTCAGGGCGAAGAGCACAAGTAGCGGGACGACCGCGACGGCGGAGCCGGCCGATATCGCGCCCCAGGGCACTTGCCCCGTGCCTTGCAGTGCGCGCAGCGCGAGCGGTACGGTGAACATTTCCATGTCGCGCATCACGATCAGTGGGCCCACGAAGTTGTTCCACGAGCCAATGAAGGTAATGAGTCCGAGCGTGCCCATGGCCGGCCCGATCAGCGGCACGATGATGCGTAGATAAATTCCGAACTCCGAGCAACCGTCCATGCGCGCGGCCTCGACAAGTTCCTTGGGAATCGCCGAGCCGATGTACTGGCGCATCAGGAAGATGCCCAATGCGCCGCAGGCAGCCGGCACATAGAGCGCCTTGGGCTGATTCATCCAGCCGAGCGCCGTCATCACGAGCGTCGTCGGGATCATGCCGAGAAATGACGGCATCATTACCGTGGCGAGGAGAAAACCGAAGAACAAATTCTTGTAGCGGAACTGGAACATCGCGAAGGCATAGCCGGCGAGCGAACAGAAGAACAGGTTCAGCGCCGTGGTAAGCAGCGCCGTGTAGAAGCTGATCCAGAGGTTGTTCCAGAAATAGGGCAGTTTTTCGAGCAACAGCCGCATGTTCGACAGAAAGGCCGTGCCGAACCACAGCGGCGGCGGCATCGAGAGGATTTCGGTATTCGTGTGAGTAGCGAAGACGAACATGAAATAGAACGGGGCGAGCATGACGAGCGCGCCGCTCAGCACGATTGCATAGGCCGTCAGGTACTGGACCGAGAGGGTATGTTTGCGGGACATGAAGGGTGGCCGCCTCAGTCCTTACCGCCAAACAGCTTATTGTTGCCCCAGGTAAGCAGCGCGATGGTCAGGAAAAGCAGCCAGGCGATCGCCGAGGCCGTGCCGAAATCGCTTTCGGTAAAGGCCGTCATGTACATATGCATGGCTGCCGTCTTGCCTGCCTGGCCGATACCGCCGGTGCCGCCGGTGATGATGAAAGGCTCCTCGAACAACTGCAGGTTGCCAATGATCGTCAGCGTGATGGCGAAGAACATCATCGGGCGCAAAAGCGGCACCGTGATGTACCAGAACTTCTGCTTGCTACTGGCGCCATCCATCGTGGCCGCTTCGTACAGATCCTTCGGGATCGTTTGCAGGGCCGACAGATACAGCACCGTGTTCCAGCCGACATAGCGCCACCAGACGACGAACGCGATCATCCATTTGGTGTATTCGGGCCGACCCCAGTCGATGTTGTGGGAAGGAAAGATCCAGGCGAGCGGATGGACGCCCCCGACCGCCCAGGAGCCCAGCCCGGTAAGCACGAGGTTGATCACGCCGAAGTCGCGCGAAAACAGCGAGGTGAAGATCAGCGAGATCGCCACCGAAGAGGTGATGAAGGGCAGAAAGTACATGCCCGTAACCGTGTTGCGCCCGCGCGCGAAAGCGCTGTGCAGAAAGTAGGCCAGCGGGATAGCCACCAAGTGCTGCGGCAGGCCAGAGACGAGCGCGATCCAGAAAGTGTTGTAGAGCGATTTGCGGAACCAGTCGTCGCCGAGCACAAAGCCGAAGTTTTCGAATCCGACGTACTCGATGCCGCCGAGCCCGGTTGACGGGTCCCAGTGCTGAAATGCCAAATATATAGAAAACAGTAGCGGGAAAAGCCCGAAAACGGCGAACAGGATGAAGAAGGGGCTGATGAACGCATAAGGCGCCCATTGCCAGGGTCGCAGCTTGCAGCGCTGCGGCGCTGCGCGCAGCGCGACGGCCGGGTTGTCGGGCAGGGTTGCGACCATGGGGGCTCCAGGGCTTGCTTTGCGATCCGGGCTCGCGTGTTGCGACCCCGGCTTGGCAAAACCAAACCGTCGATACGTCAATGTGGAAAACGCTGCCGGGACGGAGGTCTTTGGGGGTTGGGGGGAGGCCTCCCGTCCCGGCATCGAAATGTGCGCTTCAGTGCCTCTGGAGCTGGCGCGCACTCACGACTTCAGCGACGCCTCACACGGCGTTCGATCTGGCTTTTGGCATCGGCCAGCGCAGTTTTTATGTCTTTGTCCTGTTCGAGAACTTTTTCCAGCTCGGCATTGACGATGTCATTGGCGATAGGATCGAACTTGTCGACCGCCACGGCCGGGATCTTGTCGGCAGCCACTTTCCAAAGCTGACGGGCTTTCTGGTTGCCGAGGAACTCGATAGGTTGCGTCAGGAACGGGTCGTTCTGGGCGTCGATCAGGGCCGGGAAAGCGTCGAGCTTGCGGAAAGCCTCGATCTGCATATCCTTGTTCAGCGCCATGAACTTGATGAACTCCCAGGCTTCGGGCTTATGTGCCGCAGCCTTCGGAATTGCGTAGAACGAACCGCCCCAGGATGCGAAAGCGCCGTTCGGCAGTTGTGCGGAGCGCCACTTGCCCTTGGTGTCCGGCGCCAGCCAGGAAGCTAAGTGACCCGCGAGCCATGCGCCCATCATTTGACTTGCGATCTGGCCGCGCTTGAAACCTTCCGACCACTCGTTCGACCAGGCACTGATCTTCGCGTCGATGCCGGCCGTGCGCGCTGTTTTCGCGAGTTCGAAAGCCTTCTGAAAGCGCACGGAATCGACCAGGGGGCGACCCTTCTTGTCGAAATAAATGCCCTCGCCATCCTTGATGCCTGCACGGATGTAGATATCCTTGAGATCGACCGCGTTAGCGATCAGGTAAGCGCCTGTTGCGGTTTTGACCTTCTTGCCGGCATCGACGAAGGATTGCCAGCTTCGGGTCAGCTCGGCTTCCGAGACGCCGGCCTTTTCGAGCAGATCAGCGCGGTAGAACAGCGCGCCCGGACCGATATCGGCCGGCATCGCAGACAAATTGCCCGAACCGCCCAAGGCTTGCGGGATCGTGAACTTGGCGAATTTATTCTTGTACTGCAGACCGTTGTAGGGCGCTTTGGAAAGATCTTCCAGGCCGCCGGATTCAGCGAATTTACCGATGAAGCTGACTTCCACCGCCATGACGTCCGGTAAATTGGCGCCCGTCGCCAAAGCTGTTGTCATGGCATTGTGGTGGTCGCCAAAGGCGAGGCTGACGAGTTTTATCTCGACATTGGGGTGGGCCTTCTTGTACAAAGGGATCGCGGCCTTTACGGCTTCGTCGAAACTGGGGAACGACGCGACGGTGAGGGTCGTCGCTGCGTTGGCCGTGGCGCTCAGGGCGATGCTGAAGGCGATCGCGCCCATACCGAATCTGGCGGCATTCATGCTTATCTCTCCTCTGTTGGTCTGCGTCTTGGCGCTCACGATGCCGACTGAATCGGAATGCTGTGAAAACGTTTTCAGCTTGTGAGATGATTAAATCCGATCGCGATTCGGGCTGTCAATGGATCGATAAGAAAAGCTTCTTTGGGTTGTTGCAAGCTTCACGGCGCGTTGCGGACGAGGACGGAAAACCGAAGCCGGCTGCGGTTTGGCGGCGAAAAACGATGTGCATTCGTAGCACCGAGCCCTTGCGGATCGCATAGAGGAGAGGAGTCGAGGATGCCGGATACAAATTCAAAGAAAGCACAGGCGAACAAGGTGAAAGACCCCTTCCCTTCCGGCGCCACGGTAGTACAGGTTGCCGAGGCGGCGGGTGTTTCGCCGAGCACGGTTTCCCGCATCCTCAACGGCTCGGCGCGGGTTTCGGACGAAAAGCGGCAAGCGGTCGAGAAGGCCATCTTCGACTTGAACTTCAAGCCCAATCAGTTGGCGCAAAGCCTCAAGCGCGGCCTGTCGATGACGATCGGCGTGCTGACGCAAGCGATCGACAGTCCGTTCTTCAACGAAACCTTAAGAGGGATCGAGGACGCGCTGACGAGCATCGGTTATGCGCCGTTGATTGTCAGCGGCAACTGGAATGCACGCGAGGAAGCCGAGCGTATCGGCCTCCTGATGGCTCGTCGCGTCGATGGCATCATCATCCTGACCGGGCACCTCGATGACGACACGATCATCCGCTTCTCCGAGCATGTGCCGATAGTTGCAACCGGGCGTGAGTTCGACGCACCGCGCGCCCGCTCGATCCGGCTTGACCAAGTAGCTGGCGGGTATCTTGCGACGCGCCACCTGATCGACCAGGGGCATCGACGAATCGCTCATATCGCGGGAATCACGGCGCATCTCGATGCTGTCGACCGTCTGGCCGGCTACCGCAAGGCGCTTGAGGATGCGGGCATTGCGTACGAGCCGCGATTGGTCGTACAGGGCGATTTTCGCGAAGCTGGCGGCTTGATGGCGATCGCGCAACTGCTCGAACGCGGCGAGCCTTTCACCGCAGTCTTCGCGGCCAACGATCAGACCGCGTACGGTGCACGCTTGGCTTTATATCGCAAAGGGATAAGAGTGCCCGACGATGTTTCGTTGATCGGTTTCGACGATCTACCGGCCTCGTTGTATACGACGCCGCCGCTGACGACGGTGCGTCAGCCCATGCACGAAATCGGCAGATTACTGGTGGATATGCTGCACGCATTGATTGCCAACAAGCCGGCGCGCTTCGCGTTGCCGGAACTCAAGCTCGTGATTCGCGAAACGACATCCTGGCAACGTTAGCGGTGTTTCATTCTCGTTGTAGAGTCATCTTCATGCAAACGTTTTCATGCTGCGCTGCGGCGACAGGGGAGACATTGTGCGCCGCAACGCGGGCCGTAACCGGTCTGCTCAGGCTCCGCGGGCGACCGGACGCGAAGGATCGCTGCACCATTCGCTCCAGGAGCCCGGATAGAGGCGGACGCCATGCACGCCGGCAACTTCGAGTGCGAGCAGGTTATGACAGGCCGTGACGCCCGAGCCGCATTGCGAGACGACGCTGGCTGGCGCGCATCCGCCGAGCAGGGCAAGCCATTCTTCGTGCAATTGCCGCGCCGGCTTGAAACGGCCGTCCGCCGTCAGGTTATCGCGGAACGGACGATTGACCGCACCAGGAATATGGCCGCCAACGAGGTCCATGGTTTCGTTCTCGCCACGGAATCGATCGGATGCGCGCGCATCGACAACGAGCAAGCACCCGCTTGCCAGCGCGGCAAGCAATTCGTCCGCGTCGGCAAGCGGCAACGTCGCCTTGTGCGAAAGCTTCCCCACGGCAGGCGCTGTCGGCTCTTCACGGCAGAGGTCGAAGCCTGCCTGCCGCCAAGCCTGGATGCCACCGTCGAGCACAGAGACCGATTCACAGCCGATCCAGCGCAACATCCACCAGAGCCGCGCCGCGTACATGCCTCCGGCATCGTCATAGGCGACGACGCGACAGGTGTCCGTAAGTCCTAGCGCTTCCATGCGGGCGACGAAAGTTTCGGGCAGCGGTAAGGGGTGGCGTCCGTTACGCCCGGTTTTCGTGCCCGACAAATCTTCGTCGAGATGCACAAAGCGCGCACCGGGTATATGCCCGGCCGCATAATCCTTGCGCCCACATTGGACATCGGCGAGGTCGTGCCGGCAGTCGAAGACGAAGAATTCCGGCGCGCCAAGTTGCGCATGCAGTAACTCGGCGCTGATCAGATTCCTGTTCATTCGCCGCTCTCGCCTGGAGTTTCCGCTTCGCCGAGCAGCCAGGCGCGGGCGGCGATCTCATCGTCGAAAAGCCGCAGTTCGGCGCTGACGAGTGATTGTTCGAACCAGCCGATCAAGCTATCGATGTCGCTGTCGGTCAGGAGGGCGATTTTTCCGCCGGCGTCGGCATGACGTTTCGAAAAGCGGTAGTCCTCGATGATCGCGTCGAGCGTGAAGCCGGCCATCTCGCGCATGTCTACAAGCAATGCGACGGGCTGATTACGCAAGATCTGCGCTTCGATCCGGCCTTCGAGTTCGCGGAAGTCATCGAGCGTAAGCTTGCCGAAGATGCTGGCTTCGATATGGTTTTCGCGCAGTTCTGAACTGATCATTTGCGGCTCCTGGCTGAAGGAATGCTGCGGGGCATTCCGGATTATCCGCGCACGGAGCGTCGGGCTTCAATGCGCGAGCACAAAAGATCGAACGCACCGGTTTCAATCGTTCTCGACCGGCTCCACCGGTTTGCGCGACAAAGCCCCCGCAAGCATGCCGCTCGCGACGACGATCGTGATCCCCACAAGGCCGAAGAGATCGATTGCATCGTCGAAGACGATCACGCCGAAGAGCGCCGCGAACACGACAGTCGAGTATGACAGCGCGGCCGTAAAGAGCGTGCGCCCGTAAGCATAGGCGCGCGTCATCGCAAGTTGGGCCAGCGCGCCGAATCCGCCGACGCCGAGAATGACCGCGACATCGCCAGAATTCCAGCCGCGCGGATCGATCTGGGCGAGCGCAAAGGGCAGGCCGCCCGCCGCGCAGACGGCCGAAAACCAGAACACGGTGCGCCATTCCGGCTCGCCGGCTTCGCCAAGTTTGCGCACGTTCAGATAGGCCAGCCCCGACAGCGCGCCGGCCGCGAGCCCGAAGACCGCGCCGTACCAGGGCGCGTTTGCCAGACTAGGTTTGAGCAGACAGGCCACGCCCACGAGTCCGAACGCAAGCGCGAGCCACATTGGTGCGCGTAGGCGTTCGTGGGCGAGCGTGGCAACCAATACCGCAAGCCAGAGCGGCGAGGTGTAGTTGAGCGTATAGGCCGTGGCGAGCGGCAGGTAGTGAATGCTCAGAAAGGAAAGCATCAGCGCGGCGCAGCCGGAAACGCTGCGCGCCAAATGCGTGGGCCAGAGCGGGGTGAGGATGCGCTGACGACGCCAGACGACAAAGCCGCCTATCGTCGCGACGCCGAAAGCACCACGCCAGAATACGAGTTCGGCGGCGTTAAATCGCGCGGAGCCGAGTTTGACGCAAACCGCCATACAGGCAAATAACAGGCTTGCCGCGAGCATCCACAAAGAAGCTCGCGCGGATGCCGGTGGTTTCACGCGGGATAAATCGCGCCAAGAATCCGCGCCCCGCGTGCGCCGGTGACCTCGGGCAGGTTGCCGGGCTCCCCGTCGATGGCTTGGCGCGCGAGCCAGGCGAAGGCGAGCGCTTCCAGATAGTCCGGTGACACCCCGCAACTTTCGGTCGAGGCGACGACGGCCGGAGATAGAAGCGCTTCGAGGCGGTCCATCAATTGGACATTGTGGACGCCGCCACCACAAACAAGCACTTCGTCCGGAAGTCCGCACTCGCGATGGATCGCGTCCACGATGCTGGCTGCGGTGAATTGGAGCAGCGTGGCCTCTACGTCGGCCGGCGCTTCGCCACCCGCCAACAGCGGTGCGAGCCAACCTAAATGAAACTCTTCGCGGCCGCAGCTTTTCGGCGCCGCCAACGCAAGGAATGGGTGGGCGAGCAGGCGCGTCAGAAGGTCGTGCGATACGCTACCGCTCGCGGCCCAGCGACCGCCCTCGTCATGGGCGGCGCCGAGATGCTTTGTCGCCCATGCGTCCATCAGCATGTTGCCCGGACCAGTGTCGAATCCGCGCGTAGGCTTGTTTGGCGCAAGATCGGTGATGTTTGCGATACCGCCGATGTTGAGCACGACACGATGGCTATCCCGCACGCGCAGGATGCGATCGTGAAACGCCGGCACGAGCGGCGCGCCCTGCCCGCCGGCGGCGATGTCGCGATTGCGAAAATCGGCCACGACAGCGATGCCAGTGAGTTCGGCGAGTAGCGCCGGCTGATTCAGTTGCAAGCTGTAGCCCGCAACGGGTTGATGGCGTACGGTTTGTCCATGACAACCGATTGCACGTACATTTTCCGGTTCTATGCCGGACGCCTGGAGCGCGCCGTGCACGGCTTCGGCGTAAAACCTGGCCAGCTCAACCGAAAGCTCGGCAGATCGACGTAACTCGTCGTGGCTGGGCGCGTTGAGCGCCAGCAGTTTCCGCCGCAACACGCCAGGATAGGCAAGGAAAAAACTCCCGAGCAAGCGCGGCTCGCTCGTGGAGAAATCCGCGATCACGGCGTCCACGCCATCCAGGCTCGTACCGGACATCAGGCCGGCATAAATATCCTTACTCACTCGGCACGCGCAACCCGGATCGGCTCGACTTCGCGCAGTTCCGCCAGCAGTGCGGCGGTACGCGCATGGAATGCGGTGAGCCCGGCACCCGTAAGCGCCGGCGCTTCGGGCAGCGCAACCTTGAGCGGATCCTTGTGCTCGCCGTTGACGCGGAATTCATAGTGCAGATGCGGCCCCGTCGCAGCGCCGGTCATGCCGACAGCGCCGATCGCGTCGTTCTGTGCAATATGTTGGCCCGTGCGCACGCCGATCCGCGAAAGATGCGCATAAGCGGTTTCGATGCCGCCCCGGTGTTTGAGCACGATGATATTGCCATAGCCGCTCTGGTGGCCGGCGAACGCGACGACACCGTCGGCCGTTGCGCGGACCCGCGTACCGGTCGGCGCACCGTAGTCCACACCCTTGTGCTGACGCCAGGTGCCAAGGATAGGGTGAAGGCGCATGCCCATGCCCGAGGTCACGCGCGAGAATTCGAGCGGCGAGCGCAGAAAGCCGCGCCGCAGCGATTTGCCTTCCGCCGTGTAGTAGGCACCCTTGCCGCTGCCGAAATCGTTCCAGACTGCCGTGTAATGTTGCCCGTCATTGACGAACTCGGCAGCCAGGATACGACCAGTCTTGACCGGCAGGCCGCGATTGCTCAAAACCTCGTAGACGACGCGGAAATGGTCGCCCCGGCGAAGGTCGCGGTGAAAATCGATCTCGCTGCCGAAAATTTCGGCCAAGCCGGTTGCGACCGAATCCGGTAGCCCTGCGTCATCGGTTGCACCGAACAGCGAGGAACGGATCTCGGCCGCTTTCGCCTGAACCCGAACGTCGTACTGGATGGGTTCGTCGCTTTGGACAAGACCATCGGCGCGGCGCTCGATCAACAGGACGCGGTCGCTCGCCGAACCCGGCAACTCGAGGCTCAGGAGCTTGCCGAAGGCTGTCGTCGAGGCATGCACGATCTGACCGGGCACAAGACGATGCAACGTACCCGCAGCTTGTGCTGCGTCGCGGACGAAGGCCGTCGCCTCGTCGTCTTCGACACCGAGGCGGGAGAGCAAGGTAGCGAGCGTGTCGCCGCGGCGGACGCGTTCTTCATGGAAAAATCCTGCGTCTTCAGGTACGGGTTCGACGAAGGGGGCGACACTGAGTGCCTCCACGACCGTTTTCTGTTTCAGACCGGCAATCTCGCTGCCCGGAATTACCGCGACGGCGGTCACCATTCCGAAGAGCGAGAGACTGGCCGCGCTGATACC
This sequence comes from Niveibacterium sp., assembly GCA_031554255.1. Lineage (GTDB taxonomy): Bacteria > Pseudomonadota > Gammaproteobacteria > Burkholderiales > Rhodocyclaceae > Niveibacterium. The sequence goes on from JAVBKC010000144.1 coordinate 18,371, forward strand.
GCTCCAGAAGAGCGAGGGGCTCTGCGCTCGCAGTTCCTTAAGCCGCGTTAAAATGGGCATTTTTTCCAATCGGTTCATGGTCTTGCTTGCGCAGGAAACGGACCGAATGGTAGCAAATTCCCCGCTTTTATAAGAAAAGAACCTGTTATGGCAAGTATCGAGGAGCAACTGGAACTCATCCGGCGCGGTAGCGACGAGATCCTCGTCGAGGCCGAACTCGACCTCCGTCTGAAGGCTGGCCGGCCTTTGCGTATCAAGGCGGGATTCGACCCGACAGCGCCCGATCTGCACTTGGGGCACGCGGTACTGCTCAACAAAATGCGCCAATTTCAGACGCTCGGGCATCATGTGATGTTCCTGATCGGCGACTTCACCGGCTTGATTGGCGATCCAACCGGGAAGAACGCGACACGTCCGCCGCTCTCGCCCGAGCAGATTCAGGCGAATGCGAAGACCTATCGTGATCAGGTATTCAAGATTCTCGATCCCGACAAGACCGAAATCTGCTTCAACTCAAGCTGGATGAACGCGCTTGGCGCGGCCGGCATGCTCAAGCTCGCGGCTCAGCACACGGTCGCGCGGATGCTCGAACGAGACGATTTCGCGAAGCGTTTTGCTGGTAATCAGCCGATTGCGATCCATGAGTTTCTTTATCCGCTTTGCCAGGGCTATGACTCGGTTGCCATGAAGGCCGATGTCGAACTCGGCGGAACCGACCAGAAGTTCAACCTGCTCGTCGGCCGGGAATTGCAGAAACAGCACGGACTGGCGCCGCAGGTTGTGTTGATGATGCCGCTGCTCGAAGGGCTGGATGGCGTCAACAAGATGTCGAAGTCGCTCGGCAATTACATCGGCATTGTCGAGCCGGCACGCGAGCAGTTCGGCAAGCTGATGTCGATCTCGGACACGCTGATGTGGCGCTACTATGAGCTGCTATCGGCGCGTACGAACACCGAAATCGCCGGCTTGAAGCAATCCGTTGCCGACGGCAGAAATCCACGCGACATAAAGGTCGAACTCGCGCAGGAGATCATTACGCGCTTTCACAACCGCGCTGCGGCAGACGATGCGTTGGCGGATTTCGAAGCGCGTTTTCAGCGCAACGCAATTCCCGACAATATCTCTGATGTGATGCTGAACGTTCCGGCGGAGGGTCTCGGAATCACCCAAGTTCTAAGACAGGCAGGGCTGACCGCGAGCACTTCGGAAGCGCTTCGCATGATCGAGCAGGGCGGCGTCCGAATGGACGGCGAAAAGCTGTCGGACAAGGGACTCATGCTATCCGCCGGACAGACCGTTGTTCTCCAGGTCGGCAAGCGCAAATACGCAAAGGTTCATACGCTCCAGACTTGAATTTCAGACCAGGAAAAGCAAAACGCCCGTCATTGACGGGCGTTTTACTTTTCCTGCGACCGGACGATCAAGCCGGCGGCAGGAAGCGTTTCATCGATCCGCTAAGGGAAAGATTACTTTGCAGCGGACGCGTCAGCGGCCGGAGCGGCGGACGCGTCAGCGGCCGGAGCGGCAGCCGGGGCTTCTGCAGCCGGAGCCGATGCGTCAGCAGCCGGGGCGGAAGCATCAGCAGCCGGAGCCATAGCGGCCGGTGCGGAGGCTTCGGGAGCCGGCATGGCGGCTTCTTCTTTCTTGCCGCATGCGGTCACGGCCAGTGCCAGGAGAGCAGCGACGAGGAGAGTCTTGTTCATTGGTAGGTTTCCCTTATCGATAGAGACAAACGCTTAAAATTCTATTGGATCGATCAGACCGGGCGCCCAATCGATCTCCCAATTATAACATGCTTGGGAAATTTCAATAGACGACAATACCGCAGTGTACCGCCGTGCAATTATCCGGGCCAGCCGAAACCGTCACAGTACCACTCGTATAACGTACAGACCAGCTCCGGGTTGACTTGATCCGCAGCGAGCTTGCGCTCCGAGGCCAGACGCTTGATCGCCGCATGTTGAGTTACCTCGCAGGAAATGGCTTCTCCATTCAGATAGAAGCGTTTGCCGTGATGCAATAGCTGTGTTCGCAGGTCCAGTTTAAAGCCGCGCTTGGCGCATGTTTTTGCGAATTGGGCGAGCGAAAGCGGCGCATCGGGCGGATCGAAAAAGACCTGCGGTTTGGGCTCGCTCATGTAACGACCGACAAATTCGCTTACATCTTTTCTCGACCAACGGATTCGTTGAAGCATGGTTTCTATCCGGTCTATGACGTCTTCGCCGATGCGCGCGGGATCTGTCGAAGGCGTGATGCCGGCGTCCGCATAACGTCCCGCGAGGGATAGGGTTTCCTGGATATGGCCGAGAAATGCTTCGCCGATTTCCTGATTTGTTGGCGCGCGAAAACCGACAGAATAAGTCATGCAATCGACGCTTTCTGATATTCCGTTATGAGCATACTGCGGCGGCAGATAAAGCATATCGCCCGGTTCGAGCACCCATTCACGCGTCGGTTTGAAATTTTTCAAGAGGCGCAAAGGCGCGCCTTCGACCAGCGTGAAATCGCGTTGCGCGCTGATTTGCCAGCGCCGTTTACCCAGCCCCTGGATCAGGAAAACGTCATAGGAATCGAAATGCGGGCCGACCCCCCCTCCTGCTGTTGCATAACTGACCATCAGGTCGTCGAGCCGGGTGTAGGGAATGAAGTTAAAATGCCGGAGCAATATATCCGCCGCGTCGGAAACCAGATTCGTGCCCGAGACGAGCACCGACCACGGCGTTTTAGGGCGAAAACGCGACGGTTTGAAGGGTCCGCGTTCGAGTTGCCAGCATCCCTCGGCATCCTGCGAGACAAAGCGCGACTCCATGTTTTCGTCGGTCGCGAGTTCGAGCAATTCGCTCTTGGTGAAGATGCCACCGAAACCGGGCAGTGCGCCGCGAACGAGCAGGGGCTTCTTCTGCCAATAGGTGGCGAGAAATTCTTTGGGCGTAAGTTCGCCGAGCAACGTATCAATCATCTGCCCATTATATAAGAGCTGCCTCGGCAGGGTCTTCTGTGCGGGTGCGTCTTGATACAATTACCCGTTTTGTCCGGAAACTTCCACAATGCCCAGCGTCACCATCGAATCCCTGGATCACGAAGGCCGCGGCGTCGCGCACCTGGACGGCAAGGCTATCTTTGTCGAGGGAGCCCTGCCGGGCGAGTGCGTAGAGTTCGCGAGTTATCGCAGAAAGCCGACATTCGAGCAGGCGACGACAACGCGCATCCTGCGCGAATCCGCTCTGCGCGTGGCGCCGGCTTGCAAGTTTTTCGGCGTTTGCGGCGGTTGTTCGATTCAGCACCTGGATGCGTCGGCGCAGCTCGCGGTCAAGCAGCGCATCCTGGAAGACGCGCTCTGGCACATCGGCCGAATGCGGCCGGAGACTGTTTACCCGGCAATCCAGGGACCAACCTGGGGCTATCGCTACCGCGCGCGGATCGGCGTGCGGCGCGTGCCGAAAAAAGGCGGCGTGCTCGTCGGCTTCCACGAGCGTAAGAGCAGCTATGTCGCCGACATGAGCTCTTGCGAGATCTTGCCGCCGAATGTCGGGCATCGTTTGCTGGCGCTGCGCAGCCTGATCGATGGGCTGTCGATTCCCGACCGGATTCCTCAAATCGAGATCGCCGTCGGCGACGATCGTACCGTCCTCGTTCTGCGCAACCTGTTGCCGCTGACCGAAGCAGACCGGCAGCACATACTTGCTTTCGGCGACGAGCATGGGTTTTCGATGTGGTTGCAGCCTGGCGGACCCGATACGGTACATCCGGTCCGCGCGGGCGAATCGAGCGAATTGCACTACTCGCTACCGGAGTTCGATCTGAAACTCGCGTTTCGGCCAACCGATTTCACCCAGGTCAATACCGGAATTAACCGAATCCTGATCCGGCGTTCGATGCAATTGCTCGCTCCACAACCTGGCGAGCGGATCGCCGATCTTTTCTGCGGCCTCGGCAACTTCAGCCTGCCTATCGCGCGTCGCGGCGCACATGTTGTCGGTGTCGAAGGCTCTGCGGCGCTTGTCGCGCGAGCCGCCCAGAATGCGGCGGCGAACGGTCTGGCCACGCGCGCCGAATTCTTAGTCGCGAATCTTTTCGAATGCACGCAGGACAGTCTCGCTGCGCTCGGCAAACTCGACAAGCTCTTGATCGATCCGCCACGCGAAGGCGCTATTGCCGTCGTCAAGGCGCTTGGCGAAGATGCCCCCAAACGCATCGTTTATGTGTCGTGCAACCCCGCGACGCTCGCGCGCGATACCGCAGTGCTGATCGCCGAAAAAGGCTACCGCCTGCGTGGTGCCGGCGTTGCAAACATGTTCCCGCATACCTCGCATGTCGAATCGATAGCCCTGTTCGAGCGCGACTGAGTGCCTGGATCGAAAGACAGAGGGCAACCCGCAGGCTGCCCTCTTTTTGTTTGCAAGGATGCGTTTTTAGTCGCGACGTCCGCCGAAGATGCCGAGGATCTGGAGCAGGCTCACGAACACGTTGTAAACATCGAGGTAGATCGCCAGCGCAGCGCTGATGTAATTCGTTTCGCCGCCGGTGATGACGCGATTCACGTCATACAGGATGTAAGCCGAGAAAATGCCCAGGCATGCGATTGCTATCACCAGTTGCAGTCCCGGCAATTGCAGGAAGATGTTCGCGACCATGGCGACGAGCGCGACGATCATGCCGACGAACAGAAACTTGCCGAGACCGGAGAGATCGCGTTTTGTCACCGAGGCAACGCTAGCCATGGCGAGGAAGATGATCCCAGTACCGCCTGCCGCGAGCGCAATCAGGTTTGCTCCGTTCGAAAAATTGAGCATCACCTGCAGGATGCGCGAGAGCATCAACCCCATGAAGAAGGTGAAGGCAAGCAGTAGCACAACACCTACGCTGCTGTTCTTGTAGCGCTCGATACCGAAGAAAAACGCGAAGGCGATGCCCATAAAGACGAGGAAGCTGATCCCCGGGCTGCCCGCGAAGAACGAAAAGCCGAGCCGCACGCCAAGTAGCGCGCCCGCTACGGTCGGCAGCATCGAGAGACCCAACAGCATGTAAGTGTTGCGCAACACTTGATTGCGCGCAGTGGCCAATACCGTTGTGTCGCGTGTAGACGTATCGAATTGCATCAATCGAACTCCCTAGATTTATCGAACAGCGTTCGTAAGACTACCCTGCTTGACGTAAGTTTCAAACAGATGTCCGCCGCCCAGGCGCGTGGCGGCGCATGTTAGACTGCGCGCCCGCATGGATAGGTGGCAGAGCGGTTGAATGCACCGGTCTTGAAAACCGGCGGCCCTTCGCGGGGCTCGTGAGTTCGAATCTCACCCTATCCGCCATGCGCTCCCCCGCTGTGCCACATCCCTTTCGCAACCCATCGGCCGCTGCATGGCCATCCCGGCCTGATCTATCGCAGACAGAAGCGCTTCCCGGCTTGTTAGAGTCAGCCTCGACTTGCAGCCAAGAGTGTATGGGTATATAAACGCGAATACTTCGCATTTAATGAGCCGTTCTGGCTTTCGTTGCATTACAGGTTTTCGTGATGAATCTCTCTCGCCTGAAGCGCGGAACGCGCGCCATCGTCGAAGCTGTCGAGGATGCTCACCCGTCCGGTGATGGTATCGCGCAGCGCTTGCGCGAACTCGGTTTCGTGCCCGGCGAGCCCGTCAGCATCCTGGCCTATGGACCGATGGGCGCGGAAACGATTGCCGTGCAGGTTGGTTTTACCCGCTTTGCCCTGCGTCGTAGCGAAGCCGCGCGGGTCCGTGTATCCCTGTGTCCGTCTTCGTCCCTGCAGGGCGCTTCTGCATGAGTGCTCAGGCTGCGGACGATTCTCTCCACATCGCACTCGTCGGTAATCCCAACTGCGGCAAAACGGCACTCTTCAACCGGCTGACAGGGAGCCGCCAAAAAGTCGCGAACTACGCGGGCGTCACGGTCGAGCGCAAGGAAGGCCGTTTTCGTCTGCCTTCGGGGCGCGTGGTCCATGTGCTCGATTTGCCGGGCGCGTACAGCCTGAATGCAACGAGCCCGGACGAGGCGATCACGCGCGATGTCTGCCTAGGCAAAAAAACCGGCGAAAAGCGGCCGGATTTGATTGTCTGCGTCATCGATGCAACGAATCTGCGCCTGCATCTGCGCTTTGTGCTCGAACTTGCGCGACTCGATTTGCCGATGATCGTTTCGCTGAACATGATGGACGCTGCCGCCAAACGCGGCATCCGCATTGATACAGAGGCCCTGCAAGCCAAGCTGGGCATGCCGGTGATCGAGACGATCGCGATCCAGAAGGATGGGGCAAAGGGGCTGATTGCCGCACTCGACGCCACGAGCCCCGCGATTCCGTTGCCTCCGGCCGAGGATGCAGATCTGCATGTACAGGTGGGCGAGCTGCTTGCCTCTGCGGTCAGCGTACCGCGCCGGACGGCCGAAATCGACGATGCGCTCGATCGCTGGACGCTCCATCCGGTCTGGGGCATGGTGATTCTCGCGCTCACGATGTTTCTGACGTTCCAGGCCGTGTTTGCCTGGGCCGCACCGCTTCAGGAATTGATCGAAGAAGGCGTTACCGGCGTCGGCGCGCTACTTGCGGCACATATGCCCGACGGCATGTTACGCAGTCTGCTCGTCGATGGAATTCTCGCGGGCGTGGGCAGCGTTCTAGTGTTTTTGCCGCAGATCCTGTTGCTGTTCCTCTTCATTCTTTGTCTCGAAGAGTCGGGCTATCTGCCGCGTGCGGCCTTCCTGCTCGACCGCTTCATGCTTTCGGCCGGGCTGTCGGGCCGCGCTTTCATTCCGTTGCTGTCGAGCTTTGCCTGCGCCGTGCCCGGCATCATGGCCACACGCAGCATTCAGCATCCGCGCGATCGTTTGCTAACCATCATGGTCGCACCGCTGATGACGTGTTCGGCGCGCTTGCCGGTCTATGCATTGTTGATCGGTGCCTTCGTGCCCGAACATACGGTTCTCGGTTATTTCGGCTTGCGCGGCGTTGTCTTGTTCGCGCTCTATTCGCTCGGTATTCTCTCCGCGCTTGTCGTGGCCTGGATTGTCAAGCGGTTTTCGAGCGCCTTGCACGATCATGCGTTACTGCTCGAACTGCCGTCCTGGCGCTTGCCGAATCCGCGCGACGTCTTCATCGGACTCGTCGAACGGGCATCGATCTTCCTCAAGCGCGTAGGCGGCATCATCCTCGCGCTCTCTATCCTGCTGTGGTTCCTCGCCAGTTTCCCGACGCCGCCAGCCGATTGGCACGGCACGGCGATCGAATACAGCCTGGCTGGCCATATCGGCCGTGCGATGCAGGTCGTTTTCGCGCCAGTGGGCTTTAACTGGCAGATCTGCATCGCGTTGATTCCAGGGCTTGCCGCGCGCGAAGTCGCCGTCTCGGCGATGGCGACGGTTTATGCGGTTGGCGGTGCCGGGCACGATGCGGCTGCGACGCAGCTTGCACCGCTGATCGCCGCGCAGTGGTCGCTTGGAACCGGGCTGGCGCTACTGGTCTGGTACGTCTATGCGCCGCAATGCGCTTCGACGCTCGCCGTCATGCGACGCGAAACCGGTACGTGGAAAACGGTGGGTATATCGCTCGCATATCTGTTCGGCTTGGCCTATGTCGGAGCCTTTATCGCCAATCACGTCGGGAACGCGCTCTCATGAATCTCTATGCGACGCTCGAACCGCTGATCGTCGGCGCCATCGTCGTCGTCAGTCTGCTTGTCGTCGTCAAGAAGCAGGCGCCGGGGCTGTGGCGGCGACTGACTGGCACGACGAAGCCCGCATCGTCGTGCGGTGGCTGTTCGGGGTGCTCGGACACAACCGCTGACGCTGCGAAGCCGGTGCGCATTTTCCGGCGGCAGTCGAAATCCTCGTGAAGAGAAAATTGCTGCGCGCAGCTTTCGATTATTAGGTCCGAAAACGGCGAGCATCATGCGTGGCGGCGGCCGATAATCCGCCCATGCTTCCTGAACACGATGCCTGTTACGCCGCGCTGTGCGCGCACGATCGCCGCTTCGATGGCCGCCTTTACGTAGGCGTAACCTCGACAGGTATTTACTGTCGCCCCGTCTGCAATGTTCGCACGCCGAAAGCGGCGAACTGCCTTTTCTTTGCCAATGCTGCGGCGGCTGAGGCGGCCGGATTCAGGCCCTGTCTGCGCTGCCGCCCCGAACTCGCGCCGGGCCGGGCGCCTATCGATTCCGCATCGAGGCTCGCTTGGGCGGCGGCGCAGCGAATCGAGGCGGGCGAGGATGAATCGCTCGCTACGCTGGCCGAGCGGCTCGGCATCACATCGCGTCACCTGCGCCGCGTATTCCAGCAGGAATATGGCGTGAGTCCGGTCGCTTTTGCTCAGACTCAGCGCCTGCTGCTCGCGAAGCGGCTTCTGACGGATACGCGGCTGCCGGTTGCGGAAGTTGCGTATGCAGCCGGTTTCGCGAGCCTGCGACGCTTCAACGCGCTCTTCGACGAACGCTATGGACTCGCACCGACGGCCTTGCGGCGGGAAACCGGCGAGCAGGGAGAAGCGGCGCCGGTGTTTGAATTGGCTTACCGGCCGCCTTTCGACTGGACGCGCTTGCTCGCCTTCCTCGAAGCGCGTCGCGTAACAGGTGTCGAGACAGTCGATGACGGCTGCTATCGGCGCGCAGTTCGCATAACGACATTAAGCGGCGAGCGCTTTGGAACAATCGCCGTCAGTCACCGGCCTTTGCGTAGTGCGATTGCGGTCGAAGTCGCGCCCGAATTACTACACAGCCTGCCTACCGTGCTCGCGGGCGTGCGGCGGATTTTCGACCTTGCATGCGAACCCGAAGCCGTAGTTACCGCGCTGGGTCCGCTTGCCCAAGATGCGCCAGGTCTGCGCGTGCCTGGCGCGTTCGACGGTTTCGAGATGGCGGTGCGGGCGATTCTCGGCCAGCAGGTTACGGTCAAAGCGGCGCACACTTTGGCTGGCCGCCTCGTCGCGCGTTTCGGGACGCCGTTATTGCTGACGCAAGGCGCGATCACGCATGCGTTTCCGGCTGCCGCCGTGCTCGCGGCGGCCGAGCCGTCGCAAATCGGCGAACTTGGCATCGTGGGGACGCGGGCGCGCGCAATCATTGCGCTTGCCCGCGAAATTGCCGAAGGCCGGCTGGTGCTGTCGCCGACAGCCAACGTGCCGGGTACGCTCGCCGCGCTCGAAGCGCTGCCCGGCATCGGCCGCTGGACAGCGCAATACATCGCGCTGCGTGCGCTCGCCTGGCCCGACGCCTGGCCGAGCGGGGATGTTGCGCTGATCAAGGCGCTGGGTGCCGCGAGTTCGCGCGAGGCCGACGCGCTCGCCGTGCGCTGGAGTCCCTGGCGCGGCTATGCCGTGCTGCATCTGTGGCGCAGTCTTGGCGAAGGCGCGCGGGCCTTATTTGAGAAGGAAATTCAATCATGAACGACAAAATCGAATGGACCCGAATCGCCACGCCCCAGGGGACAATGGTCCTCGCTGCGCGCGATCAGCGGCTGATCGGCGTTTGGTTTGAAGGACAAAAGCATTTCGACGGTATCGGATCGACGTGGTGCGAAGCGCCCGAATCGGCTGTGCTCGTCGAGGCGGCAAAACAACTCGGCGAGTGGTTTGCCGGCCGGCGTAAATGCTTCGATCTGCCGCTTGCACCCGAAGGCAGCGCGTTCCAGCGCGAAGTCTGGGCCGCGATCGCGACGCTCGGTTTCGGCGAGACAGCCGACTACGGCTCGCTCGCCGCGCGGATCGGTCGGCCCCGCGCGGCGCGTGCCGTGGGGGCCGCGACGGGGCGCAATCCGCTCACGATAATCGTGCCGTGTCATCGGCTGCTGGGCCGGGGCGGCGCCTTGACCGGTTATGCAGGTGGGCTGGACAGAAAACGGGCCTTGCTTGCGTTCGAAGCGGAAGAGGGTTGTAAGGTGCGATCTCATATGCCATGCGGCGAATAATCCGAGTGCTGGCCTGGACGGCGTCCGCTGGAAACATTTGTATGCCGAAACTCAATGGGCCGGTGCAAGCCTGACCATTGCGGCTTGCCGCGAGCCATGGCTTTGCGGGTGCGACGAGTGTGACGCGCGCCGGTTCTAGCGCTTCGATCACGATCTGCGCGCGTCCGGCGATTGTGAAGCAATCGCCCGTTTGGAGAATGTGATCGCCAGGCAGATCGACCGTCGTCAGCCACAGCGCGCCTTCCAAGCAGCGCAGCACATGGCCGCGAGCGGATTCGAGCGTGAAGACTTCGTTGCGCGCGAGCGAGAACTGGCTGGTATGCAGTCGGGCTTTCATGACTGGCCTCCGATCTTGCGATCCGCGAGCGTAGCGCCCCTTTCGGCGGACAGCGTAATCGTGCCGTGCTTGTTCGAGCGAATATCGCTGTCACGCTGAAAATCTATCAAGCTGTTTCTCATCATTCGCTCCAGTTTGTGCTGAGATGTTTGAATTTTGGTGCAAATATGCGAACATGAAAGCGATGATTTTTTGATTGTATGTAAGTTTATCTAACATGAAACCGCCTCCGCGACTTCCTCCTCTTGGCGCCGTGCGCGCTTTCGAAGCCACCGTTCGGCTCGGCAGCGCCTCGGCCGCGGCAGATGAGCTGAATGTCACGCATGGCGCGGTCAGCCAGCAGTTGCGTAGCCTTGAAGCGTGGTTCGGCACATCACTTTTCGAGCGTCGCGGCAAACGTCTTATCGCTACGCCGGCCGGCGAGCATTTTGCCGAAGCCGCGAACGCGGGGCTTTCCACGCTCGGAGTGGCGGCCGCCAGCCTGCTGCGTCGACAAAACAGTCGACGGCTGACGATCACGACGATGCCTTCCTTTGCGGCCCGCTGGCTTGCGCCGCGCATTGGCCGCTTCATCGAAGCCGAGCCCGATGTCGAACTGAATCTGATTGCGACAGAGGAAGTTCGAGATCTCGTGCGCGAGGACATCGATCTTGCAATCCGCTTCGGACTTGGCAATTACCCTGGTTTTCGCACCGAGTTGCTGCTGCAGGACCGGTTGCTCGTCGCCGCGAGTCCGAGTTATCGGGCGGGGCGCTTGCCAAGCCGGCCGGCCGATCTGTTCGGCTGCGAGTTGCTCAGTGCCCACGGCGAAGACTGGAACGACTGGTTTCGGCTTGCCGGCATCGCGGAGGCGCCGCCGCGCGCGAATCTCCAGTACAACGATTCCTCGCTCGCTTTGCAAGCCGCGCTCGATGGGCTCGGCATCGTGCTGACGCGGGTGAGTTTGTCGCGTCCGGAGTTGCAGGCCGGGCGTCTCGTCCAGCTTTTCGATATCGAACTACCGATGACGTTCGCCTATTGGCTGGTGACGCGCGAGGGGATGGCTCCCACCCCGCTGCTCGAACGTTTTTGCAAGTGGCTCGGACGCGAGGCAGCACAGGAGGCGGCGCTCGGACGGGCGATGACGCCGCTGCGCGGGTGAGGTAAATCGATGCTTGACATTCCCATCGTGGGAAGGTTTAGGCTTCGACTATCGTATCGCTCACAGAAGTCTCACCATCATGAATGCGTCCAAGCCAGCCGTCGTACCCATTGAAACTGCAATGGAACTTAGCTTACCGATCCGCGGCATGACCTGCGCAAGTTGCGTGCGGCGTGTCGAAAAAGCCCTGTCCGGGATCGAAGGCGTTGTCGCCGTCAGCGTGAACCTCGCAAATGAAACCGCGCGCGTCGCCCTCGTTGCGCCGGTGCCCGCGACGGCGCTTGTCGACGCGGTGCAATCCACCGGTTTTACGGTGCCGTTCGTGGCGCAGGATCTGTCGATAGAAGGCATGACTTGTGCGTCCTGCGTCGCGCGCGTGGAGTGCGCATTGAAAGCCGTGCCCGGCGTTATGCAGGCGAGCGTGAATCTCGCGAGCGAGTCGGCGCGCGTACTTTGGGCTACCGGTGAACCCGACACGGTAGCGCTGATCGCGGCTGTTGGCCGCGCGGGCTATCGGGCGAAGCTGCCCGCAGCACAGATGGATGCCGCGCCATCCGTCGATACGCAGAAAACCGGCCTGCGGCGCGAGGCATGGGAACTTGTCGTCGGCGGCGTACTTGCCGCGCCGCTCGTTCTGCCGATGCTCGCGGGCGGCGCATGGATGCTGCCTGCATGGTTGCAGGCGCTGCTTGCCACGCCGGTTCAGTTCTGGCTTGGCGCGCGCTTTTATCGTGCCGGGTGGGCCGCGCTTAAGAATGGCAGCGGCAACATGGATTTGCTTGTCGCGCTCGGCACTTCGGCAGCCTTCGGACTTTCGCTGTATCTCTGGCTTTGGGGCGGCGGCCATGCGCATCTGTACTTCGAGGCGGCGGCCGTCGTGATCGTGCTCGTGCGGCTCGGCAAGTGGCTGGAGCGGCGCGCCAAACGGCAAACGACCGAAGCGATCCGCGCCTTGCAGGCGGTACGCCCGGCGAGTGCGCGCGTGCTGCGCGGTGCAAGCTGGATCGAACTGAAACTCGCCGAAGTCGTTGTCGGCGACCGTGTGCAGGTGCTGCCCGGCGAGCGGATTCCGGTTGATGGTCGCGTGCTTACGGGCCAGTCCAGCGTTGATGAAGCGCTGATTACGGGCGAGAGCCTGCCGATATCCAAGGCAACACACGACGCGGTGACGGGGGGCGCCATCAACGGCGAGGGTTTGCTCGAAATCGAGGTGGGCGCGATTGGCGCCGAGACTGTGCTCGCGCGCATCGTGCGGCTCGTCGAGGACGCCCAGGCGGCGAAGGCGCCGATTCAGCGTCTGGTCGACCGCGTCGCCGCGATTTTTGTACCGGTTGTGCTCGGTATCGCGCTGGTAACCCTGCTCGGCTGGGGTTTTGCCAACGGTGATTGGGAAACCGCCTTGATCAATGCCGTTGCGGTGCTCGTGATCGCGTGTCCCTGCGCGCTCGGGCTCGCGACGCCTGCGGCGATCATGGCTGGCACGGGTGTCGGCGCGAAACACGGAATCTTGATCAAGGATGCCGAGGCGCTCGAAATTGCACAGTCGGTGCGGTGCGTGGCTTTCGACAAGACCGGCACGCTGACCGAAGGTCGCGCGCGTCTGCTGGCCGAACATGCGGTCGAAAAAGGCGTGCCGCTGCTTGCAACGGCGGCCGCGATACAGCAGGGTTCGACGCATCCCTTGGCGGCGGCGCTGCGCGAAGCGGCAGATTCGCTTGCCTTGCCGAGCGCATCGGACATCGAGGCGCTGCCGGGGCGCGGCATGCAGGCGCGCATCGATGGCCGGCTGCTGCGCCTGGGTAATACAAGGCTGATAACGGAATCGGGCGTCGATTGCACTGTACTCGCCAGCGAAGCGGCGGCGCTGGAAGCGCGCGGCTTGAGTCTTGCGTGGCTGGCCGAAACCGAGCCCGCACCGCGTCTCCTGGGCCTCTTCGCATTTGGCGATACGGTGAAACCGGCCGCCGCCGAAGCGATACGCCGCTTGCATTCGCTCGGCATCGAATCCGTGCTGCTCACAGGCGACAACCGGGGCGCTGCGCAGACGGTTGCGGATGCGCTCGGCATCAAGCGCTTCGAGGCCGAAGTGCTGCCCGCCGACAAGGCGGCGGCGGTTGCGCGGCTCCAGCAAAACGGCGTGCGCGTTGCAATGGTCGGCGATGGCATCAACGATGCGCCGGCGCTTGCGGCAGCCGATGTCGGTATCGCGATGGGTAGCGGAACCGATGTCGCGATGCATGCGGCCGGCATTACGCTGATGCGGGGCGACCCTATGCTCGTGCCGGCGGCACTGGAACTGTCGCGCCGCACGGTGGCGAAGATCCGCCAGAATCTGTTTTGGGCCTTCATTTATAACGCCCTGGGGATTCCGCTCGCGGCGGCCGGGCTACTCTCGCCGGTGGTGGCCGGCGCGGCGATGGCAGCGTCCTCGGTATCGGTCATTGCGAACGCGTTGCTGCTGCGGCGCTGGAAGCCGGAGCAGACGCGATGAATATTGGCGAAGCGGCGAGCGGCAGTGGGGTTTCCGCGAAAATGATCCGCCATTACGAGGCGATCGGTTTGTTGCCGCCAGCGGCGCGTTCCGAGGCGGGCTATCGCCGCTATTCGGGGGCCGATCTACACACGCTGCGCTTTATCCGCCATGCGCGCGATCTGGGCTTCGATCTCGCAACGATAGCCGCGCTCGTTTCGCTCTGGCAGGACCGCGGACGCGAGAGCCGCGAAGTCAAGCAACTCGCCGATGCGCATATCGCGACGCTGCGCGACAAACTTGCGCAATTGCAAGGGATGATAGGCGCGCTCGAACAGCTTATGGCCTGCTGCCACGGCGACGAACGGCCCGAATGCCCGATTCTCGATGAATTGGCGGGCATCGATAAACCTTGAGCGGACTATTTCGAGCCCGCTTCGCCAGGCCGGCCGGGCAAGAGGACGATGATGGTGCCGGAGAAGCGATCGTGCAGGAACTGGCGGTCGCGATCGAACCAGGCCCAGATAAGGCCTGCGGCGAAGAAACACAGTGATGGCCAGGTCAGCGCATAGCGGATCAGGCATTGCTTAAGCCCAGGCGGCATACCGCTGCGGCTGTCGACGATTTGCAGACGCCAGGTCTGCATCGCAAGCGTTTGCCCGTTGCGGCGCCAGAGCAGCACGAAATAAAGCCCGAGCAGGAATACCACGTGCAGCCATTCGAGCCAGCCGGGGGGCGTCCAGCCGAAGGCCGTTCCAAGCACGATCAGCGGCAGCATGAAACCCGCGCCGAGCACGCCCAGTAGTAGCAGGGATTCGTAGAGCAGGCTCGCGAACCGACGCCGGATGCCGGCGATCTCGGCGCTGATGCGCGGGCCGCGCACCGTTTCAGCGGGAATTGTCGTTGTGGGAGACGCTAAGTTTCGGGACACGCTGTTGACGCAGATAAGGCGGAGTCAGCCATTCTGCCGGAATCGGCTTGTATGTGTCGGAATTGAGCCCAATTTTTGGCTGGGTCCGAAGTCGCGCACGCAGGCGCAGCTTTTCCTCGTCGGACAGCGATTCGTAAGTTTTCCAACGCTCGCCCAGCGCGGGGCGTTGATCGGGCGGCACTTTTTGGAGTCGCTTGGATTGGTCGCGGGCGTTTCTGCGCAGCTCCGGCGCTAGTTCGCCCCCCGCCTGCATGCGTGCCGTAACGCGAGCCTGTTCGGCGACCGACAGATCGGGATAGCGTTCGGCGATACCCAGCCATTTTTGCCGTCGCGTCTGAGCCATTGCGTTCCATTCGGAGCGCAAGGGTTCGAGAATTTGCTGCTGCTCCCGACTCAGGCCCGACCAACGTGGCGCATTGGGTGCGGCCATGGCCGTGCCTGCAAGGAACAGCAGCAGCGAGAGACTCAGCGCGTGGCGGATTCGTCGGAGTCGTGCTTGAGCCATTTATCGAAACCACGGTCGAGGTAGGCGTCAATCGGCAGGTCGTCGGCGAGCAGGGCCGAGTCGACCTCCTCGATTTCGCTGACCTGGTTGTCTTGGCGCCAAGCTTCGCCCACGAACAGCAAGCCTATCACCATGATCGCCATCAGGGCGGCGCGGCCATGCGAATACCACGCATCGCCGAGGCTGCGACCGATGCCGGCAAGGCTCAGTACCTGCATGGTGATGCGTTGATGCGCGAGCGCTTCGCGACGGGCGAGGGTGAGGCGTTCGCGCATCGCAGGCTCGATCGCGACCAGTCCGTGGTCGAGTTCGGCGACGAGGCGGCGCGCGATTTGGTCTTCGATCGTCATGGCTTGATTCCTTTTGCACGCAGCGCAGCCGCCAGTGTATGGGTGGCACGCGAACAGTGGGTTTTGACACTGCCCTCGGTACATCCCATCGCGGCGGCGGTTTCGGCGATATCCATCTCTTCCCAGTAACGCATCAGGAAGGCTTCGCGTTGACGAGGCGGGAGTCGGGAAATTTCAAGTTCGAGCAATTCCAGTAAACGCTTGCGGTCGAGTTGATCGGGTGGCGGTAAAAACGCTTTGTCCTCGGACTCGGCCGCCAGTACTTCGAGCGGGTCGACGGGGTTGTCCTCGTCGTTGCCTGTAGCGAAGACCGACAAAAGCGAGGTCCAAAGGTTGCGAACCTTACTGCGCCGGAAATGATCGGTGATCGCATTCTGGAGAATCCGCTGAAAAAGCGCGGGCAACTCGGCCGCAGGACGATCGCCGTAACGTTCGGCGAGCTTGAG
The DNA here is from genome assembly GCA_031554255.1 of Niveibacterium sp. GTDB lineage: Bacteria > Pseudomonadota > Gammaproteobacteria > Burkholderiales > Rhodocyclaceae > Niveibacterium. Next base: position 34,463 of record JAVBKC010000144.1, read on the forward strand.
CATCGCGTCCTGGACCACGTCCAGCGCGTTTTCTTCGTTCCGCAGTGCGAAAACAGCATGCTTGTATGCGCGACGCTCCACTCCTGCCAGAAAATCGGAGAGTTCAATTCGGGATGCCAGTGGAAACCTCTTTACGACCGTCGCTGCTTTTTGTCTGGCGGTGAGGATACCTTGACCAATCTGTCGCCCACCGTCGACAATGTGCTTTCCCCTTGAAAAAAGGGACATTTTGCTTTTTTAGGGTGCTGCAATGGTTTTGACTGGTGCGGAGATTGTAATCAGGTGCTTGCAGGAGGAAAAGGTCGAGTACATTTTCGGCTATCCCGGCGGCTCTGTGTTGTATATCTACGATGAACTGTCCAAGCAGGACAAGGTTCGTCATGTGCTGGTTCGCCATGAGCAGGCCGCCGTACACGCTGCGGATGGCTACGCGCGTTCCACCAACAAGGTGGGCGTTGCGCTCGTTACTTCCGGCCCGGGCGTCACCAACGCCGTGACCGGAATCGCGACCGCTTACATGGATTCAATTCCGGTGGTGATCATTAGTGGGCAGGTGCCCTCTGGCGCCATCGGCCAGGATGCCTTCCAGGAAGTCGACACCGTCGGGATCACGCGTCCCTGTGTCAAACACAACTTTCTCGTCAAGGACGTCCGCGAAATCGCCGCGACGATCAAGAAGGCTTTCTTTCTTGCGAACACCGGCCGTTCCGGTCCGGTGCTCGTAGACATTCCGAAGGACGTGACGGCCCAAAAGGCCGAGTACGAATATCCCAAGACCGTCACCATGCGGTCCTACAACCCGACCGTAAAGGGGCACCAAGGCCAGATTCGCAAGGCTCTGGGGGTGTTGATGGAGGGCCGGCGGCCGCTTATTTACGCCGGCGGTGGCGTTATTCTTGCCGACGCGGCCGAAAAGCTCGCGAAGCTTGCAAAGCTCACCGGTTTTCCGGTGACGAACACGCTGATGGGGCTGGGCGGTTTTCCGGGCACCGATCGCCAGAACATCGGCATGCTCGGCATGCACGGTACGTTCGAGGCCAACATGGCGATGCATTACTGCGATGTGCTACTCGCGGTCGGCGCGCGCTTCGATGATCGCGTAATCGGCAATCCTGAGCATTTTCTGCAGGAGCCGCGCAAGATCGTCCACATCGATGTCGACCCTTCTTCGATTTCTAAACGCGTGAAGGTCGATGTACCCATCGTCGGAAATCTTTCCGACGTGCTCGACGACATGATCAAAATGCTCGAATCCGCCAGCGAGCGGCCGGACCCGGCCCGCTTCGCGCCGTGGTGGGAGCAGATCGGCGAATGGCGCGGTCGCGAGTGCTTGAAGTACAAGTTCTCCGAAGATGTCGTCAAACCGCAGCACGTCGTGGAAACCTTGTGGAAGGTCACGCAGGGCGATGCCTTCGTCGCCACCGACGTCGGCCAGCATCAGATGTGGGCGGCGCAGTATTACAAGTTCGACAAGCCGCGCCGCTGGGCCACTTCCGGGGGCTTGGGCACGATGGGCTTCGGCCTGCCGGCCGCACTGGGTATTCAGCTTGCGCATCCAGGTTCGCCGGTCGCCGTTATCACCGGCGAAGGCTCGATCCAGATGTGCATTCAGGAACTGTCTACCTGCAAGCAGTACCGTTTGCCGATCAAGATTCTGAGCCTCAACAACCGTTATCTCGGCATGGTCCGCCAGTGGCAGGAGTTCTTCCACGGCAACCGCTATTCCGAGTCCTACATGGATTCGCTGCCCGACTTCGCAAAGCTTGCTGCGGCCTATGGTCACGTCGGCATCCGCGTCGACAAGCCGAGCGATGTCGAAGGCGCGATTCGCGAGGCTTTTTCGCGCAAGAACGATCTGGTTTTCCTCGACTTCCAGATCGATCCGACCGAAAACGTATTCCCGATGGTTCAGGGCGGTAAGGGTCTGACCGAAATGATCCTGTCCGCCGAAGACCTGTAATACCCGCTGTTCGCTTGCGCGGGACGTCGCTCCACCGAGGCGGCGTCCGCAGGCAGGGCTTACCGGCCTTGTCCGGCGGCAGGGACCACCCGTGGGTGCCCTGCTCCGTGCGGCGGATCGCTCTTTGATACGTAAGCACACACACTATGCGACACGTCATTTCCTTGCTTCTGGAAAACGAATCCGGCGCGCTCTCGCGCGTCTCCGGGCTGTTTTCCTCCCGTGGCTACAACATCGAATCGCTGACGGTCGCGCCGACCGAGGATGCTTCGCTCTCGCGCATGACGATCGTCACGCGCGGCTCGGACGAAATCATCGAGCAGATCACCAAGCAGTTGAACAAGCTCATCGACGTGGTCAAGGTCGTCGATATCTCCGAAGCGGCGCATATCGAGCGCGAGCTCATGATGGTCAAGGTCCGCGCCACGGGCAAGGATCGCGAGGAGATGAAGCGGATGGCCGACATCTTCCGTGGCCGTATCGTCGACGTGGCCGAAGCCAGCTATGTGATCGAACTGACTGGCACGCAGGAAAAGCTCGATTCTTTCGTCGCGGCGATCGATTCGAGCCTGATCCTCGAAACCGTCCGCTCCGGCGTTTGCGGCCTGGGGCGTGGCGAGCGCATGCTCAAAATCTGAACAGCATCATCAACACGAAATTCCCGAGGATTCATCATGAAGGTTTATTACGACAAGGACGCCGACCTCTCCCTCATCAAAGGCAAGAAGGTCACCATCGTCGGTTATGGCTCGCAAGGTCATGCCCACGCCCAAAATCTGCGCGACTCCGGCGTGCATGTGACGGTCGGCTTGCGCCGTGGCGGCGCATCCTGGACCAAGGCCGAAGGCGCGGGGCTTACGGTCGTCGAGATTGCGCAAGCGGTACGTGCGGCCGATGTCGTCATGATTCTGCTGCCCGATGAGAACATCCCGCAGGTCTACGCGGCCGACATCGAGCCGAACATCAAGCAGGGCGCGACGCTGGCCTTCGCCCACGGTTTCAATATTCATTACAACCAGGTCGTGCCGCGCGCCGATCTGGATGTGATCATGATTGCGCCAAAGGGCCCTGGCCACACGGTGCGTTCCGAGTACAAGCGCGGCGGTGGCGTCCCCTCGTTGATCGCCGTCCATCAGGACCGTTCGGGCAAGGCCCGCGATATTGCCTTGTCTTACGCGGCGGCCAACGGCGGGACCAAGGGCGGCGTGATCGAGACGAACTTCCGCGAAGAAACCGAAACCGATCTCTTCGGCGAACAGGCCGTGCTCTGCGGCGGCGCCGTCGAACTCGTCAAAATGGGTTTCGAGACGCTCGTAGAAGCCGGTTATGCGCCCGAAATGGCCTATTTCGAGTGCCTGCACGAACTCAAGCTGATCGTC
>JAVBKC010000050.1:0-29937 GCA_031554255.1 Niveibacterium sp.
CTCCGGTCGGCGCTGTCACGCTCAACCCCGAGCGCGAATCTGCCGTAACCTCAAACCAAAATCCGATCTCTGATAAACCGATTTTGTGATTTGGATTAGGCGACAACTTGCTTGACATGCTCCGCACCGCCTCGGCCACGACACGACCAATCTCAACAAGGAACGGGTTGTATTCGATCGTATCAACCCTGCTGACCCGGCGTGCTAGCTCGATTGCCATGAAACCATTATTGGCCCCGATTTCCAGCACACTCATATCGCGCCCGAGCCAGTCCATAAACATATAGCCGGCCAGTCGTTTCTCTGTAGGCTTCGCTCCTGCCAAACCAATGCGCGCATAGCCCTGGTAGGCGTAACCGCCACAATATGGGTGGCCCCACTGTTGAGCCTGCTCGTCCAGCAAACTGAATACTCGATCCAGCGTCGATATATAGTCGGGGAGCACCCACTGGCTCACAATCAGGTCGCGAAAGCTGTAATAGCGGGCCAGAAAACCGAAACCTGGGTCCCGCGCGGCATCGCATTCGCTCAAATAAACGAGTAATGCATGCATCAATGTGCCCGGCATAGCCGCATCGCCCTGTGCCTCGACCCAATTTGTCTGATCGGCTTCCGCTGCGGCGGCTAGATGTTGTACCCAACGTTGCTCCTGCCACAGTCTTACCTGTGCCAAACCTTCGCGGTGCGCCGCGATCTGATCGGGCCACAGCACACGAACGAAGGTAGGGTTCAGTAACACTCGACGACACAACGCCTCCCAAACCACATCGGCCTCAGCTTGCGGCTGTATTGCTAACCGTTTGCGCGCCTCGCATTCGTAAGGATCGTCGTCACGCGGAAAGCGCGCCAAAACAGCAAGGATCGATTGGATGGGACAGCATAAAGTCATATAAGCCTCTCTAGGTCAGCAAAGCAATTCTGGAGAAATCAGTCGATGATAAAGCGCCAGGTCGCTCGCCTCATCGACTTCGCCCCACGGCCCCACGACCGGCACGGTGCCGATGTCCCAACCGGCAGCAATGCCTCGCTTGAGCAGTGAGGTCATATCGAGCCGGTCGCGCAGAGTACCGTCCAGTGTCACCAGCAATGCCTTCACCTTCGACCAACCCGTCGGCGTAAATTTGAGCAGCCCCATGTACTGCCCCTGAATCTCTTCAACCGATGTGCAACGTTCGCCGATTTCGAGCAAAGTTCCACTCTCCGCACGCCGAAAGCTCTCCGCGTCGAGCAGCGGATTCTCGAAGCGCTGCGACCACAGATCCAACCACTCTGGATCGAAGGAAATCGCCATGTCGGCCGGGCAATCGGCAAGTACCTTCACCGTCTCGGCACTATAAAAGATATCGCTATAGCTCACGATACAGGGGGCGGCGCTCAGCCATGCGTCGGCAGCCAGCAGCGTTTGCACCATGTTTGTCTCGGCCCAGCGCGGATTCTCGAAGAACGTTACGGGTTCGTCGAACGCATCGGCTTGGTAGCCGCGCACGATCGCCAGCGAATCGAGCCCAGCGCCTCGCAGGGCAGCAAGCTGCCAGTCCAATAATCGCCGTCCGTGCAGGCGTGCGAAACACTTCGGTAGTTCCGCGGTAAGTTCGCCCATGCGACTCCCGCGCCCGGCGGCAAGGATCAGGCCATGCATCATTTTTGGATCACCTCTTCAGTTTTTATGCTTTGTAGTAGCCACGCCAAGTCTTGCGGATCGAACGGTAGCTCGCGTTCGGGATGCCACATGACGGCACGCAGCGGTAAACTACCGTGTTCGAAGGCTTCGACGACGCCGTCTGCATTGCGCGCGATCTCGCGCAATGGCGCCGCGACAGCGCGGCAACCCCAGGCATGGTAGCTGTTGACCTCACGCATACGCCCGTCCACCTGCAAGGCGTGGCGAGTCGCAACGTGACCGTCGATCTGCTCAAGATGGTGGTTGAAGTAGTCGAGAACCAGCTGTGCCCCACGGCAGATCGCAAACACCGGGACCTTTTCGACGAAAGCACGCTCAAGCAAGATACGCTCTGTCATATCCCGCTCAGGCGCGTTTCCACCGTACGAGGCCAGATCGTTTCCGCCGCTCAACACCAGGGCCGCCGGCGCAAGCCGTTCCCACAGCGCAACGATGTTTTCGGGCCGGTTTGGAACGGGAACCGCCAGCAGATCGCCGCTTGCCAGCCAAGTCACCAAACATTGGTCCAGCGCATCGCGCCGCTCGTTCCGGCCGGGTACCGGATCCACACGTTGACTCACCAGAACCGGAATCAATTCATCCCTCAGTTTGGAGACGGTATTATCGTAACAGTGCAGGCGCACGCGGGTTTGCCGGCAACGGAATCACCGGAGCACCTCGACGCGACGATTTGCACAGTCGATACGCAACATCTGTGCGCTGGCCCATTGCCGATAAAGAATTTCTCCAGCACCGATTACCGCTGGCAAGCCGAGCTCGTTGGCGCGGATTGCCATATGCGAGTTGATACCGCCGTAAGCCGTGATGAACCCTGCAATCCGGTGTGAGAATATCCAGTCGAAACCGGGATCAGCATTCGGAATCACGATGATCGCACCCTTCAGGCGCTCCCTGTCCTGATGCTGCACGACCGCGCCAGTGACCTGCCGCCGAGTGATGAAGTTGGGCTCAGATGGAGGCATGTGAAAGGCGAGCGCATCATCCGGTTGCGTGATCAGCGGAGGCAGAATGATCTGGCAAGTTTCCTCATAGCGCCGCCTTCCGGCCTTGATGCTCTCCGCGATTGCTTCAACCGGATCTGCAGCTGCGGAATGAAGTTCCTTGATTACCTGGATGTTTGCGTAAGACATATCGTCCGCGCTGAAACCAAGCTTGACCCCGAAATCGCGGAAGAGCGAAAGTGCATCGGAAAGATTGCGGGTAAAGACAAACTTGGCGTACTCGCGTGATTCTATTCCCGCCTGCAGGAAGTCGAACAGGCCGACGACACCGTGCGACAAACCGTGCTCAGTCAACAAACGACCGATAGTGCGCATCTGCGTCAGCGACAGGGCAAATTGCTTGCCACGGGGCTCATGCGGCTCCGACAGGCGGTTATTCCAATCGAAATAAAGGTCGGGCGCCTCGTCGTAACGAGGCGAGAGAATGTCGTAGGTGCCTGGTCTCAGATGTCCGTAGCGCGACAGGAAGGTCGTGCGGTCGAGCTGTGCAAGATCCTGGGTCATTTGCCCGCTGACGGTGGAGAAGCCGTTGAGGAACGCGTCATATTCTTCGGCATCGAGCACGCCAACGCTGACCAGCGAACGCAGGAGCTGGACCGCGATGAAACCGGCGCGCGCTAGGCCGGCAAACGGCAAGGTGCCGTAGCGGCGACAGTCTTCAAGCAGCCAGTAAATGCGCGACACGGCATCCGTGCTGGAGCTGAGAATCTCATCGCGCCGAGCCGTCAGCATGTCCAGCTTGCTGCGGTCCGTCCGCCACAGGCCGGTTTCGTTATTGACGATGCGGTTGGTGAGCGTGCGCAGGCTGTCGGCCAGCCGATCACATTCGTCTGTCGAAAAACCAACTTCCCGCAAGGCTTCCAGACGTTTTTTCAGATCCAGCGTATAGCAGGAAAAGACAATCTCGAACTCGATCTTGTCATGCAGGCTCGGCGCTCCCAGCAGACAGTCGATGTAGTAGTTCACCAGCTTGTCGGCCAGCGCGCCGTCGATATCGCGCGGCACGAAGGAATTGAAACTCACCCGCACGTCAATGTAGGGGAGCCCATGAAAGTGCACCATCAGCGGAAAGCTGCGCAGATTGCGGTATCCGTAGTTGTTGCGCTGGTAGGCCCAGATCATGTCGGTCACGAGCTCTCGATAAAGTGAGAGCGCAAGCGGCCGCGGTCGCACGCCGATGATCTCGGCCGGATTCCAGTCGGGCATGACACCATAGACGGTACGGTCACCGCAGAGGAACGGCTGGCGGGCAATACCGGTTGCGATCCGGTCCTTGACCAGTATGACAAGGTGCGTGTGGGCCTCCAGCGCTAGCGGCGGCCCGGCAAGGACGAGCGGCCGTACTTGTAGGAGAACCCACTCGCCAGTCGCCGTCTGCGCGAATTCTATATCCAGCGCAGGCGTTCCGAAGAGCGTTTCGAGCTCACGCAGCATCGCAATGATCGGCGCCATCTGCGCCGGAATTTCGGTGGCGGAATGATGCGCGAAATAGCTGCGTACGCGGTTTGATCGGCCGGAGGTTACTGTATCGGTATGACCGCTGCAGTCGTCATAATTGATAATCCGGTAAGGTGCGCCGGTGGCAGGGTCGACGCCGAAAGCTACGCCAGACAGCGCAACCGAATCGAGCATCGGTTGCACGAACACCTCGTCGGCTTCGCTGGTATCTGCCATCGATGCGAAGACAGCGTCAACTGCCGCCTCCAGTTCATCGTGCACGACACGCAGTCTGGAGTCGTAGGCACCCGCAGCGGACGCTTCGCTACCGTCCTCGCTTGCGGATGAGCTGCGAACGGCCATCAGATTCCAGCCCGTCGCGTGGATCTCCGCTAGGCAGCGCTGACGCTCTTGGCGCCAACGGCCAAGCTCGACAATGACCTGCGGCAACACCGATGCGCATCGCAAACCTTTTTGTAACGCGGCGAGGGTTCGTGCTTTCGACAAAAAACGAAGCAATTCGTGCCCGTTCGTTCTCATATCTACCTTTACAGACTCGGGAACACTAGGGATATCGTCAGTAATGTAAGTTACGCGATTCGATGCCCTTCGCGGGAACTGGGCGAATATGCACCCGCATTTTTGATGAAGGTTCGAGCAGATTTCGGGTCGTAATAAACTGACTGGGCGTTTTTCCCTGAGTCAGACTAGTTTTCGTCTCGATAAAGCAAAAGCTTAGACTCAAACTGCAAGTGCAACACCCCAAATTAGTTAGGGTATTGCGATGAAGCAAAAATACACTCACCTAAGCGCAGAAGAGCGTGCAATCATCATGATCGAACGGACAAAAGGAGCGAGCTGTCGGGTAATAGGGCTCCCGGAGCATGTCAAGCGAGTTGTCGCCTCATCCAAATCACAAAATCGGTTTATCAGAGATCGGAATCGCCTCTGTGGTGAAGGCAGATTCGCGCTCAGGGTTGAGCGTGACAGCGCCGACTGGAGCCCAGTTTCGTGTCTGACCCGACCATCGGCGTGGGTTGCGTGCTCGCGCCTGGACCCGGCGGAGGCTGTTGTGGTTGGGCTTGAGACAAGTAAGTGATTGCGTCTTTCTATTCCCGGTTCTTCAGAGCGCTCAAAAATTCGTGCTCCTCGCTTGGGACAATAGCTAGCGCGCTGGTTTGTGATGCACGGCGCGATGCGGTGTTTTCGGTGCGCTTGTACTTGGTTTGCGCGCGCCGATCGCGTGCACATAATCGTTGCCTGGCGTATTGCGGCTTTGGCCAGCACGCTGCAACCGCGCCGGACTCGCGCGCGGCACCAGATGGTGCGGTCCGTTGCCGATCAGATCGTCGCGCCCGATCGTGCGCAGGTATTCGCGGATCAGATCGTGGCCGGCCGGGTCGTGGTAGCGCAGCAGCGCCTTGTGCAGTTTGCGCTGTATGCCCGAGCGTGGCGTCTCCACGATTTCCGAGTCGCGCGTCACGCGGTGCAGGGGGTTTTTGCGCGAGTGGTACATCGCGGTGGCCATTGCGAGCGGCGTTGGCGTGAAGGTTTGCACCTGATCCGGGCGGAAGTCGTTGGCCTTGAGCCAGAGCGCGAGGCGCAGCATGTCGTCGTCGGTCGTGCCCGGATGGGCGGCGATGAAGTAGGGGACGAGGTGCTGTTTTTTGCCGGCTTCGCGTGAGAACTTGTCGAAGAGGCGCTTGAACTTGTCGTAGGCGCCGATGCCGGGCTTCATCATCTTCGAGAGCGGCCCGTCCTCGGTGTGCTCGGGGGCGATCTTCAAGAGGCCGCTTACGTGATGCGTGACGAGTTCCTTCACATACTCGGGCGAGCGTACCGCGAGGTCGTAGCGCAGGCCCGAACCTATCGTGATCTTCTTGACGCCGGGCAGCGCGCGGGCCTTGCGGTAAAGCGCAATCAGCGACGAATGGTCGGTGAGGAGATTCTCGCAAATGCCCGGATAAACGCAGGACAGACGCCGGCACGCGGATTCGATGGTGCGGCTCTTGCAGGCCAGACGGTACATATTCGCGGTCGGGCCGCCGAGATCGGTGATGTGGCCGCGAAATTCGGGAATCTTGGCGCGAATGTCCTCGATTTCCTTGAGGATCGATTCGTGCGAACGGTTCTGGACGATACGGCCTTCGTGCTCGGTGATCGAGCAGAAGGTGCAGCCGCCGAAGCAGCCGCGCATGATGTTGATCGAAAAACGGATCATCTCCCATGCAGGAATTTGCGCTTTACCATAAGTGGGGTGCGGCGCGCGCGCATAGGGCTGGTCGAAAACCCAATCCATTTCCTCGGTTGTGAGCGGCAGCGGTGGCGGATTGAGCCAGACGTCCCGCTCGCCATGACCCTGGACGAGGGCGCGCGCGTTGCCGGGGTTCGATTCGAGGTGGAAGACGCGCGAGGCGTGGGCGTAAAGCACTGCGTCGTCCTTCACCGCTTCGTAGGCCGGCAGGCGCACGACGGTTTTTGCGCGTTGGGCGCGGCGCTGGGCGATGCGCTCGGTGGCCGGCACGATGCGGATCGGCGTTGCGCCGTCGACGCCCGGTGCGTTAGCGGTCTGCTGCGTCATCGCATACGGGTCGGTATGCGGATCGATGGGGCCGGGACGGTCGATGTCGCGCGAGTCTTGTTCGACCCAATCCTCGCCGGGCATCCAGCCGCGCCGGGTCATGAAAGCCGTGCCGCGCAGGTCGCGGATGGTTTCGATGGTTTCGCCCCTGGCGAGCCGGTGCGCGAGGTCGACAATTGCGCGCTCGGCGCTGCCAAAGAGCAGAAGATCGGCCTTTGAATCTGGCAGCACCGAACGGCGCACTGTGTCGGACCAATAATCGTAGTGGGCGATGCGCCGCAGGCTCGCTTCGATCGAGCCGATCACGATGGCGGCTCCCGGATAGGCTTCGCGCGCGCGCTGCGCATAGACCGTGACCGCGCGATCAGGCCGTTTGCCGGCTGCGGCGTCCGCCGTGTAGGCGTCGTCCGAGCGGATCTTCCGCTCTGCCGTGTAGCGGTTGATCATTGAATCCATATTGCCGGCCGTGATGCCGAAAAACAGCCTTGGACGGCCCAATGCACGGAACGGCTCGGCCGAGCGCCAGTCCGGCTGGCTGATGATGCCGACGCGAAACCCCTGGGCTTCCAGCACGCGACCGATCAGCGCCATGCCGAAACTCGGGTGGTCGATGTAGGCGTCTCCGGTCACAAGCACGATGTCGCAGGCATCCCAGCCGAGCGTGTCCATTTCGGTACGGGACATCGGCAGGAAAGGCGCGCAAACCAGATCGGGACGATGGCGCGGGTAGGCGGCGAGGGCGATGGCTTCCATGAGGGGGCGAATTGTACGGGAATGGCGTTCTGTCGGCTGAACCGCCGGCATGTCAGCGGGTTATCGCGTCATTCTTGTCCTGCCCTGAGGATTCGCCTTATGAGTAGGCTTCCGAGATCTTTGGTCCAAGCCTTTCGATCTAGGCGTTCATCACGGAACATCAAAAAAGAGGACACCTCGAAAAACGCGCGTGTTCGTCGTGCTTCAAGGCGCCTTGTCGTTTGCATATTCAAAGCGCGCCGCCGACTTCCTTGAGCAGGATGTCCTGCGCCGCGCGGCGGGTCGAGCGCGTCTGTTTGCGGCGGTAGCTGCCGTCGCCGTCGAGTTCCCAAGCCTGGCAGTTGTCGCCAAGATAGGGCTTGAGTCCTTCCTTGACGATGCGCCGGCGCAGCCGTGCGTCGAGAATCGGGAAGGCGATTTCGATGCGGCGGAAGAAGTTGCGGTCCATCCAGTCTGCGCTTGACAGATAGACCTGCTCCTCGCCGCCATTGCCGAAGTAGAGCACGCGCGTGTGTTCGAGGAAGCGGCCGACGAGCGAGCGCACGCGGATGTTCTCCGACAGCCCCGGTACGCCGGGCCGCAGCGCGCAGGGGCCGCGCACGATGAGATCCACTTCGACGCCAGCCATGCTTGCGGCATAGAGCGCTTCTATCGTTTCGGGTTCGAGTAGCGCGTTGAGCTTGGCGATGATCCGGCCCTTGCCGCCGCCGCGCGCGATGTCGGCTTCGTGCCCGATTGCGGCGATGACATTCGGCTGGAGCGTGAAGGGCGCTTGCCACAGGTGCTTGAGCGTGCGCGCCTGGCCGAGTCCGGTGAGTTGCTTGAAAACCTCGCTGATGTCCTTGCCGATGTCGGGGTGGCAGCTCAAGAGGCCGAAGTCGGTGTAAAAGCGCGTCGTGCGCGGATGGTAATTGCCGGTGCCCAGATGAAAGTAGCGACGCAGGGATTCTTCCTCGCGCCGCACGATCAGCAGCATCTTGGCATGCGTCTTGTAGCCAACCACGCCATACACCACATGCGCGCCGGCTTCTTCGAGCTTGGAGGCCCAGCCGATGTTGGCCTCTTCGTCGAAACGCGCCATCTGTTCGACGACGACGGTGACTTCCTTGCCCTTGCGCGCCGCGCGCAGCAAATGCTCCATGAGGACCGAGTCGGTGCCGGTGCGATAGACCGTCATCTTGATCGCGACGACCTGCGCATCGTCCGCTGCCGTGCGCAAGAGATCGATGACCGGCATGAAGCTCTGGAACGGATGGTGCAGCAGGATGTCGCCTCGGCGGATTTCGTCGAAGATGTCGGTGGATTTGACGAGTCCGGGCGGCAGACTGGGCTGGAACGGCTGGAATTTCAGATCGTCTCTATCCACCCAGTCGGGCACCTGGATCAGGCGCACGAGGTTCACGATGCCGGGCACGCGATAAAGCTCCTCGCGGCGCAGATCGAACTGCTGCATGAGGAATTCGGCCATGGCTTCCGAACAATTGTCGGCGACCTCCAGGCGCACCTCGTCGCCGAAATGGCGTTGTTGCAGTTCGCCTTGCAGCGTGGCGCGCAGATCTTTCATTTCCTCTTCATCGACGAAGAGGTCGCTGTTGCGCGTAACGCGGAACTGGTAGCAGCCGAGTACGTTCATGCCTTCGAACAGCTCGCCTACATGCGCGTGCAGGATCGAGGAGAGGAAGACGAAGCCGTGCGTGACGCCCGTCAGTTCCTGCGGCAGGCGGATCACGCGCGGCAAGACGCGCGGCGCCTGCACGATGGCGGCGTTCGAAACGCGGCCGAAGGCGTCGCGTCCTTCGAGTTCGACGGCGAAGTTCAGGCTCTTGTTGAGCACGCGCGGGAACGGGTGGGCGGGGTCCAGGCCAATTGGCGTGAGCACCGGCATGACGTCGCGGAAGAAGAAGTCGCGAATCCATGCACGCTGCTCGGGCGTCCAGGCGTTGCGGCGCAGGAATACGGTGCCTTCGGCGGCGAGCGCGGGCAGGATCTCGTCGTTAAGCAGGCTGTATTGCTCGGCGATGATCGTATGCACTTCGCGGCAGAGCTGGCGGTAAAGCTCGTCGGCGGCCATGCCGTCGGGCGTGCGCGCCTTGGCGCCGAGCGCAATCTGCTCGCGCACGCCGGCGACGCGCACTTCGAAGAATTCGTCGAGATTGCTCGACACGATGCAGAGAAAGCGCAGGCGTTCGAGCAGCGGAACGCTAGAATCCGCGGCCTGGGCAAGAACCCGCCGCTGGAAGGCGAGCAGCGACATTTCGCGATTGAGGAAATGCTCGGCCGGGTGCTGGCGTTGCCAGGTGCGACTCATAGTAGGCTCCCTATCGATTGAATAGGCATATTGTGTGCCATTCGGCTTGCAATGTAACGGCAGGGCTATGGTACAAGCACGGATGTTAGAATCCGCGCGCTTCTCCAGCAGGGCCACACATGTCGCATGCGCTCATCGCCGCCGTCGATCTCGGATCGAACAGCTTTCGTCTGATCGTCGGCCGCGTCGAAGACAGCCAGATCTATGCCCAGGACAATCTGAAAGAGGCGGTCCGGCTTGCGGCCGGCCTCTCGGGCGACCGCATGCTCGACATCGCCTCGCAGGCGCGCGGGCTTGCTGCGCTGCGCAAGTTCGGCCAGAGACTGCGCGGTTTCGGTAGCGAGAGCGTGCGCGCCGTCGCAACGAACACGCTGCGGGTCGCCAAGAACGCGGGGAGCTTTCTCGAACAGGCGCAAGAAGCCCTAGGTTTTACTATCGAGGTGATCTCGGGCCGCGAAGAAGCGCGCCTGATCTATCTGGGCGTTGCGCACAGCCTGCCCGATCCGGGCCACAAACAATTCGTCTTCGACATCGGCGGCGGTTCGACCGAATTCATCATCGGGCGTGGCTTTGAGCCCATCGTGCTCGAATCGCTCTACATGGGTTGCGTAAGCTACAGCCTGCGCTACTTTCCCGACGGCCGCATCGACAAGCAGTCGCTGCGCGAGGCCGAGCTTGCCGCGCTGCGTGAACTCGAAGCGATCGTGCGGATTTACCGCGAAGTCGGCTGGGATTTCGCGGTGGCGTCCTCGGGCAGCGCGAAGGCGATTCTCGAAATCCTCGAACTGAATGGTTTTTCCGCTGGCGGCATCACGCGCGAGGGGCTCGCACAACTACGCGCCGAATTGCTGCGTGCAGGCCATGTCGGGCGCCTCGCGCTCGCTGGTCTGCGCGCCGACCGCCAGCCTGTACTGCCAGGTGGTTTTGCGATCATGAGCGCGGTCGTCGAAGCCTTCCGTCTCGAACGCATCGATTTCTCAGACGGCGCCCTGCGCCTCGGCGTGCTCTACGATCTGCTCGGTCGGCACGCGCATCACGACCAGCGCGACGCAACGGCCGAAGCCTTCATGCGCCGCTACCAGGTCGATGCGCGCCAGGCGCTGCGCGTAACCGGCACCGCGCTGCGTTTGCTCGAACAGGCGCTGCCCGCTGCGCGCGATCCGGACGATAGCGACCGCCGCTTCCTCGGCTGGGCCGGGGCCTTGCACGAAATCGGGCTGTCGGTTGCGCATGCGAGCTACCACAAGCACAGCGCCTATATCCTGGAAAATGCCGATATGCCGGGTTTTTCGCGCATGGATCAGGCACGGCTGGCGCGCCTGGCGTTGGCCCATCGCGGCAAGCTCGAACGCGTTCGAGCGGTCGCGCCAAGCGAGCGCGACTGGCTGCTGATCCTGTGCCTGCGGCTCGCGGTGATCCTGCACCGCACGCGCGACGATGAACTGGCCGGTGCGCTCCTACTCCTGCCGCAGCGCAAGGGCTATGTTGTCGGCATGAACGAGGCCGGTCTGCGCGGGCGGCCGCTCACTTTGGCGCTGCTCGAAGAAGAAGCGCGCCAATGGACCCAGGTCGGCGTTGCGGTGCGCTTCCGCGTCGATCGCGCGGATCCGCCCGCATTCGGTAGCGCCTGATGCCGGACGCTTCAAGACTAGCGCCCGTGCTCGAACAGGTAGACCAGGAGGTTCGCCTTTCCGGGTCGTGGACACTGGCAAGTCTACGCGGCTGTCTGCCTCGCATACGGGTGGCGCTTGCCAGCATGCCGCGCACGGCGGCTTGGGATTTGTCGGCGCTCGCCGCGCTCGATACCTATGGCGCGTTGTTGCTCTGGCGTCACTGGGAGCGGGCGCTTCCGCCCGCCGCGAAAATCCCGCCCGAATACGACGCGCTGTTCGAACGGCTCGCCAATAATCCTCGCGACAAACTCGCGCGCAGGCCGCGCAAGCGGCTGCGCGATTATGTCGAAGGCATCGGCGCGAGCGTGGCCCATCTCGGCGCGCATCTGTACGCCTTCGTCTCCTTGCTTGGCCAGCTCGTCATCGAGCTCGGCCACGTCCTGCGTAGCCCGCGCCAGATGCCCTGGCTCGAAATCTCGGCCAATCTCTACAAAGCCGGCGTGCGCGCGATGCCGGTCAGCGCGCTGGTCGCCTTTCTGATCGGTATCGTCCTGTCTTATCTGTTCGCGTTGCAGCTCAAGCGCTTCGGCGCCGAGGCCTTCATCGTCGATGTGCTTGGTATCGGCATCATCCGCGAACTCGGGCCGGTGCTTGTCGCGATCCTCGTGGCCGGCCGTTCGGGCTCGGCGATGACCGCGCAGCTCGGCACGATGCGCGTCACCGAGGAAATCGACGCGCTCGCCACGATGGGCGTACCGCGCCACCTGCGGCTCGTGTTTCCGAAAGTCGTTGCGCTCGCGCTCGCGATGCCGCTGCTCGTTACCTGGACCTGCGCAATCGCGATCAGCGGTGGCGTGATCGCCGCCCACTATGAGCTTGGCATCGACTACGCGTTCTTTCTGGCGAACCTGCCGCGCGCCGTGCCGGTGCCGAACCTCTGGATCGCACTCTCGAAAGGGCTTGCCTTCGGCGTCACCATCGCGCTCGTGGCCTGTCATTTCGGCCTGCGCGCCAAGCCGAATACCGAAAGCCTCTCGGCGAGCACGACGCAGTCGGTCGTGACCGCAATTACGCTGGTCATCCTGCTCGATGCGGTATTCGCATTGAGTACGCGCGGCATCGGGCTTGCCAGCGGATGAAGCCCTTGATCGAGATCCGCAAGCTCGGAACGCGTTTCGGGCAACGCTGGGTGCTGCGCGATGTGGACCTCGAAATCCAGCGCGGCGAACTGCTCGCGCTGGTCGGTAGTTCGGGCGGCGGCAAAACCACGCTGCTGCGCCAGATCGTCGGCCTGCTGCCGCCGACGGAAGGCGTCATCAAGCTCTTCGGCGAGGATCGCCACGCGGGCGACCGCGATGCGCGGCGCGACCGCCAACGCCGGCTCGGCATGTTGTTCCAGCATGGCGCGCTGTTCTCGGCGCTCAATGTCTTCGACAACATCGCCTTTCCGCTACGCGAACTCGGCGAGCTGCCGGACGGCGAAATCCGCGAATTGGTCTTCACCAAGCTTGCAATGGTCGAAATCGACGCCGACGCGGCCTGGCGTATGCCGGCCGAATTATCGGGCGGCATGATCAAGCGCATCGCACTCGCACGCGCGCTGGCGCTCGATCCGGAACTGCTGCTGCTCGACGAGCCCACCGCCGGGCTTGACCCGGATCGGGCCGGCGCCTTCGTCGAACTGATCCGCGCGCTGCATGCGGCGCTGAACCTGACGGTCGTTTTCGTCACCCACGATCTCGACACATTGTCCGCACTCGCCAGCCGCGTGGCCGTCTTGTGCGAGCGACGTATACTCGCCAGCGGGCCGCTCGCCCAAATCGTGCACGTCGAGCATCCCTTCATCGAGCGTTTCTTCAAGAGCGAGCGCAGCCTGCATGCGCTACGCCGGGGACAAAAGACCGACTGATGGAAAATCGCGCCTACGCCTTCGCCGTCGGACTCTTCACTATCACGCTCGGACTCGTGATCGTATTTTCGGTTTGGTGGCTCTCGGGCCGAACCGAGAAGACCTATGACGTCGTGCTCTACACCGACAAAGGCGTCAATGGCCTGAACGCACAAGCCGCTGTCCGCTTTCGCGGTCTGCGCGCCGGCCGCGTGACCGAGATCGCTTTCGATCCGCAAGCGCCGCGCCGCATTCTCGTCAAGCTACGGCTCCCCGTTGACATCCCGCTGACGCAGGCGACGCGCGCTAGCCTTGGCGTGCAGGGGCTGACCGGCTTCGTTTTCGTTCAGCTCGACGACGACGGCAGCAACCCCGCGCCGCTGAATGTCGCGCCCGACGGGCTTGCGCGCATTGCGCTCGATACGACCTCGCAGAGCCCGACGGAAGCCGCGCTCGATGCGATCCGGCGCGTTCAGGTCGTGGCCGAGCGCATCGCCGCCATCGTCGATGAACCGAACCGCCTGCGAATCTCCAACACGCTCGCGCAGCTCGACGCATCCTCGCAGCATCTCGAAACCTTGCTGACCAAGATGCCTGCGCTGATCGATCATGCCAATAGCGTTATCGCACGCTTCGACAACAACAAGCTCGATACAGCGCTCGACAATATCGCGAAAGGCTCCAACGCATTCCCGGCGGCGCTCGCCGATCTCAAGCAAACGCTCAAGAGCATCGACATGCTGGCCACGCGCTGGAACGTGCTCGGCGCCGACCTGCAAACACGCGTCGTCGAGGATGGCGGCGGGCGCATTGGCGACACGCTGGCCGAATTGCAACGCACGAGCACCGAGTTGTCGCAGCTTATCTCGACGCTGGAGCGCAATCCGCAGGCCATTGTTTTCGGCCGCCCGCAACCCGTGCCCGGTCCCGGCGAGGCCGGTTATCGCACGCCCGAGGCCCATCGATGAAAACCGCAGCTATCCGTTCCATCCTTGCCTGCGGGCTCGGCGCAGCGCTCGCAGCCTGCGTGGGCCAGCCCACCCAGCTTGCTGCGCCGGCGATTCACGATCTGGGCCTGCCGCCAGTCATTGCTACGGCCAAGCCGACGGTGCCGCTACGCCGTATCGAAGTGACGGCCGCGCCGTGGCTCAACACGAGCGCCATGCAATTTCGCTTTACCGATGCGCGTACGAGCGAACGCCGCAGCTTTGCCGACAACCGCTGGGCCGCCACGCCCGCGCAACTTCTCGAACCGCTACTCGCGCGCGAATTGGGCGTGGGAGGGGGCGGCGAATGCAAACTCGCTCTGCGGCTCGACGAATTCGTGCAGCTCTTCGACGCCAAGGGCAACAGCGAAGTACTGATTTCGGGCAGCATGAGCCTGCGCGGTGACCGTGCCGAGGCGGTCTATGCGCGCGATGAATTCGACCTGCGCCAGATGGCTGCCACAACCGGTCCTGCCGCCGGCGTAGCTGCGCTGAGGCAGGCGAGCGACGCGCTGGCGATACGGATTCGGGAGTGGATGAAAAGTGCGGCGACGGCCAACTGTGGACGTGGCTGAATGCAGCCACATCAAGAACGCGACCTAAGCGAGGCCCCTATGAACATGGAATCGAATGAAGCTTATGTGCTGCGGACCGACGACGGCTGTATCGCGACGCTGACCTTAAACCGCCCGCAGCAATTCAATGCCTTGTCCTCGGCCATGATCGCGGCCTTGCAAACCGAGATAGACCGGCTTGCCAAGGACAAAGACATACGCGTCGTGGTGCTTGCAGGCGAGGGTAGGGCGTTTTGTGCCGGTCACGATCTGAAGGAAATGCGCGCGAATTACAGCAAGGATTTCCAGGCGGGATTGTTCGCGCGCTGCGCGACGCTGATGACGAGTCTTGTTGCATTGCCTCAGCCCGTAATCGCGCGCGTGCATGGCATTGCGACGGCGGCGGGTTGCCAGCTCGTTTCGATGTGCGATCTGGCGCTTGCCGCCGATAGCGCGCGTTTTGCGGTGTCCGGTATCAACGTTGGTCTGTTCTGCGCGAGCCCTGGCGTCGGACTGTCGCGCAATGTTGCGCGCAAACAGGCTTTCGAGATGCTGGTGACCGGCGATTTCATTTCGGCGCACGAAGCCGTGGCACGCGGTTTGATCAATCGCGCGGTGGCGGTGGATGCGCTCGACGACGAGATCTCGCGGCTCGCGCGGCAGATCGCCGCGAAACCGCCTGCGGCGATTGCGGCCGGCAAGCGGCTTTTCTATCGCCAGCTCGAAATGGGTGTCGAAGCCGCCTATCAGCTTGCCGGCGAAACGATGGCCTGCAACATGATGGAAGCGGATACTGCCGAAGGCGTTGATGCCTTCATCGAAAAGCGCCCGCCGCGCTGGACCGCCGCCTGAGCGAAGCGGGCTCGGCAATGCTGATCGACACGCACATCCATCTCGATGCGAGCGAGTTCGATTCGGAGCGCGATGCGCTGATGCAACGCGCGCGCGCTGCCGGCGTACGTTGTTTCGTAGTGCCGGCGGTCGCGCCGGCGAATTTCGCTGCAATCGACGAACTTGCCGTCTGCCATGCCGATGTCGCGGCGGCTTTCGGTATTCATCCGTTGTATGTCGATGGTTTGCCCGACGCAGCGCTTGACGCGGTTCGTGCGCGGCTGGCAGAGGGCGGTGCAGTCGCGGTCGGCGAGATCGGGCTGGACTTTTATGTCGAGGGGCTGGAGCGCGAGCGCATGGCGGTTTTCTATGCGCGGCAACTCGAAATCGCGCGCGATTTCGGTCTCCCTGTGCTGCTGCACGTTCGGCGCGCACAGGATGCGATTTTGAAACAGTTGCGCCGCTATCGTCCGCGTGGCGGTATTGCGCATGCCTTCAATGGCAGCTTCCAGCAGGCGCAGGCCTTCATCGACCTTGGTTTCAAACTGGGTTTCGGCGGCGCGATGACTTACGCAGGGTCGACACGGATTCGCGAACTTGCGGCCAAGCTGCCGCTCGATGCAATCGTGCTGGAAACCGACGGCCCCGATATTCCACCAGCCTGGCGACCGGGCGGGCCGTCGCGGCCCGAGGAACTAATCCGTTATGCGACGTTGATTGCCGAACTGCGTGGCATCGAAGTGGATGCCGTGATTGCCGCGAGCGGCGTGAATGCGCTCGCAGCGTTGCCGGAACTCGGCACGCGATTCAAACCGGGGCAGCCCCTTTCGAGATGAACTCGGATATTCGCGTGCGCAGCATCGCGACGTCTTCGTCGAAATTTTCGTAAATCATCAGACTTAGGCCAAACGAGTAGGCATAGAGCAGCAGCGAGCGGCTCTTGGCTTCTTTTTCGGATAGGCCGGAGGCTATGAAAAGCGCCTGGGCGTTCTTGAGCCGCCACTGGTCGACTTCAGCGACGACGGCGGCGGCTTTGGGGTCGCGTCGCGCCCAGTCGCGCACGGCCAGTTCGATCTGGATGCCGCGCCGGTTGCGCGAGGCCGAATAGACCTCGATCACATGGCCGAGCTTGTCGAGTTCTCCGCCGGCTTCGGTCTTTGCTTGTTTGCTGACGTCGCGAATCCGGCCGTCCTTCCATTGCGCGAGAACTTCGTCGAGAAGCTCTTGCCTATCGCGGAAATGCCAGTAGAAACTGCCCTTGGTGACGCCGCAGCGTTTTGCGAGCAGTTCGACGCGCAAACCGGCCAGACCTTCCTCGGCCAGTACGTCGTTGGCGGCCTGGGTCCATGCCTTGCGGTCCAGTGTCTGGCGACTTGCTACGGTGCGGTTTTTGGATTGGGGGGTATGCATTATTGGGTCGTTTGACACGTTTGTATCCGTACGATAGCGTATGGATCGACATACGTGAAGGTATGGGCGATTGTCAGATCGATGGCGACTTTGGGTCAAGCCTTGGGTCGCGGCGCGCGATAATGCCAACTCTGTGTGCACGGCGCTATTTTCGTATCTGATTCAAGGAGGGTGATTTTGAAGATTTTGGTTCCGATCAAGCGAGTCGTCGATTACAACGTCAAGGTTCGCGTCAAGGCCGATGGCTCGGGCGTCGAGCTTGCCAATGTGAAGATGTCGATGAACCCCTTCGATGAAATTTCGGTCGAAGAAGCCGTGCGCCTGCGAGAAGCCGGCACGGCAAGCGAAACGGTTGCCGTGACCTGTGGTATCGCGGCGAGTCAGGAAACCCTGCGCACCGCGATGGCGATTGGCATCGATCGCGCAATCCTCGTCGAGACCGACGTCGAGCTGCAACCGCTGGCGGTCGCAAAGCTCCTCAAAGCGGTCGCCGAGAAGGAGCAGCCGCAGTTGATCATCCTCGGCAAGCAGGCAATCGACGACGATGCGAATCAAACCGGGCAGATGCTCGCGGCGCTGCTGGGCTGGCCGCAGGCGACCTTTGCCTCGAAGCTGCAAATCGTCGGCGAGCGCGCAGTTGTTACACGTGAGATCGACGGCGGGCTCGAAACCATCGAGGTCAAGCTGCCGGCGATCGTGACCACCGATCTGCGCTTAAACGAGCCGCGCTACGCGACGCTGCCGAACATCATGAAGGCGAAGAAGAAGCCGCTCGAAACGCTCAAGCCCGCCGATCTGGGCGTCGATCCGGCCCCGCGCCTTGCGACGCTCAAGGTCAGCGAGCCGCCCAAGCGTGCCGGCGGCGTCAAGGTGGCCGATGTGCCCGAGCTTGTCGCCAAGCTCAAAACTGAAGCCAAGGTGCTGTGAGGTCAATGCAAATGACGATTCTCGTTATCGCTGAACACGACAATGCTTCGCTGAAGGCCGCGACGCTCAATACAATTACCGCCGCCGCGAAGATCGGTGGCGAAATCCATGTGCTGGTCGCCGGCAGCGCTTGCGCGGCGGTGGCGCAGGCTGCCGCGCAGGTTGCCGGCGTGAGCCGCGTTCGCGTCGCCGATGCGCCGCATTACGGCGAACAACTGGCCGAAAACCTTGCCGCGCTGGTCGTTGCGTTGGCCGGCGAATACAGCCATCTCGTCGCGCCGGCCTCGGCCTTCGGCAAGAACTTCATGCCGCGCGTCTCGGCGCTACTCGATTCGGCGCAGATTTCCGACATCGTTGCGGTCGAATCGAGCGATACCTTCGTGCGTCCGATCTATGCGGGCAATGCGCTCGCCACGGTGCAGAGCGCCGATGCGATCAAGCTTGTGACGGTGCGCACGGCGGCTTTCGACGCCGCAGCGGCTACGGGCGGCGCGGCCAGCATCGAGCCGGTCGCGGCGCAAGCCGACCTGGGGCTTTCGAAGCTTGTCGGGCGCGAACTCACCGTTAGCGCGCGGCCGGAACTCGGCGCGGCGCGGATCATTGTTTCGGGCGGTCGCGGTCTGGGCAGCGGGGATAACTACCACAAGGTGCTCGAACCCTTGGCCGACAAGCTCGGTGCGGCGCTCGGCGCGTCGCGCGCGGCGGTCGACGCGGGCTATGTGCCGAACGACTATCAGGTCGGCCAGACCGGCAAGGTCGTGGCCCCCGAGCTGTATATCGCGGTCGGTATCTCGGGCGCAATCCAGCACTTGGCCGGCATGAAGGATTCCAAGGTGATCGTGGCGATCAACAAGGATCCGGATGCGCCGATCTTCCAGGTGGCGGACTACGGCCTCGTCGGCGATTTGTTCGAGCTTGTGCCGCAACTGACGGGCGCAATGGCCTGATGCGGGGGACGGGACATGGACTTCAACCTCCAGTCCCTGCCCGAAGGGCTGTCTTGGCTCTGTGCCGCGCTGGTCGTATGGGCTTTGTGGTCCGACTGGCGCCGTTTCGATTGGGGCAACCTCGTGCGCGGGCCTGTGCTCAACAGGCTCTGCGGCGCGACGGTCGTGCTGATGCTGTTTTGGTCGATGCACACGCATCTGAAACCCGGTTTCGCCCTGCATTTCCTCGGCGCGACAACGGTGGTGCTGATGTTCGGCCGCGCGCCGGCGCTCGCGGCGCTGGCGTTAGCGAGCCTCGTCGCCTGGCTCGCGCATGGTGGCGAACCGCTTGCCTGGCCATTCAATTTTGTCTTGCTCGCGCTGATGCCCGCTTGGTTTACCGCGTATGCGGACACGTGGCTACAACGTCATCTGCCGAACCATTTTTTCGTTTTCATTTTCCTGAATACCTGCTTCGTCGCGGCCGCGAGCGTGCTGATCATCGGCGTTATTGCGACGGCATTGCTCGCATTCCAGGGCGAGCCAGCCAGCGGTTTGATCGCCGACTATCTACCGTATTTCCTGCTGCTCGGCTTCGGCGAAGCCTGGCTGTCCGGCGTGGTGATCACGGTGCTGGTCGTCTATAAGCCTGGCTGGGTCGCCAGCTTCGATGATCGCCGCTTTCTGATGAACAAATAGAGGGGCGCGGCAAGCGCGCCGTTTGCATCACACCAAGGGGGAAATCAATGAGCTTTAGCGCACCGATCCGGGACATGCAATTCGTGCTCAACGAGTTGGCGGGGCTGTCCGAAATCGCATCCTTGCCGGGTTGCGAGGACGTCACGCGGGATCTTGTCGATGCAATTCTCGACGAGGGTGGAAAATTCGCCAGCGGCGTTCTGGCCCCGTTGAACCAGACCGGCGACCGCGAGGGCGCGCACTGGAACAACGGTGTCGTCACGACGCCGGCCGGCTGGAAAAATGCTTACAAGGCTTTTACCGAAGGCGGGTGGTCGGCGATCAGCGGCCCGTCCGAATTCGGCGGCCAGCATTTGCCGGTTACCGTGGCGACTGCGATCAATGAAATGTTCAAGTCGGCGAACATGGCTTTTTGCCTGTGCCCGATGCTGACTCAAGGCGCGATCGAGGCGATCGCGCTGCGCGGCTCTGCCGCGCTCAAGGCGAAGTTCCTGCCGAAAATGGTGTCCGGCGAATGGACCGGCACGATGAATCTGACCGAGCCGCAGGCCGGCTCCGACCTCTCGGCCGTGCGTTCGCGCGCCGAACCGCAGGTCGACGGCAGCTTCAAGGTGTTCGGCCAAAAAATCTTCATCACCTACGGCGAGCACGATCTGACCTCGAACATCGTCCACCTCGTGCTTGCGCGCTTGCCGGACGCGCCGGAAGGCGTGAAGGGGATCTCGCTGTTCGTGGTGCCGAAGTTCATCGTGGGCGACGACGGCTCGCTCGGTGCGCGCAACGATGTGCATTGCGTGTCGATCGAGCACAAGCTTGGCATCCACGCGAGCCCGACCTGCGTGCTGGCTTTCGGCGACAAGGGCGGCGCGACCGGCTATCTCGTCGGCGAGGCCAATCGCGGCCTCGAATACATGTTCATCATGATGAACATGGCGCGCTTTAACGTCGGCCTCGAAGGGCTTTCGATTTCGGAACGCGCTTATCAGAAGGCGCTGTCTTACGCGCGCGACCGCGTGCAGGGCTTCGAGACCGGTGTGCGCGGCGGCGATCGCGTCGCGATTGCGGCGCATCCGGACATCCGTCGGATGCTCATGCTGATGAAGTCGAACACCGAGGCGATGCGTTCGCTGATCTATGTCGTCGGCGCTGCGCTCGATAATGCCGCGCGCAGTCCCGATGCCGGGCAACGCGAACGCAATATGGCTTTCGCCGATCTGATGATCCCGGTCGTCAAGGGCTGGAGCACCGAAACTGGTATCGACGTTGCCTCGCTCGGCATCCAGGTGCATGGCGGCATGGGTTTCATCGAGGAAACCGGCGCCGCGCAATATCTGCGCGACGCGCGAATTACGACGATCTACGAGGGCACAACCGGTATCCAGGCCATCGATCTGATCGGTCGCAAGATCGCGCGTGAGGGTGGCGCCACGGTGAAAGTCGTGCTCGGGATGATGAACAAGTGCGCGCAGGAGCTGGTCGCCGAATCCGATGCGGATCTCGTACGGATCGGCCAGGCGCTGGCCCGCGCGACGGCCGCGATGGGCGGCTGTGTCGCCTACATCGTCGAGAACTACGCCAGAGACATCAAATCCGTCTCGGTTGGCGCCGTGCCCTTCCTCAAGCTCATGGGCATCGCTTGCGGCGGTTGGCAGCTTGCGCGTGGCGCGCGCGTGGCGCGGGCCAAGCTTGCGGCGGGCGGTGGCGATGCGGCCTTCTATAAGGGCAAGATCGTCACGGCGCGCTTCTTTGCCGATCACATGATGAGCCAGGTCGAGGGTCTTGCGCGGACCGTCACCGAAGGCGCCGAAGCCGCATTGACGCTCGAAGACGCAGCTTTCTGATTCAGCACGTTTTTGCCAAGGCCGCCCGGAAGTTTCGGGCGGCCTTTTCATGTAAAACGTGTGCTGCGCGTTCGTGATCTTCATCCTTGGGCCCTTGGGCGGCTCCGTGTGAAGCTTAGGCGGATTCTTGCCGCCGGGTTTCCACAGTGAAGACCATCCTCCTCGTTACCGATAACCGCTACTGGCGCGACGCTATCGGTTCGCAAAAGCGCATCGCCGCGCTTTGCCGGCACCTCGAACAGCGCTACCGGTTGCATGTGTTATTTCTCGGAAAACTCAATGCCGAGGACGCCCGCCTGCTTGCTGCAAAGCCGTTCGAGTATCCGCTCTATAGCGAACCCGGAGTGCTGTCCGATCCGGCTGGCACGGTAAATCCCGCCGTGCCGTCGCTGCCCGTACGCGCTACTGTCAAGCAGATTGCCATCGAATTGCGCCGCCGTTTCACGCCCAGCACGGGGGTGGCGCACGGGCCGCGTCGTTTCCTTTTCCAGATACACGAACCCAAGCTCGACGACTATCGCCGCCCGGCCTGGGCCGATCGCTTTCGCAAAGCGTGCTCGCGTGTGCGGCCCGCTGTCGTGGTGGTCGAATACGTGCGCCTGGCCTGGTTGCTCGACGCTTGCAAGGATGCCTTGGGGCAGGATTGCCGAACCATCGTCGACACGCACGACGTTCAACATCTGCGGCAGGCGATGTTTCACGCCGAAGGCCGGGCCCATGACATCGACATCACGCCGGGCGAAGAGGCCGCGGCCCTGGCGCGGGCGGATGCCGTCATCGCCATCCAGAGCGAGGATGCGCGCGCCCTGGGCGATTTGTTGCCCGGGAAACCCATCCTGCTCGCGCCGCATCCACAGGCACTTGCGCCGCAAGAGGAACCCACGGGGATTGGGCTTCACATCGGCTTTTTCGGCTCCGCGATGGCGCCCAACGTCGACGCCGCGCGCCATCTGCTGCAAAAACTCTGGCCGAGGCTACGCGCGCAATGCGCGAACCTCGAACTGCACTTCTTCGGCGCGGTGTGCGATGCGCTGCAAGCGACCGGTGCGGCGGAGGGCGTCGTACTGCACGGATTCGTGGACGATCTGGCGGGCGCTTACGCCGGATTGCATCTCGTGCTCAATCCCGTGACCTATGGCGGCGGACTCAAGATCAAGAGCGTGGAGGCGCTCGGCCACGCGAAACCGCTGGTCACGACGGCCGTCGGCGCGCAGGGCCTGGAAGTCGGAGCGGGCCGCGCCTTCATCCTCAGCCGCGACGACGACGACTTCGTGGCATCGGTTGTGCGCCTGCTGCGCGATGCGTCGGCGCGCCGACGCCTGGCCGAAGCTGCGCGCGAATTCGCCAGCCAGCGGTTCTCGCCCGCGCATGCTTTCGACGAGCTGGATCGTTTCATCGAGCCGTCCTGCGTCGGCTGATGCCGCTTAACCGACCGAACGCTCCACCGTGGCGACGGGTATTGCCGGTGCGATGCGTTTCAGACCGCCGTTCTGGTTGCGTTTTTCCTGCTCGGCTTCCAGTGTCGTTATCTCCCCGCCGATCACGCCGCCTTCCTCGACGAGCAGTTTTCCGTAGCAGATCTTGCCGAGAATATGCCCGCCCGAGCGCAGGACGAGGCGTTCGCGCACTTCCAGCTCGCCCTCGAAGCTGCCCTGAATTTCTGCCGTGTCAACGGTGGCCTTACCGCGATAAACGCCGTCCGATGCGATTTGCAAGCTGCGGCAATCTATCGTTGCTTCGACCTGGCCTTCGACAATCAGCGTGTCGCAATCCTCGATAGCGGCGCCCTTGAGCCGTACGCCGCTACCGACCGCCAGGCGCTTGGGCTCAACGGCGGGCTCGCCTGGCTGCGACGCGGACGGCATGGTGGGTTCAGGTATCCGGGTTTGCTGGAAACTGGCCGGAGTGGCGAGTGCGTGGATCTCTTCACGAGTGGGCCCCTGCATGCCCGGCTGAGGGACGGGAAGCGGCGCGGAGGGGTCCGCGCGGCGCGTGGAAAGGATCGGTTGTTTTCCTAGCATCGGGAGAGGCTCCTTGAGTTTCATCGCTCTGCAATGGGATGATCCCCTGCAAGGCGCATGCCATGCGCCAGCGCCTTGCATTGCGCGCCTGGGCTCGGTAGCACCGGTATGACGGGACGTTCGCGCCCGACGCCCAAACGGGACATTCAGCCCAAGTGTTTGAAAAGACAACGAAATCCGAAGTCGCCCACAAGCGACAAAGCGCTTTCTCGTGTCGCGAGGCGATTCTTAATATCGCTCGGGAAACCAAGCTAGCCAGGCCCAGGCCACAAAGGTTTGGAACATGACGATCAGCGCGCCGGTGGCGGTCAGATAGCAGCAGGCCGCAGGCACGACGAGTCCGCCCGTCTGGGCGAACAGCGTGCCGCTGGTGAAAGCCAGCACTGCGAGCAGGAGCCATTTGACCGCGAACGCGGGCAAATACGTACGGTGCTGGCGGTTGTAACGGTAGTTCTGGGCACGCTCGATCGGACTGCCGCGGTCGGTGTTGCGGAAATACTGGAAAGGCCAGAGGTAGCGGTAAAGCAGATGCCAGAGCGCTTCGTTCGCGTTCGGAATCTGATTCATGATATCTACCTCCAGAGACTTGTATCGAGTGCATTTGATGCACGGATCGGGGCCGTGCTTGTTTCCGGCGCAGACAGAAAAACGTTGGATTTCCGCGCTTCCTCGTGCCGAAACATCGGCCTTCATCCTACCTTGTGTGCGCGACGTCGAACCAGCTTTCGGCTTGACGAATATCATTTACGGAAGCTCTTGGCGCTAGTCGCCAAGTTGCGCAAGCAGTTCCGCATAGGCGTCTCTGGCTTCGCGAAACGTTGCATCCGGATGGGATGAACGGAAAGCCTTGATCGCTTGAACCTCGCTCCCGTTTGCCACGGCCGAAATGACTTCGTGGCTGACCGAGCGGCCGGTTTTGAGGCCCAGATTCGGGTGTTCCGGACTCCATGAGCCCCAGTCGAGCGTGCGCGGAAAAGCGCCCCAACGCTCGCGATCAAGATTGCAGACGAATCCGTGGATTCGGTTTAGTTCGAGCTTGGCGCAGCGCTCGCATTTCGCAGGCACATGGACCCGGCTCTTGTAGTAAGGGGTTTCGACTAATACAGGATGCGTAGATCCCTTCACTGGGCAAGGACCGTGATCGAGCGACAGGTAGCCTTGAGTCTCTTCGATTGTGCGCAGGCACTCGCCTTCGAAGAGATGCGCGCAGCTTTGGCACTTGCGCGGTATGGCACCGCGTATTACGAGGTGGCAGAAAGGCACGGGGTCCGTTGGCCCGATAATGCGGCAGCGAGGGAAAATTTTGCGGTGCATGGGGCTACGCGATATATCCGTTCAGCCAAGGGGTTACCCACCGAGACTATCCGGCGTATTCAGATTCGCGAACGCCCGTGCATCCTCGAATACGACGGCTTGCGCGCCTATCGCCCTGATCCATGTGAATACGCGCCGCTCGTCGCGCGCCAGCGTTTCTTGCAGATGCGCGAGTAAATCGGTGTGGAGCAGCGAGAAAAGCGGCTCCTCGCGTTCGGGCGTAGAGACGTAGGCGGGTTTGCGTGTGTCGCCGACGGCGCCAAGCAGACGTGTTGCGAGATCGATTGGCAGGCGCGGTACGTCGCAGGGTACGACGAGCAGATAGCCAGTGGGTGCGGCGGCGAGCCCGGCTTCGATGCCAGCGAGTGGGCCAGGCAGGCCGGGGCGCAGGTCGGGCAGGGACGGGGCCAGTTCGGCGTAGCGGTCGAGATTGCGGTTGGCGCTGATGAAGATGCGCGCGACCTGGGGCGCGAGCCGGCTCAGCACATGCGCGACGAGCGGTGCGCCCTGCCAATTGACCCAGCCCTTGTCGGCGCCGCCCATGCGGCTACCGGCGCCGCCGGCCAGGATCAGGCCGCTGATCTTAGCTGAGCCGTGCGTGCTCAAGCGCTCAACCTCCGATGTAGGACATTTCGATCTTGTCGCGCACGACGGTGGCGCTGCTGCGGATTTCCGAATAGCGGTCCTCGCGCGCGCGCCAGATGTTGCGGATCGCCTGCGTGACCTGTGCGTCGCCTGCTTGCGAGCGCAGCAGCGTGCGCAAATCGGGTCCGTGGTTGGCGAACAGGCAGGTAAATAGCCGTCCCTCGGGCGAGAGGCGGGCGCGCGAGCAGTCGCGGCAGAATGCCTGGGTGACTGAGGAGATCACGCCGATTTCGCCCGCGCCGTCGCAATAGCGCCAGCGTTCGGCGACTTCGCCGGTGTAATTGGGGTCTACCGCTTCGAGCGGGAACGCCGTGGCTATCCGCGCCAGCACTTCGGCCGAGGGCATTACTTCGTCCATCTTCCAGCCGTTGCTTGCGCCGACGTCCATGAACTCGATGAAGCGCAGGATGTGGCCGCTGCCACGGAAGTGGCGGGCGAGTGGCAGGATCTCCGAATCGTTGATGCCACGTCGTACGACGCAATTGACCTTGACCGGCGCGAGCCCGGCCTCGGCTGCGGCGGTAAGGCCGGCGAGCACGCGTTCGACCGGGAAATCCATATCGTTCATGCGGCGGAACATCGCGTCGTCGATTGCATCGAGGCTGACCGTCACGCGGTGCAGCCCGGCCGTGGCGAGCGCCTGTGCTTTTTGCGCGAGTAGCGCGCCGTTCGTCGTCAGCGTGAGTTCGGCGCCGAGCGGCGCGAGTTGTGCGATTAAGGCCGGCAGATCGCGGCGCAAGAGCGGTTCGCCGCCCGTGATACGGATCTTGCGCACGCCTTGGGCGACGAAGAGCCGCGCGATGCGCGCGATTTCCTCGAAGCTCAGAAGATCGCCGCGCGGCAGGAAGGCGTGCTCACGGCCGAATTTGTCCTTCGGCATGCAATAGGTGCAGCGGAAGTTGCAGCGGTCGGTAACCGAAATCCGCAGATCGTGCAGCGGCCGCGCAAGGCGGTCGGCGAGCGGCGCGCCATCGTCTTCCGGCAGATTTGCGGCCGCAGGAATGGGTGCGGGCAGTGGATGAATGGCAATCGGCGGTCGGGCGTTCATCTTGCGGGCAGCGGCGTTATGGCGCCGATATCTTCAGGATCCGTCAGTCTAGCGCAGGCGCGGCCGCACGTAAGCTGTCTGGTGGGAGTACTACGCGAGTTCATTGCGCGCGCTGGTCCCATCGCAATCGGGCAGCTTGCGCAGGTGCTTGAGCAGCCACCAGGCGAGCAGATTGCCGGCCCATACCGCATGGAAGGCGAAGAAAACGTCGCTTGCATAGTGGCCGCCCTGGATCACGCGGACCGCGCCGACGAAGAGCCCCGACACGATGGCGAGCAGCATCCAGCGACGGCGGCGGCGACGCTCGGCCAGCCAGCCCAGGCTCATCAGCGCATAGGCGGCCGTGGCGTGGCCGGAGACAAACGAGCAGTTGCGTTCGCACTGATTTGCGGGCAGGAGCGCCGGCGTGAATTGCTTGGTGCCGCCGAATTGCACGGTTTGTTCGGGGCGGGCGCGGCCCCAGTGGTTCTTGAATGCCTGGTCGGCGATCAAGCCCGGCCCGAGTGCGAGCGCGAGCGCGACGAAGCCGAGCTGGCGGCGGCACTCGGCCAGCCGTCCACGCCGCGCGACAAGGCTGGCGAGCCAGCCTAGCGCAACACTGATGACGACGATGCGCGAGCCGTACCAGACGAACCAATACACGCCTTCGGGCAGCCATTGCCGGCCGCGCGCAAAACCCTCTCCAGTGGTGTAGAACCAGCCGCTGATCTGCGGGTCGATTTGCGGCCAGAGCGAGAAAACGAGTGCGCCGGCCAGAAACGACAAGCCAACGTACCAGGCTTCGAGGCGCTCGGGCATCAGTAGCCCTTGAAGCCACGCATGAGCCAGACATCCATCTCGCGTGCGAAATCGGGATGCGTCGTGGTACGGATATGGGCGATGCGTTCGGACGAGGCGAAGCGCGCTTCTACGCCCTTGGGCTCGCATTCGCACAGATACAGGATGTCGATGCCGGGCGTATCGGGCAGCGAGTGCGTCAGATGGTATTGATCGAGAATCTGGTGCTGCGGGTTCCAGGCTGCGATCTTCGGCCGTGCCATGCGCAGCGCATAGCTTGCATGGGCCAGCAGGGTACGCTCGTCGGAGACGATGGTGGCATCCGGGTGTTCGAGCAAAATCGGTTGCAGGCCCTGCATCAGGTGATCCCAGCCCTTCATGCGCTTGAGCGGATCGAGCTTGGCGGTTAGCGGCCGGCCGACGACGCCGAGCACCGTCGGCCAGTGATAGACGACGGCCGTGATCGCGAGATTCAAGGCGATTGCGGCGACGAGCAGGCCCTGCCGCAGTCGGCCGCCACGGCGCAGCCAGGCTACCGCGAGGAGTGTTCCGCTGCAAAAAACCGGCCCGGCCCAGTTGGCGTTGGCCTGGCTCGTCAAGGACTGCGCGACGACGAGCAGCAGGAGCGGCAGGCAGCCGGCGATCATCAAGCGGTCGCCCGTGTTGCGCCAGAGTGCGCGGATGCCGACGAGACCGCCGATCAGGCCGATAGCGAGCAGCGGACCGATCGAGCCGATCTGGGCGGCGAGAAATTCGAGCGTGTTGCCGCCGCCGTCGCTGCCCTCGACATGCGTGATCTGGGCCGTGTGGCGCAAGGTCGGGAAGTCGTGGTGCCAGTTCCACCAGAGGTTGGGCGCCAGGATCGCGAGCGCCACAAGCGCGGCGCACCAGGGGCCGGACGTGGCGAGCCGGCTGCGGCCTTCCCTTGTTCCGAGCAGCAGCGCGAACGCCGAGAGCGCGAAGGCCCCCATCGTGTACTTCGACATCAAGCCGAACCCGCAGAGGACGCCGAGCAGCAGCCAGTCGCGCAGGCGTCCGCTGGTGACGGCGCGGTGCAGGCTCCACAGCGCGGCGGTCCAGAAGAACAGCAGCAGCGCGTCGGTCGAGATGAAGAGCCCGAGCGCGCCGGTGATCGGCAGCGTCAGGAAAGCCAGTGCGGCGGCGAGCCCGGTGTCGTTATCGTAGAAGCGCCGGCCCATTGCGAAGAGCAGGATCGCGGTAGCCGGATAGAGCAGCAGGCTACCGGCCTTGACGCCGAGGATGCCGTCGCCGAACAGCGCGGTGGTGCCTTTGATCAAGGCGGCGACGAGCGGCGGCTTGGAGAAATAGCCCCAGGCGAGCGCGCGCGACCAATCCCAGTAATAGGCTTCGTCGGCATAGAGCGTCATGCCCGAGCGCGCGATGACCCAAATGCGCCACAGGCTCAAACCGCAGATCGCGAGGATCAGCAAGGAAAAGCGGCGCTGGCCGGGCAGATCCTCGGCAAAGCGTAATGGCGCGTTGTATGGGCTATAGGCGGTCATGGGAGGCGTTTGACAAGGCGCACGCCGCCTTCGGCGAAGAGTGTTTCGACACGGATGGCGGGCGGCAGGCGGTCCAAGCGCGTCAGCGCGATTTCGCCGACCATGGGCTCGCGCACCGGCGCTTCCTGGCCGCGATAGACGGCGAAACTCGGCTGGAAGAAATTCCACTGCACCGCCGGGCCGCCTTTTGCGCGCGCGAGAAGCGCGGCGCGTTTCACCGGCCCTTGCAGCAGTTCGCCGACGAAGGGGCCAACGACGCTTGCCAACAATACGCCCTGGACGACCGCGATCAAGGCCAGCCTGCGCCAGATCGGCTGGCTATGCCACAGCGCGAGCGCGAGCGCGATGACGAGCGCGGCGATCGTTGCGAGCGGGTAGCTCCAGCCTGCGACTTCCGCTGCGCGCGCGAGCTGCGCGGCGTAATACGGATCGGCCACTTTACCGTGCGCGAGCGCGTATTCGATTAATCTGGGGAGGGCGACGAGAAAGCCGAGCAGGATAATCGGCGGCACGAAGGCGAGCGCGGCGCGGCGGAGCCGTTCGCGATGCAGTGCGACGAGCAGGAACAGCGGCGTGCAGCCGTAGAGTGCGTAATGCGGCAGCTTGGTGCCCGAGAGCGAGAAGAAGACCAGCACGAAGCCGAACCAGATCCAGAGGAAGCGGCGTAGCGGATGGCCACCGTCGGCGCGCGCCTCGCCGACTGCGCGCAAGAGCTGCGCGGTCCACGGCAAAAGCAGCAGCGGTACGACGATCACATAATAGAACAGCGAGCCGCCGTGGCCCTCCATCGGGCCCGAGAAGCGGCCGACGTTGTGCTTCATGATGAAGCCGTCGATGAAGGCTTGGCCGTGGATCGCATAGGCTGCCGCATACCAGGGCAGGGCGACGACGGCGAGGATGGCCCAGCCGAGCGGATCGAAGGCGGCGCGCAGGAAGCGGCCCCATTCACCACGGCTTGCGCAATAGAGCAGGGTGACGGCGGCCGGAATTGCGAGAGCGATCGGCCCCTTGGTCAGCACGCCAAGGCCGATCCAGAGGAACATGCGGCGCAGCGGCGCTTTGGCGCTGGATTCGAGATGCCGCCATGCGTCGGTCAGCGCCAGCGCGAGCAGGCAATTGAGCAGCGAATCGGCGGTCGCGGCGCGACCGATCACGAAAACGCCAAGGCTCGTC
>JAVBKC010000003.1:0-3385 GCA_031554255.1 Niveibacterium sp.
GCATTTTAATTACAATATTTTTCTTGATAAATAGTGTATAAATTGCTCCAACACTAATTCCGATAATAATTGCGGCGACAATCCCTTGCCCGCCAAACCAAGCAGTAGAAATTGCTCCATCTATTCTTGTAGTTCCATTCATAATAAACGGACGTAAAGTAATAAAGAATGCCGCTACTGATAATACTCCAGCTGGTAATGGATCAACACCATCATTTTTTGCATATGAGTATCCAATTGAGAAACATGCAATTAATCCCATAATTGCGAATGTTCCCGCAACTACTTGCATTAATGGTTCAATCCAATTGGCACCAAGAACACTAGCAATTGCATCATTTAACCCTTTAAATGGCAATTGTCCTATTACTAAGAAGATACTTCCTGCAACAGTTAAAGGTAAAATACTAAGCATCCCATCTTTAAGGGCTAGTACACCTTTCATGTTGACAAACTTCATCGTATACTGAATAACTTTATCTTTCATTTTTATAATATAATGATATTTCTCTAAATATCATTATCTCCCTCTCTATAAATTGTTTTTGAATTTATAGGTGTGGATATAAATTTAATTTTATGTATTAATATTTTTCGGAAGGAAATGTAAACATTTTAATAGTATAAGTTCTAAATTTATTTCCACAACCTCAATTCGACTTATTTTTTATAATCTTCAATTAATTTTAATGCACTATCCAGTACTTTTTCCCCGTTAAGCATACCATAATCTGCCATATCAATTACCCCAATTGGGATACCGTGGCGATCACAAATTTCTTTTGATTTTGGTAATGTATAAGCTACTTGTGGGCCAAGTAATACTAAATGGCAACCTTCAATGTTACCTTCAATTTTACTTTGAGCAAGTGCTTCAATATCTAATTCTAAACCTCTTTTTGTGGCAGCTTCTCTGATTTTGTTTACTAACATACCAGTAGAAAAACCTGCTGCACAGAATAATCTAATTTTAATCATAACTAGTCCTCCATATAATATGTTTTATTACTATTTAAGTAATAAGTTGATTCTTTATATCTACTATCCATAAAAAATCATATCCATTAATATACTTTGTTTCTCCCCTTTCCTCTATATTACTAGCTAAGCAATCTCGCTTTTATTCGATTGCGTTTAAGTTTCGTTTGAAAACTTTTCTAGTTTTATACGAATTTTATAGCATGGGTGGAAGCGTTGTCAATTATTTTTTTAATTTGTCAAATAATATGCTTTATAAAATAAGAATCATTTTCTTTTTAATAAAAAAACATCCTTCAATTATGAAAGATGTTTTTAATATATATTATAAGATTTTATTATAATTCTTGTTCTGTTCTACCAATAATATCATCTTGAGTTTGTTTTGATAATATATTGAAGAATGCTGAATATCCTGCAATACGAACAATTAAATCACGGTAATCAGCGGGATTTTTTTGTGCGTCTCATCATATGTCTCTAGAAACAACGTTATATTGAACATGAAATCCATCTAAACGATTAAAGAAAGTTCTTAATAACATAATTAATTTAGCTTTATTTTCATCAGTTGATAACATTGTTGGGGTTACTTTTTGATTTAATAGTACTCCACCAGTGATTTCTTTAGTTGGTAATTTTGCAACTGTTTTAAATACTGCAGTTGGGCCATTAGTATCCATTGCATGACATGGTGAACATCCTTCAGCAAGTGGTACTCCAGCATGCCTTCCATCAGGCGTTGCTAATGTACCCATTCCTTGGCCAACATTTGCGGAGATTGAAGATGTTCCTGCATATCTTGTTCCACCAATAGGTCCACGGTTATATCTTGTGTTTGGGTATTTTTTAACTTCATCAATATAACTATCATATGCTTTTGTAACTAGTAAATCTACATAATCATCATCATTACCATATTTAGGGGCATCATGAATTAGCATATCTCTAATTTTTTCACCCTCAACTCCAGCAAAGTCACTTTGCAGAGCATCCCATAATGCTTTATTACTTATTTTCTTTTCTTCGAATACTAATTTTTTAATTGCTGAAAGTGAATCAGCTAAGTTTGCAATCCCTACTTGTAATCCACTAATGAAGTCATAGATTGCGCCACCTTCTTTTAATGTCTTACCTCGACCAATACAATCTTCAGTTAGAGCACTACATAAAATATCTGGTACGTCATCTTCTAATACTAAATCACAACAGTTTTCAATAATAACACTATGTCTAGTAAAGTCTCTAATAATTTTATCCCAAGATTTTCTTAAGTCATCATAACTTGTCATGTCATTGAAATGAGTTAAACCATCAATTAATTTTGTATTTGATTTTGGATCAACACCAGCATTCATAGCAATTAATAATGTTTTAGGGAAGTTAATGAAACTCATCCCTGTACAGCGATATCCCCATTTACCAGGAACCGCTACTTCAACACAACCAATTGCACTATAGTTATAGGCATCTTCTTCTGAAATACCACGTGAGATAAATGATGGAATAATAATTTCATCACTGTTAAATGCTGGCATACCAAATCCCAGTTTAACTACTTCAATTGCTTCATTCATAAATTTATCATCTAATCCAGCATGATATCTAACTGTTAAGTTTGGTTGTGGTAATTTTGTTTGGGCAACTGATCTTAAGATTAAATAAGTTAATTTATTAACTGCATCTTTTTTATCTTTAGTTTGTCCACCAACTGTAACATTTTGATATAAAGGCGATCCAGCACTAAATTGTGTATGGGCCCAACTTCTTACTTTATTTATAGTAAATGTTTTTAACCATAAGTTAGTTAATAATTCTACTGCCTTATCTTCTGTAATAATATTTTTTTCTACATCGTTTACTAAATAAGGATATAAATATTGATCCATTCTACCATATGATAAAGAATGTCCATTAGATTCAATTTGTAATACTAAATGAATTAACCACATTGATTGAAGGGCTTCATAGAAGTTTTCTGCTGGATTATAAGGAACTTTTCCAATAACTCTAGCAATTTCTAATAATTCTGCTTTTCTTTTTTCATCAGTTTCTTTACTTGCATTGTCTAATGCTAATTCTTTATATCTATTTGCAAAAGTTTCAATAGCATCAATAACAATTAAAATAGCTTCATAGAAATGATATTTTTTAATATTATTAAAATCAGTTAAGTCCATACTATCACGGGCTGCAATCGTACGCGCGCGATAAGTAGCTAAACCTTCTTTCATAATACGTCCATAATCAACCGCAATATGCGCATCACCACTAGTAATATTACCTTCAGCTTTAATAATTCCTAAATCATAAAATACTCTACTTGCCTTTGGTATTGCTGCTAAACCTTTATCTTTAGTAGTATTATGTTTCCAAAAGTTAGCTACACTTCTTAATTCATCTTTTG